>NZ_JBSPUE010000002.1:0-535579 GCF_056861455.1 Stenotrophomonas sp. 22LJNL06-5-1
GAGTGGCTGCCATCAATGCCGATGGCAGCACCGGCGAGGTGACCCAGCACGGCAACGTTGGCGGCGCGCTGAACGCATTGGATCAGAACATCGGCACGGTCAATGACCGCGTCGACGGCCTGGCGCGTGACAGCCTCCGCTGGAACGAAAACCTGGGCGCCTACGATGCCGCCCATGACGGGCAGGCGAGCAGCCAGATCGCCAACGTTGCGGCCGGCGTGAAAACGACCGATGCAGTCAATGTCAGCCAGCTCAACGTGGTCGATCAGGCCGCCCAGGCGGCGCAGTCTGCCGCTGACGCGGCTTCCAGCGCAGCCGATGGTGCGCAGCGCACGGCCGATGACGCCACTGCCGGGGCGGCCACAGCGCAGGCGACGGCGGATCGGGTCGGAGGTGTGGCAAGCGCTGCGTTGCAGGCAGCCAACTCTGCTGGCGAGGGTGTCATCCGCACTGCGGCGGAGGTGGAGCAGACCCGGAATCAGATCGTGCGCGGGGAAATCGGGTTGGTTAAAAAGGATCCGCAGAGCAAGTCGCTCACGATCGGAAAAGACACGGGAGGCAAAGAGCTGGATGTCAGCGGCCACGAAGGTGGTCGGCGGGTGACCGGCATCGCTGCGGGCCGGATCGATGATGCCAGCACTGACGCGGTCACCGGCGCGCAGCTCAACGCTTTGGACAAGCGCGTGCAGCGTGCAGACGCGCTGAGTGAGGGAGTCGCAGTGGACAGGCCGAGCTCTGAGCAGCCTGCTGCGCGGGCGGAGGTTGGTAGCGGTGCGGTCGCGGTGGGGGCAGGGACCTCCGCGAGTGGTACCGGAAGCGTGGCGGTGGGGCAGGGTGCTGCAACCACCGCCGCCCAGGCAACCGCGTTGGGCAAGGACGCGGTCGCCAGCGCGCCGGGAAGTGTCGCGCTGGGCGCCGGCTCGCGCGCCGATCGGCCGAACGCGCTTTCGGTGGGGGCGGCCGGCGCGGAGCGGCAGATCACCCATGTTGCGCCCGCCACGCGTGATACTGACGCAGTCAATCTGGGGCAGGCACGATCACTGTCCCGGCAGGAAGCGAGCTGGGCGCTGGTCCAGGCCAACGGATATACGGATCGCCAGATCAAGCAGCTGCGTCGCGAAGCAAACGCAGGTATCGCGCTGTCGATGTCGATGGCGGGTCTCCCGAGCAGCTTCGTTCCGGGCGGAAGGATGATTGCAATGGCCGGGTCGACTTATGGTGGTGAGTCTGCAGTCGCGCTCGGCTTTTCTGCAGTCTCCGAGGATGGCTCGTTCATGCTCAGGGCATCGGGTTCGACCACCACGGAGGACCATGGCTTCACCATCGGTGTAGGCTTCCAGTGGTGATTGGCAACTCCGGCAGGAACATAGCGAGGGGCCGAAGCTGGCGGCCCCGATCTCCCGCGCGTGATACACAGCGTGACGTTCGATCGATGTGATAATCATTCGCGTTTAAGGTAGACTGCGGTCCCTTGTGAACCGGCGGCCCTGGGCCGCTTCTGCCGCCGCTGATGAAGCATTTCGTCCCGCCTTCGCGCCGTGGTCCGCTGGCCCGCGGCCTGGCCGCCTTGATGATGGGTCTGCTCCTGGCCACCCCGTACGCCCATGCGCAGCAGCGCAATCCGCTGCAGAAGATTGGCCACACCGTGCTCGACGAGCCGGCGGCCAGCTATCGTTTCGAGCATTTCGTGGTGGACAGCCCGGACCAGCAGCGCCGTTGGCGGGTGAACCTGGCAATCCCGGCCAAGGCCGGCAAGACGCCCTCCCCGGTGCTGTACGCGCTGGACGGCAATGCCGTCGCCATGGTCCTGGACCAGCCGTTGCTGGCCGAACTGGCCGCGCGCAAGGCGCCACCGGTGCTGGTGCTGATCGGCTACGACAACGACCTGCGCATCGACTCCAAGGCGCGCACCCGCGACTACACTGCATGGATCGATCGCGCCGACGACGAGAGCGGTACGACCCAGGCGGTCGGCGGTGGTGCTGCGGCCTTCCTGGATGTGATCGAACGCCGCATCAAGCCGGAAGTCGAGCGTCGCGCACGCATCGATACGCAGCAGCAAGCGCTGTGGGGCCACTCGCTGGGTGGGTTGTTCGTGCTCAATGCGCTGTATACCCGTCCCGCCGCCTTCCAGTCGTATCTGGCGGCCAGCCCGTCGCTGTGGTGGAGCCAGGGCGCGGCGCTGGGTGATCCGGAGCAGCAGTTCGTGCAGAACGTGCATGGCCAGGCGGCAAGGCTCTGGCTGATGCTGGGCGGCGCCGAGCGTGTTGGCGATCGCGGCAAGCGTGACATGAACAATCCGCGCGTGGTCGCGCACCTGCGCCGCATCGGTGGCGCCACGCCGGATGCGGCGATGCAGTTGTCCGAACGGTTGGCCAAGGTGCCGGGCATGAGCGTGCAGTACCGCGAGTTCGACGGCCTCGGCCACGGCCCGATGCTGCCCGCGTCGTTCCATGCCGCGCTGCACGAACTGTATGGCGTAACCGACCGCAGTGCCGGTGACGGCGCGGCCAGCGGCGGTGACAACGCCGCCGAATGAATCCCTTCGCATGCCAAGGCGTGCGACCCCACTACCCAGGCGAGGCTGCCGATGTGCAGCGGCCCAGGCAACCGATGAATCCCGCGTCACGTGGCGCGGCCTACGTGTGCAAGGAGCCTTCCATGTCGTTCCGTCCGTCTTTCCGTCTTACCTCTCTCGCCGCCGGCCTGTTGCTGGCGGTGACCGCCAGCGCACAGCCGGTGTTCGACCAGCCGGCCAACGCCACCTTCAAGGGCGAGGTCGTCTCGCGCGGTGAGAACGTGGTTCCCGGCAGCACTGCCGATGTGGTCGGTCGCGGTTTCGTGCCGGGCCAGAAGGTCAGCCTGCTGCGTGGCGACAGCGTGCTCAACACGCAGCCGCTGGTGGTCGATGCCGATGGCAACTTCAAGACCCAGCTGAGCATTCCCGCCGACGCGGTGCCGGGCACCCACCCGGTGGTGGTGCGCGCCAGCCAGCCGGCCGCAGCCACCGTGCTGAAGCTGCGCGTTTCGCCGCAGCTGCCGCTGTCCGGCCAGGCGCAGTTCGCCACCCAGTCCAACAAGCTGGTGCCGGGCCTGTACCAGTCCGCCTACAGCGCCGCCAGCAACGCGGTGTTCGTGACCTCGGCCGTGGGCCGCCCGCCGGTGACCCAGTCGCAGCTGCTGAAGCTGGACCCGAAGTCGCTGAAGGTGACCAAGGCGATCACCCCGGCGCAGGTGCCGGGCAGCACCAATGGCGCGGTGTACGCGGTCTACGGCGTCGGCGTGGATGACACCAACGGCAACGTGTGGGTCACCAACACCCGCCAGAACTCCATCGCGGTCTATCGCCAGAAGGACCTGTCGCTGGTCCATCAGTTCCCGGTCGATGCCGTGCCGCACGCGCGCGACGTGGTGGTCGATGGCACTCACGGCAAGGTATTCGCGTCGGCCACGGGTGAAGACCACCTGTCGGTGTTCGATGCCAAGACCCTCAAGGAGCTGCCGGCAGTGACGCTGGACTCCGGCGTGGATGACGGCAAGTTCACCCCGATGAGCCTGGTGCTGGATGAGAAGGGCGGCAAGCTGTTCACCGTCAGCATCGGCACCCCGGAAGCGGCAGTGATCGATGTGGCCAGCGGCAAGGTCGAGAAGGTCATCGACCTGGGCAATTCGATCAGTGCCTCGGGCGTGGCCTTCGACGCGGCACGCAACCGCCTGTACGTGGCTTCGCAGGGCACCGACAACCTGCTGATCGTCGATGTGGCCGCCGGCAAGGTGCTGCACGATGTGCCGGTCGGCGCCGGCGCGCTGAACGTCGCCTTCGATGATGCCTCCGGCCTGGCCTACGTCAGCAACCGTGGCGCTGGCACGGTCACCGTGGTGAACGGTGACGGCAAGGTGGTCGCCAACCTCGACGGCGGCACGCTGCCGAACCACGTCCGTGCCGATGGCAAGGGCAATGTGTTCGCGGTGAACAAGTCGCGCGGCGCTGAAGACCCGAAGGGTGACCGTATCACCCGCATCACCCCGAAGCAGTAAGTCACAGGGCAGGGCGGCGTGCGCGTCGCCCTGCCAGCAAGGAGAATGTGCATGAACATCGCGTCCCGTCTGCGCCTGTGTGCGCTTCCGTTGGCTGTTTCGCTGGCGCTGGCTGCCTGTGGCGGCTCGTCGGCTCCCTCTGATGCCAAGACGCCTGCCGAGTCGCCCGCAGCAACGGCGGCCGCTGCGGAAACCGCGTTGCCGGCAGGCTGGCAGCGCGTGGCAGGTGCCGAAATGCCGGCCGTGCATGACCAGAAGGCGGTGCTGCCGGCCAAGGTGCATTCCGACGATGGCGCTGACATTGAAGTGGCTGACACCAGTCGCATCATCGCCGGTGGCGACGACGTCATCGCGGTGATCGAAGCACTGGGGCTGGGCAAGCAGGTATTTGCCGCGCCGACCAACACCACCACCCAGGCCGGCCTGGCCGCGCCGCACCAGTTCCTGTTCAACCGAACCACTGGCGTGGAGGGCGTGCTGAGCCTGCAGGGCTCGCTGTTCCTCGGCAACAGCCTGCGCCGCCACACCGAACTGGCCAAGAAGCTGCGCGAAGTGGGCGAGCCGGCGGTGGTCATCGATGACCTGCAGCCGGCGCCGGACAAAGTGCGCAAGGTCGCCGCCGCACTAGGGCTGGCCGAGGCAGGGCAGGCACTGGCCACGCAGGTGCAGCGTCAGCTCGACGAGGCTGCAGCGATTGGCAAGGGCCTGGGCCATGCGCCACGACTGATCCACGTATCGGCTACCGGCGCCGGTGGTTCACCGACTGTTGCCGGTGCCGACAGCGCCTCGGCGCAGCTGATCGCGCTGGCTGGCGGCGTCAACATCGGCACCGAGGCGGGGGTGAAGAACTACTCGCAGCTGAGCAATGAAGGCGTGGTCGCCGCGGCACCGGAGGTGATCCTGGTGACCGAGCATGACCTGCAGCTGTTCGGCGGTGCCGAGGGTCTGTGGAAGGCGTACCCGACGCTGAAGCAGACCCCGGCCGGGCAGGCCAACCGGGTCTGGGTGATGCCGGATGTGCAGCTGAAGTACACCAGCGTGGGTTCTGGTGCGGGTGCACTGGCCCTGGCCAAGGCCCTGGCGGCGTTGCCGAAGGCATGAGTCCGGCGGATCGGCGCCGCCGTCGCGGGCGGGCCATGTTGCTGGTGGCGTTGCTGGCACTGCTGGGTGCGGTGCTGGCCTCGTTCGCCGTGGGCCCGCTGCGGCTGCCGCCGCTGGAGGTGATGCAGGCGTTGGCGGTGAAGCTGGGCCTGCTCGATTCGCAGGCGGTCAGCAGCCGTGATCTGGCGGTGGTCTGGCAGCTGCGTATTCCGCGTGCCCTGTTGGGCGCGATGGTCGGCGCATCATTGGCGATGGCCGGCGCCAGCCTGCAGGGCCTGTTCGGCAATCCGCTGGCCGACCCCGGCATCGTCGGTGTCAGCCAGGGTGCTGCGCTGGGTGCAGTCGCAGCCATTGTTCTCGGCGCTGCGGGCGCCGCCGGTTGGCTGGTGCCTGTAGCGGCATTCGCCGGCGGTGCGCTGGCGATCGGCCTGACCTACGCGCTGGCACGTCCCGGCAAGGGCAGTGGCAATGCCACGCTGCTGCTGGTCGGTATCGCGATGGCCGCGTTCTGCTCGGCGTTGATCGGTTTCCTAACGTACATCGCCAGCGAAAGCGAACTGCAGTCGCTGGTGTTCTGGCAGATGGGCTCGCTGGCGCGTGCCAACTGGGCCGATGTGGCGGCGGTGGTGCCCCTGTTTGCCATCGGCGTGTTCGCGTTGCAGCGGTTGGCCACGCCGCTGGACATGCTGGCGCTGGGCGAACGCCAGGCGCAGCATCTGGGGCTGGACGTGACCCGCACGCGGCGTCGCCTGGTGGCGTTCAGTGCGCTGCTGGTGGGCGCGGCGGTGGCGTTTGCCGGTTCGATCAGCTTCGTTGGCCTGGTGGTGCCACACGTAGCACGCCTGCTGGTCGGCCCTGGTCATCGCTGGTTGCTGCCGTTGTCCGGCCTGCTCGGTGCACTGCTGATCGTGGTGGCCGACACCGCGGCACGCACGCTTGATCCGCCCGCGGAGATTCCGCTGGGCCTGTTCTCGGCCGCGCTGGGCGCGCCGTTCTTCCTCTGGCTGGTGCTGCAGCAGCGCCGCAAGGCGGCGCCATGAGCGTGCTGCTGAAGCTGCGCGAGGTGGTGGTGCGCCGCCAGCAGCGCGAGATCCTGCATGGCATTTCGCTGGCATTCGAGCCGGGTACGGTGACTGCCTTGGTTGGCCCGAACGGCGCCGGCAAGTCCACGCTGTTGGCGGTGGCTGCTGGTGACCTGCGTGCCGACGTGGGTGAGGTGAGCCTGCTGGGCAAGCCGTTGGCCAGTTACAAGGCGGGGCCGCTGGCGCGCGAGCGCGCGGTAATGCCGCAGGAGCACGGCGTGCGTTTCGCCTTCAGCGTGGAAGAAGTGGTGGCGATGGGTCGACTGCCGCATCCGCCGGATCCAGCCGTGGACGACGCCCAAGTGGAAGCGGCAATCGATGCCGCCGAACTGCAGGCGCTGCGCCTGCGCGAGGTGCAGCAGCTGTCCGGTGGCGAGTCCGCCCGGACCACGTTCGCGCGCGTGCTGGCGCAGGACACGCCGCTGCTGCTGCTTGATGAGCCGACCGCAGCGCTGGATCTGCGCCATCAGGAGCGCACGCTGCGCAGTGTGCGCGCCTGTGCCGAAGCCGGTGCCTGCGTGATCGTGGTGCTGCACGACCTCAATCTGGCCGCCGGCTATGCCGACCGCATCGTGTTGCTGGAGCAGGGCAGGGTGGCGGCCGATGGCACGCCATTGCAGGTGCTGACCGAAGACAACCTGCAGCGGGTCTACCAGCAGGATGTGGTGGTGCTGGAGCACCCGCGGCGCGGCGTGCCGCTGGTGGTGGTCACGTGATCGTGTGAGGGCGTCGTGCTGGATCAGACCATGAGCGCGATGTGCGTGACCCCGCAGGTGAGCCTGGAAGACCGCGAAGCCCGGAGTGGCGGGGTCAAGTGCAAGATCGCCTTCACCCATCCGTACACTTTCCGCACCACGCTCTCTACTACGGTAGCGATGCAGACTGGCCCCTGGGGCGGGCTGGGCGCCGAGCAGCTGCGCCATCGGCTCGGAAGCATCCGCCCTGGGCGTTCTGAGCGAAGCGGTGAATGAGGCGTGCAGCCAGGTGGTCAACACTCTCAGTCGCAGCTGCCGTTGATGGCTTGAATGCCTGCGCAGCGCCAGCGATCAGCGGGTGCCCATTTCTGCACTCGTTCCAAGCAGGCTGCGCAGCTCCTTCATGTTGATCTTGTCCACGCTGGTGCGCTCGATCGCATCCACGAAGCGGAGCCGTTCCGGAATCGCATGGCGTTTCCAGGCCGAACTTGCGCCGGACAAGGCGCTTCTGGCCGCGGCATCGGCCCCCTCAATGGCGCGGCGGCAGCGGATCCCGTATGCTCCGCCGGAACCAGGGGGCAAGCACGATGAAAGGGATTTCGTGGGTGGTCGCGGCAGCGCTCGCGACGGTGCTGGGTGGGTGCGCGACGCTGCAGGCACGACAGGATGTTCCACTGGCCGCGGACGAGGGCTACGTGGTGATGTCGGTGAACTGCGCCACCAGCAACATCAGGCTGATCACGATCTTTGCCAGCGGCACGCGCTCGACGTCGCCGATGGCTGACCTGCGTGGCGAATTCGAGTTCGGCTGCAGGGCCGGTCTGGCCGCCATCCGCGCCAAGGCCGGGCGCCACTATGTCGGCTACCTGACCGAACACGGTTATGGATACGTCGGGGCGGTGCCCGAGGACGAAGCGCTGACTTTCGACGTGCGTGCAGGCGAAACGACCTACATCGGTGAGGTTGTGGTGTCTGGACTGTTCGACCGCCAGCACTCCAGGCCGACCTGGATCTCGGTACGCGATCGCGAAGCGGAGTCGTTACGGCTGTTGCAGCAGACGCAGCCCTGGCTGCTGGAACGCCATCCCTTCCGCACCCGGCTGGCGACACCAGCGCCGGGCGCGCCGAGCGCCGAAGTGCTCGCCGAGCAGTTCCGCAGCTGCACGCCGGCGTGCGACAGCATCCTGGCCCTGCCGCTGTTCATCCGCTGAGCCGGAGGTTGCCAATGAAGTGGATCTGCATGCTCGCTCTACTTGCGGTCTCGGCATCGGCGAGTGCCGGCATCGAGAACATCAAGCCTACCGCCAAGCTGGGTGCCGACGAGGGCATCCTGGTCGCCACCACCGCGTGCGCGGGGTGGACCCGGTTCGTACAGCTGTACCGCCCGGGCACGCCCTCCACCGGCGCCCTGGGCCTGTACCGCTTCAGCAGCGTGATCAGCTGCGAGCCGGGCATCAAGACACGGCGGGTCAAGGCCGGTCGCTACTACATCGGCTGGATCGCCATGGGCCAGACGGGGCTGGCAGTGCCTGAAACCGAGGCCTACAGCTTCACCATCGAGCCTGGCAAGTTGAACTACATCGGCCAGATCCGGGTGGGCATGCACCCCGAACTGGAACTGGAACGGCATCCGCGCAGCGGCACACCGGCAGACATGATCGGGGTCAGAGACAGAGAGGCCGAGGCCCGCGCAACGATGGCGGCAGAATACCCGTGGCTGCCGGAGAAGTTCCCGTTCGTGCGCGCGCTTGCAGTTGCGGCAAACAAGGTTGAGACGGGGAGCGGGACGGCACTGCCGCAGGAAGACAAGACAACGCCATGAGATTGCTGCGCGCCGCTCTTTCCATCAGAGATCAGCTGCAGGGGAACCGGGACTACATGCAATACCCAGGAAAGCACTCGTGATCTCAACGCTCAAGCTTGCCGAACTTTGGTTTGGCCTTGGAATTGGGGGTCATCTGGGCGCTTGCTGACTGATAGGTCGCGCCATCCGGACGCTGTATTATTCGGCGCCAGTTATATTCAATGGACTGATTCAATGTTGCCCACCGCTTTAGGTGTTTCGCGGACGTTGTTGTTCGCATCGGCCGTTTTCTCCGCATTTGCCGCCAATGCGGCGTCGACATCTCCAGTTTCGCTGACCAACGCGGCCGAGAACGCCTCGCTGATCGAGACCCGGCATTCCAGTAGCGACGGTGCCGCTGTGACGACGATGAAGACGCAGTACTTCGCCAACGAGGAAATGTCGGTGAGCTGGGACGACCAGCAGGTGCTGGTGCTGTGCAGGGAAGCGGCGTACCTGCAGATTCCTGCCGCCAAGCTCAAGGCCGGCGCGTTGACCCCCGAGCAGCGGCAGATGATCGTCTACCAGGCGTTGATGTCCGGTCTGGGCTCTGTCGCGGGCGTCGTTGGGCCGGCCGGCGAGGTGGTGGCCGTGGCTGACGACGGTGGCGAGACCCGCAGCGTTGGCGAAAACAGGTGGGCCTATGGTGTCGAGCGCTACGACGTGATCACCCAGCGGTTGCCGGACGGTGCACTTCGGGTCCGTACCCGCAAGACGGAAACCGTGAATACCACGCCACCGGCCGGTCCTGATGACATGTTCAGCACCGAGGACGACCAGGCGGCGCGCCTGTCCGAGCTGGCGCCGGTGGGGAGCTGGACCGAGGTGCTGATCCACGGTGGCCCACGGCTGCCGCACGTGGACCCGGCGACGTCGCTGAAGGGGTGGATCTCGATGGGGGATGACCAGGCAGCGACCGTGGCGGATGCCCGCACGCTGCATGGGTGCAAGTAAGGCGCCAGGCACTCATTACAGCCACCCGTGGGGTGGCTCTACCGTGGTGTGCATCGTTCCATTTTTGTGTTCAATATTCACTTGCGCGCCAGATTGGCAGGTCTAGAATGCGCCCCATGAACCGGATGCCGCTCCTGAAGTTTTTCACCCTGACCCGCGCAAGCGCGGAACGGGCGTGTCTGCCTGGAGCCCCACGAGGCCGTTGAAGCGGCCATCGCTGGACCTTCGACAGAGCGCCCTCCGGGGCGCTCTTTTCGTTTTCGTTTCTTGTGAGTCGACTAACAGTCGACTCTACCCAGTCGACTCTACCCAGTACTCAAGGAGAACGTGCCATGCACCAGATCGCCGAGACCGAACGCTAGCCGCGCACCCTGTCGCCAACCGGGGTGTGCGGCCCCTGAAGTTGGCTTTGCAGGAATCTCTTTATGAACACCCAAGTCCTATCCCGTCGTCGCAACCTTGGCATCATTGCCCACATCGACGCCGGCAAAACCACGCTGACCGAACGCCTGCTGTGGAAAAGCGGCGAGATCCACCGCGTCGGCGAAGTGCACGACGGCAATGCGACCACCGATTTCTCGGCGATCGAGCGCGAACGTGGCATCACCATCGGCGCTGCCGCCGTGCAGGCGCAATGGGCGCCGCGTGACCTGCCGCCGCATCGGCTGACCCTGATCGACACCCCCGGCCACATCGACTTCGCCATCGAAGTCGAACGTTCACTGCGCGTGCTCGACGGTGCCGTGGCCGTGTTCTCGGCCGTGGACGGTGTGCAGCCGCAGTCCGAGACGGTGTGGCGCCAGGCGCGCCGCCATCGCGTGCCGCTGATCGCTTTCGTCAACAAGATGGACCGCGTCGGCGCTTCGTTCGAGCGCGTGCTGGAGCAGTTGCAGGACAAGCTGCAGGCGCGGCCGTGGGCACTGGGCGTGCCGCTGGGGAGCGAAAGCGACTTCAATGGCTGGGTCGACCTGGTCGACGAGCGCGTGCTGCAGTGGCGCGACGGTGCGGCGACGGTCATCACCCCGTGGGACGACGCGGCGCGCGCCCAGTGGCAAGCCCAGCGCGATGCGCTGGTCGAGGCCGTGGCCGATCATGACGAAGAACTGGCCGATGCCTGGCTGGAAGGTCGCGTGATCGATGCCGGGCAGCTGCGCGCGGCGATTCGCCGGGCGACGCTGACGGGTGCGGGCGTGCCTGTGCTGGCCGGTGCTGCGTTCAAGGACAAGGGCATCGAGACGCTGCTGGACGCCGTGGTCGATTACCTGCCGTCGCCGCTGGATCGCCCAGCCGTCAGCGCGGAAAGCGATGAGGGCGAAGTGGTGCTGCCGCCGGATCCGGACGGTCCGCTGGCGGGCCTGCTGTTCAAGATCACCCATCAGCAGCATGGCGCGCTGAGCTTCGTGCGGCTTTACTCGGGCACCTTGAAGGTGGGCGACGCCGTGGCCAGTTCGCAGCATCCGCAGGGGCGGCGTGTCAGCCGCCTGGTGCGCGTGCAGGCTGACCAGACCCACGACATCGAACAGGCCGTGGCCGGTGACATCGTCGCGGTACTGGGCTGGAAGGATGCGGTCAGCGGTGAAACGCTGAGCGGCCGTGCGCAGCCGCTGCGCCTGGAGAACATCCAGGCACAGGCGCCGGTGCTGGCCTGGCGGTTGGAACCGGCGCGTGCGGCCGACCTGATCCGGATGGCGCAGGGCCTGGCCAGCCTGGCCCAGGAAGATCCCTCGTTCCGCGTCGAAACCGATCGCGACACGGCGGAGACCCTGGTCTGGGGCATGGGCGAGCTGCACCTGGAGGTGATGGTCGAGCGCCTGCGCAGCGAATGGAAGGTGGACGTGGGCGTGGGTTCGCCGCGCGTGGCCTACCAGGAGACGCCGATGCGTGCGATGACCGGCGTCGTCGGGCGGCTGGTCAAGCAGACCGGCGGCCAGGGCCAGTTCGCGCACGTGGTGTTGGATGTATCGCCGCGTGAGGATGACCAGGTGGTGTTCAACGACCGCATCGTCGGTGGCGTGGTGCCGCGCAGTTTCATCGCCGCGGTGGAGAAGGGCGTGCGTGCTGCGCTGTCGGAAGGGCCGCAGGGCCATCCGGTGGTCGGTATCGAGGTCAGTCTTGTCGATGGCCAGACCCATGCCAAGGACTCTTCGGAGATGGCGTTCCACCGTGCGGGTGCCGAGGCAATCAAGGCGGCGCTGGCCGAGGGTGGCACGCAGCTGCTGGAGCCGGTGATGGCGGTGACGGTGCATTCGCCGTCGGCGTCGGTGGGTGATGTGGTTGGCGACCTCAACCGTCGGCATGGTCGTATTGCCCGCATCGACGACCAGGACGGTCGCGCCGAGGTCAGTGGCTTTGCGCCGCTGGCGCAGCTGGTGGGTTACACCACGTCGCTGCGTTCGCTCAGCCAGGGCCGGGCCAGCAGTGAGGCGCACCTGCATGGCTACGAGCCGGTACGTGCCGCATGAAGAAGGTGAGGGGAGCCCGTTCGCGGGCTCCCTTTTTTTGGGCGGGCATGGGTTCCGTATCCACGCATGGCGTGGATCTACCGGGTGTCGCACGTGAGTCTGCAGAAGATCCACGCCATGCGTGGATGGATTCGGCGCGGCGCGCGAAACGTTTTTTGCATTGCATCGCAACAAAACTGCAGAAAAAGCTGGATTAAAGTGATGCCTCACGATAAATTGCGCACCCCCCGTTGCTCGCCGCCGCCCGCACCCCTCTCATGCGTGATGACAAAGACCCCGGAACCCTGGAGCTGACCCTGCCGCGAAAGCGCGGCCGTCCGCCCAAGTTCGGGTACGCAATGAGTGACGCGCAGCGGGCCGCGCGCTATCGCGCCCGCCGGGCAGGGCAGGCCAACCATGCCGATGTGCGCGCCTGCTCGGACATGGTGCTGCTGGACAAGATCCGTGCGGCGGTGAGTGCACGCGACACCGAGCTGGCCGGCTTCCTGGTCCACGTTCTCTGGCAGCGCTACCCCCTGCAGCTGAAATAGGTCGTCGGTGGGGTGGCCGTTGTCATCGAGCTTGTTGATAATGCGGGATTCAGGTTGTTCCCGCTGGCGCGCCCGGGATGGCAGGCGCGCATGATCGAACGGTTCCCAAGATGACGACCACCAGCGACACCACCACCGAAGCGGCGCCGAGCAGCGCCCCCCTGTTCTACACCCGTCCGGTGCCGCTGCAGGCCGATGTGCATGCCGATCTGCGCATCCTGCCGGGCAGGCTCGAGTTTGCCGCCGGCAACAACGCCATTCCGCTGGTGCTGGGCGAGTTCTCGCTGGCCCTGCACCACTTCCCGATTCTGTTCGCCGGCCCGACCGCCGTGCCGATGGCGGCCGTCGGTGTTTCCGACCAGAACCTGTTCATCAAGGACGGCCTGTGGGAAGACGAGGCCTACATTCCGGCCTACCTGCGTCGCCACCCCTTCATCTTCATCGACACCGGTGCTGACAACGACTTCCTGCTGGGCATCGACGAAGAGAGCTCGCGCGTGGTCAAGGGCGGTGACGAAGGCCAGCCGCTGTTCGTGGACGGCAAGGCCACCGACATGGTGCAGCAGGCGCTGGAGTTCTGCGGCCAGTACACCCGCGAGCACGAACAGACCCAGGCCTTCTCCAAGGCCCTGATCGACAACGGCCTGCTGGTCGAGCGCAATGCCACCGTCCGCACCCCGGATGGCCGCGAGTTCAATCTCAACGGCTTCCTGGTGGTGGACGTCGAGAAGTTCGTGGCGCTGCCGGAAGCGACCGTGGTCGAGTGGCACCGCAGCGGCTGGCTGGCGCTGATCCATCAGCACCTGATGTCGCTGGGCCGCTTCAACGACCTCACCCGTCGCCAGGTCGAGCGCCTGGCGGCCTGATCAGGCCGATGGTGCGGCTTCCGCCTTGCGGGAGCCGTGCCACTGCTGCAATCCCTGCAGCAGTCGCCGCGCCTCGACCCAGTCAGGCGCGGCCTCATGCCCCAGCTCCCACAGGTCGGCCGCCGTGCCGGCCTGATCCGTAGCCCGGCACATCTGCAGCGTGCCCTGCAGGCGGTGTGCATGATGGCGCAGTGTCGGGGTATCGGCGTCCTGCACGGCCTGTTCGATCCTGGCCAGCTCATGGGCAATGTCCGCAGCGTAATCCGGCTCGGCGCCAGGGGCGTCATCGGGCGCAGTACCGTGTGCCGGGGGCGGGAGGCCCAACGCCTGCAGCAAGCTCGCAACCTGCAGCGGCTTGACCAGGATGGCGTCGAATCCGGCCCTTCGGCAGCGTGCCGCGTGCCGGCGCCCAATGCGGGCGGACAGGGCAATCACTTGCAGGGGTACCTGTGCCTGAGCGCGCAGCTGCTGCGCCAGTGCGTAGCCATCCTGGCCGCGAAGCCCGATATCCAGCACGACCGTGGCGAATGGTCGTAGCGCATGCTCGGCCAATGCGGTGTCGGCATCGGCAACCGCGCGTACATCGGCACCCAGCCGACGCAGCTGCTCTGCGACGACGTGCCGGCTGAGTGCATGATCCTCGACCAGGAGCAGGTCGATGCCGGCCAGTGGCGTCTGCTGCATAGGCTCGATGGGCGGCTGATCACCGTGGACGGCGCGGACCGGCAATCGCAGGGTGAAGCGGCTGCCGCGCCCATGCACGCTGTGTGCGGTCAGGTTGCCGCCCATGGCAACGGCCAGTTCGTGCGCAATCGTCAGGCCCAACCCGCTGCCGCCACGCCTCTGGCCATCTTCGCTCTGCTGGAATGGCCGGAACAGCAGCGCCAGTTGAGCGGGCGCGATGCCGATGCCGCTGTCGATCACATCCAGCAACAGCTCCCGGGGAGCCCTGGCGGGTGACAGTTGCAGCCGCACTTCGATACCGCCGACATCCGTGAATTTCAATGCATTGCCCAGCAGGTTGTCGACAATCTGGCGCAGCCCATCAGCATCGAGCGCGACCACCGGCGCTGGATCCGGCGCGCGATCAAGCTGGAGTGACAGGCCTCTCCGTCGTGCCTCCGGGCGGATTGCTTCCAGTGCGCGGGCACAGAGTTGACCGACGTCGCAGGGTGCGGGCTGCGGCCTGAAGCTGCCACTGGCAAGGCGCGAGAACGCCAGCGAGCGATCCAGCAGCCGGCGTAGCGAGTGGCCGGCGGCAAGCGCTGCCGCGAGCAGTTCGCGCTGCCCCTTGGGCTGGGGTGACTGACTCAATAGGTCGATCGAAGTCAGTACCGTCTGCGCGGAGTTGCGCACCTCATGGCTGATCATCCCCGCCGCGCGCCCCAGGCGTTGTTCCGCGCGGCCGATTCGCCAACGTAATGCCTGCCAGAGCACCGGCAGGCCGATCAGTGCCACAGCCAGATACAGCAGCCATAGCAGGAGCGTGGGGCGCACCCCGTCCAGCGCGCTCTCGATGGATGCGGGCAGCATCTGCTGTGCCCATAACTCCAGCAGGCCTGCGTGCTGTTCGAGCGTGATGGCGCGCAGCGCCTGATCGATGCGCGCCAGCAGTTGCTGGTCCTCGCGGCGGACAAGCAGGTGCAGGTCGGTGGAAAAATCGCTGTCGACCGGGTGCAGTTGCAGGTTGCCCGCGAAGTGCTGCCGGATCATCGAGTGCAACGTCGCTTCCAGGCCGATTGCAGCATCGGCGATGCCGCTTTCCACGGCGGCCAGGGCCGCATGGCGGTCGGGCAGGTGCAGCAGGTGGATCCGAGGGTGGTGGAACGCCAGCCAGCTGGCATAGGGGCCGCCGTCAACCACGGCCAGCACCTGTGCCCTCACGCCGGTGAGGTCACGGGGCGGGTGCTCGCCTTTGCGCACGGCCAACACCGTCTTGCCGCCATGAAAGGCGCCGGAGGCCATCAGCTCGGGACAGGGAAGCGGGCGATGCGAAGGATTGCCCATGACCAGCACCAGGTCGGCCTCGTGCCGGCACACGGCCGCGACCGCTGCGCTCGTGCTGGCGTAGGTGAGATCGCGGAAGCGCAGGCCGGAATGCTGAGCCACAAGCCTGGCATAGCCATGGGCGAGGGTGGGGAGCGTGCTTGAATCCGCCAGCGTTGCAGGTAGCGGGCGCAGTGATGGCGCAGTGGCGACCCGCACTTCGCGGCCGGCGGACCATCTCTGCAGCTGTGCATCCTCGGCCGAGGCTGCTGGCAGCAGGATCAGGGCCAGCCACAACATGCACGACGTGCGCAGACGGAGGCGAATACGCCCCCTCATTGGAGCTCCAGCTGCTGCCGCAGTGCATAGATCTCCACGTCATTGCGCAACCCGAGCTTGCGCAGGGCGGCGACCTTCTGGGTACTGACCGTCTTGACGCTGCGGTGGCGGCGTAGCGCGATCTCCGAGACGGTCAAGCCGGCCAGGAGCAGGTCCAGTACTTCGCGTTCATTGCGACTGAGTTCCTCGCGGCAGGTCGGGAACAGGCAATCGGCGGGCAGGCGGCACAGTCCCTGCGATATGCGCACGATGGCATCAGACAGCATCTCCAGGGGCTCGGACTTGCTGACCACGCCGGAGATGCCGGCCGCCAGCAGGTGGTCGATGCGGGTGGTTGGCATCAGCGTGGCGAAGGCGAGCAGGGGAATATGTGGAAAGCAGTCGCGCAGCAGGGGAACCAGCTCATCGCTGCTGCGGTCGCCAGGCGCCAGGGTGAGATCGACGATGGCGACATCCACCGCCAGCTGGCGCAGGCTGCCGATGAGCTCATCGCTGCGGGTGTGGCTGGCGACAATGTTGAAGCGGACGTCGCGGGACAGGTGCAGGACGGTGCCGCGGCGGACGACTTCGTGATCGTCGAGGAGTGCCAGCCGCAGTCGGCGCGGTGCAGGGTATCCATTCATGCGCTGGGAGGTGATCGGCGCCCGAAGGGCGTGGCGATCATTCTGGCGCTGCTGTCGCGTCGAGCATCGAATTTGTTGGATTTTTGCGATTATTCCTAAGAGTCGATGTGCAAGACCCATCAATCCAGTGTTGCCGATTGATGCGGTGGATCATCAGGCCCCAAGCGCGCCCTTCAGGGCACTTCGCTCCCGCTGCCCAGGGCGCGGGCCATTTCGCTGGTCGCAGCCCATCCGAGATCCGAATACAGCGGTTTCCCTTGGGCGGTAGCGTGCAGCACCGCGTAGGCCACCCCTCGTCCGGCGAATGCATGGTCGGCCAGTTTCATCAGTTGGCGGGCGATGCCGCGACGCCGATAGCCGGGCTCCACGTAGACATTGAGTACGTAGCCACGCGTGTCCTGCTCTGGATGGGCGGGGTGGGGCGGCCAGTCGATCAGCATCAGGCCGATGCCTGCGATGGGTTGTCCCTTGTCGGAAAGTACATGGCCGAAATAGTCGCCCGACACCAGGCGCGGTTCGAGCCAGGTACGGAACGGGGCCGCCATCCGCTGAAGGACCTCTTCGCTCCGGCCGCTTTCACGGAACATTGCTTCCCGGTGAGCACAGATGAGGTCGAGGTCGCACGGAAGGATCTGGCGGACTTCGAATCCATTCCAGGAGGTTGTGATGGCATCGTCCGCGGGGCTGTTCATCGGTCGTGTATCCGTTCCGGCCTTGCTGGCCTGCCCAGCATCGTATCTGCAGGGCGCGCCGCGAGTGCACCACGTTGCAATGATTGATGATCGACTGATGCTCCAGGACGATCGACCCGGGCAGAAGGTGCCGTGTCATCGCACCGACTGCGGCACCCGCCTCAGCTTGCGGGTGTCGTAACCCATGGCCGCAATCCGCTCGACCGCCTGCTGGTAGTCACTGTCCGACACCTGCGGGGTGCGGGCCATGTACCAGACGTAATCGCGCTTGCTTCGCGCCACGATGGTCTGTCGGTAGCTTTCGTCGAGCCAGGCGATCACGTACTCAGCCTGTATCGGCCAGATGAACTGCATGCCCCAGACCGCGCCATTGCCTTCCTTCTCGACACGGCCGATGGGGTGCATCGACTTCTGTGGCGCATCGAAGCTGCCTTTGCGGTAGGTGAAGGTGGTCTGGATGCGTCCATCGGGGCGCAGTGCATAGCTTTCCACGGCGTCGAAGGCCTCGCGTTCAGGACGCGACGGGATATGCGCGATCACGTACCAGTCGCCCATGAAGCGCGGCACGTCCACTGACGGTGGGCGCGGCAGGGGGCGGGAGTCGCTGGAGCTGCAGCCGGAACCGAACAGGCCGACCGCGATCAGGGGAAGCAGCGGAAGCATGCGCATGGGGCACCTCAGCGGGGTCGGAACAGATAGTGGGCCACCAGCCACTGCTGGCCGTCGTCGTAGCCGAACAGCTCGGCGCATGCCATCCAGAACATCCGCCAGCGCTGCCACCAGACCTTCGCTGCAGCCTGGCCGTAGGTAGCGATCAACACCGGCATCACCTGCTCGCGGGCTGCATCCTGGTTGGCCAGCCAGTGGTCGGCCGTGCGCTGGTAGTGGGTGCCGTCCAGCAACCAGCGTTGGTCCAGGCGCAGGTCGCGCTGGAAATGCAGCAACGTGTCGGCCGCCGGCATCAGTCCGCCGGTGAAGAAGTGGCGACCCATCCAGTTGTCACCGCCGTCGGTCTCGAACGGATACATCAGTGTGCGATGGGCGAAGATGTGCACGAACAGCGCGCCATCCGGTTTCAGCCACCGCGCGATGCCTGCCAGCAGGCGCTCGTAGTTGCGTACGTGCTCGAACATCTCCACCGAGACGCAGCGGTCGAACCGCGCTGTTGGCAGGTCAAGCTGGTTGACGTCACGGGTCAACACCTCGACGTTGCCCAGGCCGCGTGCGTGGCACTGCGCCATGATGTGCTGGCGTTGGCTGTGCGAGTTGGAGACGGCGGTGATATGCGCCTGCGGATAGCGTTCGGCCATCCACAGGGTCAGTGAGCCCCAGCCGCAGCCCAGCTCAAGAATCTGCTGGCCATCGGCCAATCCGGCGCGCTGGCCGTACAGTTCCAGCATGGCGTCCTCCGCCTGGTCCAGCGTTTCGCGCCCGGTGGGGTAGTAGCAGCTGCTGTACTTCAGCCGCTTGCCCAGGCAGGCCTGGAAGAAGGCTGCAGGCACTTCATAGTGCTGGCGGTTGGCCGCGTCGGTATGCAGCGCGAGTGGGCTGTCGGCCAGCTCGGCAATGCGCTGGCTGAAGCGTGCGGATTGGCCTTCGATGCCGCCTTCGCTTTCCTCCTGCAGGCGTTGCGTACACAAGCGGCGGATGCCCGCACGCAGCGCCGCATCGGGGACCAGTCCACGTTCGGCCCAGGCGATCAGCCCGGTTTCCGCATCTTCGGCCGGGTTCAGTGACGGGATCGCGCTCATGCGGAATGCTCCTTGGAAGTACGGGGGAACCAGGGAAAGAACATCGATGTACTGCGCTGGTAGGCGCGGTAGTCGTCGCCACGGCTGCGCAGTGCCTGTTTCTCGGTGAACGGAATGCCGCTGAGATAGCGCAGGAACACGTACATCAGCAGCGGGCCGGCCCAGGGCAGCCACCACAGTGGAGAGCCGACCGCGAGCAGGACATAGCTGAACCAGTGCAGCCACTCGAAGAAGTAGTTGGGGTGGCGGGAGTAACGCCAGAGCCCATCGCGGCAGGTTCGGCCCTTGTTCGCTGGAATGGCGCGGAAGCGGGCCAACTGGCGGTCGGCCAGGGTCTCGCCGCCGACGCTCAGCAGCCAGACCAGCGCTGCAGCCACCACCCACAGGGTCAGGTCGGCCCGAGGGTTGGCAGCCACTGACACAAAGGGCAGGGCAAACAGAACGATCAGCAGCGCCTGCGCCATGAAGAAGCCGAAGATCCGGCCCTGATGCCCGTGCCAGTACTCGCGCAGGTAGCGGTAGCGTCCGTCCTCCTGATCGTGACGGACCCGATGCCACAGATGCAGGGCCAGGCGGCTGCCCCACAGTCCCCCCAGCACGCCCAGCGCAACCCGCGGCATCACCGCACCGTCGCCAAGCAGCGCCAGCAACAGGGCCGAGGCGCCCACGCCCTTGGCCCAGAGCACATCGACCACGCCGATGTTGTGGTGGCGGCGCTGCCAGGCCCAGCCCCAGCTCATCACCAGCACGGCGTACAGCAGTACCCACATCAGATTGATCATGACGACGTTCCTGCGAAGGGCGGCTGTGGAATGTGCATGCCACGACCGGCGGTCCAGCACAGCAGGGAAAGCGCGATGCTCCAGCCGGTGCCCAGGACCAGCAGTCCTGGCCACACTGGATCGGGGAACCGCACTGCATCGAATCCACGTGCGGCAGAGACATAGGCCAGAGGTGCCAGCAACAGGCCGAACAGGGCCGGTAGTGCCGGGTGACGCTGCAGGAAGCGCATCGACGTGGTCAGCGTCATCGCGAACGCCGCCCACAACGCCATGATCCAGGGCGGCGGCACCCAACCCAGTGGGGCGGCCGCGTAGCGCACTGTACCGCTGGCGGCGGCACTGGCGTCGACCAGCCATGCGCAGGCCAGCGCCAACAGCATCAGGCGCAGATCCAGCCGGGGCTGCGGCGAGGTCAGTAGCTGGCTGCCGATATAGATCATCGCGGCCAGCAGCGCCGGCCATTGCCAGCCGCGCCCCGCGCCGGCCACGGCACACAGCCAGACCAGCTGGTTGCCGAGCAGATTGGCCCAGAAGCGGCGCATGTCAGTGGCTGTCGGCGGCAGCGAGAACGGGCCGGTGGTCCGGACGGGCCAGCAGCAGATGCGAGACGCCGATCGAACGTTCCAGGAAGCCGCCCTCGCAGTAGGCCAGATAGAATTCCCACAGCCGGCAGAAGCGCGCGTCAAAGCCCTGCGCCTGCACTGCGGGCAGCTGGGCCAGGAAGCGCTGGCGCCAGGCGTGCAGGGTCAGTGCGTAGGAGTGGCCAAAGTCCTGCTGGGCGATAAGCTGCAGGTCGCTGGAGCGCGTCTTGGCAGCCATGATCGCGTTGATCGATGGGATGAAGCTGCCCGGGAATACATAGCGCTTGATGTAGTCGACGCTGCGCCGGGCCTGTTCGTAGCGGTGGTCCTCGATGGTGATGGCCTGCAGCAGGGCAACGCCATCAGGTTTGAGCAGGCGCTGCAGCGTCGCCATGTAGGTGTCCAGGTATTCGGCGCCGATGGCCTCGATCATCTCGATCGATACCAGCTTGTCGAACTGGCCCTGCAGGTCGCGGTAGTCCTGCATCAGCAGCGTGACCTGGTCCTGCAGCCCTGCGTTCCGCACGCGCTCGGTGGCCAGCGCATGCTGCTCGGCAGAGATGGTGGTGGTGGTGACATGACAGCCGTAGTACTGGGCGGCGTGTACCGCGAAACCACCCCAGCCGGTGCCGATTTCCACCACACGGTCGCCGGGCTTGAGCTGGAGCTGCTGGCAGATGCGGTCAAGCTTGCGCCGCGAAGCGGATTCCAATGACTCGGATTCGCTGGTGAACAGCGCCGACGAGTACATCAGGTCCGGCGACAGGAACAGGGCAAAGAAATCGTTGCCCAGGTCATAGTGCGCGGCAATGTTGCGACGGCTGCCTTCACGGCTGTTGCGGCGCAGGCGGTTCCAGCCCCGCAGCAGCCAGCCGCCAACGCGGGCCGGGCCGCGCTCCATGCCGTCGAGCAGGTCGCGATTGCGCACCAGCAGCCGGATCAGTGCCACCAGATCATCGCAGTGCCACTCGCCCTGGATGTAGCTTTCACCTGCACCCACGCTGCCTTGCGCAGCAACCTTGCGATAGAACGCCGGGTCATCGATGGTGACCGTGACATGCTGTTCGCCACGGGCGTCGCCCAGCCAGGCTTCACCGAGTGCATCACGCACGCACAGTCGACCATCGCGCAGGGGGGCAAGCTGGGCCAGCAGGCGGCGGCGCAGGAAAGCATCCAAGGCGCCCGGGCGCGGCAACGCGACCGAAGGAGTCATCGAGTTCATCGCGGTTTCTCGGCAAGGGTGGGGTGGTCGTGCACGGGGTTGCGCTTCATCCACAGCCGCAGTGCGTGCCAGTGGATGGCGGCCACGACCTGGGTGGTCATCAGCGGATAGCAGGCCAGGACCCGGGCCAGCCCGCGGCCGTCCAGGGCACGCCGCTGCATGGTCTGGGTGGCATCGAACTGGCGCACGCCGTCGCGCCAGACCTGCATGTGCACGCGCAGATCCTGGTCCGGGCGGTTGAACCGCCAGTCGTAGCGGCAGTCCATCGGCATGAACGGCGAGACATGGAAGCACTTGTCGAACTGCCAGCGCAGTGAACTGCCTTCGTGCGTGGCGGTAGCGAGCGGCAGCACATAGGCGTGCCGTTCCTTCCAGGGCGTATTGGTGATCTCGGCGACAATGCAGTCCAGCGTGCTGCCGTCGGCCTTGTAGCAGTAGTAGAAGCTGACCGGATTGAACACGTGCCCGGCGAAGCGAAGATGGGTGAGCAGGCGAACCGGGCCAGTCGGCCGGTAGCCGAGCGTGCCGGCAGCGTGGTCGCGGACTGCATCGGCCAGTGGCCGTGCGGGATCGCCGAAGTAGTCGCTGCGACGGAACTCGGCGAGGTTGCGGCGATTGACCGACCACAACCAGCGGCCGGCGAACACCGTATCCAGCTCGTCCAGATCGAGCAGCAGCTGCGCGATGGGGTAGCGGAACGCATGCGGATGCGGATGATGCCGGCGATGCATCACCTGCCCGATGTAGAGTGCGCTGGCACTCATGCCGCCACCTCATCCGAGGCGGATGCCAGCCGATGCGGAGCGCAGGCCTGCATCGCGTCCACCACTCGGCGGGCACTGCGGATGCCGTCCTCGTGGAAGCCCCAGCCCCAGTAGGCGCCCGCGAACCAGGTATGGCGGCGCCCCTGCAGTTCCGCCCAGCGCTGCTGTGCCCGCACTGCAGCGTAATCGTGTACCGGGTGCGCGTAATGAAGCGTGCGCAGCACCTTGGTGGGGTCGATTGCCTCGCTGCGGTTGAGGGTCACGACCAGGGGCGTGTCACCGGCCAGGCCTTGCAGCAGGTTCATGCAGTAGCTCACCGTGCAGGGTGCGGCGTGATCCTGTGGCACGTGCGCGTTCCACGCCGCCCACGCCTTGCGGTTGCGCGGCAGCAACGAGGCATCGGTATGCAGCACCGCCTCGTTGGACTGATAGCGGATGGCACCGAGGACCTCGCGCTCGATGGCATCGGCGTCGGCAAGCAACGCCAGCGCCTGGTCGCTGTGGCAGGCCAGGATCACTTCGTCGAAAGCCTCCACGCCGGCGGCGCTGTGCACGCGTGCACCCCAGGGCATGCGTTCGACTCTGCTGACCGGACATTGCAGCCGCTCATGCACGCGCCAGCGGCGACGCAGCGCATCCACGTAGCGCGCCGATCCGCCGCTGACCACCCGCCAGCTCGGCCGCCCGGTCATCTGCAACATTTGATGATTGGCCATGAACTGGGCCAGGTAGCGTGCCGGGAAGTCCTGCACGGTGGCCGCCGGTGAGGACCACAGTGCCGAGGCCATCGGCAGCAGGTGCTCGTCGATGAAGGCTTCGCCATAGCGCTGGCTGCGCAGGTACTCGCCCAGCGTGGGGCCGTCTTCCTCGGCCAGCAGCAACGGCGCATCCCGATAGAACCGGCGCAGGTCGGCCAGCATGCCCCAGAACCGCGGCGACACCAGGTTGCGGCGCTGGCAGAACAGACCATCGAGCGAGGTGGCGTTGTACTCCACGCCACTGCGCTCGCTATGCATGGAGAAGCTCATCGTGGTTGGTTGCGAGGCCACGCCCAGTTCATCGAACAGCGCCGTCAGCAGCGGGTAGTGCAGGGGATTGAACACGATGAAGCCCGTATCCACCGCCATGCGCGTGCCTGCCACCTGCACGTCGTGGGTGTGGGTGTGGCCACCGAGATAGTCGTTGGCCTCGAACAGCGTGACGTCGTGCTGGCCATCCAGCCACCACGCACTGGCCAATCCCGCGATACCCGAGCCGATGACCGCGATGCGCATGTCAGTACCTCGCCTTGGCCAGAACCCACTCGGGAATGGGCTTGAGCCCTTTGACCAGGCCAAGCGCCGCCATTGCGCGCAGCCCGTACCAGGTCAGATCCACTTCCCACCAGCGGAAGCCCTGGCGGACAGTGCCCGGGAAGAAGTGATGGTTGTTGTGCCAGCCTTCGCCGAAGGTGAGCAGCGCCAGCCACAGGTTGTTGCGGCTGTCGTCGCGGGTCTCGAAGCGGCGGCGACCGAAGCGGTGCGCCAGCGAATTGATGGTGACGGTGGCATGGAACAGCACGATGGTGGAAATGAAGAAGCCCCACACCAGCAGCTGCGGGCCCGTGGTGTGCAGGCCCGGTGCCCAGCGCTCCAGCCCAGCACCCAGTGCGTACAGCGCTGCGGCCAGCAGTACCGGTACTGCCGTATCGAAGCGGTCCAGCCAGCGCAGCTCCGGGAAGCGCGCCAGGTCCGGTATCCGCGACAGATCCGTGGCGAACGCCTCGCGGGTCAGGAACCAGCCCATGTGGCTGCGCCAGAAGCCGCCTTCGCGCGGGGAGTGCGGATCCAATGGCTGGTCGGCATGCCGATGGTGATGGCGATGATGGGCGGCCCACCAAAGCGGCCCTCGCTGCACGCTGGAAGCGCCGATCACCGCGAACACGAACTGCACCGTTCGTGATGCCTGGAAGGTCCGGTGCGAGAAGTAGCGGTGATAGAACGCTGTGATGGCGAACATGCGCACCGCATAGAGTGCTGCGGCAACGATCACCGCTGTCCACGAGATGCCTACCCAGAGCACCGCGATACATGCCAGGTGCATCAGTGCGAACGGTACCGCGCGCACCCAGTCGATGCGGCCGGGCTGTTCACCGGTGGTCTCTGCGGCGTTGCCGGTATCGATCCAGCGCTGCAACGTACGCAGCAGGCGCCAACGTCGACGGGGGAGGGGCGCTACAGAGGCCATGGCGGATCTCGGCGGGTGTCGTGTCTACCTGTACGCAGCAGCGCGTGCAATGGATGCGACGCGACGCGGAAAATTTCGACTTCACCTTGGCGTCACGGCGCAACGCTCAACCAGAGGCTGCGTCCACCCCTGTTGCCAGTCACCGGCCGGTCGCTCGGCAGCTGGCGAGCTGAAGCGCACCGTCACCTGCGGATAGCTGCCGCGGGCATCGCGCAGGTTGCTGGTGCCGCGGAACTCCAGCAAGCGACGGTCGGCGTTGGCATAGACCAATGACAGCCGCGGCGCGACGCCGCCGTACCAGGTGTCCAGGCTGACCTCGATCGACTGGCCATCGATGCCCTGCCAACGAACCGGACCGATGTGCCGCACCTGCACCGGGAAGTAGCGCTGCCGCCCCGGCACCAGGAAGGGCAGGCGGATGCGTTCGCCGCGCAGCAGCGCGGGCCAGTGCAGGCGCACTGCGGCGTCGAACCCCGCATCGATCACCGCGTCCAGCGGCAGTTCAAGCCGGCGCCGACGCAGCTCGCTGACGGCATCCTCCTTCCAGACAATCGACACCGAATCGCCAGTGACGTCGACTTCAGCGGTCTGGCCGCTGCGGCGGTCTTCCAGCGAATAACCCCGTGCCTGCGGCCGGACGCTGGCGGGCAGATGCTTGCGGGCGAAGGGTTGGCCATCCGGGCACTGGTACAGCACCCAGCGCTCGGCACCCTCCGTCGCCTCGCGGCGCCAGTGCACTTCACGGTAGAGGATGTCGCCCTGCGCGGAGGTGGCCACGCCCTCACCTCGCAGCCAGGGTGCCGCCAGCGCGGCATGGGGCAGGCACAGCAGCAGCCAGGCAGTGCGCATGGTCTTCATCCGGAAGGGGAGGGCCCAGGTCATACGGTGGGGGCGGTCGGTTGGATGCGCAGGGCTGACTGCATCCAATTGCTGCCCCTGTGCGTACAGAGGACAGACCTTCACCCGCCCGCCGCGAACGCAGATGTACCCTGACGCCGCCAGCACACTCCTCAACTTCGATACCGCACGCACCGTGTCCAGTTCCCAGCAGCCGAGCAGCGAGCCGACGAACTGGGCCGGTGACATGGACGGCGTGGCGCGGCTGCGCGACCGCGACTGTTTCATGCGGATCTACGACTACTTCATGCCGCGCTTGTGCGTTTACCTGCGCGGCCTGGGTGCACCCGATGCCGTGGCCGAGGAGGTGGCGCAGGAATGCCTGTTGCGGCTGTGGTTGCGGGCCGCCGAGTTCGACCCGGCACAGGGCGCACTGAGTACCTGGCTGTATCGCATCGCGCGCAACCTGCATATCGATCGAGTGCGCCGTGAGCGCAGTTGGATGCAGGTGCAGGCGGCGGTGGAGGACGCGGCAACACTGGATGTGATCGAACGCAGCAGCGCCGAGCAGTTCGCCGACCAGGCGCGCCTGCGCCAGCGTATCAACGAGCTGCCCGCGGTGCAGGCGCGGTTGGTGCGGATGTCCTATTTCGAGGCCAAGAGCCACAGCGAAATTGCCGAGGCGTTGGGCATGCCGCTGGGAACGGTCAAATCACACCTGCGTCGCGCGTTCCTGCAACTGCAGGCCAAAGTGGGAGGTGTGCTGTGAATCCGCACCACCACCTGCACGAATCCACCCTGATGAGCTATGCCGCCGGCGCGCTGCCAGCACCGTTGAGCATCGTGGCCGGTGCCCACCTGGAGCAGTGCCCGCATTGCCGTCAGCGCCTGCGCGATGCCGAAGCGATCGGCTCGGTGCTGCTGGAGCAGACCCAGCCGTCTGCAGCCGACACGCGCCGCGAACAACTGCGCGAGGCGATGCTGATGCAGCTGGCCACGGAAACGCCGATTGCCATGGCGGATTGCATGCGTCCTGTGCCGAAGGAGCGGCCAGAGGCCAATCCGGATGATCTGCCTGCCTCGCTGCATCCGTATTTCGGCGCCTCGCTCAGCGGCCTGCGCTGGCGCTGGATGGCGCCGGGCGTGCACTGCATCCGTGCCGAGCAGATGCCTTCGCTGATCATGCTGAAGATCGCCCCGGGCAAATGCCTGCCCATGCACAGCCATGGTCGCAGCGAACTGACCCAGATCCTTCGGGGCTCGTACAACGATGCGCTGGGGTTGTTCGCACCGGGCGACGTGGCGGATCTGGATGAAGACGTGGAGCATCAGCCGGTTACTGCGCCCGGGGTTCCCTGCATCTGCGTGTCAGCGCTGGATGCGCCGTTGGTGTTCAGTGGTTGGCTGGCCCGGAAGATCCAGCGTTTCGTGAAACTCTAGCGGATTCCGTTCAATCTGAAGTTCCAATGGCACTGGATCCTTCGCTGGCCGGCAACAGGGAAGGGCGTTCGTCGAACCACTGCCGCGCCTTCGCCAGATGCCATTGGCGCTGGTCGCCGTCCAGCTCGATGCCCGCGCCCAGCAGTCCCCAGCGCAGGTAGAGATCGCCGCGTTTGCGCTGTTCCAGCAGATCCAGCCGCGCGCGTACCGACAGGCGATCGTTCTCGGCCTGCAGTCCATCGATGACCAGATGGCCAGGCCGCCAGCGCAGCGTCGCCTGTGCCTGCACCTGTCCAGAATCCAGAAGGGACAGGGTCCAGCGCGGGTAGTCGGTGCGCTCTGCGAACAGCGCGAGCAACGGACGGGCATCGCTGAGATCCAGATCTGTGGTGGCATCGACCTGGAACGGCGGCTGCGCATCGATTCGGCCACGCTTGAAGGCCGCGCGACCTTTCCAGGCGCATGTGCGCTCCATGCCCGCCACCTGCACATTGCGCAGCTCGACCGTGGTGCCGGACAGGTCGAAATGACGCTGGTTGAAGTCGCCGCGGCGCAGTGTTGCATTCACGTCGACATCGCCGCCCATGTCCAGCCCTGCCACCTTGGCACTCGCGTTGCGCCCCAGCAGGCGGGCGGTGCCATGACCGACGCGCCCATCGGTGTCTAGCGTGGCATCGCCACTCAGGCTGCCAGTGCCACGCAGCAGTCGCACCTGTGGCGAGCCAAGGTAACGGTTGTAGGCGGTCAGATCAGGAATGGTTGCTTCGCTGAAGCGCAGATGCGCGCGGACACCTTTGCGCAGCTCCTGCAGGCGACCATCGCCGGCCAGGTCCAGGGCCAGATCACGGCCGTCGAACAGGCGCACGTCCTTGGCATCGGTTGGCCGCGCAGTGAATCGCGGCAGCCGGACAGCCAGCTGTGCCTGGCTGGGGCTGCCGGCCGTCAACTCACCATGGGCGCTGGCCGTGCCCGCCAGGCGTACGCGCGCCACTTCGGCCACGGCTTCGGCGGCCGGGATGTCCACGGTGCTGCCTTCGATCAGTTCACCGTTGCGCACGCGCAGATCCGCTTTCAGCGTGCCGCCGCCGTCCAGCTGCAGCCACGGCTTGCGGACGAACAGGGCAGGGATCCAGTTGAGCGAGGTGAACGTCCATTCGCCGCGCACGGTGCCAGAGCTGCGTTGCAGCAGCTGGGCAGGCTGTTGGAAGGGGATGTCCCGGCCACTGATGTGCAGATCGGCATCCACTTCACTGCCTGAGCCGGGTTTGGGCGGCAGGCGGGCCTGCAGGCGCAGGTCGTTGGTCACGTTGAGCTGCAGTGCCAGCACGCCGCGATCGGGTGCGCCGTCGCCCAGGTGGAGCGGCACCTGCCAGAGCGCGTGGTCGCCGGGCTGCAGTTGGCCGTCGATCAGGTGGAGCGCCAGCTGAAGGCGTCCGGGAACGGGCGCGCTGGAGATCTTCGGCGTTGTGGCATCGGTATCCATGCGCAGGCCCTGACTGCGGGCATCAACATCAAGCTGGGCACGCAGCAGCCTCAACTTGGCCAGACCGGGCGCCTGGTCCCGGTAGTGGCGCGGATAGCTGAAGTGCGCGGTGAGATCCATGTCGCCCAACAGCTGCACGCCGTCAAAACTGGTGTCCGCATCGCCGAACGCAACTTCGGATTCAAAGAGTTCCGACGGCCCGCCACGCAGCTGCTTCAGGAACCCGACGGTACCTTGGCCCTTGCCGATGATCAGCAGCTTGCCCAGCCGGGCGCTGCGGATGCTGTCGCTGTGGATGGCATCGAAGCGCAGGGTCCAGCCCTGGTCGCCGCGCGGTGGTGAAGGAATGGCGTCTTCCACGCGGCTGATCTCGGCGGAAACCCCCGTGGCCTGCAGGCGTGGCACCCGCACCTCGCGCTGGAACAAGGGCAGTACCGCCAACCGGGCGCTGGCGCGGTCTGCGTGCAACACGTAGACCGTGTGGTTCACATGGCCGCGCATGTGCACGTTCCAGGCGATCACGTGACCGGGCAGCAGGGTGATGGCCGGACCCGTAGTCATCACGAACTTGTGCGGCTTGCGGTTGGTGATCTGATCGAACAGTGGCGTGTTGAGGAAGATGTTGCCGGCCAGCAGATACAGCAGGTAGATGCCCAGCAGGACGTAGGCAGGTACGCGCCATCGTCGAAGCCGGTGCGGGATGTGCGCGGAAACAGGGGGCATCTATTGCTCTAAAGGCCGGAATTTCCTCAACTATTACGGAGCGGATGGCGGTGGCGCGTGAAGCAGCGACGGGGCCGGAGTCCGATTCTGATAGTGTCCGCCCTGGTCACTACCTCAGACCTGCAGGAGTCGCATGGACATTCGACCGGCCAGCGAAAGTGACTTCGACGCCCTGTGGTGCATGTTGAAGGCAGCCATTGCGAAGCAGGATGCGCTGCCGTTCGCCGGCGCTTTTGGGGTCGAAACGTTTCGCACGCATTGGTTCCAAGACCAGACGCCTTACGTGGCTGTGCTGGAGGGCCGGGTTGTGGGCATGTACAAGATGGGGCCGAATTACCCTGATCTTGGGGCTCATGTGGCCAGCGCCACCTATGTGGTGGATGCGCCGGCACAAGGGCAAGGCGTGGGCCGGGCTTTGGTGGAGCACAGCCTGGAGCGGGCGAGGGCGGAAGGATTCCTGGCCATGCAGTTCAATTACGTGGTCAGTACCAATGGCCCGGCCGTGGCGTTGTACCGGAGGCTGGGGTTTGCAGTGGTCGGGACGTTACCGAAGGCGTTCCGGCATGGGACGCTGGGCCTGGTGGATGTCTTTGTGATGCACAGGTTCCTGTAGCCCGCTCGCGACGGGTACTGACAGGGCGCACGGGGGGCAGATTGAGGAGCGTGGTAACTGAAGGGCTTCGCTTGTCAGACCGGGGGGATGACCTGGGACAGTTGCATGAATCCTTCAATCGGCGTCACATTCTCACCACTGGCGTGGCCTTGGGTAAGGCTGCGCCAGCCCTCGATCCACCAGGAGAGCCCCCGCTTGATCCCATCGTGCTGCCATATATCCCTACCAGGCAGGGGCTCCCGATGAGCACGCCATGGCCCATGGGTACGCAGGCGCTGCAGGTTGGAGATCTGCTGATCGATCTCCGCTTTCGCCGCATCGTTTCCGCCGAGGGCAGCGTTGAGCTGCAGCACCGGATCTTTGATCTGCTGTTGCTGTTGATCTCCGAGCCGGACCGGTTGTTCACCCGGCAGGAGCTGTTTGATCGGCTCTGGGCGGGGCTGGTGGTGGATGATGCCAACCTGTCACAGAGCATCTGGTTGCTGCGCAAGGCGCTGGGCGAATCTCGCCGGGAGTGGATCCGCACGGTGGCCAAGCGCGGCTATGTGTTCCAGCCACCGGGCCCCGTGCAGTGGTTTGATTCGATGCCCCCGGTCAGCGATCCTGCGCAGATCGAGGCAGCATCTGATCCAGAGGCCGCCGTCCACGCGGCGGAGGCCGACAGCGTTACCGAAGCGGTTCCGGAAGCCGACCACGATGCCGATGCGGCGCCGGCCAACGCCGATGGCGATGCTGGCCCGGTAGCGGCCGAGGCCCCTTCAGCACCAGCGACCCCCGAAGAACCCGGCATTGCACCACTTGTGCCGCGTCGCCGCAGGCATCTATGGGTGACGGCAGCGGCGGCGCTGCTTGTGGTTGTTGCCGGCCTGGCACTATGGACCTTCTGGCCACGTACGGATTCCCCGGTGACGGTGGCCTTGATGCCATTGCAGTCCAATGCCGGCGCTGATGTACCTTGGGCGTCGGAACTACTGGTCCAATGGAGCAGCTGGAAACTGCAGCAGCTCCCCGAGGTGCAGCTGCTGAACGGCGAGGATCTGGCGCAGGGCAAGGCCTTGCCCCCCCCTCACGTGGTGTTGCTCAGTGCGGTGCGCAGCGCCGATGGCAAGCATGTTGTATTGCGTGCTCGCGTTCAGCGGAAGGGCCGCGACAGGATGCTGGAGAGGGAGGTTGGCTTGGCCGAAGCGCCTGCGGCGATTGATGCGTTGTCACGGGAGCTGGTCACTCTATTTGTGCCTGGGCCGGCAGATCGTTGGCCGGCGCTGGAAGTGGACAGCACCAGCGCCGAGCAGTATGCCGTGGCTGCGGCCGCCTTCGACCGGGGCGACTGGCGCGGTGTGCAGCAGGCGGCAAAGGAGGTCCTGGCCGGTGCACCACGTTTCGGCCTCATGCATCTTCAGCTGGCCATCGCCCAGTCCAACCTGGGCGAGAACCTGGAGGCGGTGCGACACATGGAGTTGGCGCGCACGCTGCTGGCGCCGTTGCCCGGCAACGCGGCTCGTTCGCTGGAAGCGCGCCAGCTGGAGATGGATCCCAGGCGGGCGCGCGACGCGGAAAAAGCCCTGAAGGAACTGCTTCAGGCGTACCCGGCACACGCGCCCTATCAGCGCCGGTATGTGCGGCTGTTGATCGAGACCGGGCAGTTCCGCAAGGCCATCTCCCAGCTGGGAGCCCCGACGGTGGTGGCCGATACTTCCGTGACAGCGCGTTACCAAGGCGCCGTCGCCTTTGCTGATGCCTATTACGGGCTTGGTGAGTTTGAGCGTTCGCGCGAAGCCGCCGCTTCCGCACAGGCCATCGCCGAGGCAGCGGGCGAGGGCATGCGTGCACAGGCAGCCGAAGCGGCGCTCCAGGGAGCACGGGCAATCGCCACGATGGAGCCAGCGAAGGGGGAATCGGCCTACCAGCATGCCGCGCAGTTGCTGCAACAGGCGGGTATACCGCGATATGCAGAGTACGCCGAGGTGCTGGCGATCGTGCATGCGGGCCAGGCGGCCCATGACAATACGCTGGTTGCGACTGCACTGCAGCGCGCCATGCGCAGCGGCGATCTCGGTCTTGCGGCAGATATCCAGGTGACCCTGGCCAATCTCAGCACCGATGCTGAAAGTCGCCTGCGCTGGCTGGGTGAGGCCCTGCAGACAGCGCAGTCGCTCGGAAACCTGAACCTTCAAGGCCAGCTGGAGATCGAGTTGGCCCTGGAGGATCTCCATTCGCTGCAGTTGACCCAGGCCGAGGCGAGGGCCAGGCAGATGCAGGCGCTGGGCCTGGAAGGCACTGCCGGTATTCGCGGCAACATCCTGGTCTCGCGCGTCTTCGAGATGCAAGGGCGTCTGCGTGACGCTGAACAGGCTGGCCGCTTGGCGCTGCAGGCGTCGCCGGCCGTCGCAGAGGGCGGGAGCCCCGACCGTTCCAATGCCGCGTGTCAGCTTCTGCGGATCACGACCCTGCTGGGTTCCGGCGGCGATCGAGAAGCAGGTGCTGGATGCGGTGAGGCGGACGACCCAAATTCGCGCTTTATTGCCACGTTGGCCAAAGCCTGGGTGGCACTGCTGTCGAATGATTCCGCCTCGGCGCGGCAGCATTACGAAGCAGCCAGAGTCCTGGTCTTCCGCGAACCGGGCCCGCAGACGGGGTGGGATCCGGCGCTGCCGATCAGGCAGATGCAGGTGGCGGCCCTGGCGCTGCGGGTGGGTAATCTGGATGCAGCAGCGCGGCTGATGGGCGAGGTGCAGGCCGCTGACGCCCGGGGTGATCTGACACCGCTGGACCAGGCGTTACTGGCCGTGGTCGGTTCCGAGATTGAAGCTGTTCGTGGACAATGGGCGGACAGCCGCCGATGGGCCGACCGAGCACGTAAGCTGCTTCCAGGCAGCGAGCGCGAGTTGCGGCAACGCCTGGACCTGCTGCAGATTGCCGATGACCAGCATCACGGCCGGCGTGACCAGGCCTTGGCGCTGGCAAAGCGGCTCCAGGCAGATGGCCGGCGTGAAGGTGACGTTCACCTGCAGCACCTGGTGGCCAGCTTGGTGCCTTCACGGGGCTCAGGCGACATGCGTGACCGTGTTTCCCTGCGCGGCGCGACGATGGCCTGGCTGTCCACGGCAGAGCGGAAGGACGAAGTTCGCCCGACCGTCCAGGCCACGCGCGAGCCTGTGGCTCAATAGAGAAAAAAATGAGGTACCGGTAGATGCCGGCATCTGCCCTGCAGGGGACGCTTGGCGCATCCTCGCGGACCGTGAAGAAAACAGCATGTGCCTGCACGCTTGCATCGTCAGCCTGGTCCTTGCTGCCACGGCCTTGTCAGCCAGTAGGCCGTTGCCCGCAGCCCGGCCAGATGACCATTGGTTGACGCCGGTCCCCGCGCCGGCAAGGGCCGGAGGCGCGCTGCCCCTGAAAGGACGGCCCCCCGGCGCCCCTCCACTGCCCGAGCTGCAGCCGCGACGCGCCTTGATTCCGCCCCGGCCACAGCGAGCAGCTCAAGCACCTTGCGTCCCGGTATCAAGCCCGGTGATCCGGAATGGGAAAGTTGTGCCGCGAGGGGTAGCCTTTCCTGCGTTGGATGCTACGCCCCCCAAACTGTGGCAGGACGGCCGCTGTGAAGGGGAGGGCATGCGTTAGGCAAGGGCCGACGAGACAGAAAAGATCATTTGACATCATTTGAGCCGGAGGCAGAAGCCGTTGCACCGGGATTTGCTGAGCATGGCCGCTCCTTTGTGGAGTACCGGCCATGTTCAACCCCGCTGAAGCCCTTCCCGGTCCGCAGCCAACTCCTGAAGACCTGCTGCGGGCAATCGACAACGGCCAGCTGCACCTGCTTTACCAGCCCAAGCTGGACTGTTCGACCGGCCAAACCGTTGGAGCCGAAGCCCTTGTGCGCTGGGCTCACCCACGGCTGGGACTCATTCCCCCGGCCCAGTTCATTCAGATGGCTGAACAGGGCGGGGTGATCGATCGTCTGGGGCAATGGGTGCTGCGTGCCGCCTGCCGCCAGCTCCGCCATTGGCGCGAGCGCGGCAACCTGCATTGGTCCGTGGCGGTGAACGTATCGCCACTGCAGCTGGAGTGCGCGCGCTTCGCCCAGCGTGTACTGAACTGCCTGGTCTGGTATGGCGTGCCCAGCAACCAGCTGGTGCTGGAGGTTACAGAGTCGACCGCCATCAAGGATGCCGACATCACCCAAAGCCAGCTCGCGGCACTGGCGGCGGCCGGCGTCCAGATCGCAATGGATGACTTCGGTACCGGCTTTTCCAGCCTGGCGCGATTGAGGCAGCTGCCATTGCGGGAATTGAAGATCGACCGTGCCTTTGTGGCTGGAGTGGATCGTAACGAGGTCGATCCGTCGATCATTGCCGCGATCGTCGGCATTGCCAGTGCCCTGCAGCTGCGGGTGGTAGCCGAGGGGGTGGAGCGAGAGGAACAGTTGCAGGTCCTGCGGACGCTGGGCTGTCACCAGAGCCAGGGCTACCTGCACGCACCTCCCATCAGCGGCGAACTTTTCCTTGCTCGCTTTGGCAGGTGCTTCCTCCAGGTGCCGCCAACGCGGCCGCAGGTTGGGGAGGTGGCCTTTGGATGATCGCCTTTGCTCGCTGACCGACGCGCAGCCGTTGCCCCTGTGCCACCTGCTGCTGCGTCAGTTCCGCGATGCCCGGCCAGGTGTGCGCGCAACACAGATCCTGTTGCCGCCCCACCCCTCGAACGCCATCCGGGATGAGTTCCAGCAACTGCGCCGGCGCGGCTGGCTCACGGTCATGGTACTGCGGGACCGCGATGGCCAGCGTTTCAGCGGGTGGGGCGTATCGCTCACTCCGATGGGTCGGATGGTGCTGGACGCACTGGATCGCCAGGTGCCGGCGGCTACGATTGTCGCGTCCCGTGGCGTCGAACGGGTTGATGGTGACCCGATCGGTGCTAGCTTCAACAGGTAAGCGCGCTTGAAAATGCAGATGCCGCCTACTTGTACCGAAGAACCGTATGGCCTGATCACCCGCGGTGATCTACGTCGCTGCATCGACGCAGAGGAACTGCAACTCCACTATCAACCCGTAATCGATCTTGTCGGTGGCGCGGTGTGTGGTGTCGAAGCCGTGCTGTGTTGGCAGCGCCGCCACTTGGACTGGCGGCAGCCCGACGCCTTTCTGGCATTGGTGACCGCGTCGGACCTGATGAAGCACCTGGACTACTGGGTGCTGGAAACCGCTGGGCAACAGATGGCGCGATGGCGAGCGCAGGGTCTGGAATGGAATCTGTCGGTGCGCACCTCGTTGCAGAAGCTGAAACGGCCCTCCTATCGGCAGGCCCTTCTTCAGATGCTGGACGAGCAGCGCCTGCCACCCCGTCAGCTGACGCTGGTCTTCAATGCCGAGGAACTTTCAGACGACGCGGACCTGCGGCAACTGGCCTGGTTGTCTGCGCGGGGCGTCGTTTTCTCCATTGGAACTGTTGATCCTGCCTATATTGAACCGGCATGGCTACTGCCCATGCCCATCCAGGAGATCAGGCTTGTCAGGCCCTATCACGACCGGGGCGGCCCGCATCGTGGCGAGCAGGCTCTGGCGTCGTTGCTGGCGGCGGCCACAAGGCGGCATCTGCGCGTGGTGGCCACGGATGTCGGTACCCGCCAGGAGTTCCGGCAAAGCCAGGTACTTGGCATGGACCGCGGGCAGGGCAACTTCGTTTGCCCGCCGATGGCTGCGGATCCGCTGATAACACACCTCCTACGCACGGGTGCACTCAACGGTGCTTGATTGAGTTCCGTGCGCGGGGACCCCGATGTCAGCTTCCACACGTTCAATACGTCCATCCGCGCTGACTACCGCTTGCCTGTCTCTCGCAGTGGCCAGGCGTCAGCTGGTTCTGTCTCTGCAGCCGCGGGTTGACTGTCGCACCCGCAGCGTATGCGGCGCCGAGGCCTCCCTGTACCTGTGTCACCCGCGCCTAGGGCGCCTTGCGCCCCAGCGCTACCGGCCATTGGCCGAACAAGCCGGGCTCGCGGTTGAGCTCGATCACTGGATGCTCGATGCCGCCTGTCGCCAACTCGAACAGTGCCGCGCAGAGGGTGGATCCGCGTGGACAATCACGGTTCCGGTTTCGATGTCCACGTTGCAGGCCCCAGGCTTCCAAGGGCGGGTCTGCTCGGCACTGGGCCGCGGCGGGCTGCCTGCGTCGCGCCTGATCCTGTGCTTGCCGAAGTCTGCGGCCCTTGCCGGTTCGGACGCGCACCGTCATGCCTTCAGTCTGCTGGGAATGGGCGTGCAGCTTTCCATGGGCGAACCGGATGAGACTGACGCCGCGCTGGCTTGGCTGCCGTCTGCGCTACTGCATGAAATATCGATTCCCCGGTCTCTGATCGACGCACTGGATCGATGCGTGATTGCCCGTGCAACCGTTGCTGCGCTAATCGGTGAATGGCAGCGCGCCGGCTTACGCGTCTCCGCAGGAGGCGTGATCAGGGATGAGCAACACATGCTCCTGGCTGCGCTCGGATGCGACACAGCGCAGGGTGCACTCTACGGCCATCTGCCGCAGCGATAGATGCGGGCGTGCATCACCGATGCAGTGTTGATGGGACAACATCTGCGCAAACGAATGCTGCAACGCGCAATAGATTGAATCGAGGCTTTTTCCAGCACGTTGGCACGCTGTCACTGCCGGTTTAGAAGCGCACCGATGTGGGCATGGCAACAATTCACTCATCGCGTGATTCGCATCACTTTTTGAGCCAGAACAACGGCAGTGACTTATGGCCTATCCGCACCGAGTAAATGCCCTGAGCACGACGTGCTGCACTGATGGCGTGCGCCACTAATTCAGCCGCGAATAACAATTCTGAAACTTTTCATTGACGCCGCTTTCCTGCTGCCAGAAGGTCGTGCCGCCGCACTTCCACACGGCCACGTCATCGCATGGGGAGTTATGCAATGGAGCATCGTTCGTTTCGTACGTCACTGCTTGGCTTGGTAATGCTGTCGATCGTTCCAGCCGCCCACGCGGCGAAGCCGGTGCCGATCCCGATCGCGGATTTTGCGCGGTATCCTGCCATCCAGTCGGTATCGATGAGCCCTGACGGAAAGCGCCTGGTCGCGCTGGTGTCCTCCGCCGATGGTGCCCAGGAGCCGTCGCTGGCCAACTGGGACATGGATAACCTGGAAGCGGGTCCGGTGAGCGTAACGCCTGCCGGCGAGCGGATGAAGTTCATTGCCGCTTCGGCGTTGAAGGCGGAAAAGACGTTGGTGATTGCGCGACAGGAGTGGACGGGCCGCCTCGGGAACTGCGGCGAAGGCAATGCCACCGGCGCCACAAAGACCTTCATTACTAAAGCCTACATCACCGACGCCAAGCAGACGTCCTTCGACGAAGCGTTCGCAAGCAATGTCCGCAAGGCAGGCATCAGCGAGGAAACACAGCGCTGCGCGGAAATTTCCGGCAGTGCAGGACTGGTTCACATGCTGCCGCTGGAGCCTGATCACGTGCTGGTCAGGCAGATCAACCAGTCGACACTGAGCGTGGACTACCTCCGCTACAACCTGAAAACCGGCGCCACCGAACTGGTGGTCCGGTCCGATGATCAAACATCGCCAGGGCTGTTCCATCCGCGTACTGGCGAGCTCCTGACCCGCACGTCGATCAAGCCCTCGGGAAGCAACGAGTTCGACTACCAGATTCTGATCAAGGACCGGGCCACTGGTCAGTTCGTTGTCCATGATGCCTTGACCACCAAACTCAGCGAACGCTTTGCGATGAACATCAACGGCATCGACGAGGCATCGGGGAAGCTGTACGTGCTTACCGACAGATTCTCCGACCATGTCCAGGCGTGGGCGTATGATCCGGCTACGAAAGCGTTCGACAAAGAGCCGCTGGCGGCGCACCCGCGCTTCTCCATCGGCGGGCTCATCCTGGACAGGCGTAGCGCCAGCTTCAATTCAATCCTGGGCTTTGTAGTGGATGCCGAGCGCACGGAGGCCGTCTACATCGAGCCGCGCCTGAAGGCGCTTCATGAAGGGTTGAAGCAGGCCTATCCGGGACAGAGCGTCAATCTGCAGGCGTACAACGACGACCTGTCGAGGGTTCTCTTCGAGACCGACAGCGCCCGCCACCCGGTGGCCCATCACGTGCTGGTGGATGGTGCCAAGGTCACAACGCTGGGTAGCCAGCACCCATGGATTGACCCGAGCCGGATCGGTGCGCAGCGCTGGGTGAGCTACCGCGCACGCGATGGCCTCGAGATTCCCGCCATCCTCGATCTGCCTGCCGCCTGGAAGGAAGGCGATCCGGCGTTGCCGGCCATCATCCATCCGCATGGCGGCCCTTGGGTGCGCGACACTACCGGCTGGGATGCGAGCGGTTGGGTTCCCTTCCTGACCTCGCGTGGTTACGCCGTGCTGCGCCCTCAGTATCGGGGAAGCATGGGCCTGGGCCGCAGCCTGTTGTTGGCCGGTGATCGCCAGTGGGGTGAAAGGATGCAGGACGACAAGGATGACGGCGCGGCCTGGCTGGTGTCGCAGGGGATTGCCGCCAAGGACAGAATTGCGATCTTCGGCTATTCCTATGGTGGCTTTGCGGCGGCCGCGGCGGTCGTGCGCAGCCCCTCGCCATACCAGTGTGCAATTTCCGGTGCACCGGTGACCGATCTGGCGCGCCTGGGCAACAGCTGGGGCACTACGCGGGAGATGCGCGTGTTGCATACGCAGACCATCAAAGGCATGGATCCGATGCGCAACACGGATAAGGCCGGATTGCCCGTGCTGCTGTATGTCGGTGATCGCGACGTTCGCACGCCGGCGTTCCATGCACGCTCCTTCCACAACGCAGTGAAGGATCGGGTCGCATCGCGGTTGGAAATCATTCCTGACATGCCGCACTCGATGCCGTGGTATCCGCGCCACATCGAAACCAGCCTGGGCCTGATCGAGAACTACCTCAGGAACGACTGCGGTCCGGGCGGGCTGTAACCGCCCATCGCACCTGCTGCGCTCTGCGCAGCGCCCTCCGTTTGATATCCGCTGCAGTGCCTGTGCGTGCCCGTTTTCGGGTGCGACGGTCGACTGTTGCCCCACCACGCCGCGTTCCGATGCCAGGACGCTGTACTACCGAAGGAGTGGAACCCGATGCATGCACTACATACGCGCCGTACACGCACTGCCCATCTGCCCCTGGCCCTGGCGGTCGTTGCTGCGCTGCATGGAGGGCCCGTGCGCGCCCAGGACAGCGGCGCCGCCCCCCCGGCATCGGCCGAAGACGCGGCGAAGGCAGCCGCGTCGCCTGCAGCAGTCAATGCCACAAAGGCGGCCACGCAGCTGGATGCAGTCAGCGTCACCGGTTCACTGCTGCGCCGTGCGGACTACGAGGCGACATCGCCAATCCAGACCATCGATGTCAACACCAGCGTCGAGCAGGGAAACCTGTCCTTGGCCAATGTGCTGCAACGCTCAGCGCTCGGCGGCTCTTCCACGCAGCTCACCAACCAGTTCGGTGGCTTCGTGGTGGACGGTGGACTGGGCGTGCAGACCATTTCGTTGCGCGGATTGGGGTCCAAGCGCACGTTGGTGCTGTTGAACGGACAGCGCCCGGGACCGGCAGGCGTACGCGGCGCGGTGGGCAGCTTCGACCTCAACGTCATTCCCAATGCACTGCTGCGCAGCGTAGAAATCGTCAAGGATGGTGCGTCGTCGATCTACGGCTCCGATGCCGTCGCCGGCGCAGTAAACCTGATCACCCGGCGCGACATCACACGTCCAGAGCTGGAGGTGCGTACTGAAGTGCCACTCGGCGGTGGTGGCGAGCAGTTTGGCGCATCGCTGCTGGCGGGCTGGAAGATGGATGCAGGCAGCATAGTGGTGGCGGGCGACGTCAACCGACAGAATACGATGACTGTCGGCGACCGTCGGTTCCTGCAGTGTCAACGCCCGCTGATCCGAGGCACAGATGGCCGCTCCATCGACATCGAAGACCGCTCGATAACGGCCGGGACGCCGCTCGCGGGCTGCCAGAACCTGCTGATCAACGCCATCGTCGAGCCCGGGACCAGCAACATGTATGTGCCGTCAACGGACGGTACTACCGTTGGCCCCTTTGCTGGCTTCCGACCCAACCGGTTCCGCCGTCATAGCGGCACCGAGTCGGCGTCGACTGAGGAGGTCTCGAACTTCGAGCGCTACAAGGAGCGCCAGATCATCAACCAGGCCCGCAGAGCCACGGGCTACCTGAGTACCGATTTCAGCTTCGGCGGCATCAACTGGCAGAGCCAGTGGTTGGTCAACCGTCGCGAATCCGAACACGGGTACTGGCAGCAGTTCTTCCCTGTGGTACCCGCCGCCGGCACGCGATTCAACCTGGCCATGCCGGTTATGCCGCTGCGACTGTCCAGCGAGGCTGCTGTCACCTATTTCCATGCCAGCAACCGCTTCGACGGCCTTGTGGGCGGTACCGACACCTGGGCATGGCAGTTGAACACGAACTACTCCCGCTCCAGCGGCAACTATGCGTCGGACACCATCGTAGCGGCCCGCACCGGCGATCGCTCCAGGCCGGGCACTGGCGTGCCGGCGGCAGACTATTTCAACCCGGGCTTTCTGGATGGCACGCGCAGCGATGAGCTGAAATCGCTGCTGGTTGCGAGGGACAAGGGCAGTACGCTTTACACCCAGGCTACGGCCAACGCGTTGTTCACCGGTGACCTGTTCTCGTTGCCAGCCGGTGCTGTCGGCGCCGCGTTCGGCCTCGAGTACCGCACCTATGCCATTGATGACCAGCCCGGCGAGCTGTCGCGCACGGGGGGAGGGTGGTCCACCAGTTCCGCGCAGGCAACCCGCGGTCGGGATCGGGTGCTGGAGAGCTTCACCGAGATCGAGGTGCCGATCATCAAGGGCATGCCCGGGATTGAATCGCTGACTGCCAACGGCTCCGGTCGCATCTTCCGTTACAACTCGGTGGGGGCGTCGGACAAGGTCTGGAAGCTGGGCCTGAATTGGCAGGTCAATTCCTGGTTGCGCATGCGCGGCAGCGTGGGCACCTCCTACCGCGCGCCCGGGCTGTACGAGTTGTATCTTGGCAACCAGACAGGATTCATGCCGCAGACGGCCGTGGACCCCTGCGTGCGCTGGGGTGAAAGCAGCCGCGATTTCCTGCGCGCAAACTGTGCGGCGCATGGCATTCCGGACAACTTCAATGGGGCCGCTACGTCAGCGGTGATCCACTCGCAGGGCGGGGCAGGGTCGCTTGTTCCCGAGAAGTCGCGGTCCCGCAGCGCCGGGTTGGTGCTGACCCCCGCATTCGGGGACATGAACATTGCCATTGACTACTTCGACTATGACATTCGCGACGAAATCGCCCAGCTCAGCGCGGCCAGCATCGTGCGGGGGTGCTATGACAGCGCCGTGCATCCGAACCGCTTCTGCAACCAGTTCACGCGCGGCCCGCGCACCAACGACGCTCAGGCTTTTGCCATCGGCGACATCCGCAGCCCCTATCTGAACATCAATCGCCAGCGCACCCGCGGCTACGATCTTGCAATCAACACGAGCCATACGTTCGGCTTCGGCACGCTCAATCACGAAACGCGTGCCACCTACACGCTTTCAGACAGCGTGCAGTTGTTCGATAGTGCCGGTCAGGATGGGCGGCGAAGCAGCGAGCTGGCCGGTTCGATCGGGCGCCCCAGGATCAGTGCAACCACGCAGTTGCAGTTCCAGCGTGGAGACTGGTCGGCCCAGTGGCTGGTCAATTATATCGGCGCTACCGAGCACCCGGAACTTGCGCCGCGCTTCAACTACCTCGGGTACGCCGATGCACGGCGTGACATCCGTGCAGATGCGCGCATCTATCACACCGCCGCGGTGACCTATCGCCAATCCGACTGGTCGATGACGTTGGGTGTTCGCAACCTGTTCAACCGTGAACCGGACACCATCTCTGGCGACGTGGGGGCGGTGTACGGAAATGTGCCCGTAGACGCCACCCAGTACGACCTGCTCGGTCGCAGCGTTTTCGCCAGGGCGACGTATCGCTTCTGACCTCTGCCGTCGCGCCGAGTGCGCGACGGATCTTACGCAGGCGGCCCACCTCTGCAGACTCCCAGGATCACTTCACGGCCCGGTCCGGGCCGTGGCTCTTTGAGGCTGGGCAGTTTCGTCAGGAAGGGGCTTTGGTGAGAAAAAATGAGACCAATTGAGATGGCCGCAGACGCAAGGTCCAGTCCGTCAGCCCAAGATCTGGGCCTGTGTACTTAGACCTGCCTGGCGGGTCGGTATCGCGTTTCTGGCCACGCCGGACGACTGTAAAGATCAATCGAGCAATCACACGCCATGACGTACTTCGAAAACCGGACGCCGACGTCCGGCCGACTGCTGCCTGCCACTCCCACGACGACCCGTCTTGTGGTTCCGACTCTCTCCTCATTGATGGTGCTGGCCGGGCCAGTCCAAGGTGCCTGCGTGCTGGAGGGCTCTCGCCAGATCTGTTCCGGCACCCATACCACGTCACGCAATCTGGAGATCTCCTCGCGTGCTACGCAACCAGATCTGGTTGTCGTGGCGGATGAAAGTTATCTGCGCACCAACAGCAATACTGTCTTCCCCAATGGCTACGGGCTGCGCCTGAGCGTGCTTCCTGGGCACGGGCGACTGGACTTCACCCAGCAAGCCGGCGGGCGCATCTCCGGCGGCGACATGGGCCTGTACGCGTCGAATACGGGGAATGGTGACAGTGTCCTGTCGCTGTCTGGAAGCGTTGCCAGCGGGCGTAGTTGGGCAGCGCAGGTTGTGGGCTCCAGGACAACAGCTGCGATGCGCATCGTGCAGCCCGAAGGGACGATTGGCGGGACGGCCGGCGGGTTGGCCGTTATGCATTCCGGGCGCGGCGATCTGGATGTTGTGTCCGGCGGCCAGATCACTGCAGGTACCGCCAGCGCGTTGCTGATCAACTCGGGCACGACCACCGACAACCTGCGGGTTCAGCAATCCGGTGGGAGCGCCCTCCGCAGCGACAGCCCCGTGGCCGATGTCCTGAAGACCACCCATGACGGCCGCGGGGAGCTGGCTCTTGATCTGGATGGAACCATACACTCCTCCGGAGCCGAGGGGCGCGCTGTAACGGCGATGAATACCGGCTCTGGCAGCGTGCTGTCGCTACGGCAGGGTGCGAGCGGTGATATTTCAAGCGGCTCCGATGCGGTGATCCTACTGAGCTATGGCCAGGAGGGGGCGCAGGTGAATCTGTCCGGACGCATCGCTTCCGCACGGGGCCAAGGTGTCTATCTCGGCAAGCGGGGCGGCGCGGGCGAGGTCAGTCTGCGCGCGGCGGCGCAGGTTGCCGGCGCTACCTCCGGCATCACGGTCATTAATGATGAGAGCATACCCAGTAGCCTCGACCATACACGCATCCTACTCGAAGGGGATGTGACCGGCGGCAGCAGGGTGGGGGTACTGGTCAACCACTTTACCGCGGGCGATTTGACCCTGCGTCAAATGCGGGGGGCGGTAGCAGGTGGCATTGACGGCATTCATCTATTGAACACCGGTAGTGGCGAGGTGCAGATCGACCTGCAGGGTGACGCGCAGGGCAATAGATTTGGGGCGTTCCTGACGCAGGAGGGCAGTGGCAACGTCCGGGTTCAGCAGCATTCGGGAACCCTGTCCGGCGGGGAGCGTGGCCTGAACATCAATAACCCGGGGGAGGGCGACGTATCGGTCTCCACAGCAGCAGACATACGCGGTGGCCGTTATGGCGTTTGGCTCACCAACAGCGGAACCTCGGGCACTTCCGATCTGAATCTGCACCAGATTTCGGGCACGTACTCTGGCAGCGAGGCCGGGTTGAACGTATCCAATACCGGCAAGTATGGGATGACCCGATTGCAGTTGGAAGGCAGCATCGTTGGTGGCAGCGATGCCGCAATCGTGCTCAACACGCTCGGCACCGCGATGGAGATCATGCAAGATGCTCGCGTTGATGGCCGAACCTCCGGCACCGCCATCAGACGTCAGGAAATGATCAATCCCCACGATGGCGGAGCGGTCCGCGGGCCCCTGCACGTGAACAGCCGCGGATGGCTGGCCGGTGACGCCATTCTCGGCCACGGCGATGATGTGTTCAGGCTACAGGGCGGGCACTTCCTGGGAAGCATCCATGCCGATCACGTGCCTGGCGCGGTGCGGGTTGCTGGCGAGTTCTCTGGCGGAGACGACACATTCGAGTGGTCTGCCGGTGAATTCATCGGAAATTTCTACGGTCAGGATGGCTCGGACGCAGTCCGGATAAGCGCCATTGACTATGACGGTTCGCAGCAGTTCGACGGAGGCGATGACACATCAGTCTCGGATGGAATGGTCGACAGGTTGACGCTGGAAGGCGTCAGTACGGCGACCCTCGGGAGTCATCTTCGCAACTGGGAGGTTGTTACGTTGCGGGGTTCCCAACTGCAGATCAATGACGGTAGCTGGGTTGTGGGAATGCCGGACGAGCAGGTAACCGGGGTATGGCTTGAGAACGGTGCTTCGCTTGGAGGCGCAGGCAATATTGTTCTGGACGCGAATCTGCATATCGATGCCACTTCGCGCTTCATAGCCCGAGGGTCAGGGCAGGGCAGGCATGTGGTCGAAGGCAATGTGGTCAGCCGTGGTGCAATCACCAGCGGCGACGGCAAGGCGGGCGACCGGCTGCGGATCAACGGCAATTACGTGGGTCACGACGCACATCTAGTGCTGGATGCTTTTCTTGCCGGCGACGATGCCGCGACCGATCAGTTGCAGGTGGCTGGCAATGCATCAGGCACCACACGGGTCAGCATCCGCAACACGGGGGGAATGGGCGCCTCAACGGTACGCGGTATTCCGGTCATCAAGATCGACGGACATTCAAGCGAGGATGCGTTCGCACTGGATGGCCGTGTAGTAGCCGGTGCATATGACTACTTCCTTCGCAAGGGTCATGGCAATGATGGCAGCTGGTATCTGAAATCAGAGCTGCCGGACGCGCAGCCGGAGGTGCCTGCCGGATTGCCGACCGGGCAGGTGCGACCTGAGGCCGGCGCTTACAAAGCCAATCTTTCGCTGGCGCTGGACATGTTTCGACTGGGTTTCCATCGGCGCCACATGGGGCAGCACGCGGGGCAAGGCTGGGCTCGTGCAGACAGTTCACAACAGCGTTTCAGTGCTGCGCAGCAGCTGGCTATCCGCAGCGGCGCCCATACGGCTAGCGCGGGCGCCGAAATCTGGCGTGGCCCGTCGGGAAGTTCGGCTGGCATTGAGGTGTCCCGCGGCCGGGCCAGCAACACATCGGTCAGCGACCTTACCGGGTATCACGCCCGTGGCGAGGTCAAGGGTACTGCCGTGGCGATCCACGGCACCTGGCGGAAGGCTGGAAACGGCGAGGACTATGCCGGGATCTATGCCGATGGGAGCTTGCAGTACGCCCAGTTCCAAAACCGTGTGGATGGTGTTGCGCTGCAGTCTGAACGCTACAAGAGCAGTTCCGTTAAGGCCGCAGCGGAAATAGGGTACGCAATACATGTGGGTAGTGGGAGCCTGGGAATGCATCTGGAGCCCCAGTTGCAGCTGGGGTACAGCAATCTTCGGGGGCGGCGGCATACGGAAACCAACGGCACCCAGGTAGAGGGGGGCGATACGGTCGGTTTGTTTGGCCGCATGGGGCTGCGCGTGTCTGGCGTGGTGAAACAAGGTGGCGCCGCCGCTCGGGTACAGCCCTTCATATCGGCCGACTGGATCCATGGTGTGCCAGGCGAGCTCTCAATGGATGGCTACCGGATTGATGCGGGATCCAGTCGCAACAGACGCGAGTTCAGTGCAGGCGCGACGATCGGCTTTGCCAACGGCACGAGCGGCTGGATGTTGCTTTCGTTGCAGGAAGCCAATGGCAGGAATGAAGCAGCAGCGCAGGTGGGTATCAGTTACCGGTGGTGATGCCTGCCTCAGGCGGATCGGTTCAAGCAAAAGAGAGGAGGGCGCAGAAGACGGTAGAGCTCAAAGAGATTGATTGACAACAAATGAGGGAGGGGCAGAAGCCCTGCGGGTGGTGATTGCTCAGCATCCCCCCTCTGCCAAGGAGTTGCAGCCGTGCTCGTATCTGATCATGCCAGTCCCCTTGCTGCGCCCGCGCCCGAGCAGTTGATGCGGGCAATGAGCAATGGCGAGCTGGTCATGCTTTACCACCCAAAGGTCGAATGCGGAAGCCGGAAAATGATAGGCGCCGAGGCAATGGCCGTTTGGCAGCATCCTCAACAGGGCCTCATCCCTCTGGCCCCTTTTATTGGACTAGCACACGACCAGCGGGTCATCCATTGGATCGGTCGATGGGAGCTCGATCGGGCCTGTGTCCAATTGCGAGATTGGCACTATGCCGGCAACCGGGACTGGACGATCGCGGTCAACGTCTCTTCGACGCAGCTTCAGCATTCCGATTTCGGTGGCCAAGTGCGTGATGCCCTGCATCAGAATGGGATTACGGCAGACAAGCTGATACTGGATGTCAGCGAATCCTGCCTGATGCAGCAGAGCGATGAGTGCCGCAATACGCTGTTGGACCTGTATGCCGATGGGGTGCAAATCGCGCTGGAAGGATTCGGCAACAGAGTCACCAGTCTCGCGCGGCTTAAGCGCCTTCCCATCAATGAACTAAAGATCGATCCGGTATTTGTCGCCGACGTTGACAGAAATCCGGTGGATTCTGACATTGTTTCGTCCATCGTCACGTTGGGCGCGATCCTTGGATTGCGGGTGGTTGCTGAAGGCATCCAGCGCCCAGAGCAACTCCGCGCAGTGGAATTGCTGGTGTGCGATCAGACCCAGGGGCTGCTGCACGCTCCGGCCATGAGCGGCAGCGGGTTCCTGCAGCAATTCGGGCTGCCCAACCAGGGGGGCGTCGCCGTGGTGCCGCCAGAATTCAAGGAGGTAACCCTTGGATGAGATCGCCGATGCTGTGTCGCGGAAGCGCCTGCGACTCTGCGCACTGATGCTCCAGCACTATCAGACTGTGCGCCCCAGTTTGCGGATCGCGCGGATGCACTTTCCCGAGTACTCCATCAACGAAATCCACAGAACCTTTCACCATCTACGTGCGCTCCGATGGCTGGAAGCTACCTTGGCCTATGATGCCGACGGTCGCCATTTTTCCGGCCTGGTGGTCCAGTTGACACCTCTGGGACATGCGGCTGTGCGAGCCCTGTCGGTAGAGGCCGGGTGCGCTGCCGCAAAGTGATGCATTTCGGCGGCATGGATCCAGGTGCTACGGCGTCGAAGTGGTTCTCCATTGGCAGCACCACCACCTGGATGCAGTCCGACGACTTGCCATCCCCAACTGATGGAAGGGGCGGTCGGAACGTTGAGATATCAATTTATCTCGTTGAATAGAAAGGGAAATAGAATGGCGCACCGCATTCCTCGTTCGCCCGGTCGCTGACCCCACGGAGCTGAATATGAGCGACATCCAGTGGAGCGACGGCGCTCCCATCTACCGTCAGCTGAAGGGACGCGTGATTGCCATGATGCTCGACGGAATTCTCAAACCGGGCGGCGCCCTGCCTTCGGTGCGTCAGATGGCCGCCGATTACCAACTCAATACCATCACCGTTTCGCGCGCATACCAAGAGCTGGCCGATGAAGGCCTGATCGAGAAGCGCCGCGGTCTGGGCATGTTCATGACCGAGCAGGCCGCCACGCAGCTGCGCAGCAGCGAGCGCGAGCGCTTCCTCGATGAAGAATGGATGGTCGTGTTGGAGCGCATCCAGCGCTTGGGCCTGAGCCTCGACGACTTACTGCCCCAGGGGAAAGTCTGACCGGGAGGACGAGGACAGAGATGTTGGGATTTCCGCGCATGCTGCCCTTACACACGATGGACTTCGCATTTTCATGAATAGTCTTGGGTGATCTGTAGAGGGTGTAGGGGCGGTGCCCCTACGTAAGCGCCTCACACGCGTTGGCGGCGTTTCGGCCCCGGTGCCGACAGGACGGGGTTGGCGGCTCGGCGTCGCGGCCAGCCATTACCCTGGACACCGCTCTTGGTGGCGCGCCATCGAAGTGGCCACCTCGATCACGTCAGCCGGCACTGCAGGAAAGCTGTTTCTGGCAGCCCTAGTGCTGCAACGGTTTCGAGGATGTCCCGATCGACCTGCAGATCGCGCACGATCAGGCTCCATGCCAGAGTAGGTGCCGGGACAACGGCAAGAGACGTGCCAACCACCCCAAGATGATCAGAACATAATATACATTATGCGAAATGATGTATCGGTCGGTGGTTGGCTTTGTCGGCTCTGCATGGCAATGGCTGGGCCTTGATTGACGTTGAACGGCCGCCCCCGCTGCTGACGGGACAACTAAATCTGTACTTCTGCGCCAAGTAAATTTGTACTCTTCGGTACGACTGCGTTTTCGCTGGGGGGCGCAACTAAGTTTGTACTTTTTTGCCCTGACTCCGCAGCTCGATCTCGCGCCTGGACAGGATATCCTCTCGGCGCAGCAGGTCTGATTCCCAAGCACTGAGCAGATCTATGAGTCTTCGCCACGGACTATCCACCGGGATTGTGACTGCCGCCAATACCGGCGTACCCAAATCATCCGGCCGGAGCGATCGATGCTCATCCGCGCCCTCAGGTTCAGCGTTCGGCGGCGTCACCATCAGATGGCCAAACTGAGCGTAGAACGCATCGATGTACTGCTTTAGCGTGGGGCCCGAGCCGCGCCCGCCGAGTTCTTGTCGAAGATTGCGCTGATTAGTCACCCTCCCCCTCTCAAGTAGGGAGGTAAGCGCCAAGAAAGCTTCCTCTTGCGTGATTGAGGTCGGCATTGTGGTCCTCCGGAAGCTGGCGTCCGAGCCTCATTGTGCGCCGATTGCGGCTCCCTTCAAGTGCCCTTGCCTATTCATTCGCAAGCTCCAACATCCTTGCGGCATCGGTGTACATGACCGCATCTAGCTCGGCGAATTGAGACATTTCCCCCACACGTTTGCAGCGTGTAGACAGCGGCACTCTTACACCAGTAGCTCATGCAGCAGGCAAACAGTGCGCAATGATTCTCCGGCTGAGACCCCGGCGTCTGCTCAAGCGACGGCGGAGACTGTGGCAGATTCGCCGGCGAAACTTTGGCTTGCTAGACTCACATCCTGTGTAGTCATCATTGATCGAGGGGCCTGAATGCACTTCGACACCCTTACGCCGGCTCAACGGATCCTCCGCGATGCGGCTACGGCGCGCCAAACACTTGCTGCGCAATGGCCGAGTGCCGCGCAGGTCGGTCACATGCTTGACTCTGATGCTCCCAACGGTAGTGAGCTTGTCAGCCAGTTGCGCCGCGCGGGCAAGCTATTAGGGGTGTACGTCACCCAGTCCTCGCCCGGCTACCGCTATCCGACTTGGCAGTTCCACGCCAATGGCCAGCCTGTTGCTCACTTGGCTGAGATTCTGGAGGTTCTGCACGAATTCGGCCCGTTCGAGCACGAGTCGGGCGGGCTGCGCCGCACCACAGGCTGGGGTGAGGTCGAGTGGTTCCTCACTCCGCACGCGATGCTCGATGGTGCAACTCCGGCCGAAATGTTGGCCACTGATCCGTGCCGCGTTTTGCGGGCTGCGTGCGTCGAGTTTCACGGCGAAACTGAGTAGGGTTTAGCGTTGGCGTCGGGCAATTGCCCGGTCGGTCTGGGTGGACATGATCCGCCACATCCCAACGATCGGCGAGAAAAATCCAGCGGGCGTTTCTCTTGCGCCCTGGACGAACGCGCGGAGCATTTGCTGCATCAGGTTCATGGTCGTCGCCTCTCCTAGATGTGCTTGTAGCTCAACTATAGCGGCGGAGGTCGTCACGCCCAAAACTTCTCAGCAGTCATTAACCAATGAACTAACGCCCCCTCCAGCGCAACGATCAGTCGGGGCAGCTTCTGCGGCTGACTGGGCGCGTTCCGTCCTGGCCGATCACCACTTCGCCATCTTCCTTCGTAAACGGCTCGTGCACTGCTGGCAGGATGTCGAGGACCATCTCGGAGGGCCTGCACAGGTGCGTGCCCATGGCGGTCTGGACGAAGGGCCGATTGATGAGAATAGGATTGGCCAGCATGGCATCCAGCAGTGCGTCTTCGCTCAACGCGGGGTCGTCCAACCCCAGTTCCAGATATGGCGTGCCCTTCTGGCGGATGGCACCGCGAACATCCAATCCAGCAGCGGCAATCAGCTCAACAAGCCGCGCTCGGCTGGGCGGGTCGACCAGATACTCGATCACTTCCGGCTCAATGCCGGCGTGGCGTATCAACGCCAATGTGTTTCGCGAGGTTCCGCACTTGGGGTTGTGATAGATGACAGCGTTCATCCGTTCTCCTTTTCATTCAATGCGGTCTCGATGACGCCGGCCGCGGCGGTCAGGCCGGCCGCTTCGACAGCCCCCTTCCGTTCGCTGTAGCGATCAACCAGGTAGTCACTGCGACCACGCACCAGCAGGGTGAACTTGACCAGTTCTTCCATCACATCTACGACGCGATCGTAGTAGGCCGACGGTTTCATGCGCCCCTCGTCATCGAACTCCTGCCAGGCCATGGCCACCGAGGACTGGTTCGGAATCGTGACCATCCGCATCCAGCGGCCGAGTACGCGCAGCGCATTGACCACGTTGAAGGACTGGGAGCCGCCACAGACCTGCATCACGGCCAGGGTGCGACCTTGGGTCGGGCGTACGCTCCCCTCTTCCAATGGCAGCCAGTCAATCTGGTTCTTGAACACAGCAGTCAGCGTCCCATGCCGTTCCGGGCTGACCCATACGTGCCCTTCGGACCACAAGGAGGCCTGACGCAGCTCCTGCACCTTGGGGTGGGAGGCGGGCACCGAATCGAGCATCGGCAGCTCATGCGGATCAAAGAGTCGGGTCTCCGCGCCCAGATGTTCCAGCAACCGCTGCGCCTCCAACGCCAGCTTGCGGCTGAAGGACTGCGGGCGCAGGGAACCGTACAAGATCAGGATGCGGGGACGGTGCGGCGCGGCATTCGGCTCGCTCAGCTTTTCGGCCACCGGAGGGTTCAAGGCACCGGGGACGACATTGGGAAGGTGTTGCATGGGGGTTGTCCTGGCTATTTGATTCGACTATTCTAGAATCATGGAACATAAAAACGCAACCCAAGCCCTGGCCGCCCTGGGTCACGCCACCCGGCTGTCCATCTTCCGCCTGCTGGTCCAGGCCGGAAGTGGCGGCAAGCTGGCCGGCGACATCGCCCAGTCCCTCTCCCTTCCCGGTGCCACCCTCTCCTTCCATCTGAAGGAGTTGCTGGCCGCTGGCCTGATCACCGCCGAGCAGCGCGGTCGCACCATCTGCTACCGGGCCGAATTCGAGGCGATGAGCGCGCTGGTGGTCTACCTGACCGAAAACTGCTGCGCCGATGAACAAGCCTGCGAACGTCCTGCTGGCTGCTGACCTCCCCCTTCTTAGAGATCGCTCAAATGACCCGTCGTGTTCTGTTCCTGTGTACTGGCAACTCCGCCCGCAGCGTACTTGCCGAATCGACCCTTAAAAAGTGGGGCGAAGGCCGCTATCTCTCCTTCAGTGCGGGCAGCCAGCCGGCCGGTCGCGTCAATCCCTTTGCCATTGCCCAGCTGGAGCGCGAAGGCTTCCCGGTCGAGGGCATGCGCAGCAAGTCTTGGGACGAATTTGCCGAAGCCGATGCCGCTGCCATGGACCTGATCGTCACCGTGTGTGACAGCGCGGCGGCCGAGGCATGCCCAGTGGTGTTTGGTGACTTCGTCCGCGTGCATTGGGGCCTGTTCGACCCGGCCGGCGTGGAAGGTTCGGATGCGCAGAAGGCAGAAGCCTTTGACCGTGCCCATCAGACCATCAAGCGACGCCTGCAGGCGTTCCTGGAGATTCCTGACAGCGCCTGGGACGACCGCGTGGCGCTGAAGGCCCGCCTCGACCCGATCGCTCAGATCGACTAACCGCTTTTCCGAGACCTGCCATGACTGCTGATTCCCCCCGCCTGTCCTTCCTGGACCGGTACCTTACGCTCTGGATTTTCCTGGCGATGGCCCTGGGCGTCGGCTTGGGCGCGATGTTCGAAGGCGTGCCCAGCGCGCTCCACAGCCTGTCGATTGGATCAACCAACATCCCCATCGCCATTGGCCTGATCCTGATGATGTATCCGCCGCTGGCCAAGGTGAAGTACGAAGAGCTGCCCAAGGTGTTCGCCGACAAGGGCGTGCTGATGCTCTCGCTGGTGCAGAACTGGATCATCGGTCCGTTCCTGATGTTCGGCTTGGCGGTGCTGTTCCTGCGCGACTACCCCGAATACATGACCGGCCTGATCCTGATTGGCCTGGCACGCTGCATTGCCATGGTGCTGGTCTGGAACCAGCTCGCCCGCGGTGATGGGCAGTATGTGGCCGGCTTGGTGGCCTTCAACTCGATCTTCCAGATCGCGCTGTTCAGTGTGTATGCCTGGTTCTTCCTGTCGTGGCTGCCGCCGGTGTTCGGGCTGCAGGGCAGCGTAATTGACGTCAGCTTCTGGACCATTGCCGAGGCGGTGTTGATCTACCTGGGCATTCCCTTCCTCGCCGGGTTCCTCACCAGCCGCTGGCTCAAGGCGCGCAAGGGCGTGCGTTGGTATGAAGAGAAGTTCCTGCCGGCGATCAGTCCGATCACGCTGGCGGCGCTGTTGTTCACGATCGTTGCCATGTTCAGCCTGAAGGGGGGAGATGTGCTGCGCATCCCGATGGATGCAGTGCGCATCGCGATCCCGCTGACGCTCTATTTCATCATTCAGTTCGTGCTGAGCTTCTTCATGGGCAAGTTCATTGCGAAGGACTACCCGCGCACGACCGCAATCGCCTTCACTGCGGCAGGCAACAATTTCGAGCTGGCCATTGCCGTCGCCATCGCCGCCTTTGGTCTGGCCTCGCCGGTCGCCTTCGCTGCGGTCATCGGTCCGTTGGTGGAGGTGCCGGTGCTGATCCTGTTGGTCCACGTCGCCCTGCGGCTGGGCAAGCGCTACTTTCCTGCCGACGCACGGAGTTATTGAATCATGAGCACGACCCGACACATCCCGTTGTTGATCCTCGGTTCCGGCCCGGCGGGCTGGACCGCAGCCGTCTACGCCGCCCGGGCCAACCTGAACCCGGTGGTGATCACCGGCCTGCAGCAGGGCGGCCAGCTGATGACCACCACCGAGGTGGACAACTGGCCGGGTGACGCCCACGGCGTGATGGGCCCGGACTTGATGGCACGCATGCAGGCCCACGCCGAGCGCTTCGAGACCGAAGTGATCTTCGACCACATCCACACCGCCGATGTGACCCAGCGCCCGTTCAAGTTGATCGGCGACAGCGCCGAATACACCTGCGACGCGCTGATCATCGCCACCGGCGCCACCGCCAAGTACCTGGGCATTCCGACCGAAGAGGCCTTCAAGGGCCGCGGCGTGTCGGCCTGCGCCACCTGCGATGGCTTCTTCTATCGTGACCAGGACGTGGTCGTGGTCGGCGGCGGCAACACCGCCGTGGAAGAAGCGCTGTACCTGTCCAACATCGCCCGCAAGGTCTACCTGGTCCACCGCCGCGACAGCCTGAAGGCGGAAAAGATCATGCAGGACAAGCTGTTCGCCAAGGTCGCCGCAGGCAAGATCGAAACCGTTTGGCACCACCAGGTGGATGAAGTGCTGGGCAATGAGGCCGGCGTCACCGGCGTGCGCGTGAAGTCCACCCTGGACGGCAGCACCCGCGACATCGACGCCCACGGCTTCTTCGTGGCCATCGGCCACCACCCCAACACCAGCCTGTTCGAGGGCCAGCTGACCATGAACAACGGCTACCTGGACATCCGATCGGGCCTGGGCGGCAATGCCACCCAGACCTCGGTGGAGGGCGTGTTCGCCGCCGGCGACGTGGCCGACCAGCACTACCGCCAGGCCATCACCTCGGCCGGGTTCGGCTGCATGGCCGCACTGGATGCGGAGCGCTACCTGGATGCACTCAAGATCTCCGATCAACAGCAGCGTAAGAGCGCCGCCTGAGTGCGGCGGCGCGAGGGAGCACCGATGGAGAGCGTCGATGTGGTGGTTATTGGAGGTGGCCAGTCGGGTCTTTCGGCCGGCTATTTCCTGCGACGCAGCGGGCTGTCCTATGTGATTCTCGATGCGCAAGCGTCGCCCGGCGGCGCATGGCAGCATGCCTGGCAATCGCTGCATCTGTTTTCCCCGGCGGGCTGGAGCTCCATTCCCGGATGGCCCATGCCCGCCAGCCAAGGCCCCTACCCTGCGCGTGCGGAGGTGCTGGCCTACCTGGCGCAGTACGAAAAGAAATATGCGCTGCCGATCATTCGCCCCATCCGCGTGCAACGAATCACCCGCGTCGGCGAACGGCTGCGGGTGGAGGCCAGCGACGGTCGGCAATGGTTGGCGCGGGCGGTGATCAGCGCCACCGGAACATGGGGAGAACCCTACACCCCTGAGTACGAGGGGCTGGACTCCTTTACCGGGATCCAGCTGCACTCTGCCCACTACAGTACCGCTGCGCCGTTTGCCGGAATGCGGGTGGCCATCATGGGCGGTGGCAATTCAGGTGCGCAGATTCTGGCCGAAGTATCGATGGTGGCTGAAACCACCTGGATCACCCAGCACGACCCGGCGTTCCTAGCCGATGACGTCGATGGCCGCGTGCTGTTCGAACGCGCCACTGAGCGATGGAAGGCGCAACAGGAAGGCAGGGAGCCCGAGCTGCCGTCAGGCGGTTTCGGCGACATCGTGATGGTGCCGCCGGTGCTCGACGCACGGGCGCGAGGGGTGCTTGCCGCCGTGCCACCGCCGGCCCGCTTCTCCCACACCGGCATGCAATGGGCCGATGGCACCGAGCGGGTGTTCGATGCGGTAATCTGGTGCACTGGCTTCCGCCCGGCGTTGCCGCACCTGAAGGGCTTGGACCTGGTAACCCCGAAGGGCCAGGTGGAGGTCGACGGCAGCGGCCTGCGAGCGGTGGCGGTGCCCTCGGTCTGGTTGTTGGGATACGGGGATTGGAACGGCATGGCCTCTGCCACGCTGATTGGGGTCACGCGGTACGCCCGCGAGGCCGTCAGGCAGATAACGGCCTATTGCACAGCAAGGGACATCTAGCGAGAGGCCGTCTCAACAGCGCCTTCCCGCCGCTGCTTGCCCACTTCAGCGGTAAGGGTCCAACACCATCCTGAGTACGACCCACCACGTGATGACAATGGGGAAGGTCCCAAGCTGTTGATCGCTTAGTAGTCCGTGAGCGTAGCGGTTGCGGAGATTGCAGCCTGCGCGGTGCGTCATCAGGGCCTTGAGCTCGAAGTTCAGGCCGCGCGGAAGAATGCCGACCTCGTCATCAAGCTCCAATAGCTCTGACAGCGAGCGCTCCTGTTCGCCTTTCACCTTGTTGAACACCAAGGTGTTGATGCCGTGCGCCTTCAGCTGAGCACGAACCATCGGCTCGACCATGGGAAGTAGGTTGATCCCGGCCGTGTCCCACTCATGCTGCAGGCCTGCCACCAAGCCCCGTGCGATCTGCTTGTGGTGCCCCTCGGGAGCGCCCGGACTTCTACCCACGAAGGACAGAACGTCATTGAAGGAGCTGCTGAATCGCTCAGAGAGCTTTCGCACGCTGGTTAGAATGAATGGTGCCAGCAAGAAGGTGTAGCGGGTCTGGCAGACATTTTCGACCGCAGCCGTTTCGAGGTGTTCGGGATCCGTGGGATCAAACGGTGAGTGCGAGCGTAGCGGTACGCCGTCGGCGTCCAGCTCAGTGCTGCCAAACCAAGCGCTGAAGTAGTCTGCCTTGAGTGCTTTGGCGTGTTCCACTTCGGTAGTGAAGTCCGAATAGTCGGTGAAGCTGAACGCAATTCGCATCAGCGAGGTTGGATAGTCCGTCGCTGCGAGGTGTTCGTCCACCCAGGCGTGGATGGGACGGGTGTCCACTGGAATGGCCACCTCCCCCATTTCGTCGTTGATGCGCAGGCGCACGTCCTCCAGGTCGCGCTGGAGCTCGCGAATACGCTCGCGTGGCGCGTGATTCTGCCGCAGCTCGGCAATGCCCTGGGCCATCCAGTACGACGCGACCATGGCCGAGCTGGCGCGGCCGGCGCGTACCACCAGTGATTCCCCTGCCTTCCGACCGGCCTGGCGACTGCGCTCGACAAGGTTGAGGGACAGCCACAGGCGGCTTGCCAGCTGGAACAGCAGGTGGGTCAGCTCGCTGTCGATGTCCGCAGATGGGTCCATCCCTGCGGCGGTGGACTCCAGCAACGCGGCGGCCGCTTGTGTGTGCTCTGCGTCTGCGCGACGGAGTAGCTCGTCGGCGAAACGGTTGGCCAACCCCTTCATCGGGCCATCCAGTACCGACTGGAACATGACCATGAAGGTCAGCCAGAGTTCGCTTCGGAAGGCATCATCCTTGCGCAGGCCGCGCCAGCCCAGATCCAGGGCTCTACGCAGGTGATCTACCGCCTGCGGGGTGATCTCCTTGGCCGCGGCACGCTGTGCCAGACGGAGGTAGCTGCGCGCCCCAAGCGCTGCCAATTGCTGGATGTCCCGCCCCGTGATCCGGTTCGTCGCCAGCGCGATATCGGCGCACCGTGCGGTGAGCCAGTCAGTTGGTGCCTGACGCGCAAGCGCCGTCAGCGCCTGCAGGTCATTGGCGCTGATGTGGTCCAGTCCGGCGGAGGATCCCTCGGGGCTGATGATGCGCGGCATGAACAGGGTGGTGCCGCCGACCTGCAGGCTCATTGAGCTGATCCTGGCGACAAACTGCAGAAGCGCTGAGGCGGTGGCCTGGCCGCTCTGCTGGGCCTGGGTGGCGCGTTGGGCAATCCGCTGGGCGAGGTCCCAGTCGTTTTCGGTCCAGTCCAGGTTGGCCAGACCGTCCTCCCAGCCGGGCGCGCTCAGCAGTCCCGGCTCAAACGGGACGCTGAGCAAAGACAACGGCGATTGCGGGCGCGGTTGCCCGTCAGCGGGGTCAGCAGGGTGGAAAGTTGACATGGAATACCCCTGTCAGGGCCTGGGGAGGATGCCGGTCAGGCGTCGGTGACGTACGGTCGCGTGCCGGCCAGGCAGTAATGCCGCCAGGTGGCACCGCGCTGGTTGCAGCGGCCCCCAGTGGTGGATGGTGTCCTGCATTGCACGCAAAGAGCAGATCGCCGCTAGACGTCGTTAAAGGCCCAGCGCTCGCTTGTGCGCCAGCGCCGCCTTGGCGCGCCAGCCCATCACCGCTCCGCCAGCGGAGAAGCCGATCGCGTAGTGCAGGCCGACGTTGGGTGCGGTGCCCACCAGTGCAATTACGCCACTGACCAGCGCGAGCGCGGGGTACACCATTCCCAGCAGCAGCACCCGCAGCGAACGGGAGCGTTCAATGCCCGCCACACCGGCGTAGCGCCAGCGCACGAAGCCATCGTGTAGCAAGGCGTGGCTGAGCGCGGCGATCCCGCCGAGCAGCAGGCCCGCCAGAACGTGATACAGCTCACTCGGTACCCGGGCATGCAGCGTTGACATGATCGGAAACAGCGCGATGAAGAGCACGAGCATGGTCATGTCGGCTGCGTGCGCGCGTCGGGAGATGGTGGTTGTCATCGGTGTGTCTCCTTTCGTTGTGCAATGAATTGGGCGATGGCATCGGGGTCGTCCCACAGCGGCCGTACGTGTGCCCGGTCGGCGTGTTGCTGTGCAGCCAGGGCGTGGTCAGCCGACCAGTCATGGCACGCCCGCCAGGCCTTGGATGGACGATAGAAATTGGCGTGCTGCAGTTCGATAAACCCTTTGCGTCTGAGGAAGGCGGGCAGCCGGGGATTCTGTACGCGCTCCACGAACAGCGCCGGCCACGGAATCAAGGTATCGCACAGCTCAATGAATTCGGTCAGCCAACCGCGGCCTTTGAGGCGGGGGTTGAGCTGGATATTGCTCAGGGTCAGTACCGGAACCGCATCCCCCAACCCGGCCAACGGCTGTCGTGCGTGCTTGATCCAGATCCGGGTGCCGGCGCGCTTGAGCTCTACACAGTCGGGGATCTCGGCGGCATCGACCAGCGAGATCCACTTGAACAGCTGTAGTTCGATGCTGGGGATCCGGTTCAACTGGGCATTGCTCATCATTGATCGGGTGCCTGGTGGGTCTGTTGGGCCAGTGGAGTGGCGGCGGGAGCGCTGCCCTGCCCCGCCGGCGGGTGATCGCGCGGGAGGGGCTGCTCGCAGCGGTCATCGGCCTACCGCGGGCGCGCCTTGCGGAGCGGTTTGGGTTTGGTTGGCACCGGCGCTGCCGGCGGGGTCAGTGCAGCGCGCACCTGCTCGGGCAGATCGCCCAGGCGCTCAAGCTGGCTGGCATAGGCGCTGGCCAGTGCGCGCTGGATGTCGCGCTCGCGCAGCGCCTGGGCGCTGGCCTGTTCGGCCTGCTGACGGGCCGAGCTCAGCTCGCTGAGCTCACGCTGTTGCTGGCGGGCTTGTGTGGTGACGCTGTGCTGAAGCTGCTGCAGGGCCTGGCGGGCCCGGTCCACCTCGGCCAGGGCGCGGTCCTCGGTGGCGCGCAGGTGCGCCAGCAGCTCATCGCGCTCGGCGCTGTGCTGGTCGGCTTTCTGCGCCAGCTCGGTGCGCAGCGCGGCCAGTTGACCTTCCAGGTGTTCGTTACGCCTATACGCGCCGTCGCGTTGCCGGAGCAGGTCGTCGCGCTGGTTGTGCAGCTGTTGCATCTGCTCGCGCAGGGCGGCTGCGCTGGCCTCGGCTGTGCGGGCCTGGTGCTGGGCCTGGGACAGTTGCTCCAGCGCCTGGCTGCGCTCTTGAGCCAGCACGTCCTGCTGGCTGGCCAGGGCGGCCTGCGCCGCCTGCAGATTGGCGCGTTCGCCGGCCACCACGGCCTGCGCGTGTTCGGCGGCGGCCTCCAGCGCGGCGGCCCAGCAGCGTTGCGCCAACGCGTCCACCGCCGCCGGCACGTCCGGGCGGCCCTGTTCCCGGGCGCGCTGGCGCAGGCGTGCGCCGACGCTGGCCCACCAGGTCTCCAAGTGACGGGTCACGGTATTGGGGGAGCCGGTCCCCAGGTGGGCACGAATGCGCTCCACGGTGGGCCGCTCCCCGCCGGCGACGAGGTCATCGGCGGCGTTATGCACATCCAACTCGGTCAGGCCACGGGCCATGCGGGTCTCCTGGGTTCAAACTTACGGCGGCAGGCGCTGTACTTCCGATAATGTAGACTTATCGGAAGTATCGCGGCATTGCTGTAGTGAGGCATACATAGTACAGATGAAAACCATCACTTCTACTACCGTCGATCGGACGCTCGCCCTGCCCGAGCCGGCCCGGCTGTCAGCGCAGGCCGCCACCGCCGCCGACCAGATCCTGGCAGCAGCACGCAGCGCCAATACCACCCGCAGCTACCGCACCGCCCTGCGCTACTGGGCCGGCTGGTACCAGGGCCGGTACGGCCAGCCGCTGCGGCTGCCGCTGCCCGCAGCAACGGTGGTGCAATTCATCGTCGACCACGTGGCCCGCGACACCGCCGAGGGCGTACGCTGGGAGTTGCCGGCCGCGCTGGACCAGGCGCTGGTGGCGGCCAGGTTGAAGAGCCGCCCCGGCCCGTGGCGCTTGGCCACCCTCACCCACCGCGTCTCGGTGCTGAGCAAGGTCCATCAGCTGCAGCACCTGGCCAACCCCATCGACAGCGCCGAGGTGCGCCAGCTGCTGGCCAGCGCCCGCCGGACCGCGCACAAGCGTGGCGAGCGCCCACGCAAGAAGGTTGCGATCACCCGGGTGGAGCTGCACGCGCTGTTGGCCACCTGCGGCCCCGACCTGGCCGGAGTGCGCGATCGTGCCCTGCTCTACTTCGGCTTTGCCACGGGCGGTCGCCGTCGCAGCGAGGTGGCGGCAGCGACCCTGGCCCATCTGCGTGCGCTGCCCGAGGGCGGCTTTGTCTACCACCTGGACCAGGGCAAGACGCTGCAGGACGGGCCCAAGGCCGGCGGCAGTCCGGACAAGCCGCTACTGGGCGCGGCCGCGACCGCGTTGCAGGCATGGCTGGACGCCGCCAAGCTCGCCGAAGGGGCGCTGTTTCGCCGGGTGTGGGGTAACCGGGTCGGCCCGGCGTTGAGTGATCGCGCCATTGCCCTGGTCATCCAGCGCCGTGCCGCGCTGGCCGGCCTGGAGGGGGATTTCGGCGGTCACAGCCTGCGCTCGGGCTTCATCACCGAAGGGGCGCGCCAGGGCGTGGCCCTGCCCGCCCTGATGGCTATGACCGATCACCGCTCGGTGGCCAGCGTGGTGGGGTACTTCCAGCAAGGCGGCGCGGTGAACAACCCCGCGGCGCGACTATCGGATGCGCCCTGATCGCGGGCTAGACCTTCCACGTCCAGTTGGAACCATGAATGCGGCGATTGCCCTGCTGGTTCCAGGTGTAGGGCTTCCACATCAATGTCGGCGGCGCGCCACCGTACTTTGACTCATCCGCCAACCGGGTGAACACCTCGTCGGTAATCCACGTGGACGGTTCTAGGTCCAGCTCGGTCAGCTTAGCAGCGTGATTGGCAGCGCGCCCCACCCACACGAGGTCATTACCGCCGCGCACACCCGTGCGTGCAGCGCGGATTGTACTGCTGTCGATTCCGACCACCTGCTTCACGGTGCCGGCCCAGTGCGGATACTGGCGCCGCAGTGCCGGCACGACGATATTCTTGACCGCGTAGTTGATTTTCAACCCTGCCTTGGCGGCTGGCGTGGCTTGCCGGTCACCGACCCAGATGCCCATGACGCGGTCACCGTCGTAGGAGGTAATCTTGCCGCCCTCCTTCTTGATGATGGTGGCGGCGCAATGCAGGAACGCTTTGTAGATCTCCGCGCTCAGCCACCAATGCTCGGCATCGACCATCTTGGTGGAGCCTTTAAGGTCTGCGTACAGGACCGTGGCGCGATCAAACTCGACTGCGTCGTTGCCCAGCCGCAGATCCTCAGGATCGGGCACGACCTGGCCCTGTCGGGTTGACCACTGGTTTTGCGTGATCGCTTCGACTGCTGCCGTCATCTCTTCCAGCACTGTCATGGTCAGTCCCTCGGTCCAGCGGCGAGAATCCGGGCGCGGATCTGCTCGCATGCCGGTGCCAGCAAGGCACGGGCATCGGCACCAGGTTTGTATCGGTAAGGAACGGTAGTCAGCCCCGCCAGGTCGCTTGGCAGCTTCAGCTTGTCTTCGCGCGGCTCCATCAGGAAGGCGCGCCGACGTCCCAGGAACCCAATGAACATGCCCAGCTCAAAGACGACGTTGTCGCGCATGACCGGCCACTCGTCACCGCGGCTGATCACCATGTCGTCGGCATGAGCCACGGCAATGGCAAAGTCCGCCTGTTCCAGCTGGGCCTCCAGCTCATCAAGGGTGTAGTTGGCCGCGCGGAAAACGCCATGGTCCCAGACCACCGTCAGGAAGGGATCGTGCTCGAAATGCTGCACCAGCAGGCGGGTGACCGGCAGCGCCTCCACCGAGGACATCACGAAGACCCGGACCCGTTCGCGGGGGGCCGTAATCATTCGGTTGCGCTCCTTCAGCCGGCGCGACAGAGCAGCTGCCAAGCGCCGCCAGATCAATGGGTGTGCATCGGCAACGCGACTGAAATCGCTTTCAGGCACCTTCAGCACCACTGTGGGCTCGGTGGCGGTGATGGTCGCCGAACGCAACTGGGTCGGCTCGATGGCTGCCATCTCCCCCACGTGTTCCCCGACGCGGCGGGTATTGACCACTTTGCCATTGACGATCACGTCGACCGCACCGGCCACGATGAAAAAGACGTCGGTTTCGGCATCTTCTTGCGTGATGAAGGACGCGCCAGCCGCCACGTCCAGCAGTTCCCCGGCCTCAGCCAGCTGCGTGGCAGCAGCCTCCAGCCCCGCCAGGGTGCGGAACTCGGCCAAGGCCGCCACCAGTCGCCTGCCGCCGTCGGCAGAAAGTCGCTCGATAATGCTCGCCCCCATACCTTCCCTCCCTTGAAAGTGTGAACTGGCTCCCAATATACGACAAATGAACCAGCCGAAAACCGGTTGGTGCCCGGCCCGAGAGCGACGCGACCCGCTCCGGCCCGGTCTCCATTTGGCCGCAGGGAGCAGGACGATGGGACATAGCTGGAAGGAAGACCGCACCAAGAAGCGCCTGGCCACGCGTTACGAGGAAGTCCGTAAGGTCGATATTCGTGACTACACGCGCGAGACCTCGTTGGACAATATCGCGGTCAACCGCGCCTATCGGGTTAACGGCGCGCATGTCTACATCGACATCGTCAATCTGCAGGACATGCTCAACTGCACCAATGTTGAAGGCGAAACGTGCCACAAGCGCGCTCTCCGCTTCCTGAATCAGCATTACCGCGCCGTCCACCGCCTCCTAGTCGAGAGTGAGACGGTCCGCGTGGATTTCCACAACCAACGGTTGCATGCGGTGGTCACCAAGCCCTATGGCGATGCCGATGAGCGCGCACGGATCGAGCGCGCGGTGGCCATTGCCCAGCTGACCATCGACGTTCTGGCCGAAACGGGCGATACGGATGAGCACATCCCCAATGCACAGGTCCGTGTGGGTATCGACAGCGGGCTGGCACTGGCCGTCAACAACGGTCGCCGCGCCAGCCGCGAGCCGCTCTTCCTGGGCTCCCCGGCAAATCAGGCCGCCAAGTGCGCCGGCCATGGCGTGGCGGAGGGCATTTACCTCACCCATGGTGCACGGGCGCTGCTCGAGCTCCCGGCGCTGAGCGGCGACAAAGACCGCACCACGCCACTGACCCAAGACCAAGTGGCGGCCTGCGTGGAGGCGGCAGGCCTGGGAGTTTCCAAGACGAGGATCATCGAGCTCTGGAAGGAGGAGCAGGAGGACCTGCCCATTGGCGAGTTCGAATTCAGTCGACCCACCCCGCCGATTTCCGATCTGGACTTCAGCCTGCTTAGCGCTGCCAAGTCCAAGCGCTTTGAGGGCGTGTCGCTGTATGCAGACATCGACGGCTTCACTAACTTCGTAGATAAGCATCTGGATGAGGATCCGCAGCATCTGGTACGCGCTCTCCACGTGCTGCGGTCAGAGCTGGATGCGGTAGTGCACTTGGACTTTGCCGGGCGGCGCATTCGCTTTATCGGCGATTGCCTGCAAGGCGTGCTGCTGGAAGGTACCTCAAAGGAGACCGACACCGAAGCGACGGTGAGTACAGCTGTACAGTGCGCAGGCGCACTTCGCAGCAGCTTCGCCGTGGCCCTCGACTACTTGAACTCCGAGGGTTCGACCACCGAGCAGCTGGGCCTGGCCATCGGCTTTGAGCTTGGGCCGCTGGCACTGTCCCGGCTGGGCATGAAGGGCAGTTTGGTGCGCTGCGCAACCGGCAGGGCGGTGCTGGCCTCGGAGGATGAACAGCGGCAGTGCGATGGCGTGCAGACCGCGATCGGTGAGAAGGCCTACAACGCCGGTACCGACGCAGTTCGTCGAGTGTTCGCATCTGACCGAAAGGTGGCCAACCTCGATTACGCGGCAGCGGTGGAAGAACTGGCCGCGTCGGGTGACCCAGTAGCCAAGGCGGTATTGGCGGCCCATTACGCAGAGGCGGCCCCCGCGGTGGTTCCCGCCCTTGAACAGCCGATCCGCCCGCACTCAGATATCCACTGATGGCGTTGGCCTTCGAATTGCTGCAAGGCGTGGCATCGGACTTCGGTGCCACGCTGCGTCGCGCCGCAGGCGGAGGGAGGGCTGAGATCTTGGTCACTCGTCCAGGCGGGGCTGTGCATGTTTTCACCCTGGCGATCTCCATCGCCGGGGAGCACGTGTCTGCTCAGGAAGCCCCAGGACACCATCAACTGCCGCAATTCTGCCCTGACAGACACATCAACCCCAACCAAAGCTTCTGCTTGGGATGGGGTGAAAGCAAGCCGGGCCACATCATTGACGAAGCGGCAGCCAGACAGTGGTGGTCGACCGTGTATCGATTCTTGGCCCATCAAATCAGCGCGAACGTACGCAGGGTCTTCCCTGGCGCGGAAAACGGCCGCGCCCATGGCGACGCGGCCAAGCATCAAGCTATCGCAGAGCAGGCAGCCGAATGCTTGGGCCCAGAATTCAAGGCGGCAGCGCAAGCCGGCTTGTTAGAAGTCCGGCAAGATGGGCGACCGGGAAAGCATCGATTGGAGCTGTGGCGTGGCAAACGACTTCTTGCGCGCGTTTCGCTTCGCAGCAACACCCTGCTTTCTGGAAGATTGGCCTGCCCTTGCGGTCGCCATCCTGAGCGCGCGACGGCGGATTGCGTAGACCACGCCGAAGCTCTGGTGACCTTTGTCCTGGAACGGCACCGCTGCTTGCTAGCCGACAGGGCCTTCCTTGATCAATGCGCTGCAGCGGGAATGGTTTGCTGCGGGACCTTGGAGACATGCGGTCTTCGCATGGCCATCCGACGCAAGCTAGTCGCCTCCATGAAGAAAGAGAGCTCTCAACATGCAAGAAGTTCGAAATTCTGGCGACCGCCAGCCAAGTCAAAGCGACCGCGTTAACGCCGCATGGCAGCAGCTGCAGCTCGTGCTTGGCTTCTTCTCGCGAGTGGACACGAAGCTATCGGTCGGTCTGGGCATCAACCTGGGCATGCTGGCGATGCTTTCCACCCGAATCCCCAGGCCGGAAGATCTCACCCTACTCGTCTCAGTCATTGGCGTGCTGTTCCTGACGCCGTTGACGTTGAGCTTCTGGAACCTGTGGTGGGGATACTTCCCAGAGCTTCGCGGCGGATCCAATTCGCTGATCTTCTTTCTTCGAATCGAAAAAATGACCGAGTCTGAGTTCTTGCGCGCTTGCGAGGACAGGACACTGGATGCGTTTGAGCGAGACCTGCTGGGTCAATGCTGGAGGAACTCCAAGATCCTGGCTTCCAAGTTCAAGTGCTTGAAGCGGTCTTACCTCGCTACTGCCCTGACCATTGCACCTTGGATGGCGCTCATTACGCTGCTTCCATCGCCTGCGAAATAGCCGCGCGTCTTCCAACAGCTAAGGTTTATGCAATGGTTCCTCAATCTTAGGCATCCCCTGGCGATCTATGGGGGTGGCACAGGAAGGTCGGCCAACAGGCGCGCTTTGATAGCCTGCCGTTGTCTTCCAATTTCCTGCAAGGTGGATAGAACTCGCTCATGTTCGCGCCGTCGTACGCCACCGCGATCACATCGACCAAGCGTGCCCAAGTCAGGATGCCTAAAGTGCATCGGACAACTGTAAGAGGCCCCCGGCTGAAGGAGGGCCCAATGTGGCGTGTCTGTCACGCCATCGAGAATTGCGCGTTGGTCTAAGTCAGCATATGCATTCTGAATCTCCGCTAGGGCGTAGACCCAGTGCTGGAAAGAGCTGGCAAGGCTTAGTTGCGCGGCGGGAAGGCTGGGAAGCCCCATCTGCTCCTCCCAGTCGTCTGCACGATGCCGATCAAACCACGCATCCATTCGCTTGAACTCGCGGTCCCACTGCAGTCGCCAGAGCGCATAGCCCTGTCCCAAGCAGCACATCTCTGGATGTATGCAGATCTCCCTAGGGATGCGCCCTCGCAACCCACCAATGGCCGTTAACGCATATCTGGCGCAAGCGCCATGACCTCGTAGATGGCTTCGTCGGAGGTGACGGGAAACTGCTCTAAACATACGCTGATAGGCCGGGAGCGTATGCTCTTCCGACCTCCCCGCTCGCTGGTCGCACAGAGATATCAGCTTGGGGAGTGATGGGTAGAAGTGGAAGGTGCTTGGTGCCGGCTCCAGCGCCGCAGCGACCAACGAGTTCGGATTCACCTCAATGGCGCGCCAATACCAGCCGGTCTCCTCACGCGTCGACAGGTCCCCCCATAACGGGTGCGCATACCCCGTCCTCGGCGTTTGACATCCAGAGCCGAGCTGGTCTACTGCCCCCTGCCATGCTTCGAGCTCGTTTAGCGCCGAAGCTGCTAGCTTGCCCTGGCATTCCCCACGCAGCATGGAGGTTCTTGCGTCGAGCAGGGACTGGCCGCACTCAATACAGGCGTATCCACTGCAGCTTACGCCTTTTGTGTCGAGTGAAGTGCCGCAGTTGGGGCACTGCAGCTGAAGGGGGATACCATGAATAATGCAGTTCCTGAACCTATCGTCCTGCTGATACGCGTAGTGCATCCCGTAACCAACGCATACTGGGCAGTATCGAAGCTCGTCCTCACCAAGCCACCTGCGCGGTTCGGCGAGCAGGTGCGCCACATCACTGAGCTCTTCTTGCTCGGCTAGGTGCGTACCCGCACCCACATCCGCATCCGCATCCGCATCCGCATCCGGCAAGAGTACCGCTTGTGCATCCGGCAAGAGCACGGCTTGGCCGCGCAAATGGAATCGCCACGCTCGCTTGGTCTTTAGCCAAGTTACGCGTGAGCGATTTAGCCAGCCCAAAAGCTGAACGATGGACCACGATGAGCAGTGGTCATCGATCAACAGGCGACTCCAGGAAATCATGCGCCATCCTGACGATTAACTCGGCCACGTCGTGCGGCAGACACGAATGCGGGCGGACTACGCGCACCATAATCGGTGTCTTCGATTGCTCGTTCCCAGTCGTTGCGGGTCAGCACCAGATCATCGGCATCGCTGGTCTCCGCGTCGAGGCCCACCAGCATGAGCGCCTCCGCTATCCACTGCATGCTCACCCCCTCTCGATCAATCACGCCCCCGGACCGGGCACGGAACGCCTCAAACATTTCGTCTGCACACCTTGCGAGACGAAATCCCTGTGCGTAAGCACGCGGCCATAGGTACTGGGTGTACGACCACCCAGATCCCGTCGGATACTGCGCCTCCTCGTCACAACAGCGCAGACATACTCGTATGTCAGCCGCGTCTTGCAGGCTTCGGAACTCATTGAGTCGCGACATGAACCTCTCACTGAAGTCCGGCATTTGGACCTTGAGTCGGTCATGCATGGCGCACAGCTGGCTTTGGCCAAACAGCACCACAGTCACTTTGATATCTCGAACAGTGAGCCAGTTGACCAGGCGCTTCAGCCACCCGAGCTCCTTTGCGTGGAGGTTCTGAGCTTCGTCAATTACCAGGAAGATGCGTCTTCCAGCGATAGCCAGCGAGTAAAGCGCTCGTTCAAGCTGATTCCGCTTCCCGGTCAGGGTGCGATCAATGCGGCCCTCATAGCCGATCTCGGAAAGCAGGTCTTCAATCAGTGCGCCTTCCGCAGGGACCTCTTTGGAGGAAGGTTCATAGACTATGAAGCCGCAGCGTGGGAACTGAACAGGTGCCAGCTTTCTCAGGGCGGCAATGCAGGAGGACTTCCCGGAGAGTGGGTGCGCCCAGAATGCAACCGATGACCGCGCACGGCGAGCCTTATCGAAGATGAGCGTCGCCGCCTCCCTCACGGCGGGCGTGGCAAGTATCGCGTTACCCCTCAGTAACGGATGGTCAGCGAGCAGGTCCGGATAGGTCGCACGGATCGCCTCCACATTGTCCTTGGCGTGCATAAGCTCCTCACGTTTTCCCAATGACGCTGAAGTCGATCACCGTTGGCTTACGAAGTCGGCGCACAAGCTGCTGTGTGGATTCGCGTTTCGAGTGCATCGGCTGCGGCTGCTCAGAGGTATATCCCTTGCGGGCCTCCTCCGCGACTATGGAGGCAGCTCGCGTCACCCTGGCTGACTTTTCGTTTGCTTCAAGTGCAGCTTGTTCCTGGCCCGCGAGGAACTCCTGGGCGGGATGTTGGTCAAGAAGGTCATGCGCATGCTTGATTTTGGCTTTGAGCAAGCGGCGCATCTCGCGCGAGTGCGGATACCGCCAACGACTGGAGATTGGCAGTAGCTCGTCAAGTACTTCGCCCTCTACGGTGTAGGCTTTGACGGTAGAAATGTCGTTAGGGTCGGCGTGCACTCGGATCTTCTCACCTACCAAGTCCCACCGTGCCGCGAGCTCCCTGGATGAATACTCCACGGAGGCATACGTTATATACGGTAACCTACCCTTCGCTTGACTTCCGCGTACGGTAGGCATGCAGATTTCAAGCCTCAGCGGCAGGGACGTAAGGTCAGGGGGTGGGCACAGTGGCGGCAGCACCCCGCTGGTATTGAAATAGTAATCTAGCAGCTGCTGAGCGGGGCTACTTCCATAATTGGCCTCGGTGGGCCTGTTATTCCACAGCCCTACTGCATTTGTCATTGCATGCATGATGTCCTCCATGGAGATCTTCATGCCTACAGCCGCGCGCTCTGGGTGAACTCGTCGCGTGTCTACGGGATTGTTCCCGGTTGTGGCGCGTGAGCGATGGAAGAGCTCTCGTGCCATCCAGCTGAAAACACGCTCCACCAGGCAGCGCCGCTGGGGGCGCTTGATCGCGCCAAAACTAACAGCGGCACCAGCGGATTCGCGGACCTTGGCGCATACGGAGTCGGACAGGTGCGCCAGTGCGTTGTCGACGAAAAGCGTGTCAAAGCCGATTCGAAGTCCACATTGATTGGTGCGCCGCACTCCCGATAGCAACGCTTGCTTGATTTCAACCGAAAGGCACTGTCCTGCAATCGCTCGATCGATGCATTCCAGGAAGTCCGCACTGGATGGCTGGCGACGCGCTACCAAATCCCATGCCAAGATGTAGTTGGTGTAACGGTCCACCGCTACGATCAGCGTCAATCTCCGGCAGGGGACAAATTTCGTTCCTTTCGGCGTTTCAATGCCGACCGAGATGATCATGTGCACTTCGTGCTCATCTGCCTCTACCACTTCGAAGGGAGCCTTCGCCTCGATCTTTTCCAATGGCGATCTGCCCCGTTTGGAGCGATCTCGGCTAATCTCCCCGAACTGAAGCAGCGCTACCTGTTGATGGTTGTCGGCAAAGAATCGGTGTAAGTATTGGGTAAGACTGGTACGTCCTTGGCGCTCTACGCAGAACGGCCAGTCTGAAGGTCCAAGTCCTGCATCAGTGCAGAGCCTCAGGAAAACTTGATGTGCTGTGCGGGGCGTTACCCTCCCCCGATCGTTCCCCGCAGGGTCGACACCCGTCGCCAAGTACTTATCCAAGGCGACTCGGATGCTCGGACTAATCGTGAACGTCTGGTCAAGTGCGCCTACGTACCCACCGCGTGACAGATGGGGCATTGAGCGGACGGGGCGTCTTCGAACAGGTGGCTTGGTCCGAATTCCCTTTACCAAGCCCATGAAGCCGGCGAGTCGGCCATCGTGCATTACGTGGAGACATCGGTTCAAGAAGAGCACAACCTGATGACATTGGTAGCCGTGTCGCTCTTCGATCAATGAAACTGGATCGCCTGCGAGGTAGCAAGCAAGCGCAGCCCTGCGACGGTTCCACACAGCTAGATCCTCCGGACTAAGCACGCTGAAATCAAACGACGGCCACGCCGACATATCTCTGAGGTCAGCGGGCAACGTTCTTCTTGTGTACCTAGGCAAGGCGGGCATGATCGAGCCTCATCAACCTCGTGTGCAAAGACCATGGCGCGGTATCAAGGTTTGATAGAAATGAGCGCGCTCGCAACGCCAGTACGGCTGCCCCAACTACATGGGATGCATGATGGGCATCCAAGTCATTGACTAGATTTCCCAGGGTGGTGAAGCGGCGAAGCCGGACATGGGATTCCACTTCGTCTGCAAGCGGCGCTAGGTCCACGCCTCCGCACCGGTGAAAGGCTGCGATGGCTGCCTTCCAGTTACGGATGCGTAGGGACGCCTCAATCAGATCGCCAACGGTAATTAATGTGATCGATCGGCCACCGGCCTCTTGCAGTGCGGAAATTTTCTTTAATGCGTTGGTGGAGCCGTCGTCTACCACTCTGCCTTGGGACGCCCCATCCTCAAGGACGACCACCGCATCAGCAATCGCCTCCATGCCGCCTATCGAGAGGTCAACTTCTGGCCCGGCATACTCAGCTCGGTGGACCGCTGGATCACCTTCGCAGTAGTAGAACAGCAGCATACTGAGATCGCCACTGAGGGTTACCGCATGGCTAGCGAGCGGCGACTTGAGGTGCCAGAGATTCGAAGAATTGCTGGTGCGCGCCTGCCGTACGCCCAGGATGCGTTTTCGCGCTCGCGTCGCCAAACTCATCTCAAGAGATCCAGTCCACGCGTCACTATTCTATCGTCTACAACTGACGATCAGGGCGACACCAATGTCACTATCTGGGCCTGCCGTGACAAAGGTCGCCTGCCTGATCGGCAGGCCCTAGGTGTTCGGCGCAACCGTACTCCTAGACTCTCTCGATGACAATTCCGTCCGCGAACCCAAACGGGCTAAGTACAGATTTAGTTGCAGTTTTCCGGACAGAGTACATTTTTAGTGGGTAAGGTCACCCATTCATACTCGTTTCAATCGAGGGCAGTCGTTTGTAAGCCACTGTTTCGCGGTACGACGCCGAGTACAGAAACAGTTGCCCCGTCACCAATTCGGTAGCTTCTACATGGCCGGGGACGGTCTGCCTCAAATCTGACGGCCTCAACTGCCGAGTTCTCGACAGATTTCAAGACCGCCTCGTCGTGGCGTTGAAATGCCATAGCTTCCTCGCAAGCTCATTGGCGGGATACCAGTCAGGCGTCTCGTGATTATCGTCGAGTGCGTCGACGATGGAGCGTTCTTCTGTGTCCTCATAGATCGGCATCCCCTTTTGGGTTGCTGACGATTTCTCTTCTAAGCCCATATCCGCTCCCGACGCCAGTCCGCCGACGCTACACTCCTGCCGAATGCCGGCAGTCATCTTTCTACTACACCACGATTCAGTCTCATGCTTCGAGACTTAGAGTCGAGAGGGGCGGAGTGCGGTTACTGTCGCGACCGGACCCTCCTGGCGTGCCTGTACTCTACCCCGTGGAAAGACTGATCGAGACCGCGTTCTGAGGGGAAGACAACCAAGTTTCTGCCGCCCTCGCGTACGGAACTTGGAAAGACCAGGCCTTCTAGAGTCGCTTTCCCCCCCTGCTTGAACACTTGCGCCAGATACTCACAGACTACTTGCGAAGGTACGTACTCCACGTGTTCCTGACCGTTCTTGATCACCGGCTTGGAGATCGCGTCCACGAAACCCCCAGCGAACAGCAGTTTCTCGCGCTCATTCTTATTCTCCAGGTCGAACACCGATGGCGGTGGCGGCAGGCGCGTCAAATCGATCACCAGCAATGGCTCGGTCAGCTCGAAGGTCGCCATGAACGTCGCTTCGGTCTTGGCGGTCGACTCCCCGATCTCCCGCAGCGCGGTCTTGGTGTCGAACGCGACATACAGGTACGGAATGCCCGCCGGATTCATGCGCCCTGCACGCGCCTTGTCGAAGGGAGGTGCTCCCAACTCCTTGGCGCACGGGCTCCAAGCATCCCCCCTCTCCTTCATGCGCGCCCGAAACACCCGCGTGCCCTCCGGGACCTGCCTGACGTAAGGGCGGAGGCGATTGCCCAGCACGCCCAGCATGTGGCGTGGCTCGACGTCCTGCGCGCCAGCCGTGGAGATCTCGCCCACGGAACCGAAGTGGAATCGCGTCTTGTGCTTGATCACCTCGACAAAAGACGCCCACGACCCAAGCATCACCTCGTGATCGTGGGCCGACGCCCAATGCCCATCCACTGCGGCCACCCAGCCGTTTCCCATGTCCGCATCGACGATGTCGGCGATGAGATCCGGGTGGCCATCGAAACCCAGGCCGTAGAAGACCTCCTGGATGTCGATCGGATCGATCACGAATCCGCGATCCCACGGCACGCCGGCGTCCGTAGGTTCGTGGTAGTAGGTCCACACCGCGGCATACACGGCTTCCTGCAGCGCTTCGACTGCCGCGACCTTCCTCCTGTTTCCGCAGTAATCGCACCTGCCTGATCGTGCCGCGTCCCGCACGACCCGCTTCAGTGCCGAATCGTCGACGCAGCCTGAACAAACTACCTTGTCTACGCCGCTCCAGCCACGCTCTTCGGCCTCCATCCAATCGGTCTTGACCTGGCCCATTCGGATCACCCAGCGATGTTCGCCCTAGCATAGCCTTGGGTGTCAGCAACAGACCATAGCCCGCCAGTTGCCTACGTGTTCTGAGCCCGAGCGGTGCCGGGGTCCACTCAGCCCTCGGGAGGCGGGGCAGCAGCCGGTCGGGCGCCTCTCGGTCGCTACGGGCCAACAGCAGCGTGGCGCTGACATCGCGTGTCAAGAACGATGCCTACTACGGCTCTCGGTCACGAATGACTACTGAAGCCCCCTCCAACGCTGTTGGCACCACACAATCGGCCATGAACAGCAGCCATGATTCTTCGGGCCCGCTGTCCCGCCAAAACTGGGCATGGTTGAGCTGCACAGCGCTGCCAGAGGCCTGCCCCCATCACTGGTCCGACGAAAAAACCCGGTACGAACTGGCACCACCTCGCTCCTCGCGTTTCAGCGCAACGGCTACAGCGTGCAGTGTGAGCACGTCCGCGCCTTGGCGAGGCTACGGATCTACTCGTTCGAGCTGGCTATGGAAGTAAGCAATGCGGTCATCGCCAGCTTCGAGCTGCCACCGGGGTCACCACGAATGGCAGCACTACATGGCGCTGGTCCAGCGCAAGCCCGGGTTCTGCGTGACGGCGCACTGTCCCGCACCATGGCCCAGCCGCTGCGCTAATTGCAGAACCCCCACTTCACCACCCTCACGGCGACCGCGCGATGACAAAGATCCTGGTCGTCCTGGTCCACGGTCTCGAAGCGGGTCTGGTGGCGGCGGAGCTGGTGCTGTAGACCTGTTCGTGAAAATGCATCCGACACGGTCAATCACCGCTCTGCTCCACGATACTCTCGAAATCATAGCTCCCCGGAACGCCAAGCTTAACGAGTTGTCCGACAATGCCGTCGATACGATTGCGCATCGGATGGACGTGCGTGAGTAGTGACGAATCTTCCTCCGCGGCTGTGTTCAACCATTCCACTAGCCGCCGACCGATTCCGAGCTCCACCCACATTCCGATATCGGTAGGCAGCCGCTGGAGCCATTCTTCCGCAGCATGCAGCAGGAAATCGAGATGCCGCACCCGTGGTGCTACGAGCAGCATGTTCATTGTGCACAACGCGACGAAGGGAGTGGGTCCGCCCCGTACGAACGGGCGCAGCACCTCCAGAATAGGATCGATGCGATCAAACACTGCTGGCACGAGGTAGCTGGTGGTGCCACCGATTAGGTTATGCGTGTTCAACAATAACTTCGCGACCACGCCGCCGGTGTCGCGATCAACCGACAGATCGCCCGGCCGTGGATCGCGGTTCCAGCAACGCAACTTCGAAGCGCGGGCCACCATTCGACGGCGAAGCTCCACCGCACGCTCGGGCGAGCGCGTTATGTCGGTGAAGTAGCAGACATCGGCGGCGTGGAGCACGATCTCCGAAACGTCTCCGAACGAGCGGTCCGGAAGTCCTTCGATCTGCGCCAGGAGTTCATCGAACCGATCGTCGCGGGCATCCATCAATTGGTTTGCGACGAGGACGTAGAAAACGTTGTTCCATTTCATAGGCTCCCGGTCCACCTCGACGTCAGGCGGATGACCGAATCCGTTTTTCCTCGCAGACCAGATGGCGTAGGTCCCGACTATCTCAGAATGCCATTCCCGTGCCACACCATTGCCCGCCAGAAGATTCAGCCACAGCGCGGCAACCTGAGTGTCAATGTGAGCGCTCGCTTCTGGAATCCGTCTTAGGCTTGCTGCATCTTCGGGATTGTCGGTTCCGGCCGAGCGCGGGCTTCGCACACGTGTGTGTTGCCTGAGAATCGGCTCTTCCTCCGGAAAGGCGGGCCAGACAGGTTCGGAGCTTCCGTCCAGCCAAGCAATCTCGGCTTCGACTGCCAGGCGATCGACGTTCTCCTTCTCACGCCCATATCTCGTCGCTTCCGCCTTGTCCTCGTTCCAGGGGCTGTACCTCCAACGACTCGTGGCGAAGGCGGCACGCGCGGCGGACTTCAGCAAACGCGGATCGGTTCCGGCGACGGCATCCAGCGCCGCCAAGAACGCCGGCACCGCACAGCGGTCTTGCCGCGTTGCAGCGCGAAGCAATGCATCGCGATCGGAATTTCGGCCGCGCCGGCGCCAAAGATGGATCAATGCCAGCACCGACAGGGCCTGAGGATTGTAGGCGAGCGCTGAGCTTGAAGTGCGGTAGCTTTCTCCCTCTTGGGACAAGGTGAGCCTGACAACCTCGCGCACCCAATCCTCGTGTTCATCCAGCAGCGCGTCGTCGCCGTCTCGCGCCGCGAGCATCGCCGTCGCCGCGAGGCGCGTCGACCTCGAACGCAACACACCGGAGTCGGTGTCGTCCGGCAGCTCGCCGTTCGCGAACTCTACCGATTCGCGTGCGACGGTCGTGGTAGCGTGCGTGAGGTCGTGTATCGCGAGCTGGATCTTCGATTCGATTTCGATGGAGCGACGGCGACCGCTGTGATACTCGTCAAGGCACGCCAGATGATCGGCCTCTGCCGGCGGTGATCGATACTCGCGCAGGTCTCCGACGGCGACCCAATTGCGTTCGTCAAGCACGTTCAGCGCATAGGTACCCATGAACCCTGGATCGCCGAAGTCCGCATGCGCAGCGTACGGTCCAGTCCTAACAACTGCCTTTTTTAGCAGTGTCCTCACCCGCCGAGACGCTTCGTCGTCCCGAAGATAGCCCAGCAAGAATCTCTCGAGCGCAACACCTCTCGAGCGTTTCGCTTGGAGGTCAGCGAGACGTACTCTTCCGGCCGGCTCCTGGGCAACGCCGAAGCCCAATGTCGACAGAGGATCATGCCCTGCCCGTCCTCGATCCGCCGCCAACAACTCCGGGGACGCGATGAAGGGAACCAGCAACTCCCGACTCGCCGGCCAGTGGGACAGCAGAAGATCGATCGCCACAAGCAGATAAGCCGCGCAACTGCCGTTGGGGCCGAGGATGTCGGCTATGACGGCATCCAACTGCTCTCCTGCCTCGACGCGGCCGTGTCCCCATGCTTCCAACGCCATCAGCGCCGACGCCACCGAGTACTCGCGAGCCTGGTCGCGCGACCAGAGGTACGTTTGGGTCCATGGGAAGAACCGTGGACCGTCGTCGAGCGCGAGCAAGAATCCGGTCGTTTCCGGATCGCCGTAACCGGATCGGAAGGCAACCGCTTCATCGACGAGCTTGCGCACGAGGTCGAGGCCCACGGTGGGCGCCGCCTCAAGCAGGTCCAGGAAGGGCGTCTGCGCCGGTGATGGCGGCAGATAGTCGCTGTCGTTGAAACTGAACGCTTGATCCCGGCGGCGACCACCCTGGCTTCGACGGTCTTGAGGTTCGATCAGGCTCGCCGCAACGAGATCGGCGAGTTCCTGCGGCGCTACGCGCGCGATGGTTGCGCTGAATGGGCGGACCTCCTTGAACTTGAATCCGTCGTTCTCCGTGGCGACGGCGCGCAAATAGGCCTTCGTCTGCTCCAGCGCGTAGGGCGATAGCAGCAAGGACACCGCCCTGAGCTCCGAGATCATGGACCTGCGGTCGATGCGCAAGGGCGTGGCCCCCGCAGGAATCAGGACGTCCGCGTCCGGCTCGTCGAGCTGACGCAGCCAGCCGAAGAGCATTCCAGCGATAGATACGGCCAATTTCGGTGCGCCGGTGACCAACAGGTACAGGACCTGCACAAGCTTGACGACAGGCGCAATCGCCTGAAGCGGAATCTCCGCTGAGTGGCGCACGCACCATTCCACCAGTCTGCACGCGGATGCCGTGGTTGGCACGCGGATGGTCTTCGGGAGCGAGGATGCCCATGCCGCCGATTCGCCGGTCAAGTCTCGCGCCATGTCGGCAGGCGACGCTGTTTCCACTGTCGTCACCGCGACGCAAAGCTCGACGAGCAGCGCGCCGTCCCGTGTGAGGAGTGCCGCGCTACAGCGCTCAAGCAAGATTGCTGAAAGCTCCGAACGAACGATCGCCAGTAGCGCCTGGCGCCGCCAGGTACTGTGTGACCCTTCAACTGACAATCTTTCGAGGAGCGCAAGCCACTGCGAGTCGTCGGCGGCGAGCTCCAGCGCAAAGCGTCCGGCGAACTCCACGCCGCGCGCGACCTTCGCCGACGCCGGAATCCCGAGGTCAAGCGTGTTGAAACCATCGGGATCCTCGTGCAAACGGGCGCCCACGGCCCAGTCCCGAAGCACGTCGTGATAGAACCGTAGATGGTCGCGCCTGGATTCGATCAGACTCTGGGATCGCAGGAGGTGGTTGCGCGCGGGCGAATCACCCCGGGCCTCGATGGCGTTGCGGCCTGCGAGCGCGGCGTCCGCGAGATCGGCCATCAGTCGCTGGGCCGCTCGCCGTTCGGTGGACTCCGCGGAATCTGCGGTTTGCCACCAGTGGCTTGAAAGCGCCGCCTCCGACCGGACCGTCGTGGTCGACGGCACCTTGAGCAGTCTCGAGAGCCTGTACAAATTTCGGGTGATGGCTGCGGCGGCGTGTCCAGGCGCCAGGAGCGCCCGAAGCTCGGGGGCATGCTCGCGCAAGGCCTCGACTTCATCGTCGTCAAGCTCGCCGACGACGACCGTGTGTACCGGTCCAAGCAGCGATGCCAATTCCGGCGCGAGCCAGCCGTCTCCGTTTGCGCCGTACTCCGGCCGCGAGGTGGCTACGACCGACAAGCCTTCGATCGCTGCGACTTCCCGTAGCAGATCATTGACCGTCCGCCGTCGCGCAGGAGACGTGAACATCTCGAGGCTGTCAATGAAGATCACTCCGCCACCGCTCGTCGCCAAATCTGCCAGGAACTCCCGTGCCGTCGCCTGAAGATTCAACGTCTGCGCCAATGCCGACCAACCGCCCTCCGGCGTGCTCACTGGATCGAGAACGAGAACGTTGGCTTGGACAGCGATGCGCTCGGCGGCATGCTTGAGCACCGCCGACTTGCCGGCGCCAGGACCACCGCTGATCTCGACGAAGCGATGCTGATCGAGGGCCAAGTCAAGCGCCTCGATCACTTTGAGTCGAGGAAGCTGGACACCGGCGACGCTGTTGCCGATCTCGGCCAAAGCCTGTCGTGATCTCTCCGCCAATTTCAGCCTTGGTACGGAGAAGTCCCGGTCGCCGGCGAATTGGAAGCCGCGGTCGGAGAGCAGCCGGCGCAGTTCGACGCGTTCGACGAAGCCGCCTGCCTTCGCCCTCTCAAGCGAGATTTCGATCAGGTTGCCCCACAGCGCTTCGGCACGCGGTGCATCCTGGGGCGCGAGGATCAGTCTGGCAACGAACAGCCCGTGGGTCCTCGCCAGCGGCGCACTCGACTCGAAGTCGAACTCCAGGATCAGGAACCGCCGGACGAAACGCCAGATCGCATCGTCATCATCCGCAACTCCTGCCGCCACAAGGTTCGCGCGGAACGTGCCGGCGAATTTCCGCATGTCGGGCCCGGATACGCCTTTCGCCGCCAGTCGGCTAAAGAACTCGGCTCCGGTCGCAGCCTTGCGTGCCCATTCGAGGACGTCTTGGTATGGACCTGAGATGGCCCTGCTCGTCCGCTGCGTCGCAACGGCAAGCCGATGCCTATCTTCGGGAATTCCTTGCGCGGTACTCCTGGCTACCTGCCTGCACACCTCTTCGAACAATGTGTCCTTCGGAGAGAACGAGATCGTTCGCTTCGACTGGATCTCCAGCAGCATCTCACCGGCGTGAGATGTTCCATGGATCACCAGATCGTCAAGCGAAAAGCCCTGATCTACGCCTTGGTAACGAACCCGCTGGACGAGCGCTCCGGGCAACCCGCGCGGCTCGATATCGGCGAGGAGCGCCAGCAGGTAGAACGCACCAAGCTCGCCTTCGATGTAGGAGCCGGCGCCGCCGCGTGCAGCGGGACTCGATTCATGACTGACGGCGGTGGGATCGTCACGGCGCATTGCCATATTCTGCCCTGAATCGCACCGGGTTTTGTGGCCCCTTATGAGGCTGAGGATCCCGTCTGCCGCCCTCGCCTACCCCCGACAAATCTTCCTAATCCTCAGTCCTGGTCGATGCCCGCTTCCGGTCAAAAACGGATATGGGCCAACATCTGAATTAGGTCGGCCCGCGGTGAACTATTGCGCACCTTCTCCGCGACCAATGATGCACATTCCGCTTAGTGTTGATGCGAGTACTTCCGTTTCCGAATTGGGCGGTTGCTCAAGGTCGTCCATAAAAATTTCATTAAATGATCTGGCCAATTCTGAAAGCTGATTGTGAGCATTGTCGATTGAACTGATCACATCGGCAAGACTCACGGGCTGAGGCATGTCTGAACCTTGGTCGGAGTGAACGGACCACTTATTCGTGGCCGAATCAAAGCGCACTTCATGGTGCCCGTTGGGCCCTCCGGTGGGCATGATCTGGGAGGGCTTGAACCAGAACGTGTGGACAAGCAGCCTGCGGCGATGCGATTGAATCTGGCCTAGCGTATTGAAGTATGGGAATGCGAAGAAAACTGCATGTCCAGCTGCTTCAAGCTTTTGTAGGCGATCCAGTTGATCCTTGGCCTTCGTGCGATTTAGCTTCCACTCCCAAGTCGTTCCATTGACATATGCACGTTTGTACTGAATAAGAGCCCCTGTGGCGCCTCCAAATACGCCCGCGTCGAACCCCCATTGCGCCTCCTGTGCTTGGGTAGGTCCCACGGCAAAATAGGGCGTGTTGTGCTGATGTGACAGCCAGTTAATAAATTCGGTGGTGAGATTAAGCTCGACAGTCTTCTCGGAAATCATAGAACTCCCTTAGGATGCCTAGCCAGCTGACAGCCGAATGTCTGAGCTCGGCCATAAGACTTATCCACAGCACGCTGCATAGAGGCCCAGCACTCTGAAACGAATCGATCTTAGGACGCCTAGGTCCGGCAAACAAGCCGAGCTATAGCCAGCGTCAACAAGGGCAGAGTATGCACTTCGGCAGATGCTCGAAAGCTGCCCTTCCCCACCACCGATAAACATCCCTTATCGCGACTGAACTGGTTTGGCAGGCCGAACGGGTTTTTGCGCAATCTCCAGCCTACTCACGTCGTCCACTGGCACAAGAACTGCAGCTTTCTGTACCGGGTCCCAAAGCACATAGCTATCACCCAAACGCCCCACTAGGCCCAGGCTGCCTTGCAGCTTCTCATCAATAGTCACATTGACCGTGTACTTGCTGCCGCCAGAAGTAATCGTCTTGGCGCGCTCGAAGCCAAGCCAGCTTGACGAGATTGGGACATAGACAAGCATCACTAGGGCATAGACCAGCCATGGCGAGTCCTTTACGGCGGCTGGCAGCACTGGGGACAGGCGTACAGCGATTGCACATATGCCAGTTAGGGCCGCACCTATCAGAACGGGCCAGCCATTCGACCACCAAAGCAGGGCGCCCATTCCAACAACGCAAAGGGCCAAGATCAGCCACATCAGCAGACTGGCTTGAGACGTGCTCGCAGTCACCTTCCCTTCGACCCACCCTCCAAACAGCAGCGCAACCAGCATAAAGAACAACGCCATGCCAATGCCAGCAAGACCCGCCAGCGCAAGCTCGCTTACGGCGACAAACTGAAAGGGATCCAGTCCGAAATGGCCCCAGTACGCCTTCAGATAGAAGGCGCCTTGAATCAACCCAAAGGTGACGAGCGCCGAACCCCATCCAGCAATATCGGCCATAGTCAGTGTCTTTTTCGTACGCTCCATGTATCCCCCTTCCATCAATGCAGCCTCGTCACATAGTGGCATGCAGCGCTCCGCCCTGCAGAACCCACCCTATTAATGTGACGCGTCACGCTCGATCGCCCCCAACCCATTGGCGCCCCACCCCTCCCCCACTATAGTTCCACCCCTTACAAGGACGAGGCGGCACACATGCCCTATATCGGAATCGGACTCCACGTACTGGCGGCCATCTACTTCGCGGTGCACGCCATACGCTCGGGCCAGAGCCTCTACTGGCTCATCCTGCTCTTCTCGTTCCCGCTGCTCGGCAGCGTCGTCTACTTCCTGGCGATCTACCTTCCGGAAGTCCGCCACTCGCGCGGCGCCCGGCAGGTCGTCCGTTCCGCCAAGCAGCTCATGGACCCGGGCCAGGACCTGCGCAATGCCCGCGCCGAACTGGCGCGCACGCCCACCGTGCAGAACCGGGTTCGCCTGGGCATGACGCTACTGGATGCCGGCCAGGCCGAGGAAGCCAGAACCCTGCTCGAGCAGGCAGCCAGCTCGCCACTGGGCGACGATCCCTACATCCTGACCGGTCTGGCGCGTGCCCGCCTCGATTCCGGGCAGCCCGCGCTTGCGGTGGAGACGCTGGACGGTCTGTTCGCCCGCCATCCGGATGTGCGCCGCAAGCCGGAACAGACGCTGCTTTACGCGCAGGCACTGGCTGCCGCCCAAGCACCCGGCACCCGCGCCGCATTCGAGCGCGCCGTCGAATGCGGAAACGATGCGGCCGCTCGCTGCCTGTACGCCGAATGGTTGATGGCGCAGCCGCAGCCCGACGACCGCGAGCAAGCCCGCAGCCTGTTCGCCAGCATCATCGACGATGCGCAGCACTGGTCACGCCACGCGCGCAGCCACAATGCCGCATGGTTGGAGCGAGCCAAGGTCGCGTTGAAGGGCTACTGACGCCTGGCTGCCTCCGGCAATTCTGTCGTATCCCCCTCGTTCACGGCCTCGCCGGGCGGATGCCGACACTCTGCCGGCTTGCACCACTGACACCGACGACAGCCTTGCAGCACAAGGCTCCCGCCTCATTGTGCCGCATGCAACGATTCTGAAAATGTTGAAAGTGGTGACGGCATCAGCCCTACTGCATTGGCATCGCGCACAACCGGGCGTATTCCTTGCTGTGCCACCTCGAACAGGTGGCCGGGCTTCGAAACCCCGGTTGTGCAATCGTAAAAAGCGCTTGCCAGTCGGCACCACCCTGCGTGGTGCCGACTGGCAATCCGTCAGCCGGCTATGGCGGGCGGTGCGTGGGGGCCTTGCGCCCGCCGGTCTGATTGCACACCGGGTTTCGAACCTCGCACCGTCCGCCACCTTTATCGGTGGCGGCTTCTGCATGCACGCAAGGAGCCCAGCCATGACCAAGCCCCACTCCCCTGCCCCGCACTCGATCCACGACGCGCCGGCCAACGGCTCCGCACTGGATCCGAACACCCTCATCGCTCTGCTGCACAGCATCGGCTCCGGCGCCGCATCCGATGGTCAGCCGTGGCCTGAACGCCATCAGATGCCCGGCCGACGCATCGCTCTGGCGGATACCGACTGCTCCTTGGCCGGGCTTCGCGTGGTGCTGGAGATTCTGCTGGCCGCGGAACGCGCCCGCGAGAACGGCGAGTTGGAGCAATACGTTGGCCCGCGCGTCATGGAGGGCCTGATCATGGCCGGACTGGGCCTCACCGCACACGCGAGTACGCGGCTACATCCGGAGGGTTGAGTGGCGTGGTGCCGATGGGCGGCCACGGTGATTTGTCTGGCGGTGGTGGTTACGGCGCAGATTCAGTGGCCGGTGCCGCCGGTGCCTGACCAGCTCGCGTTCCACGGCATTTCCGATGATCGCTTTTCACAGCTTCGCCGACAGGCAAGGCAGTTTGTGGAAGCGCGGCCACGGCAGGGCTTTGAGTTCGTTGGACAGCGTCAAGACGCCGCCATCAAGATTTACTGCCGTGGCGTTCCAGTGCTGTGGCTGGAGAGGCGCTCGCACTATTTGCTCTTGCAGATATCACTGGACGCCCGGCAGCGAGCACCCGACATTGTGCAGTTGCGGGCGCTTCTTCAGTGGCAGATTGAGCCGTTGGACTATCTGGAGCAGGTACTGGTTGAAGTGCCTGAGCCTGTTTTGATGGATCGGGTGCTGCGGGCTCTCGCTGGCGAGGTGCCTGATGGCGCGCGGTGCGGCAGGCAGTAGTCGAGCAGGGCTCGAACCTACAAAGGCGTTGGCTGGGAGGGTTCGGGTTCGTGGATGGAGCCCTCCAACAAGGCAACGTAGGTGTCCAGCCGGGTGCGTAAGCTGATCAACATCCAGCCCACGACATACAGCAGCACCATGCCAAAGATCAGCAGTGCTCCGAGCGGACTGACGTCAAACACGCTCGCCCAATCGCCCCATTTCCATCCGCGGAATTGTACGTAGAGCGCGATCAACAGCGGAAATGGCCCAAGGCGCTGCAGCCCGCCGTACATCATGCCCATGCGTTCGATCATGCTTTCGCGCAGATGACTGACGTACTTGAGGCGACGCTCTCGCTCGAGCCGGGGGAAGCACCGAAGGTCGGCGATCACAGCTTGCCAGTGGGCAAACTCTCCGTCCATTTCCTGGGCATGTGACAGCCGGGGTTGGCTGAACTGACGGATTCCACGGCCTGCTGCAAGGAGGCCTGCTATGGCGAAGCCACCAATCTCCACCGCCAGACACGTCCTCACCAACAACAGCGTGGTCGCAAGTGGAAACCATTGCTCTAGCAGCTGACTGCCTAGAACGCCGATGACGGTGGCCATCATGGCCGCACGAAACGCCCACGTCTCCACTCTGCCCGCCTTGGGGTAGATGCTGTGCTCAACCAGCCCCTGCACCCGCTGGTAGAGCCAGTGGAACGTCAGTTCCTGCGAATCGGTCTTTGCCGGCGGATCGAATCCGCCCCCTGCCTGCATATCCATTGCGCGCCCCCTGCCCCGCCGGCGTAGATGCCGGACCCGGCCATCGTAGCTGAGGTTGGCCAGGGCGGCATACAGCATTGCTGCGTGACTGCAGATTCTGCTGGACCCAAGGCATGCAGCGGCGCATACAGCAGCAAGAACGAATCCAGCACCTGCGCCCCGTCGCGTTCCATGTCGAATTCCTCCGTGTCCAGGATCGTTCCATAAGGAGCGCCTGCAATACCGGTATACAGGCAACGGGCTGCGATGGTGATGTCCGTTATCGCGGCCAGCTGGCCAAGTTCATCCGCGCGTTGAAGTGCTTTTTCCAGTGTGCGCAGCTCCACTAATAGGCGATATGCCTGCCGCGTCAATGCGCCCGGTGCGTTCAGTGAGGGTCCGTTCTGCTTCGTCTCGCAACAGGGCCGGCCCCAGGATCGGCTTCGGATGCAAGGGCGGGCACATGCTTACTTCCAATGTTCATCAACTGGGAGCCCATGCGAAATATGGATTTCTTCACCTACTGCCCGTCGGTGCGGGCCTCGTCGAGCAGATGCTGCAGCGGGTACGGCCTACTTCGCCGCCCGGTCTTGCCACTGAGCCAGGTCTGCTTGAGATAATCCCGCAAGGCCTGGAAACGCGGGGTGTCATACAGCGACCGGTGCGTCCACAGCCACACTTCCTTGCTCAGTGCCGGCGCATCGCGCACGCGTATCAACCCGCCCACATGCTGGGCAACCGCACATTCTATGACGCCCAGCCCGGCTCCTGAGGTGACCCCATCGAGCACCCCAACAGAATAGTTGCAGCGAAGCCAAGGACGGTTTGCCCCGGGCAACGAACGCATCCAGCGTTCCACCTCAAATTCAACGCGCGGCTCATCCAGACCCACGAATTCCAGCTCATGCCATGCGTGGCTGGCAATCGCCGCCTGCCGCCGCGCAGCATAGGCCTGATTGGCGTACAGCGCATAATCCATCTGCCCCACGCGATCACCACGCAGATCGCCTGTGTCGGGCGGACCGTAGCGCAGCAGGGCGTCGGCCTCGCGACGGGCCAGGTTGTAAGGCTCGCGCGAGGTGAGCACCTCCACATCCAACGAAGGGTGCTGGCGGTTCAAGCCGGGAAGCAGCGTAATCAGCATGAAACTGGCCCACTCATCGGCGTTGATGCGCACTGTGCCCACCAGCTCCCGGGGCGTATCAACCTGGCGAGCGATCTCGTCGGCGGCCTCCTCCATCTGCTCCGCCAGTGCAAACACTCGCTGCCCCAGTTCCGTGGGAACGCAGCCGGTTGACGTGCGCTCTACCACCTTGCCGCCCAGTCGCTCCTCCAGCGCATCCAGCCGGCGCGATAGCGTGGCCGTGCTCATGCGGGCCGCCTTCGCCGCCTCGCGCAGGGTGCCGCCGCGGATCACGGCCAACAGCACGATCAGGTTGTCCCAGGGGAAGTGTTTCATGGATGAAACGGCCGCCTGCGTTATTGGGTGTTTTGGTTCATTTTTGAAGCTTATATCATGGCGCCCGGGCACATTACGAGCGTGGATCGCCGCTCTGCCCCGCCCCCTCTCGATTCGCTCTTACGTCCGCTCGGCACTGCCGTCGGTGAACATCAGGTACTGCAGCATGAATTCCAAAAAGACCTTCTGGGACCGCCTCCTCCACGCCGTCCTCTTCGAAGCCATTGCCCTGTGCCTGTGCGCTCCGGTGATGTCTTACTTCCTGGGCAAATCGCTGTTTGAAACCGGTGTGCTGACCGTCGCCCTGGCGACGTGCGCGATGCTCTGGAACATGATCTATAACGCGCTGTTCGAGCGGATTGAGAAGAAGATCGGGTTCAAGCGAACCGTGCCGGTGCGGATTGCGCATGCGGTGGGGTTTGAAGGCGGCCTGGTGGTGGTTGTGGTGCTGCTTGCCGCGTGGTGGCTGTCCATCTCCTACTGGGACGCGTTCCTGCTGGAGTTGGGCCTGATCGCGTTCTTCCTGCCTTACACCTATGTCTACAACCTGGTGTATGACAAGGTGAGAGAGCGGCTGCTGCAGCGGAATTTTGCAGATCAGGCAAAGCAGGCGTGAGTTGACGCTGCGAACGTTGCCCCGTCCTTGCAGACGGGGCAACGCGCTGCGTCAGAAGCTGTAACCGAGCCCCAGCTGCACGCCGTTCTGGGTCTGCCCATCGCGGCGTTCGCCGATGTAGTCCACCATGACTGACAGGCGGTCGCTGGCGCGGCTGGTCACACCCAGATTCCACGCCAGCACCTGCTCACCCACCGTCTGGCTGTTGGTGCCGAACACAAGATCCGGTGCGGCGGCAAAGCCGGTGCTGTAACGGGCCTGGGTATCTCCCAGCTCCTTCTGCCAGACCACGCGGGCCCGCGGAGTGATGCGCTCGCCGTGATTGCCTTCGAAGGTTTTGAACAGCTGCAGGCCGGCACCTGCGCGGATGCTTTCCAGGCTGCCACCGCGCCCAACCAGTGCAGCAGCCCCCTGCCCTTCATTGAAGCGGGTGGCCGAGGTACGAGCATAGTCAAGCACCGGCAGCAGCGGCTGGATCACCAGGCCATTGCCTGTGGTGAACGAGAAGCCGTGCTCCAGGCGTGCTGAAATCGCATCGTTGTTGTACTTGGCCTGCAACGGGGTCTCCAGCCCTTCGATGCCGGCAATGCTGCGACGGGTATCGTGGCGCAGATCGGTATAGCGAACGGAGACCGACAGGTAGCCACGCGAGTACGTGGCATCCAGATAACCGCCCACATCCAGCGCACGCACATCGCCGGTGAATCCTGAGCCATCACGCCCCTTGGTCGACATGTCGGCGGCGGCGACGCTGACGCCCAGGGTCACGCGGTCATCGGCAACCTGTGTATCCGCACCCAGCACGATGCCGCCCACGGTGTGGCTAAGCCCGGCCACGCCGCCCTGGCCGTCGATGCGGCCATGACTGCCGAAGCCGCGGCCCCACAGCCCATGGCGGCCGGCCGATGCGCTGGCCTCTGCACTGTTGTTGCCGAGGCCGGCGGGTTCCACCAGATGCATGGCCAGCTGATTGAACAGGGTGCCGTTGGCCATGCCCGGCTGTGCCGATGCTGCCTGCGCTGCTTGTGCGGCCAGGCCTGCGGCATCGCTGCTGCCATTGCGTCGGGCAGCCTGGTGCTGCTGTACGACGCTGCCGATGCTGCCCACCAGCGCATTGTCGGCCAGACGCAGGCTTGCGTGCGCATCACCCCGCAATGCACCCGCCTGCTGGGCAATGACGTCGCGGTCGGCAAACTGCAGGATTCCCAGCAATGGCTGCAGCGCCGACGACGGCTGTGATGCTGCGTTCTTCAATGCCTCGCCCAGGCCGCCGCCCGATGCCGCGTTGGCAAGCAGGGAGACATCGTCGAAGGCAGGGTTGGCGATCGCCCAGATGCCGTCGCCGGTCTGGCGGATGCTGAAGCTGAGCAGCGAATTGTCGCGTGGGTGGAACATGCGCTTCCCTGCCTCTGCACTGGTCAGATCGACGCTGTAGCCCGAGCCATCCTGACGCTCGGCCTTGGTGAAGGCGACCTGGCCAGCCTGCAGCTGCGGAACACTGGCGTCGAACTCACTGCTGCGGTCCTTCAACAGTTTGCCCGTCAACAGGGCGCCTTCCTTGCTGGCGTAGATCCTCCCCTCCACCAGCGGAATGGCCAGATTCTGCTGGTAGTAGCCTGGCGCCACATTCAGGGCGAGCTTGCCCACGTCGCCGCCGATCAGGAAGCCCGGCGCTTTTGCAGCGGGCCCGCGATCGCACTGGAAGTAGGTGCTGACGCTGGCGCAGCGATGGACCTCGAACGTATCCAGGAAGAGGCCTGCCTGGCGTGTCTCCGGAGTGATATCGAACAGCAGCCTACCTGCGTTGGAATACGCGAAACTGACGTAGCCATTGACGGTCAGTCGCCCACCCTGCGGATGCAGGTCGCCGCCTGCCACGCGCACTCGTGCTACCTGGGGAACATTCCATGGCGAGTTGGGAGAGGACTCGTCCTTGACGTACTCGGTGGCCGTGATCCTGCCATTTCCCTCCAGCCTGGCCCCGGGGTCGAGCGTCACAACGGCGGTCTTGATGTTGCCGCCACTGAGGATGGCGCTACCACCGCGCTTTACAAGCAGGGTACTGACGTTTTCCAGTTCACTGCCAGCCCCGATGCGCAGCGAGCCGGCCACGGTGGTATCTACGGCCTTCAGTCGGCCGTCTTCCAGGTTGACGCCTCCGGTGGCGTCGATGATGGTATTCAGCGTGACCAGCCGGGCGCCGGAGGTTACATCCACTTTGCCGGCCTGTGCCCAGAGAATCTCGGCGCCGCTGGATGTGTCTGCAGTCCAGACACCCCCCTTGTCGAGGCGGATCATGCCAAACGTATCGCCGGCCGCTGCCTTTTCGGCATCGAACGTGGACGCGCCATAGCCCACGTCATATTCGTACTGGGCAGCGTGGAAGTTGGGATTCAGGTCGCCACGTACATTCCCTGACACGCGAAGGTAGTCGGCCGACAGATCGACGCGCTCTGCGCTGGTGATGATGCGATCGCTGAGGATATCCACGCCGGGGTACACCTTGCAGGTGGCCTCGGTCGGGCAGAACTGTGCCGGCCTGCCGGTACTGGGGTCGTAGTAGTAGAGGAAGGAGCCGCTGGGGACGATCATTCCGTTGATGGCGCCGACCACCCGCGCAATGGCTTCCGGCGAGGCAACCCCCTGCATCATCTTGGCGTAGTGATCGTCTGATACCTGCTGTGCAATGGGAACCACCTTGCCGCCCGCAGTGCTGCCATGAATCATGAAGATGTTGTCGGGAAACCGGGCATCGAGCTCGGGCAGATCGTAGGTAGCGATACGGCGCTCGACGCCACCAATGAAGCTGGTACCGCAGGCCGAGATGCACTTGCCCTGGAACACCGAGGTGATGCCCCGTTGGCGCAGCAGCTCACCGGTGCCCCGCCCTGCTGCCGCATCCCCGCCGGGGCTGTCGCGGAAAACGACCTGGTTGATGACCCGGCCGTTGCGGGCGGCCGCGTCCAGCATGTTCCGCAGGCGGATATGGTCCTGGTAGTTGACGCCGCCGGTTGCGATGATCCGATCGCCATTTACGTGGAAGGTGTATGCCGAGGCGAGGCTTGGCGCCAGCGTCGCGCTCAACGCGAGGCAGACGGCGGCACCGAGCGGGGTGAATCGGCGATCGACCGACCGACGGGGAATGCTCTTCATAGGGTGGTCCTGGTGGTTGGGGACAGGCGGGTGTTCGCCGGAAGGCATGCACAACAGGTCCGCCCGGTACGCTTGCCATCGGAGTTGCGGGGCGCCGGGTGAACTGCTTGATAACGGAACGCAAACCCGACCTCCCCCAGTCGGCCTTGCGCGCGGTCGAATGGGGCGCCTCCCGTGCCCGCTATCTCCGCCACCTGCCATTGACGAAGCCGCACCCTGCGGAGCTGCATTAGAGCGCGCCCGCGAGAACGGCGAGCTGGAACAGTACGTCGGCCCGCGCGTGATGGAGGGCCTGATCATGGCCGGATTGGGCCTTACCGCACACGCAAGTACGCGGCTGCATCCAGAGGGCTGAGTGGCCTGGTGCCGCTGGGCGATCACGGCGCTGTGCCTTGCAGTGGCGCTTGCGGCACTCGCACCATCTGCTTTTGCAGGTATCACTGGACGCCCGGCAGCGGGCGCCCGACGTCGTGCAGTTGCGGGCACTTCTTCAGTGGCAGATGGAGCCGTTGGGCTATCTGGAGCAGGTGTTGGCTGGTGTGTCGGAGCCTGTCTTGATGGATCGGGTGCTGCGGGCTCTTGCTGGCGAGGTGCCTGATGGGGTGCGGTGTGGCAGGCAGTAGTCGAGCATGGCCCGTATGTTCCTCCCGGCTCCTACACGCTGGGCAATGGGCGCATGTTCACTCCTGAAGGTCACCAGCTGGAACCCTGCGATATGGTCTGGTGGGCTCTCACTCGCAACATTGCGCGGGAGTGGCGTCTGATGATGGTTGAGGCGGCTCCCCGGACCTGAGTCCTCTTCAAGCCCTCGGCTACGGCGAAATACAGCGTCATATGTGATTGGCCGAAGTCTTCGGAATTCGCCGGGAACGACGGATCGGCGTGGGTGATCCCGGCTCTGATGTCGAGACGTCCAATGTGGCCCACATGAGCCGAGGACCAAGGCCACTCCGGAGCGTGTAAGGCGTCTCTGTAGGGGCGCTTCGCCCACACCCCAACTTCATCTACCCAGGAATGAACCTGGGCGGGGCGTTTCTCGAGATTTCCTGCAACAAATCGGTAAACCTCGGCCTGTACGCTAAGCGCTCGATTTATTTTTTAGAGTATTCTGGGCCGAATAATAATATAAATTACTGGGGGAGTGTAATGCGTATTTCCAGGTTGATTTTGTCCGGGTTGATTTTGTTATTTGTATCATTTTCGGCTTATGCTGGGAGGCCGGAAATTAAAGTAATGACCTATAATGTGATGCAGTTGCCACTCTACTTGAACTGGGATCAGGAGAGTCGGGCTCCCAATATTGCAATTGCAATCCGCGGGCTGCGCGAGCTACCCGACGTAATCGTTTTTTCGGAATTATTCAATCAGTCATCCTATGATACGATAAGTGAAAAACTTTCGGATCTTTATCCATATCAAACCCTCGTCGCTGGCCAGAAGTGTAGCGGAAAAGGCTGGGATTCAATTTCAGGATCTTGCTCAAACAGCCCCGTCGTCGTTCGCGGTGGAGTGGCAATTTTCAGTCGATTTCCAATAATCGATAAGCATGCTCTCGTCTACAGCAGCAGTAGCAGATGGACGGCGGATTACTATTCGAACAAGGGGGCCGCTTATGTTCGAGTGCGCAAGCAGGGCTTTGACTTTCACATAGTAGGGACTCACCTACAGGCTACCGATGGCGAAGACGATCGTCCGTACCACCAGGTGCGATTGGATCAATTGCGCGAACTACGTCGGTGGATTGACACTTTCGGATTGCCGAGGAGTGAGCCGGTAATTGTGGCGGGCGATCTTAATGTTGAGTACAAAAAAGGGGATGATGTAATTGCCATGCTTGATGCGGGCAACCTTGACTTGGATTATCCCGCTGACGGAGGTGTCGGAAGCTTTTCGGCGAAGTCAAACTTGCTCGCTCGTATTGGCTCTATTGAAGACGGGTACAGTCAGGACTACAACGACACAATCGATTATGTTACTTGGCGCAGTGATTACCTGAATCCTGTAGTGCCGGCATCGCAGAAAGTGCTGGCACTTTCTTCTGAGAATCGATGGTTCTGGACATGGCTGCGCGGCTCGCGCGCGGCCAGGGATGACTACGAACGTAAGGGGTTTCATGGTGAGCTGTCTGATCACTACCCAGTGATTGCGACGTTCAGATACGCGCAGTGACAGGCGACTGAGGAAGCCCGACTCTCTGAGAGAGTCGGGCCAATGTTGGTCTGGGAGATCAGGACCCCACCCCGGAATCTCGGGTAGTTGCATGATGGCTTGAACCCGCGTGCAAGGTCGCCATCTGCGCGACCCGGTTAACCGTCTGGCAGCCCTGCCGATGGTGCATCGACCATTCGATCACGCGCAGGGCCTCCCTTGTCCCACACCCGATCCACGACGCGCCGCCAACAGCCCTGCGCTGGATCCGAATACGCTCATCGCCTTTGCTGCACAGCATCGGCTCGGGCGCCGCCGCCAATTGCCAGCCCTGGCCAGAGCGCCATCAAATGCCCGGCCGCCCCATCACCCTGGCGGACACCGATTGCTGGCTGGCCGGGCTTCGCGTGGTGCTGGGCGTTCCTGTGCTGTGGCTGGAGAGGCGCTCGCACTATCTGCTCTTGCAGATATCGCTGGACGCCCGGCAGCAGGCACCCGACGCCGTGCAGTTGCGGGCGCTTCTTCAGTCCGTTGGACTATCTGGAGCAGGTATTGGCTGGCCTGTCGGAGCCTGTTTTGATGGATCGGGTGCTGGGGATACTTGTTGGCGAGCTGCCTGATGGGGTGCGGTGTAGCAGGCAGTAGCCGAGTATGGCTCGACTCTACAGATGCGCTGGCTGCGCCATCGCCGGCCCTGGTCAGAACGAAACCTGCGCTCGCACGCCCACGGTACTGCCGGAATCCGCCCCCTGCGCGTTGCCGACCTTGTTGTCGGTCTTCCAGCGAACATAGTTCAGCATCAGGCGCGACCCGTTGTTGAGGTACCAGTTTACCCCGAGCGTCCATGCCGTGCCCTCGCCGCCTTGGGCCGCATCGAGAAAGTCGTAGCGGTGATAGCGCGCAGCCAGCTCGAAAGCGCCGATGCCACCTTCCTGCACCGGGCGCAATACCCGAGTGGTGCCCCAGACCCCAGATTGGCTACTGAATCCGGGGCGCTCGCCGGTGATCAGCCAGCCGGCGTAGATCGACGTCGCCTGCTGGTGGACCGAATCGACTGTGCGTGACTCGATGGTGCGAGTGGTCTATTCGGCGAAGGCCCACACCGGGCCCTACACTCCGCCCGGCTCCAGCCCCCAGGCGCGGTTGTCGGTGACGTTGGCGATGGAGCTGGCCGACACGCGCACGTTGCCGTTCCAGCCCAGCGCGATCGGAGAGGTCTTGTTGATGCTGCCCACGTCCTGGCCGAGATCCTCGCACCAGTACCAGCCCCCAAGTGCACGAGGCCTGCCTGGTCACGCAGCGGATTCCAGTGTGCGCGCAGCAGATGCGCCAGGGTGTCGCCAGCCGCAGCCAGCACAGAGGGTGGAGTCAGCAACAGGCAGCCGCGCCAATCGCGGCACGCTTCAGTGAATTCATGCAGTTCTCCCGAATGGAATACAGTGCGCGGCTCAGTCGCCCGCGCCATCATCGTCCAGCGAGCGCGGTGGCTGAGCTGCAGCCGCAGGTATCGCATTGGTGCCGTGCGGCGTGAGCCGCGACGGCGGTGGCCCGAGGTAGCCGTGGCTGCGTGCCCAGTTGGCGAAAAGCCGCGGCCACTGCGCGACCAATGTGCCGGGCTTGCCCAACCCCCAGCTGTGACCTCCGGCTTCGAACAGGTGCAGCTCCACCGGAATGCCCGCCGCATGCGTGGCCTGGTACATCGCCACGCTGTGGCCGACATCGACGGTGCGATCGTCCACGGCCTGGGCCAGGAACACCGGCGGCATGTCCTTGCGGACGTGCTGTTCGACCGAATAGGCCTGCTGTGCGTCGTCCTGGCTGGCCAGTTCCCGCTTCGACCGGGTGTGGTCCAGCGGCGCGCGCATTGAAACGACCGGATAGATCATGGCAAGGAAGTCCGGGCGCGCTGACAGCTGGTCGGCTGCATCCACCGGCGGATACAACGGGGCATCGAAGCGCGTGGCAACGATGCCGGCAAGATTGCCGCCGGCGGAAAAGCCCAATGCGCCGATGCGTTCCGGATCGACCCCCAGGCTTGCCGCCTGCGCGCGCAGCAGCCGCATGGCGCGCTGGCCATCCTGGAAGGGTGAGACCGGCGCCCACCCATCGGCAGGCAGCCGGTAGTAGACCACGGCGGCCGTGACACCCAGCGATTGCAGCCACTGTGCCGTCGGCTTGGCAGCGCTGCCGATCTGGATGCGGAAGTAGCCACCGCCGCCGAAGATCACCACGGCGGTCCCATTGGGCTTCAGCGGTCGGTAGATCTCCATGCGCGCGTTACTGATTCCCGAGACCGCGCCCTTTGCGCTGCCTTCGGCGCCGATCCGTTCCGGGCCGCGCGCACGTTGCTGCCAGTGGCCCTGCGGCCACAGCGGAACCACCTCGGGTGCAGGTACAGGCGGCGCTGCCGGCACCGCGCCCGCGAGCAAGGGATTCAGCAGGAACAGAAGCACTGCCAGCCCGCGCAGTTTCCCCACATGCAGACTCATATCACGCCCTTCCGTCGGCCTCGACGGGCGAAGTGTGCGTCGAGTTGCGCTGGCGACCTATAGCCGGATGGGACTAGCTGGGCCGTGCTTTTCTGTGTGCGCTGCAGCATCAAAGTGGACGCCTTTGGCTGGAGCGTCACCAGAGGATTCGCCATTGCACGGTTTCGTCAGGCTTCCTTGTTTTCTCGCATCTTCCCGTTCCGGCAACTGGCTCTCTGCTGCTGATGGCGGTGCTGCTGTACATGGCAAGCGACAGGTTCGAGGGTCAGCCGGGCATGGCTCGGCTTCTACAGAGAAGCCAGCTCCCGCGCAAGGAACGCTGCCGTCCTGCTGCCCTTGGCGTGTGCCACCTGCTGCGGCGTGCCCCTCGCCACGATGGTGCCACCCGCACCACCTGCGCCCGGCCCGACATCAATCACCCAGTCTGCCTGTGCGACAGAGCGCATGTCGTGTTCGATCATCACCACGGTGTTGCCCGCTTCCACCAGCCGCTGCAGCTGCACCAGCAACCTGTCCGCGTCCGATGCATGAAGGCCGGTGGTGGGTTCATCCAGCACATACAGCGTGCGTCCGCGCTGGCTGCGCTGCAGCTCGGTAGCCAGCTTGATGCGCTGTGCCTCACCGCCTGAAAGTTCCGTAGCCGGCTGGCCCAGCCGCAGGTAGCCCAGACCGATTTCCTGCAGCAACTGCAGCGGGCGGGCAATGGCGTCTTCTTCGGCGAAGAACGCCTGCGCCTGGTCGACCGTCATCTGCAGGACCTCGGCGATGTTGCGTCCGTTCCACAACACCTTCAGCGTGGCCTCGTTGTAACGGGCGCCATGGCAGGTGGGGCATGGCGCGTAGACGCTGGGCATGAACAGCAGTTCGACGCTGACGAAGCCCTCGCCTTCGCAGGTCTCGCACCGGCCCTTGGCCACATTGAACGAGAAGCGGCCCGCATCGAAACGACGGCGGCGTGCGTCGGGCGTTGCGGCGAACAGCTTGCGCACGTGATCGAACAGGCCGGTATAGGTGGCCAGGTTGGAGCGTGGCGTGCGGCCGATGGGCTTCTGATCCACCTGCACCACGCGTTGAATGGCGTCCACGTCGCCGGCCAGCTGGCCCCGCGTCGCTTCGATCACAGTTGGTCCGTCGGTGGGTGCGCTGTCGGCACTCTCCTCTACGGTTTCGTGCCCCAGGTGCAACAGCATCAGCTCGGGCAGGGCCTGCGCCATCAGGCTGGACTTGCCCGATCCGGAAATGCCGGTCACTGCGGTCAGCAGCCCCAGCGGCACCCGCGCGTCCACGCCCTGCAGGTTGTGGCGATGAATGCCCTTCAGTTCCAGCCAGCTGTTGGCACTGCGCTGTCGGCTGGCAGGTGCCTGCACCTGGTCGAACAGATACTGCGCCGTGCGCGACTCCTGGACCTGGCGCAGGCCATCGGGCTCGCCACTGTAGAGAACGCGCCCGCCGTGCTCGCCCGCCTGCGGTCCCACATCCACCAGCCATTGCGCGCGGCGCATCAGCTCCAGATCGTGTTCAACAACGAACACCGAATTACCGCCGTCGCGCAGCCGCTCCAGTGCGTCGTACAGCGCCTGGCTGTCAGCTGGATGGAGGCCGGCCGAGGGTTCGTCGAGCACGTACAGCACGCCAAACAGCAACGAGCTGAGCTGGGTGGCCAGCCGCAGGCGCTGCAGTTCGCCGGCCGACAGCGTGGGTGTGGCGCGATCCAGCGAGAGATAGCCCAGGCCCAGCTCGCGCAGTTGCCGTACCCGCGCCATGACCCCTCCCGCCAGCCGCTGTGCAGCCAGGCGTTTTTCCTCAGACATGGCAGAGGTCAGTCGCACGTCAGGGGCGCCCTCGTGGGTCGCACGGCCACTCGCGGCCCGCCGGGCGCGATCGCGGGGTGTCGCACTCCTGCTGGTACGTGCGCCCTTGCTGTGTGCGCCGAAATCACCCTGCGCGATGGGCTCCAGCAGGTCCGCCAGCTGATCCAGCGGCAGCCGCATGAACTCACCGATATCCACACCGGCAAAGGTGACCGAAAGCGCCTCCGGCTTCAGGCGCTTTCCGTGGCACGCCGGGCACAGCTTGCCTTCCATGTAGCGGGACACCCGCTTGCGCATCAGCGCGCTCTGGGTGTTGGCAAAGGTGTGCAGCACGTAGCGGCGCGCGCCGGTATACGTGCCCATGTAGCTGGGTTCCTGCTTCCGCTTGAGCGCGGCACGGGTTTCGGCAGGAGTGAAACCGGCATAGACCGGCACACTGGGCGCTTCCTCGGTGAACAGGATCCAGTCGCGGGCCTTCTTCGGCAGCTTCTTCCACGGGATGTCGATGTCGTAGCCCAGCGTGACCAGGATGTCGCGCAGGTTCTGGCCGTGCCATGCCGGCGGCCAGGACGCGATGGCGCGTTCGCGGATGCTCAGCGACGGGTCCGGAACCATCAGCGCTTCGGTCACTTCGTAGACGTGTCCCAGGCCGTGGCAGGTGCTGCAGGCACCCTGCGGCGTGTTGGGCGAAAAGTCCTCGGCATACAGCATGGGCTGATTGGCCGGGTAGGCCCCTGCACGCGAGTACATCATGCGCACCAGGCTGGACAGCGTGGTCACGCTGCCCACCGATGAGCGCGCATTGCTGGCGCCGCGTTGCTGCTGCAGGGCCACCGCTGGTGGCAGCCCGTCGATGGCATCGACGTCGGGCACGCCGGCCTGGTCGATCAGGCGGCGCGCGTAGGGTGCAACGGACTCGAAATAGCGCCGCTGCGCCTCGGCGAAGACCGTACCGAAGGCCAGCGACGACTTGCCGGAACCGGACACCCCGGAAAACACCACCAGTGCATTGCGCGGAATGGAGACGTCGACATTCTTGAGGTTGTGCTCGCGCGCACCGCGGACCTCAACGCAACCGCTGGCTGCGGCAGCACATGACGACTCGCCAAAGGGGGTGTTGGACATCGTTACGATCCTGCAGGCAGTGAGTGGCGCGCGCCAGAGCGCGCCCAGTGGCCCATTCTCGCTGCTGGGAGGTGAATTCGGCGAGGGTGGGCACGGTGACAGCCGGCATGATCCCGCCCGCCTCGCCCCCCTGCCCTCACCCTCGCTGCAGCACTGCCAGCCACAAACCCATCAGGGCACTCCCCGCCGCCAGGCTCAGCCACACGCTCCGCACCCTGCGGGCACTGAAGACGCCCACAGCAACGGCAATCAACAACACGAACCCCAGCAGCGAACTGGTCAGGACCGAAACGGACGTGCGCATATTCACCAGGGTGGGCAGCACGAGCGCCAGTGTTGTGGTGGTCAGGGCGGTGAACACGTAGCCGCCCACCGATGCGGCCAGCACACGGCTCGCCACCTGCCAGCGATAGGCCGCGCCCCGCCCGGCAGGAGGCTTGGCACTGCGCGCCGCCTCCTGCACCCGTGGCCAGCGGCGCTGCAGCATCACGGCTACTCTGGCCAACATCAACCCGAATGCCAGTGCGACCAGCTCCACGCCGGCCTGCTGCCATGCGCCCCGGTGCAGATACATCAGCAGCCCCTGCCCGGTGGTTGCCATGTTCACCAGCGGCAGTGCCAGGCACAGTGTTGCAACCAGCCACAGCTGCTCGATCCAGGCCAGGCGCGGTGGGCGCCACAGCGCGTGCACCACCGAGGCCGCGCAGGCGGCAAGGAAAATGCGTATTTCCCATGCGCTGCGATCGCTCATTTCCAGCGGCAGCAACCGATTGCCGTACAGGTAGACGATGCTTGCCAGTGCCACCCCGGCCAGCGACGCCACGTTGAAGGCTTCCACGCACCGGTAGATGCCCGCCGTGGCTGCGCCGAACTCATGCTCGCTGCGCTTGCGCCGCTTGATGGAGAACAGCAGCGTGCCGATGGCGATCATCGCCGTGCCCAGCAGGCCGCTGATGAAGTACAGCCACTTCATCGGCCAGCCGCCGAAATCGGCCTTGTGCAGCGCTTCAATCGTCTCATGCACCTGCACGGCGCCAATGGCATGCGGGTGTGCGCCATGCTGTTGCAGCAGCGCGCCGCTGGCAGCATCGAACGTCACCCGGCTGGCCTCGGTCAGCAGATGCCTGTCCGCGCCGCCCTCGGGCTTGCGACCGATCACTTCCACCACGCTGTGCACGGTGCCGGGCGCCTGGATCACGATCAATGCCGGCGGCTGCCCGCTGATGGCCTGCGCGCGTGCCAGTAGTTGCTGCAGGTCCGGCAGTTGCGCGGCGGATACCAGGATGCCCGGCGGAGCCGGCTGGACAGGCGCCAGTTCGGTCTCATAGCGCGCATAGGCGCCATCTGCATCGCCATAGGCGGCGTGCACCGGCCAGGGCAGATAGCTGCTGTAGAAGAACGTCAGCCCGGTGTAGCCGATCATGAACAGGAACGGCAGAGTCAGCACGGCACTCAGGTTGTGCGCATCCAGCCAGCTGCGCTGCCCCTTGCCCGGGCGGAAGGTGAAGAAGTCCTTGAAGATGCGTTTATGCACCACTACGCCGGAGACCAGCGCCAGCAACATGCAGGTCGTGATCCAGCCGACCAGCCAGTAGCCGGCCATGCCGCCGTGCAAGGTGTAATGGAAGGACATGAAGTGGCGTCCGCCTTCGGTTTCCCGAAGGCGAGGTGGAGGGTGTGGCATGCCGGTGCCGGCGTCCACCCAGCGTTCGTGCGCGGTGCCGTCGCCATCCTCCCATGACAGCTCCAGCGGCCCGCCCTGCTGGGCAGGCCAGCGGATCTGCCATGCCCGGGCATCGGCGGCGTTTGCAGCCAGCCAGTGCTGCGCACGCACCGCCTGCGTTCCCGTGTCCACCGCCGGCGAGGAGGCCGGCACGGGGCCGGCCTCCATCCACCGCGTGATCGGTTCGCGGAACACGCTGAGCGTGCCGGTCAGGAAGATCGCGCACAGCAGCCAGCCGCAGGTAAGGCCGCCCCAGGTGTGCAGCCAGGACATGCTTTGCCGGAAGCCTGCCTTCATGCCGTCCCCGTGGCGGGCATGCCATTGTCCCGCCGCTTGCGGGGGATCACAGCGAGCCGCGCAGCGTCAGCATCACGTTGCGGGGTTCGCCGAAGAAGTTGCCCCTGCGGATCTGGCTGATCATCGCGTAGTAGCGCGTGTCGAACAGGTTGGCCACGTTGAGGCCCACGCTCCAGCGCGGATTGATCCGGTAGCCGGCGCGCAGGTCCCATACGGCGCGTCCCGCTGCGCCCATGCGCCAGTCCGGGTCGTCGTAGGCCGGATAGGAGTAGCTGCTCTGTGCCGATACACCGCCGCCCACGGAGAACGCGTTCCACTTGCCGGGCAGCTGGTAGGACGTCGACAGGCGCAGCAGGTGGCGCGGCGTCTCGGCGCTGATGGTCGCGCCCTCGTCGTCGCGGCTGGTGACATGGGTATAGCCCGCCATCATCTGCCAACCCGGCGCCAGTTCGCCGCTGGCCTCCAGCTCAAAGCCCTTGCTGCGCAGCTTCCCGCCATTGCGGTAGCAATCGGACGACGCCAGCGAGCCACGGCAGGTGCCCGGGTCGGACTCGTCCACCACGGCGTTGCCGGTCTTGCGAATGGAAAATACCGCAGCGGAGAGGTTCAGGCGTCCATCGTTCAACTCACCCTTCACGCCCAGCTCGTAGTTGGCCCCGATGGCCGGATCCAGCACCGAGCCGGACGAGGTGACGTACGAACTCTGCGGCTGGAAGGTGTCGGCGTAGCTGGCATAGACCGACCATTGCGGCCCCAGGTCGTAGACGAGGCCGGCGTACGGGGTGAATTCGTGCTTCTGTTCGTAGTCGCGGCTCTTGGCGCCGCTGAAGCCATCGCTGGACTGGTACTTCACCCAGCTCAGCCGGCCACCCAGCGTGAGGTGCAGCGGCTCTGCCAGCTGCAGGCGCAGGTTGCTGTACACGCCGCTCTGCTGGGCGCGGGCGTTTTCCGCCCAGTCCCAGGCGGGCTGGAGGGGCTGCGCAATGGCGCTGTGGTCCGGCGCGTAGACATTGATCGGCACATCGATGGCCAGGTCCGCCGAGCTCTGACGGGTACGCTGGCGCGACCACATCGCACCCAGCAGCACCTGGTGGCTGCGACCGAAGGCTTCGAAACTGCCGGTGGTGTGCAGGTCGATGCCATCACTGCGCACGCGCGAGCGGTTGAAATAGATGTCATAGAAGCGCGAACCGATACCGGTGGCCCGGTCCACCCCGCCGAGCGGAACCGCTACGCGCTGGTCCAGGTCCGACTCGGTGCGGTTCACCGACAGGCGCGCCTTCCAGCGCTCGTTGAAGCGGTGCTCTGCCTCTGCGAAGGCTTCGTCGACGGAGCCTTCCTGTCGATTCCAGTCCTGGATGAGCGAGGTGGAACGCTTGATGTCCAGCGCGCCACCATCGGTGTAGCGTGGCAGGCCGAACAGCCAGTAGCCGTCGGTGTCACTGGCCTGATGACGCAGGCCGAAGGTCAGCGTGGTGTCGGTGCCCACATCGGCATCGATCACCCCATAGGCGAGCGGCGCCTTCGATGAGGTGCCCCGCTGGAAGTAGTCGCGGTCCTGGTAGGCGGCAACCAGTCGGCCGCGCACGGTGCCGGCGGCATTGAGCGGGCCACCACCATCGACCTCGAGGCGATAGTTGTCCCACGAGCCCACGGTTGCTGCCAGATCGAGATGGGCCTGGTCGCGGGGGCGCTTGCGCACCATGTTGATCGCCCCGCTGGGGTCGGCCGCGCCCAGCATCATGCCGCCGGCACCGCGCAGCACTTCAACCCGCTCCAGCACCGCAGTGTCGATAGGCAGCCAGCCCACCGGGGCATAGACGATGCCGGCCACGCCATCGACCAGATAATTGCTGTCGTCCACGGTGAAGCTGCGGATCGAGAACTTGTGGTTGCCGAAGTTGCGGGCGGTCTTGGTCACGCCCGTGGTCTGCGCCAGCGCTTCGTCCAGCGTGGTGAGATTGCGGTCGTCCAGTTGCTGGCGGGTGATCACGCTGACCGATTGCGGGGTCTGGCGGATGCTCTGCCCCAGCTTGCCCAGACTCAGCTCACGTGCCGTGTAGGAGCCGTCGCTTGGTGCATTGGCGGTCACGTTCACCGTCTGCAGGGTGGTCTGGGTGTCTTTGCTGCGCGCAGGTGCTGCTGCTTCCTGCGCCAGCGTAAACACGCCCGGACGGGTGGCGTTGACACGCACCCCACTACCCTCCAGCAGTCGCGCCAGTGCCTCCTGCGGCGTGTAGCTGCCGGTCAAGGCCGGGGCGCGACGGCCCGCCACCGCTGATTCGCTGAACAGCACCTGCTGCCGGGACTGCTCGGAGAAGCTGCGCAGTGCGGCATCCAGCGATTGAGCCGGAATGTTGAACTGCATGCGCGCGGCCGGCTGGGCCTGTGCGATGGCCGGCGCCGCCAGTGCGCTGGAAATGCACAGTGCCAGCAGCGGCAGCCGCTTGGCGTGTACCCCCGTAGAGAACGCGCGGGCGACAAGCGCGCGCTTGATCTTCATGTACCCCATTACCGCTCCATCATGCTTGGCCACCACTGGCCTCACTGGGGTAAACGGAAAACGGCGGTGGGGTGGGAACCCGCGCCGGGAAAAATCTTCGTTCCGGCGTCAGCGGGTCACGGGCCGTTCGTCGATGCGATAGCCGCCCTGGGCATTGCGGGTTACCTGCACGGGCAACAGATCCGGCAGGGCTTCCAGGAAGGTGGCCGGGGCATCGGTGGCTGCGTAGCCGGAGACGGGCAGGAACTTCAGCCCTGGCTGGCCCAGCGTGACGGGATGGCCCAGATACTGCCCGACCTCCTGCGCCACTTCGTCCAGCGGGGTGCGCCGGAACACCAGGCGCCCGTTGCGCCAGCCGCCAATGCTGTCTGCGCTTGCCGCAATGGGGCGATAAGCAGCGGTGAGCGTGGTAACGGCCAGGCCCTGTTCGGCATGCAGGCTGACCGGCGCGATGCCTTCAGCGCGATCCGGTTGTACACGTACGTGCCCGTGCAGCACCTTGACCAGTACTTCGCCCGGACCATTGCGCACATTGAAGGCCGTGCCGACCACCGTCACCCGGCTGCGCTGGGCATCGACGGTGAAGGGCCGGTTCGCGGCGGGGGCGACCTCGAAGTAGGCTTCGCCCTGGCTGAGCACCACTTCACGACGGGAGCGATAGAAATGCACCGCCAGCGTGCTGCGTGCGTTGAGTGAAATCCGTGAGCCGTCCGGCAATTGGAGATCACGGATCTCGCCTGCACCGGTGGCCACGTCCTGCACGTAGCTGGGCGCGGTGTACCAACCGTAGCCGACGTACCCCAAGGCCAGCATCGCCACGGCCGCAGCCGCCGCAACGCGTGGCAGGCGCCACGACCGTGCGCGCCGCGCCGCGCTGCCCCGCCGTTGAGCGGCAGGTACTGCCGGGGCGACTACCGCATGCGCGTCCGAGGCCAGCGCGGGGCGCGGCAGCTGCCCCAGGTCGTGCCAGGTTCTGGCCACGCCGGCGAAGGCCTGTCGGTGCGCTTCGCTCTCGGCCAGCCATTGCTGCAGGGCCGCCTCGTCTTCCGGCTGCCAGTCCGCATCCTGCCGCCGTACCAGCCACGCGGCAGCCGCCTCATGCAGGGCAAACGGGTCGGAACCTGAGGCAGAGGGAATATCGGTCATCGGCAGGGAAGATCAGCATCGATGGCAGGCGCCAACGCCTCGCCCGCCTTGATCGGGCGATGCAGTTCCTGCATCTGTGCCAGAGAGGCATAGCGTACCCGCACTTCGCAGTAGGCCACCGCACGCGACAAGTGCTTGACCACCATGCGCCGGGAGATCTGCATGCGAGCGGCCACGTCTTCCTGGGTCAGGCCATCGAAGCGGCAGAGCACGAATGCCTCGCGTTGACGCTCGGGCAGCTCGGCCAGCGCGTCTGCCAGGCGCTCCAGGCGCTGCCGCTGTGCGGTGAGCTGCAACGGGCACTGTGATTCATCGCTGGCCAGGGCGTGGCCAGCCTCCTCTGCGTCTGCCAGCGGCAAGGTCTGAAGGCGTCGCCCGGCATGATGCTCGCGGTATTCGTCGGACACGGTGTTCATCACCGTCTGGCGAAGGTAAGCCCCCTGCTGATCGCAGGATGCCAGTGCAGGGCTTGCTGCAATCCATTTCACTGCACCGTCGTGCAGGGCATCCTCACCGTCCCCGCCCCTGACACGTGCAAGACCACGGAGGATGGGCCCCCGCCAGCGCGCATAGGCTTTCGCTAGCAGACTCCCACCCATCGGCGAGCTGTCCTGGGCCACGCCGGACTCTGTTGATGAGGCCGGGCTCGCCGCTCTGCCCATGCCCCGCTCTAGCGTGGACACAGCGCCCTCGGAACAGATGCCCGTGGCCTGCACAGGAAGGGCGGAGATTTCACGTTGATAGCCGGGGCATTGGCCGCGATTGGCGACAGAGTGGATGGCTGTAAGTGTAGTGAGAGTCATTTGCAATTGGAACTGCCCCGTGCAGTCGCTGGGATTCAGCCCACTGCACTGAGTCCACGGGCCGAACACGCGCCATCGCCAGCGCCAAGCAGCTGCTCCTCCAACGCCTCGATCGCAGGCGTCCGCGCGGCCGCGCTGCGCATCAGCCGGAAGCTCGCGGCGGGTAGCGCAGGAAGCCCCAATCTCCCGTCCGCAATGACCAGGCCATCCTGGACGTCATCCTGCAGAGCTACAGTGATGGCGAGCCCGGACTTTGCAGCCGATCGCAGGCCCTGCTGGCTGGCCGAGGTAAAGGTGACGCGCCACTCCAGGCCGGCGTCAACAAGAGCTTCGATACACACGTCCCGGTGCGTGCACGGGCTGGGTGCGAGTGCGAGCGGCAGCGCCTTTTCCGGTTTGTGTTCGAATCCCGAACCGATGGCCCAGACGAAACGTGTCCGCCTCAATACCGGCCACTCAACGTCCTCTTGCAGGAACAGATTCACCGCCAGGTCGAGTGTTCCCGCCTGTATCTGTTCGTTCAGTGCCCCATAGGACTCCACGGCCACATCCAGCCGTACCGCGGGGAATCTGCGCGAGAAGCGCGACAGCATTGCGGTCAACCGGTCGCCGGCATAGGTCTCTGGCACACCCAGGCGCACTGCCCCGGTAACAGCAGCCTTCTGGAACCGCCGAACCAGCAGGCTCTGGGCAGCAAGGATCTGCTCGGCGTGGCGCAGGAAGTCCTCGCCGTCTTCGGTGAGTGTCACGCTTCTGGTGGTCCGTTTCAGCAAGGCGCTGCCCGCCTGCTCTTCCAGCTTCCGGATCTGGTGGCTGATGGCCGATTGGCTGAGGTTCATGCGCTCACCCGCCTTGGTGAAGCCACCGGTCTCTACGACAGCGACAAAGGCGCGCAGCAGGTCGGGATCAAAGAACACCGGGGCAATCCATGATGAGGATTGATCAATTCTATTAAATGAAATCATTTTTATCATCATGAAAGTCTCTCCAAGATGACCGCTCACTTGAAACGCGCAGCTGCATTCGACCCTGCGGCGCGCCAGATCCCGGACCTGCCTGAGGAGATCCATGACTTCCCTTTCATCTGCCGCTCGAGACCGCCTGGCGCTTTCAGCGGCGTGCCTGGCTTCCCTCATGTTCGGGCTGGAAATCTCGAGCGTGCCGGTCATCCTGCCGATACTGGAGACCGAGCTTGGCAGCAGCTTCAGCGGCCTGCAGTGGATCATGAATGCCTACACCCTCGCCTGCACGACGGTGCTGATGGCGGCCGGCGCGCTGGCGGATCGGTACGGGCGCAAGCGCATCTTCGTGATCAGCCTGCTGCTGTTCGGCATCACGTCCCTGGCCTGCGGCCTTGCACGAAGCGGAACGGCGTTGATCGTGGCTCGATCGCTGCAGGGCGCGGCCGGAGGCGCAATGCTGGTCTGCGTGTTTACGGTGCTTTCCCATCAGTTCAGTGACTCCGCACAGCGAGCCAAGGCCTTTGGCATCTGGGGCGTGGTCTTTGGTATAGGGCTGGGTTTCGGGCCGGTCATCGGTGCTGGCGTCGTGTTCATCAGCAGCTGGAGCTGGGTGTTCCTGGTGCATGCGCCCCTGGCAGTGGGTGCGACGGTTCTTGCCGTTCTGGGCATCCGCGAATCGCGGGCGCCACGCCAACGGAAACTGGACCTTGCGGGGATCGTCTCGCTGTCAGTGGCCGTCTTTTCCTTTACCTGGTTCATCACCCAGGGCATTCCTGCGGGCATTGGAAGTGCCTCTTCCATGGCGGCCGCTCTGATTGCCGTCATCAGCCTGGCGGTATTCATTGCGGTCGAGCGCAGGGTGCCGGACCCGATGTTCGATTTTTCCATCTTCGGCAACCGGCGCTTCTCGGGCGCATTGCTGGGCTCGATGGGCATGAACTTCAGTTTCTGGCCGCTGATGGTGTACCTGCCCTTGTTCTTCCAGCATGGACTTGGCTACTCAAGCATCGCGACCGGCCTGTCCGTCCTGGCATACACATTGCCGTCGCTGCTGCTGCCGCCCTACGGCGAGCGTCTCGCGGTGCGTTACGGGCCCGAGCGCGTGATCCCCGTCGGCATGTTTGTCATGGGTGGCGGAATGCTCATGATGGCGATCGGTGCGGGTGCGGAAAACGCGAGCTGGCTGACCCTGCTGCCAGGCTGCATTCTGGCGGGCTCGGGCCTGGGGGTGATCAATACACCCATCACCAATACGACGACCAGCTCCGTACCCAGCGATCGCGCTGGCATGGCATCCGGCATGGACACCAGCGCCCGATTCATCAGCCTCGCCATCAACATCGCCGTGGTGGGGTTGATTCTGGTGAAAGGCACTTACTACGCACTTGAAACGAACCTGCCCGGAGGCAACCCTTCGCATCTGCAATCACTTGCGGAGGGATTGTCCGCAGGTACTGCGCACCTGGATGAGCTGGCGGCCACTGGCCAGGTGGTGTCCCGCGATGTTGCGCACCAGTCGCTGATCTTCGGCTACCAGCTTGCCATGGCTTACGCGGGCGTATGTGCCTGTGCCTTGGCAGGTGTCAGTGCGCTTACGTTCCGGGGGAGTCGACACTCCTTGGCATCGTGCGCCAACGAATCGAACGTACCATGAGGATCCAGCGGAGCGATCGCCGCTGATCACGACGCTGCGAAGATCGACGCAATGCCGGCGAGTGAGCCTACAGCCACCCACGAGAGCGTAGCGAATGCAACCAGCAGCACCTTCCGGTGGAAGGCCTGCACTTCGGATCGGGGTTCCGGCTGTCGCGCGTACGGTCTGGCAAAACCGATGAGTTCGCCGGTGGCCGACAGCGCCCCCACAAGAATCAATGCGATCACGCAGAAGCCGAAGATGGAGCCCATGAGGGCTGGAAACTGGGTATCAGCGATGGCCGGCTGCGTCTCGGCCATCGCCTCCACAAGTTGCCCGGCCCACCGCGCGGGCAGCCAGGCCAGGATTGCGACAATACCGAAGTGGCTGACCAGGTTGATCCAGAACCAGGAGGTGGTCTTCATGACGTGGGCGTTTCCGATGCCAGCCAGTGGCGAGCATCGTGATGCCTGCGTTGGCCCGGCACAACCCTGCACGGGCAGGGCGGCCAGCGGCCGGCACCACCAGGGCCATCAGTTCGCTTGCACCCGGGCTGCAGCCATCGATACGGTTCAACGGCCGGTGCCGGAAGCGCGCCGCCGGTACTGCTCCATCCAATCCAACGACGGCGCGATGCCGCCGAACGGGAACAGGTGCGGGCTGACTAGGCCATGAGCGTCGGTCAGCCCCTGCACGAGACGGTCGACAAAAATCTCCGGCCCTGCTGTTCCCAGCAGCCGGCCGATCGAGACGCCGTACCTGGCCAGCATCGATGCGCTGGCACCCACGCCGCACATCGCGGCGTAGCGCATCAGCCGGGTGATGCTGGCCGGCCCCGGCACGCCGACCAGCACTGGAACATTGATTCCACGGGCACGCAGTACAGCCAGCCACGCCAGCACGATATCGGCATCGAAGGCGAACTGGGTGATGATCACGGGTGCCATGCCGCGCGTTTCGATGGCCCGGCACTTGCCTTCAAGTGCCTGCCAGCGATCGTCACTGCTCATCACCGGATGGCCTTCCGGGTGCCCGCCGACACCCACGACCTTGATGCCGCTGCGTTCCAGAAGTCCGGCCTCGATGATCGAAATGCTGTCTGCAAACGGTCCAGCAGGCGTGGCGAGGTCACCGGCGATCACCAGGCACTGCTCGACACCGGCTTCGCTGGCCGCGCGCTCCAGGAACCGCTCGAGTGCCACACGCGAGCCGATGCGGCGCGCAGACAAGTGCGGCATCGGCTCGAAGCCGAGTGCGCGCACCGTGCGTGCGGCGGCCAGGCGCGCGTCGTCATCCTCACTGGCCAGGTAGGGAATGGAGATCGTTGTGCCGCGCGGTATGCGGTCGGCCTCGGCGCGCAGCGCGGGCATGGCCTTCGCGCTGACCTCCAGTGAAAAGGTGTTGATGAAGGCTTCCGTCCGCAGTGATCCAGGTGCAGGCATCAACGGGCTCCGCCTGCATTGCCGGCAAGCGGCGAGCTGTTGCGGGCCAGCTCGATGAAGGCCTGCAGGTAGTCAATGCCGGTATCCGCCTCGCGCGCACCCAGATAGATCTGCTTGGGGATGCCTTTGGCGCCCAGGCGAACGGGCACCACATCCATGCGCGCGGCGTATTCCTCCACCAGCCAGCGCGGCATGGCGGCCACGCCGCGGCCGCTGGCTACCATCTGCATCATGATGTCGGTGGTTTCAATGGCCTTGTGGCGCCGCGGCGTGATGCCGGCCGGCAGCAGGAACTGGTTGTAGATGTCCAGGCGCTCGAACGGCACCGGATAGCTGATCAGAACTTCCTGGCCGAGCTGCCGCGGCTTTACGTAATCCACCTTGGCCAGGGCGTGGCTCTTGGCCACCACCAGCACCTGCTCGTAGTCGAACACGGGAATGAACTTCAGGCCCGGCTTCAGCAACGGATCGGGGGTTACCAGCAGGTCGATCTCGTAGCCGAACAGCGCGCCGATGCCGCCGAACTGGAATTTCTGCTTGACGTCCACATCCACATCCGGCCACGCGGCCAGGTACGGCGAGACGATCTTCAGCAGCCACTGGTAGCAGGGATGGCATTCCATGCCGATACGCAGCGCGCCACGCTCACCCTGTGCGAACTGGCCCAGCCGCTCTTCGGCCAGGTCCAGCTGCGGCAGCACGCGGTTGGCGACGGCCAGCAGGTATTGCCCGGCCTGGGTCAGGCGCAGGCTGCGGCCTTCGCGCAGCCAGACATCGGTGCCGAGCTGCTGCTCCAGCTTTTTCATGCTGTGGCTCAGGGCTGACTGGGTCAGGTTGAGCACGCCGGCCGCAGCGGTGAGCGAGCCTTGCTGCTCGACCTGCTGCACGATGCTGAGGTGGATCCGTTCCAGCATGACGATGAATCTCATTCATGGATTGGTGAAGTAATACCATTTTACGTCATGGAAAGGCGTGGCTAGCATCGGGTCATGCCTTCGGTTGCCTGCCAGCCTGCTGATCCAGCTGGCCTGCAGGACTGCGCCCCCGCAGATCGCGCCGAAGCAGCCCCTCCCCTGCTGAAAGCGAATAGATGACCCGCCCCCTCCGTATCGTCGCCGTCTCCGGTGGACTGCAACGCCCGTCCCGGGCCGCCACCCTGGCCGAGCATCTGCTGGGCCTGATCGGCGAAGACGTCCATTGCGAGCAGCATCTGATCGAGCTGGGCGAGCTGGCGCCGCAGCTGGCCGGTGCGCTGTGGCGCTCGCAGCTGCCCGAGGCTGTGGAGCGGCAGTTGATCGCTGTCGAACAGGCCGACGTACTGGTGGTGGCCACGCCGGTCTACCGCGGTTCGTACACGGGGCTGTTCAAGCACTTCTTCGATTTCATCCACCAGGACGCGCTGGTCGACATCCCCATCCTGCTCGCCGCCACCGGCGGCAGCGAGCGCCACGCGCTGGTGATCGACCATCAGCTGCGGCCGCTCTTCAGCTTCTTCCAGGCTCGCACCCTGCCCTTGGGCGTCTACGCCACCGACCGCGATTTCGCCGAGGGCCGCGTCCATAACGAGGCGCTGATCCAGCGCGCACGGCTGGCGGTGCAGCGGGCACTGCCCTTGCTTGCGCTGTCCCATCGCGCAGCGCCCGCCATCGCCGAGACCGCCGCAATTCTCTGAATACCGGATGCCAGCACCCTGCATTCGGATGTGACCCCGCTAACCGGAACGCCGCCCATGACGACCGACACCTTCACCTTCAGCATCACGCGCATCCCCTTCAACGAGGACTACCAGCCCGCCGATGGCACGCGCATCACCACCAACTTCGCCAACCTGGCGCGTGGTGCATCCCGGCAGGAAAACCTGCGCAACACAATCAGCATGATCAACAACCGCTTCAACGACCTGGCGCACTGGGACAACCCGAGTGCGGATCGCTATGCGGTCGAACTGGACATCATCTCGGTGGAGATGCATATCGACGGCAGCGATGGCAGTGATCCGTTCCCGCTGATCGAAGTATTGCGGCCGACCATTGTCGACACGCAGACCGGTGCGCGTACCGAGGGCATCGTCGGCAACAACTTTTCGTCCTATGTGCGCGACTACGATTTCAGCGTGGTGCTGCCGGCCAGCAACGAGGGCAAGGCCACCTTCGGCATTCCGGAAGGCTTTGGCGACCTGCATGGCAAGCTGTTCAAGCACTTCCTGGAGTCTGACGCCTACCGCGCCAACTTCAGCAAGGGGCCGGTGATCTGCATCAGCGTTTCCAGCAGCAAGACCTACCACCGCACCGAGAACCACCATCCGATCCTGGGCGTGGAATACCGCCAGGGCGAGTTCTCGCCCACCGACCAGTACTTCGACAAGATGGGCCTGCAGGTGCGCTACTTCATGCCGCCGGGCAGCGTGGCGCCGCTGGCGTTCTACTTCCAGGGCGACCTGCTGGGGGATTACTCGAACCTGGAACTGATCGGCACCATCAGCACGATGGAGGCCTTCCAGAAGATCTACCGCCCGGAGATCTACAACGCCAACTCCGTGGCCGGCAAGGTCTACCAGCCCAGCCTGAAGCACCAGGACTATTCGTCCACCCGCATCGTCTACGACCGCGAAGAGCGCAGCCAGCTGGCGGTCAAGCAGGGCAAGTTCACCGAAGAACACTTCATCAAGCCGTATCGCGCCGTGCTTGAACAGTGGGCTGCCCGCTGATCCATCGATTTTCCATCCGCCCCCAGGAAACAAGACGCAATGTCGACGAAGAAACTGCTCCCCACCTCCACCGCCGGCAGCCTGCCGAAACCGTCCTGGCTGGCAGAACCCGAGAAGCTCTGGTCGCCCTGGAAGCTGCAGGACGAAGGCCTGACTGAAGGCAAGCAGGATGCGCTGCGCCTGTCCCTGCAGGAACAGCAGCATGCCGGCATCGATATCGTCAGCGACGGCGAGCAGACCCGGCAGCACTTCGTCACCACCTTCATCGAACACCTCAACGGCGTTGATTTCGAGAAGCGCGAGACCATGCGCATCCGCAACCGCTACGATGCCAGCGTGCCGACCGTGGTCGGCGCCGTGAGCCGTCCGAAGCCGGTGTTCGTCGAGGATGCGAAGTTCCTGCGCCGGCAGACCACGCAGCCGATCAAGTGGGCGCTGCCTGGCCCGATGACGATGATCGACACCCTGTACGACGCGCACTACAAGAGCCGTGAGAAGCTGGCCTGGGAATTCGCGAAGATCCTCAACGAGGAGGCGAAGGAGCTGGAAGCCGCCGGCGTCGACATCATCCAGTTCGATGAGCCAGCCTTCAACGTGTTCTTCGACGAAGTGAACGACTGGGGCGTGGCCGCGCTGGAACGCGCGATTGAAGGGCTGAAGTGCGAGACCGCCGTGCATATCTGCTACGGCTACGGCATCAAGGCCAACACCGACTGGAAGCAGACGCTGGGATCGGAATGGCGGCAGTATGAAGAGTCGTTCCCCAAGCTGCAGACCTCCAACCTCGACATCATTTCGCTGGAATGCCACAACTCGCACGTACCGATCGACCTGATCGAGCTGGTGCGCGGCAAGAAAGTGATGGTGGGTGCCATCGACGTGGCCTCCAGCACGGTGGAGACCGCCGATGAAGTAGCCAGCACCCTGCGCAAGGCCCTGCAGTTCGTGGATGCCGACAAGCTTTACCCCAGCACCAACTGCGGCATGGCGCCGCTGGCCCGTGAAGTGGCACGGGGCAAGCTGCGTGCGCTCAGCGAAGGGGCCAGGATCGTGCGTGAGGAGCTTTCGGCGTAAACCTGGCTGGGGATGTGTTCTCGCTTCGGTCCGGGGAGGATGGAATCTGGCCGGGTACAGACCAGGTTCCACCTCGTCCCTGCAGCTCGGGCCTGGCGGCCGTCACGCGCGGCCGTGGTGCCAGCGCCTCCTTGATCCGCCCCATCTCCCCTGCCCCGGCCTCGGCCAGCCGCCGGGCCTGCTGCCGCTGTTCCCGCGTCAGTGACGGCGAAGGCGGGAGCACGGCGCCCGCGTCCGGCGCAACACCCACCAGCCGCGCCACCGCATCGCGCAGAGGCAACTGCGGGCAGAGCCGTGCAGCACACCAGCGCTCGGCGTAGCGCTTGGCCTGACGGGCGCTGGTGGCCGACACGACCTTGGTCTGTGACATCTTGCGTGCGTCCAGGTACAGGCGGAACCCGAGCGCGGCATGCGGCACGATATTGGCCACCGAACGGCCGTTCCACCACAGATCCCAGCGCTCGCCGCTCTGCACCCAACCGGATGGCCGGGGGACGTTCATGAAATCTGGAAGATCGTATGGGGAACTCATGGCGGGAAGGATACGAGCGCCCGTCGCACTGGCTGAGATCCGCGCCATGCGGTTGTCCGGGACCATGAATCGTTTAGGCGTGCTTCCTTCCGCCACCCCCTCCGTACAGTCGCACCGCGGGCATTAACGTGACGCGTCACGCCCAATGGTGCTTTCGATCCAGTCGAGGTAGCGGGACACCCGGACGTTGTAGACCACCTGGCCATAGAAGCCCGCCTCAAGGGCATGCTCGGGAACGGCGCTGATCCATGAGCCGAGCCCCACCAAACGTGGCGTTCCGTGCTCTTCGATGACCAGCGGCCCGCCACTGTCACCGTTGCCGAGAATGCCCTCCAGCGGCAGGGCCTGCGGAGGCGGATCGAACCGATACCAGAGATACCGGTCGTTGCCGCCGGTAAGCGCGTTGTATGCACGCCGCAGGGTCGTGCGATGCGGGCCGCCTGGCACCAGCCCCACGGCGCCATTGCCGGTAGCCCCCTTCCCTATCAGGGCCGCGATCTGCGCGACTTCGGCAGCACCGCGATAGAGCGCTACGGGCTGTACGTCCTTTACAGCAGTCGCAAGCCTGATCAGTGCGATGTCATCCGATGCCGCCAGGAACGCGTGGATCCTGGAGGGATTTCCCGTCGCCAGCGCCTCCTTGCCCAGGGCCTCCGGCATTCTTCTGAAACCGGGATGCACGAAGACGCGCTCGACCGCATAGGCGCGCCCATTGATGGAGACAGATTCTTCCATCCCTTCCATGGGTGCCGCATGCGCTGCGGTCAGCACCCACTGTGGGGCGATGAGGACGCCATGCCCTTCGCCCGGCATGTCGGCCAGCGCGGGGAAGGCCGATGCATCGATCTGATACCTGGCGTCGTCCACATCATCACGGATGACCACGGCACCTGCGGCGAACGGGAGCGCAGCAAGCGCCAGGAAAAGCAAGCGATTCATGGGTGTCATCATCCCTGCGGTCAGTCATTGCAGACTAGCCGAACATATCCGCCCGATGGAAAGCCGGCGACCAAGGCTGGCGTGGGGCGACAAAGGCCGGAAATTCAACCGCCAAGTCAATCCGCACTACCCATGCGGATCGAGCAGTCTCTGGCCGCTCCAGCCGAAGCCAGCACTCTGCGCTGAGGATGAGCATAATTGGGCAGCGCCAAATCCGTGCCGAGGCAGGCAGTCTCTGGCCGCCGTAATTCGTGTCTCTACCGTTGGGAGTTCAAGGTGTCAGTGCAGGATATTGATGATGAAACGAGGTCGCGCCTTGTCGATATGGGGTGGCTTCTCAATGAGCTTGTCGGCGACATCAAGACGCCCGTGGATCTTGCGTTTCAGCTGAAACCGGCAATGGATGCAAGCAGCCAGAACTACCTGTCCATCAATCGCCTGTGCCTGACCGGAGTATTGATTGGCCTGTGCAAGCTCAATGAGATATTTACGCACTACGGCATCGAGATAAAGAATTTTCCTATCGAGCTGCGTAAAAAAATGAAGGCCGTGAAGAGAGAGATCGAGGGCAGAGGAATTTACGCCTACCGAAGCAAGTATCTGGCTCATTCCTTCTCCAGGGAGAAAGACTGCAAGCCAAAGCCACTATCCCTGAGCGAGAGCGTACAGGCCTTGATGAAGATCATCGATTACGGACTGGACCCTGTGTGCGCCAATGTGTTCGAGTTCTACAAGTGGGCCTACGAAAAGGGCAACGAGGACTCGGTTGTCAATGTCATCTACAGCTGCGTGAAGCACATCGATCACATCGTTGGGGGCCTCGGCAAGCGCACGTGAGGAACGGCAGGAATCGACCAGCGCCGAAGCAACGGCTCCACAGAGCCTACCTGCGACCACGATAGGGCTCGCAGCCCACCCCATCATTGTCCCGATCGAGGTGCGGGCCGTACCCTGGATCACCACGCCGTACCGGCGCTGCCCCGGTCGCCCGGGCCTCCGCGCAGTTGGCAAATGCCCGGGACCTGCGTGCAGGACCGGGGGCGAAACTCCCGTGCGGGGTATCGACGTATCGCGGCGCGACCGGGGCGCCTCGATGGCAGTGATAGTCGCCCGTCTTCCGGTTGGTGTGGCAACCGTTCTTGTCGAGCCTGCCGGGATGCGCCAGCGTATTGGCAGGCAGCATCAATGCGAGCATGGCGAATGCAGGCAATGCAAAGAAGAAATCGCCTCGGATGTCCATACCCTCCCCCGTCAGGCAATCCTGCCCCGGGGGAAGGCTAGCACGGGAGTGCCGTAGTAGACGGAATTCGGCGCAACGTCAGCGCTGGTAGTCCTTCAGGAACAACCAGGTGATCAGCGTGGCGTCCGGCCCCTTCGGGTCGGTGAATGGCAGGCCCGACTGGCTGCCGCTCCAGGCATGGCCCATGCCCTGCACCACATAGTGCTGGACCAGCGTCCTGCCGCCATAGGCGTAGGTGTCGACGGTATACGCGCGGCCGCCCGGCACCTGCCCGTGATAGGTGTTGGTCGGCACGTATTTCACCGAGTCGTTGTCCTGGCCGTCGTCGGCCAGGTCATTGGTCTGCAGGAACTGGCGCACGGCCTGCTGGCCGTTCACCGGATTGACGGTCAGGTCGGCACTGCCATGGAAGACCAGCACCGGCAGCGGTCGCGGCGACGGCGAACCCGAGCACTGCCATGCCAGGCGGCCGTTGCTGTCCGGCGAGTAGATGCTGCCAGCCAGCAGTGCGTAGGCACTGCCGGAAATCGTGGTCGCGCCCTTGAACATGCCACCAGAATGGATGGCGCCTGCGGCGAACATATCCGAGTAGCAGGCCAGCATGATCGAGGTCATCGCGCCGCCCGCCGAAATACCGGTGACGTACACACGATGCGGATCAACGCTGTAACCCGCCTTCACCTTGTCCACGATGCCGGCCAGGAGCGAGGGCTCGCCACTGTCGCGTGCCTGGTTGATCGGCAGCTGCCAGTTCCAGCAACGGGCCGGATTGGAGGTGACGTTCTGCCGCGGGTAGACCACGATGAAGCCTTCGGTGTCGGCCACATCGTTGAAGCCCGAAGCCTCACCCATCAGGTTCGGCCCGGTCACGCAGCCGTGCAGCACCAGCAGCAAAGGCAACGGTTGAGTGTCGTCGTAGCCGGCCGGCACCCACACCTGGTATTCGCGGGCGCCGAACAGATTGCCGTACAGGCCAATGTCCCAATGCCCGGCCGGGCCTGCGGCAAGGGCACTGCCCGCCATCGCCAGCCAACTGCACAGCACCAGCAGTACAACCTTGATCGAATCGATTCCGGATTTCATGGCCAGATCCTCATGGGTGAGTCGTGGATGAAGTGGTACCGGGAAGCGCTTCCGGCTGGGGGCGCGCCCAGTATCCGCATCCGGCGGCCGCTGCCGACTGGACCTAGGTCCACTCGCCGCTGCGCGATGACACCGCTAGCCTTGGCTGCAGGGGTGGCAATGGGCCATCTGCAAGCACTGCCTGGGGGAGGACCGAATGAAACGGAATTGTTTGAGTCTCATGATCGGCGCGCTGCTGGCCTCCGGGCCGGTACTGGCACAGGAAACGCCCCAGGCCACGCCGACGGCGGGCAGGACTGCATCACCCACCAACCTGGACAGCATCAAGGTCACCGCGCGCAAGCGCGAGGAAACCCTGCAGGAGGTGCCGGTTGCCGTCACAGCGTTTACCTCCGAGGCGCTGGACAAGATGAATGTCCAGGACATCAGCGACCTGGATGCGCAGGTGCCCAATCTGACCATCTACGCCGCCCGCGGCGCCAGCAGCACGGTCACCGCCTACATCCGTGGCATCGGCCAGTCCGATCCCACCTGGGGCGCCGATCCGGGCGTGGGCATCTACCTGGATGACGTCTACATCGCGCGCCCGCAGGGTGCGCTGCTGGATGTGTTCGATGTCTCGCGCATCGAGGTGCTGCGCGGCCCGCAGGGCACGCTGTATGGCAAGAACACCATTGGCGGCGCGATCAAGTACATCTCGCGCGGCCTGCCCACCCAGACCGAGGGCTTCGCCCAGATCACCGTGGGCAACTACAGCCAGCTGGATGCGAAGGCGGCCATCGGCGGCCCGATTGGCGGTGCCGACAGTGGCCTGCGCGCCCGTGTGGCGGTGGCGAGCATGAACCACGACGGGTTTGGCGAGAACACTTTCAACGGCCAGCCGGTCAGTGACAAGCAGATCAACGCGGCGCGCCTGAACCTGGGCGCGTATGCGGGCGACGACTTCGACGTGCAGTTCGCACTGGACTGGATCGACGATCAGTCCGGCATGCGCGGCTCGAAGATGCTGGCGCCCAATCCGTTCCTGCGCGCCTACCCGCCGATGGACAGCCGCTATGACATCCGTTCGGGCATGCGCAACCTCAACAACGTGGAGAGCAAGGGCGCCTCGGCCACGGTGAACTGGCGGCCGAACGAGGACATCGCACTGAAGTACGTGATCGCCAAGCGTGAATCGGACAGCGAGGCCAACATCGACTTCGATACCGCCCCGGTCAAGCTCGCCGACGTGGGTGGCACCTACCATGACGACCAGGTCAGCAACGAAGTGCAGTTGAACTACGATGCCGGCGGCCGGGTGCGCGGTGTGGTCGGCCTGTACCAGTTCAGTGGCGAGGCGGGCGGGCAGATCCAGAACAACTACTTCAGTGCGCAGTTCGCTGACAACCAGGGCAAGGTGCTGACCGACAGCATCGCGCTGTACGCGGACTGGACCTTCGACCTGACCAGCAAGCTGAAGCTCGATGTCGGCGCCCGCTACACCGACGAGGACAAGCGCGCGATCGTGCTGAACCGCCTCTACGCCGACCCGGGCTTCAGCCGGCCGGTGGCGGTGACCGCCGATTTCGACAAGAAGACCAACTTCAAGAACGTCTCGCCCAAGGTCTCGCTGGACTACCAGATCACCCCGGACATCATGGTCTATGGCCTGGCGACGCGTGGCTTCAAGTCCGGCGGTTACAACATCCGTGCCAATGCGGTAGCGGTACCGCGCTCGGCGGAGCCGTTCGATGACGAGACCGTGGACAGCTACGAGGTCGGCAGCAAGATGGCCTTCCTCGACCAGCGCCTGTTCCTGAACCTGTCGGCGTTCTACAACAAGTACAAGGACATCCAGCTGTCGGTGTTCACCGGCCTGGATACCAATGGCGACGGCGTCGATGATTCCTTCTTCGGCGATTTCACCAATGCCGGCGCCGGTACCGTCAAAGGCCTGGAAGTCGAGTATCAGTACCTGCCCAGCCAGCACTGGCTGATTTCCGGCAACCTGGCGTGGCTGGACACCAAGTACGACGAGTACATGGACCGCGGCATCAACGTGGCCAAGCAGATGAAGTTCACCAATGCCCCGGAGTTCTCCGGCGCGTTCAACGTGGAATACCGCACCGACCTGGCCAACGGCAGCAACCTGTCGGCACGGGTGAGCTACAGCTACCAGAGCGAAGTGTGGCCGACCACCGACCTCAGCCCGGTAATCCGCCAGCAGGGTTACGGGCTGGTCAATGCCGGCGTCATCTGGCGCCTGGATGATGCGTGGACCTTCTCGCTGCAGGGCACCAACCTGGCCGACAAGGAATACCGCACCACCGGCTACAACATCCCGGCGGTCGGCACGCTGATTGGCTTCTATGGCCCGCCGCGCCAATATAGCCTCAGCGTCCGGTACGATTTCTAGCGCATCCGTTACGATCTTCAGGAAGCTTCTGCATGACGCAGTCTTACGATGACCTGTACTGGAACAGCAAGGATGGATTGCGCCTGCACGCGCGCGACCATGCACCCGATGCGGGGCAGGCAGCACGTGGTACGGTGGTCTGCATTCCAGGACTGACCCGCAATGGCGCCGATTTCGATGCGCTGGCCGATGTACTCACCGCCGAGGGCTGGCGCGTGATCGCGGTCGACCTGCGCGGTCGCGCAGGGTCGCAACGCGCATATGACCCGTCCAGCTACAACCCACGTGCCTATGCGGATGACATGGTCGCGCTGCTGCGCTCGCAGAACATCGACAAGGCGGTGTTCGTCGGCACCTCGCTGGGCGTGCTGGTGACCATCACCCTCGCCTCGCGCGCGCCCGAGCGGATCGCGGGCGCGGTGCTCAACGATGCCGGCCCCAAGGTGCCGCGTGAGGCGCTGGCACGGATCGGCAAGTACGCCGGCAAGCCGGTACCGCCAATGGACCTGGTGCAGGCCACGGCCTACGTGGAATCCATCGGCAAGGCTGCGTTCCCGCGCTTCAGCACCGATGACTGGCGGCAGATGGCGGTGCGCACCTTCCGCCCGCGAGGCGATGGCCTGCTGGAACTGGACTACGACCCGGCAGTGATCCGCACCACCCGGCCATGGCTGCTGTGGCTGTTGCGTCCGGTGCTGTGGCGTGCGGTCCGCGGGCTGACCGCCCGGGTGCCGGTGCTGGTGGTGCGCGGTGCGCTGTCCGACATTCTGCCGGCCGATGTCGCGCGGCAGATGGCGGCCACCTCGGAAAGTGCCCGCCTGGTGGAGGTGCCCGATGTGGGGCACGCGCCGATGCTGTCCGAGCCAGAGGCACGTGACGCGATCCTGACCCTGCTGGAGCGTGTGGCGTGAGTGCGGACAGCGACCTGCCTCCCGCCCTGCAGGCGTTGCAGCAGTGGGCCGCCAGTGAGCGGCTGAGTGGCGTGACCCGCGTGGACCAGGCGCGCATCGCTGCTTTTGCCGACGCCACCGGCGACCACAACTGGATCCATGTCGATCCAGCGCGGGCGCAGGCGCAGATGCCGGGTGGGCATACCATCGCACATGGCTTCCTGTTGCTCTCGCTGACGGTGGAGGACGATGTGGCCGCCCTGGCCGGCTTCCCCGGCATCGCCCATGTACTCAACTACGGCTTGAACAAGGTCCGCTTCCTGGCGCCGGTGCCGAGCGGGTCCGAGGTGCGGGTACGCTCGCAGCTGGTGTCACTGGATGCGCACCAGCCCGGCCAGTGGCTGCTGACCCAGCGCAAGGCCGTCGAGCGGGTCGCCGATGGCGAGCTGGCACTGGTCGCTGAGCAGCTGTCACTGATCGTGATTGCCGCCTAGCACCACCCTGCCCGGTTCTCTCCCTACACTGGAGCGATGTTGACGCCCTCCATCGTCCTCTTCGCCTGCATTGCATGGACCGCACTGCTGTTTGGCGTGGCGCTGTGGGGCGAGCGCCGGGGGCACCGGCTTTCGAAGGCATGGCCGCTCATCTATGCACTGTCGCTGGCTGTGCACTGCACCGCGTGGACCTACTACGGTGCGGCCTCGCAGGGGCTGCAATGGGGCTTCCCCATTCCACCGACCCTGGCCGGCATGGCGCTGATCTTCGCGTTGGGCCTGCCGTTCCTGCTCCGCCTCGGGCGGCTGGCCAAGCAGCACAACAGTGCCACCATCGCCGATCTGGTCGTTGCACGACTGCGTGCCGATCGTGGCCTCGGCTTCACCATCACCCTGGTGGCGCTGTTCGGCATCATTCCCTACATCGCACTGCAGCTGAAAGCCGTCAGCCAGGGGCTGGGTGCCCTGCTGGGTGATCGGTTCGCGCCTGCCGGTGCGCAGCTGGACATGTCGTTCTGGTTCGCGCTGACGATGGCCGCGTTCACCCTGCTGTTCGGTGCACGCAAGGCCTCGGCCACCGAGCCCAACCGCGGCATCGTGGTCGCGCTGGGCCTGGAGTCGGTGTTGAAACTGGTCGCACTGCTGGCCATTGGCCTGTATGCGGCGCTGTCCGTGCACAAGGCCGGCACACCACTGCTGGAGAAGATGGCGCAGCTGCCACCACCGGCCATCGTGCCGGACTATCTCACCATGGTCGCGCTGGGGGCGATCTCCGCGTTCACCCTGCCCCACCAGTTCCACGTCGGCGTGGTCGAGCTTCGCCAGACATCGGACCTGAAGACAGCGCGCTGGATGTTCCCGGTCTACCTGCTGCTGATCGGACTGCCGTCGGTGCCGATGGCATTGGCCGGCGCCGCGCAGCTGCCAGCCTCGGTATCGCCTGACCTGTACGTGCTGGCGCTGCCGCAGGCCGGTGGCCATCATCTGCTGGCGCTGCTGGCCTATCTGGGCAGCCTGAGCGCGGCCACCGGCATGATGATCCTGTCCGGGCTGACCCTGTCGATCATGCTTGGCAACCACGGATTCGGTTCGCGCCTGCTCGGCGGCATCGGGGGCGGCGTGGCCAGCGCCGATCTGCGCCCGCGCGTGCTGGCGTTCCGCCGTGCCGGCATCCTCGCCGTGTTCCTGATGTCGTGGCTGTACAGCCGCGCGATGAGCGACACCGAGGCACTCAGCGATTTCGGCCTGATGTCCTTCACCGCGCTCTCGCAGCTGGCACCGGCTGTGCTGCTCGCGGTGTATCGCCCACGTACGCCCTCCGCGGCCATCATGGCCGGCATCGTGCTGGGCTCATTGGCCTGGCTGTGGCTGGTACTGCTGCCGATGGTGATCCCGGCCGCGACGCCGTCGGTCGGCGCCGACGGGCTGCATTGGTTGTCGGTGGTCTCGCTGCGCGTGCAGCCGGGGCATATCGCCATCAGCATGGGGGCCAGCCTGGCGGTCAACCTGCTGACCGTGGCCCTGGTGTCGCGGGCCGTGCGTCCGTCATTGCCGCGGAGGCGGGATGCGGTGGCTGCGGCGTCCCTGCGCAGGACCGCCGGACGCTTCCTTGGCCAGGAGCGTGCGCGCCAGCTGCTGGAGGGCCACGCCGGGCAGATGCTGGATGACGACCGGGTCACCGCCGTCGAGCGTGAGCTGACGGCCGTGGTCGGCGCAGGCATGGCACGGTTGCTGGTCGAAGCCGCACGCGAAGGCGGCGCCGCGCCGCTGGATGCGGTGACCCGCGCCGTCGGCGAGGCCACCCAGGCGCTGCGCTTCAACCAGCGCCTGCTGGAAGCCGCGCTGGAGAACATGAGCCAGGGCATCAGCGTGGTCGATGCGCAGTTGCAGCTGGTGGCCTGGAACAGCCGCTACGCCGCGCTGTTCAAGTTCCCGCCGGAGCTGCTGCAGGTCGGGCAGCCGGTGGTCAACCTCACGGCGTGGGCACTGGGGCAGCTGAAGATCGGCGATGGCCCCGGCGACACGCCCACCAAGGCATTGCAGCGCCGCGTCGCGCATATGCGCCGTGGCACGCCGCACCTGTCCGAACGGATCTTCCCCGATGACACCATCGTCGAGATCCGCGGCAACCCGATGCCGGGCGGTGGCTATGTAGCCACCTTCACCGATGTCACGGCGTTCCGCCGCGCGGAGGATGCGCTCAAGCGCAGCAATGAAACCCTGGAACGCCGCGTACAGGACCGCACCGCGCGGCTGCAGCAGGCGGTCCAGGAGGCCGAGCGCGCGAACGCGGCGAAAACCCGCTTCCTGACGGCGGTCGGCCATGACCTCATCCAGCCCCTGCATGCGGCCCAGCTGTTGACCGAGGCGATGTCGCAGCACATCGAATCCGAGTTCCTCGACAGTTTCCTGCGGCAGATCCGCGGCGCACTGGATTCCACCGATGACCTGCTGTCCGGCCTGCTCGATATCTCGCGACTGGAAGCCGGTGGGTTGGTGGCCGATCCGCGCCCGTTCGCGTTGTCGACGGTGCTGGATCCGCTCGCGCAGGAGTTCGCGGTGCTGGCGGCGCGCGGCCTGCAGTTCCGCCACGTGCGGAGCCAGGCTTGGGTGCATAGCGATCCCCTGCTGCTGCGCCGGGTGCTGCAGAACTTCCTGGCCAATGCCATTCGCTACACCCGCCACGGCGGTGTGTTGCTGGGTGTGCGCCGCCAGGGGCAGGCACTGATGATCGTCGTGCATGACACCGGCCCCGGCATTGCTCCGGAGCAGCAGGCGGTGGTGTTCGAGGAGTTCCACCGGGTCGATCGCAGCAACGGCCAGGGACTGGGACTGGGCTTGACCATCGCCCACCGCATCGCCGATCTGCTGCATGCACCCCTGCACCTGCGCAGCGTGCCCGGGCGCGGCTCGGCCTTCTCGATCAGCGTGCAACGCACAGCACCGCCTGTGACCCCGCGCAGTTCGCCACCTACGGGTGGCAGCAACGCCCTCAAGGGTATCCGCGTACTGGCAGTGGACAATGACCCGGACGCACTGGAGGCGATGCGGCAACTGCTGCTTTCCTGGGGCTGCGACGTCATCGCGGCAGGCAGCGCCGATGACATCGGGCCCTCAGCGCACGAGGCGGCGCTGTGGCTGTTCGACTATCACCTGGATGACGGCGATACCGGTGTTGCGCTGTGGCAGCGGCTGGCGGACATGCATGGGCCGCGGCCGACGGTGATCCTCAGTGCGGATACCGGCAGCGATACGCGCGAGGCGGTGCGCGGCGTTGGCCTGTCCCTGCTCAACAAGCCGTTCAAGCCGTTGGCGCTGCGCTGGGCGATCAACCACCTGCTGGCGGCCACTGCCACGCGCTGACCGTTCAGGGCTCGGGCAGCTCTTCGATCTGCCGGGATGGATCGGCCAATCCCATTTCGTGCAGCACGCGGATGGCCTGCGCGCGGTTACGCACGCCCAGGCGCTCCATGATGCGTGTCATGTGCGCCTTGACCGTGCGCAGCTGTACGCCCAGCCGGTCGGCAATCTGCTTGTTGAGCAGGCCCTCGGCCACCAGCCCCAGCACCTTGTACTGATGTGCCGACAGGCTGGCCAGGCGCTCGGCGAGATCGGCATCCCTGCTGAACGGCGCCACCCGCGCCACCGGTTCGCGCAGCAGCGCCGGGATCCAGCGTTCGCCCTCCAGCACGGACTGCAGCGCGGACTGCAGCTCGTTCAAACCCGAGCTCTTGGGCAGGTAGCCCGCGGCGCCGAGGTCGATGGCGCGCCGGATCACCTGCGGCTCCTCGTTGGCGGAGACGATGATGATCGCCAGGCCCGGCTGCAGCGCACGGATCGTGGCCAGCCCGGCCAGCCCGTGGTTGCCCGGCATGTGCAGGTCCAGCAGCATCAGGTCGATCGACTGGTTCTCGATCACCTCCAGCACGCCGTCCAGCGAATCCGCCTCGCTGATCTGCAGATCGGCGACCGCCTCTTCCGCCGCGCGATGCAGTGCCGCGCGGAACAAGGGGTGATCATCGGCGATGAGCAGGGTTGGCATGTCCTGGCGAGATTATCAAATCGGGTGCGCGCGGGAACAGGTACCTAGGTACGCTGGTACAGCAGGAAGGGCTTGCTAGTGTGGTGCGGAGAAGGCCGGCGACCGCAACGCCGCCCACGAGGAAATGCCATGTCATCCGCCCCCACTCCCGATGCCCATGCCTATCCACTGCTGATCAAGCAGCTGCTGCTGATGCCGCTGGCGGTGAGTCCTGAACAGGAAATCGTCTATGGCGACCAGGTCCGATTCGATTACCGCACCCTGCAGGCGCGCATCGGCCAGCTGGCCGGCCTGTTGACCTCATTGGGAGTCGGCCACGGCGACACGGTGGCGGTGATGGACTGGGACAGCAACCGCTACCTGGAGGCCTACTTCGCGGTTCCGATGATCGGTGCGGTGCTGATGATGGTGAACGTGCGCCTGGCCCCCGAGCAGATCGCGTACACGCTGAACCACAGCGGCGCGCGGGTGATCCTGGCCAACCGCGAGTTCCTGCCACTGCTGGACGCCATCGACGAGCAGCTGCCGGACCTGCGCACGCGCATCCTGTTGGACGATGCCGGTGGCCCGCTGCCGCCAGGCTTCGCCACCGAGTACGAAGCGGGGTTGCGCGGTGCCACGCCGGTCGTCCGCTTCCCGGACTTCGACGAGAATGCCCGTGCCACGGTGTTCTACACCACCGGAACCACCGGATTGCCCAAGGGGGTCTATTTCAGCCACCGGCAGCTGGTGCTGCATTCGCTGGCGGCGATGGCCGCGCTCGGCGGCGCACCCCGCCAGGGCCGCCTGCATCGTGACGATGTCTACATGCCCATCACCCCGATGTTCCATGTGCATGCGTGGGGCCTGCCCTACGTGGCTACCGCGATGGGCATCAGGCAGGTCTATCCGGGGCGTTACCTGCCTGCGAAGCTGCTGGCGTTGATTGCCCGCGAAAAGGTGACCTTCTCGCACTGCGTGCCCACCATCCTGCACATGCTGCTGGAGCACCCGGACGCGGCGCAGACCGACCTGGAGGGCTGGAAGGTGATCATCGGCGGTGCCGCCCTGCCCCGTGCCCTGGCGCAGCGTGCACTGGCACGGGGCATCGACATCTTCGGCGGCTATGGCATGTCCGAGACCTGCCCTCTGCTGACCATCGCCCAGATCGACGTGGACAGCGTGACCGGTGCCGATGAGGTGCTGTCACTGCGCACCAAGGCCGGCATTCCGGTTCCGCTGGTGGACCTGCGCATCGTCGACCCGGACATGGGCGATGTCGCCCATGATGGCATCGCCACCGGCGAAGTGGTGGCGCGTGCACCCTGGCTGACCCAGGGTTACCTGCACGATCCCGAGGCTTCGGCAACGCTGTGGGCGGGCGGCTACCTGCACACCGGCGACATCGGCAACATCGACGAAGGTGGCTACCTGCGCGTCACCGACCGCATCAAGGACGTGATCAAGACCGGTGGCGAATGGATCTCCTCGCTCGCGCTGGAAGACATCATCGCGCTGCATCCGGCGGTCAGCGAGGTCGCGGTGATCGGTATCGCCGATGCGAAATGGGGCGAGCGGCCGCTGCCACTGGTGGTCAGGCAGCCGGGCCGCGATGTGTCAGAAGCGGAGATCATCGAACTGGTCGCAGCGCGCAGCCGTTCCGGAGACATCTCACGCTATGCGATTCCGGAGCGTGTCAGCTTCGTGGATGCGATCGAGCGGACCAGCGTGGGCAAGATCAACAAGAAGAAGCTGCGCGGGCTGCATGATCCGGGCCCTGGCACCGGCGGGCGCTGACGCTCTCTGCCGGCACCACTCAAGCGCGCGACGCCCCACCCTGCAGCAGCTGGACCCAGCTCTGGAATCCCTCCAGGAAGCGCTGCAGGCGCTTGCGCGTCGCCACGTCGAAATCTTCGGCGTCATTGTCGTAGGCGGCCGCTGCTTCGGCCACATAGAGCTGTGGCGAGGCCATGGTCAATGCACCCATGGCGGTCAGTGTATGGCGCAGCTGCGACTGCGCCAGTTTGGTGCCCCAGTGACCCGGCGTGGCGCCGATGATCGCTACCGGCTTGGCCGAAAGGACCGTGCGGTACTCGGCATCGTCGCGGGACAGCCAATCGAGCGTGTTCTTGAGTACGCCGGGCAGTGACTGGCTGTACTCCGGCGTGGCGATCAGCACGCCGTCAGCGGCAGCAATGGCCGCGCGCAGGCGCTTGACCCCGGCAGGACCGGCCGGGTCGGCGGCTTCCAGGTCCTCGTCGAACAGCGGAATATCGGCAATGGTGTCATGCACGGTCAGCAGCAGGCCCGCAGGCGCGGCGCCTGCTGCTGCCCTGACCAGGCGCCGGTTGTAACTGTTGCTGCGCAGGCTGCCGGCAAACGCCAGAATGTTCAGCGGTGGAGGGTTGTCGGACATGCGGGATTCCTGGAATGAGTCGGTGCGGGGTCACGGGCCAGGCATCGACAGCGCGGGAGGCACCGGGAACGGACGCGCACAGCGTACCCCAGAAGCATTGCGCCCCAGCTGCAGGTGCAGGTGTCCGCCAGGTCCCGTCAGCCCGTGGCAAGCACGATCACCTGATCGGCTGCGGTCACCACGCTGCGGCGATGGGTGATGGCGATGATCGTGACATCACCGGCAAGCGCGCGGATATGGCTCATGATCTCGCGCTCGGTCGCCTCGTCCAGCGCCGAGCTGGCTTCATCCAGGAGCAGGATGGCAGGCTCTCCGTAGAGTGCACGGGCAATGGCGATGCGCTGCCGTTCGCCGCCGGAAAGCTTCAGGCCGCGCTCGCCCACCGTGGTTTCAAAGCCCTCGGGCAGCGCGTCGATCAAGGCCAGGATCGACGCCTTGTGGGTCGCGTTACGCAACCGGGTGTCGTCGCGCGGGCGCCCCAGCAGGATGTTGTCGGCCAGGCTCTCGTTGAGCAGGATTACATCCTGGGGAACGACGGCGACGGTGGCGTGCCACGCGGCACGGTCGATGTGGGCCAGGTCGGTGCCATCCACCAGGATACGACCGTGCTGGGGATCGATGGACTTCAGTGCCAGCTTGAACAGCGTCGACTTCCCTGCGCCGGTCTCCCCCATCAGGAAGTTGATGCCGCCGCGCCCGGCGTGGAAGGACGCATCACGGACGCCGCGGCCATTGCCGTAGCGATGGCTGACATGCTGGAACTCGATCCGGCCGCATTCTCCGTGGAATCGACCGGCGTTCGCCGCCTGCCGTTCTTCGGGTGCCGCCCACAGCGCCGATAGCGGCGTCAGCAGGGTCCACGAACGCGCAACGTCATCGATCGAGCGCGCGATCATTTCAAAGGGCATGTTGAGCTGCAGCAACAGCAGGTTGAACAGCACGATATCGCCGACGCTCAGCTCGCCGCTCTGATAGCGCGGGAGCAACAGTGCGAAGGTGACGATGAACTCGACCGCCAGGCCGACGCCGAGCAGCGCGATGAAGCCGATCCGCTGCAGCACGTAGGCGCGCCAACTGTCGCGGACCTCCAGGGCCTTCTGCTCGAAGCGCTGGATCATCCACGCGCTGCCGCCGAACTGGCGCAACGTCTCCATCGCGTTCATCGCATTGCCGACGAAGCGCGCATTCTGCTGACCGGCTTCGACCGCCGCCTCACGATGGATCCGCGCTCGCCGGGTGGCGATGGCCGAAAGCGTGACGGCCACAGATCCGTAGCCCAGCACGATCGCCACCATCTGCAGGTTGATCAGTGCGCCCAGCGTCACCAGGGTCAGCAGGATCTGCAGTGCGCTGGGAATGAACACCACCAGGCCGAGCTGCACCACGATCTTCAGGGCGTTGCGGCCCTTCTCGCCGGCCACCTGCAGTTCGGCTGCGTTGTAATCCAGGAAGAAGCTGTGGGTCTTCTTCAGCAGGCGCGCGAAGTAGCGGGTGCTGGTGATGAAACCGAGGTTCTCGCCACTGAGGAACGACAGGTACTGCACGGTGTTCTGCAGGATGCTGGCGGCACCGAGCATCACCGCGTAGAGCAGGAACCCTCCCGCCAGTTCACGCAGGCCTTCCACGCTGATGCGGTCGATCAGGCGCGAGAACAGATACGGCGCTGCCACCGTGGCCAGGCTTGAAAGCACGACGATGGCGGCTATCAACAGCAGCAGCCTGCGGTCTGCCTTCCAGTACGCGGTGAGGATCTCGGTGACCGGCGGCGGCAGCGCGAACATTTTCATCAGCGTCGGTCCGGCATCGGTGCAGTGGCTCCTGTGTGGCGGCGCGGCTGCCCTCCCGGCACAGCGGGGGGCGTCACGCATCCTGAATGATATGATATAACATCGCCATTGAAGGCGCGATGGCTCGTGCCGCAGACCAACATCCGATGAGATCGATGGACCGGGGCATGAACAACGCATCCAACGCCAGGTCGGCGGCACTGGTGGTCGCCAGCCTGGCCGCCGCACTGCAGCTCAACGCGCCGGCAATGGCGCAGGACGCCAGCACTCCCGGCAGCGCTGCCCAGGGCGACCGGCGATCCGATACCGCCACGCTGGACAAGGTGATGGTCATTGGCAGCAACATCCGCGATGCCATTGGCGGTGGCGCCTCGCCGGTCATCGTGATCGACCGTGAGGCCATCGATCGAACCGGAGTAGCCTCGTTGCAGCAGCTCTTCGAGAAGCTGCCGCAGAACTTCGGTGGCGGTGCCAACGGCGCCAATGTCGGCAACCTCGGCGTCGACCGCGATACCGGCAACAACTTCGGCCAGGGCACGGCCATCAACCTGCGTGGCCTCGGAACGGGCACCACGCTGACGCTGATCAACGGCCACCGCGTGACCTCCTCGAACCGCTATCAGTACGTCGACATCTCACTGATTCCGCTCAGTGCCATCGAGCGCGTGGAGATCCTCACCGATGGCGCCTCTGCCATCTACGGCACCGATGCCGTCGGCGGTGTGGTCAACATCGTCCTGCGCCGCGATTTCACCGGCTATGAGACCTCGCTGCGTTATGGCAGCGTCACCCGCGGCAACATGGACGAGTACCAGGCGTCACAGTCGGCGGGCTGGTCCTGGGAGGGCGGCCACCTGATGGCCAGCTACGAGTTCCTGAAGCAGGGCAACCTCGCTGCGGTCGACAAGGACTTTTCCCGGAACGTCACGGTCAGGCCGTACGACATCTATCCCGGCTCGAAGCGGCACAGCCTGTACCTGGACGGTGTGCAGGAACTCAGCGATGTGCTGACGCTCAACCTGACCGGCTCCTTTGCCAAGCGCGAAATGGACACCACCATTTCCGGCACTGCCGACGAGACCCGCCTGTTCCCGCACACGCGGCAGTTCGATGTGTTCGCCGGCCTTACCCTCGAGCTTCCGCGCCAGTGGCAGGCCCGCCTGAATTCCGGATTCGGCAGGAGCGACGTCTCCTACGAGAGAACCACCATCACCGGCAGCTCGGTCAGCACCGCACCGCCGACGGATACGAACTCCGAATCGCGCTATCTGGAAGTGATCGCCGACGGCGAGCTGTTCAATCTTCCGGCCGGCGGCGTGCGCGCGGCATTCGGCGCGGGTTACCGCCGCGATGGCTATGAACTGCTCGACCACCGTGGGCTTGAAAAGCCGCTGGACCTGCAGCGCACGATCCGTTCCGCCTTCGCTGAGCTCAACATTCCGCTGCTGGCAGACATGCCTGGTGTTCGCCGGCTGTCGCTGACTGCGGCCGCACGCTACGACGACTACAGCGATTTCGGTTCCACCCTCAATCCCAAGCTCGGCCTGCTGTGGGAAGCGACGGAAGGACTTTCGTTCCGCACCAGCTACGGCCGCTCCTACCGGGCCCCGGTCTACCAGGACATGCAGCTGAACAACACCGTGGTAGTGGCCAAGGTGCCCAACCCGAGCGCGGCCAACGGAAGCACGGTGCTGATGATGCTCTCCAACGGGAACCCGGATCTGGGGCCCGAACGTGCCAAGACCTGGACCGGTGGCTTCTCGTTCGCGCCTCCATCGCTGCCGGGCCTCAAGGTCGATGCGAACTACTATCACATCGAGTATGCCGACCGGATCGGCAGCGGGTTCGGCGGCAGTTTCCCGTCGCTGTTCCTGCAGTCCACCGCGCCCTATGCGGACCTGCTGACCGTCAACCCGACGCCGCAGCAGATCCAGCAGGCGCGCCAGCTGGGCGCCTCCGGCCTGGGCCTGTTCGTATCGCGGGTGGGCCCTTATGCCCTGACGCCAGGAACCGATGAAACCAGCAGCGAGGTCATCCTCGACAACCGCTTCCGCAACAACGCGTTCACTTCGCAGCGCGGCGTCGATTTCAATGCCTCCTACGATTTCGACGCTGGCCAGGCCCGCATCGCGTTGAACCTTACCGGCCAGTACATCATCGATTCCAAGCGCCGCGTGACCGCCACCTCGCCCGAGGTGGACGCGGTGAATGCGGTGTACTTCCCGGTCGACCTGAAGGTGCGCGGTGGCCTCGCCGTGAGCCACCGGCAGGTCGCCGGCGGGCTGTTCGTGAACTATGTGGACAGCTATCGCGACCCCGCCAACCGCATCGACCCCCATGTCAGCTCGTGGACGACGGTCGACCTCAATCTCAGGTATGACTTCAGCGGTGCTGCCGATGCCGGACAGGGCACCTCACTGGCCTTCAACGTGCAGAACCTGTTCGACCGGAATCCGCCCTTCATCGTCAACAGCATCAACACCGGTTTCGACCCGACCAATGCAACGGCGCTCGGCCGCTTCCTGTCCATGACCTTGACCCATCGCTGGTAGGGCGACCGCCATGAGCGATGCCTCCCCCGCCCTCTCCAGGCCCGCATCGGCCCTGCGCCAGATGCTGGCCGTTGCCGCGACCCAGCTGAAGCTGATGTGGCGCGAGCGGCGCCTGTTGTGGCTCGCACTCACCCTGCTGCTGCTTGCGGGAGCGTCGGTTGGTACGGGCGCAGCACGGCTGGCCCAGCAGGCCCTCGAGCGCCAGATCGTAGCGGAGCAGGAGGCGGAGCTGTGGGACAGCCAGGGCACGATCGATCCGCATGCCGCCGCCCACGTCGGCCGCGCCATTCCCGCGCCGGTGCGGCCACTGGCGGCACTCGATCCGGGCATCACGGATTTTGTCGGCACGTCGGTGTTCATTGAAGGCCACGCGCAGAACCCGGCCCGGCACCGACCCGTCGACGCCGGCGCCGCGCTCAGCCGGTTCGGTGGCTTCTCCGCAGCATGGGCACTGCAGGTCGTGGCGCCCCTGCTGATCATCCTTGCCGGATTCGCCAGCCTCTCCGGCGATGTCGCCCGCGAGACCCTCCGCCAGGAGCTCGGCAGTGGTGCATCGGCCCACGTGCTGATCGGTGGCCGCCTGATCGCACTGGCGACGGCATCGCTGCTGCTGGTCCTCGCCCTGCTGGCGGTCAGCCTTCCGGGCATGGCCGGCCGCACCCTCGGCACGGCCGACATCATGGCGCTCGTTGCGATGGTCGCGGCGTATGCGCTCTATCTCCTGGTGTTCTGCGCCATCACCATCGGTGTCTCGGCGCGCTTCAGCGCAGCACGCACGTCGCTGGTGGTGCTGCTCGGCTTCTGGGTGGTAGCCACCCTGCTCGCGCCACGGGTGGCCCCCGCACTGGCCGAGTCGCTGGATCCCACGCCTACCGCACCCGCGTTCCGGGCGGCGGTCACCGAGGACGCGGAGCACGGCGCCGATGGCCACGACCCGGCGGACAAGCGGCTGGATGCACTGAAAGCAGAGATGCTGGCACGCTACCAGGTGAAGGACGTGGACGATCTTCCGGTCAACTTCCGTGGTGTCGCGCTGGAGTTCGCCGAAGCGAATTCCACCGAGACCTACAACCGCCACTTCGAACGCATCTATGCCACCTACCAGCGGCAGGCGATCACGCAACGCGCCTTCGCGACGTTGTCCCCCACCCTCGCGCTGCAGGCCGCGTCACGGGCACTGGCGCGCACCGACTTCCCTGCACACCTGGCGTTCCTGCGCGGGGTTGAAGACTATCGCTATCAGTTGATCCAGGCTCTCAACCTGGAAGTGAAACAGCACAAGGCCGCGAACGGCAGCAAGCACCTGGCCGATATCGCGACCCTTACCCGCTCCGTGGTGTACAGCCCGCAACAGCCATCGCTGGGCCACATCGCTGCGGCACAGTCGGTGAACTTCGCCATCCTGCTGGCCTGGGTGCTGCTGGCCCTGGGGCTGGTGTTCACGTCGGCGCGGCATCTCGGGAGTACCCCATGAGCAGCCTGTCGATCGCAGGGCATGAGATCCGTCGCCTGCTGCGTGACCGGGCGTTGCCGGTGCTGCTTGGCCTGCTGGTGGTACTGGCGGCCTATGCAGCATGGAATGGCAGTGCATGGATCGGGCAGCGCGAGGCAGCCATCAGCCTGATCAACGCGGAAGAGCAGGATGCCAGGGACCGCAGCCGGGGGTTCGTTGGCAAGGCGCCGTCGGTACTGCCCCGCGTCCAGCCGGTGCTCCCTCCCGGCCCGATGGCGGCGCTGTCGATCGGCCAGGCGGAAGCCTACCCCTACACCGCCGACGTGGTTGCGCTGGGTGACCGTACCCAGCTGCTCAGGCATGTGTGGTCCGACATCGGCAATCCCGCCGTGCAGGCCGCAGGCCGATTTGATCTGGCCTTCGTCATTGTGTTCCTGCTGCCCCTGGTCATCCTCGCGACCACCTTCGATCTCTGGTCGCGCGAACGCGAGCGCGGCATCACAGCGTTGGTGCTGTCACAACCCATCGCGGCAGGACGGCTGATCGCGGTGAAGGCATCGGCCCGCGGCGCCATCGTGCTGCTGCCTGCACTGGCCATCATCCTGGCCGTTGCCGCTGCCTCGGGCGCAACAAGCCCTTCCGGCCTGGCCGTGCTTGCCCTGATCGTGCTCGCCTACGGCAGTTTCTGGCTGGCGCTGGCGGTGCTTATCGGCTGCTTCGCCCGGCGCACCACCGAGGCCGCCATCGCCGCCGGTGCACTGTGGCTGCTGATCGTGGTCATGGCCCCATCGCTGGCTCTGGCGGCAGTGAATCTGAGGGTTCCACCGCCTTCGCAGATGCAGCTGGCGACCGCGCTGAAGGCGCAGCTGGCCGACATTACCCGCCAGCAGCAGCTGCGCCACGCGGCAGAACCATCTGCCACGCGTTCGCCCGCGCCGCGCATTGCGGACGCCGTACGCGTGGCCTACGCCGATCTTGTCCAGGCCGATCAGGCCATCGCGCCCTTGATCGCCGCGCATGCGGAGGCTGAGGACGTGCGACGCCAGGCACTCGACCGGGCGCGCCTGCTGTTGCCGTCGGTCGCGGTGCAGGATGCACTGGACCGCCTCGCCGGATCCGACGCCGACCGGGCGCTGGCGTTCCAGCAGCAGGTCCTCGCGTACTGGCAGGCACGTCGGCAGCTGCACAAGGCGTATCTGGACCGTGACGTGCCACAGACGCTGGACGAGTACGACGCCCTGCCCCGTTTCGAATTCCAGGACACGGCGGGCGCCCTGCAACGCGGTGTACTGATCGACCTGGCCGCGTTGGCCGTCGCCACCCTGCTTCTGCTGATCGCGGCCTGGTCCATGCGGCGTCGGCTGGCCACCCCCTGAGGTACATCACACATGCTGACTGCAACGCATCTGGTCAAGGAACACGGCACGCATCGGGCGCTGGATGATGTGAGCTTCACGGTGCGCCCCGGCGAGATCTTCTGCCTGCTGGGTGCCAACGGGGCCGGCAAATCGACCACGATCAAGCTGTTCCTGGGCTTCCTCGAACCCACCTCCGGATCTGCCGAGGTTGACGGGCTCAGTGCCTGGCAGCGGCCGCAGGAGGCGCGCCGGCGTCTGTTGTACATCCCGGAGAACGTGGCGCTGTATGACGAACTGACCGGCTATGAAAACCTGGATTACTTCGCGCGCCTGGCTGCGGTGGAGCAACGCTCGCCCGCACGGCTGAAGGAAGCGCTCAGGTCCGCCGGTCTGGCACCCGAGGCATTCGGGCGACGCGTCGGCCTTTACTCCAAGGGCATGCGCCAGAAGGTGGGCATCGCGCTGGCCATCATCAAGGAAGCCAGGGCACTGCTCCTTGATGAGCCGACGTCCGGCCTGGATCCGACTGCCTCGGCCGAATTCCACGAGCTGATCGTGCGCCAGCGCGACCGCGGCACGGCGATCCTGATGGCCACCCACGATCTGTTCCGTGCCCGCGAAGTGGCGACCACCATCGGGCTGATGCAGGCCGGCAGGCTGCGCAGGACGCTGGATGCCAGCACAATCACCGCCAATGACCTGGAGAGCCTCTACCTTGAGGAAATGAGCCGGAGCGCCTAGGCCACGCCGGCCGCAGGCGCGCCTGGCCGGCCCATCCAGCGCCTGAGCCAGGCCTCGATGTTGACCTGTGGGCCGAAGATGCCCAGCACCTGGGATGAGTGATCCGGGCTGACCCTGCGGATGCCCGCGTCGGCCGATGTGCTGTCGATGTAGCCCCGCCGCGCGAGCAGGCCATCCACCAGCAGGCCCCTGATGAACTGCTGATGCCGCTGGGTGACCGCCACCGAGTGATCGTCGAGGTAGGACTTCACCTTGCGCGAGAGCAGCGCCTGCGGCAGCAGGCCCTGCAGTGCACGACGCGCGATCGTCCGGTCTTCCGCGCCGGCCATCAGCAGGTGCAGCGGCAGGCGGGCGAACAGTTCCACCACAGGCTGCGCGCTGATGGGTGATACGCCGTGCCAGCGTCCGGCACCCTCAAAGGGATCGAGCACGCTGGTCGGGAAAATCATGCGGCCGATATGCGCCAGCTTGTACGGAGAGAGCCTGTGCCCCTGTGCGCGTGCATGCCGCAGCCAGGCCGGCGGCGTGCCATCCTGTTCGGAAGTATCCACCTTCACCCATTCGCACGGGTTGCCCCAACGGCCGTTGATGCTGCCAGGCTTCTTGAACACGCCATGGACGAAGGCATCCTTGAATACCCCGTACAGCGAATCGCCCGACTGCGCGGTTTCGAACGCGACACGGAAAAAGTCGCGGTCGATCCCACGCCGCCACGCATAGTCGATGGCAGCGGCATTGCCCTTGAAGCGCAGGAAGACCGCATCGCCGCCGACACCGGTGAACTGCACCGTATCCGCGTCGAAATCAACGTCGCGCCGATGCAGCAGGTAGCCCGAGCAATGCGCAGGACGGGCGGTTCGCGGGAAGTCCATGATCTCTTCCAGCGAGCAGTGCGGCTGCCGCTGGTACTCGACGAACTCACAACTTCTTCCGGAGGATTCTCGGGCACCGGCAACGGCCATGCGCGCGAACATGCGCTCATCGGCACCAATGCCGGCATCGTAGTGATGGACGCACTTCACCACCGGTGCGGACGGCGCATGCAGCAGGCCGGCGAGGACAATGGAGGAGTCCAGCCCGCCGGACAACTGAAGCTGGATGCGTCGATGCTGGCTCGCCAGCGCACCGATACAGCCCAGCAGCGTTGCACGTGCCAGCTGCACGGCTTCCTCGATATCTTCAATGGGCGCTTCACTGGCCTGGCGCACCACATCCCATTGGTAGTGCCGGTCAACCGGCCGGCCATCACGGATCGTCACCGCCTCGCCCGCCTCGAGCGCGGTGACCTCCTCGAAGCCTGTCTGCAGGCCGTCCCGGAACGGGAACAACAGCGAGTAGGACAGGAACGACCAGTCGACGCTGAACTCACGCAAACCCAGCAACAGGCAGTCTTCCATGCTCGAAAAGACCACCGTCAACTGATCGACCGTGGTCATGTAGCACGGAATCTCCGCCGTCGGGTCGCGCAGCACGAACCAGCTGGCGGTATCCGGCTGGTAGCCCAGGGCGACGTAGCGGCCCCAGTATTGCTCGACCAGGCTCCTGCCCTGCGTACTGCAGGCGGCCTCGGCCGAGCCGGGATCAGGGAACGCCTGGGCGGGAACGGTATCGGCACCGAAGGTCTTGTGAAACAGCTTGCCGAGTACCACCAGCGAGCCGGACCGGCTGTATTCGAAGTAGCCAGGGTTGTCACTCTGGGCATAGACCGCGGCCCCGCTGCCCCTCATCACGCAGTCGATTCCGGGGCGGTCTGCCTCGATCCGTTCCATGGCCTGCAGGGCCTGCGCACGGGCGAATTCGGAATGTTCGTTCCAGAACAGAGCGATGTATCGGTACATGCCTCAGGCCGGTTACAGCACCAGGATGGGCGTCATCCGGCGCAGGTTGAAGGGGATGTCGGTCAGGACCTGGTCGCCGTGCTGCAACCAGCAGTGCGCTGCGAACGGCTGGGTCCGCACCGCGAACACCCACGCCGGAACGATGCCGTACCGCGACAGGAATTCGCGCATGGCCAGGCAGTAGAGGAAGCACTCGTCGGTCTTCCTGAAGGCGATTGGTCGCAACCAATCGAACACGCGAACCAGCAGGGCCAGCTGCTGCAGGTCCACCTCGTCCGGCGTGGATGCCTGGCCGCGCCTGCGCGCTGCCGAAACCGTGTGACTGAAAGGCAGGAACGTCCTGCTGCAGGCCGCGCGCGTGACCGCGGCCAGGAAGCGGCGCACATCGCGGGCCGTGATCGGCGGACATCCTCGGGGCTCGCCCTCGCGCACCCAGTGCCGGGGCAACGCGATCGCGGCGCTTGCTGCGGATTTGCCACGCAGCGGATCCTGGGTGATCAGGCGCCGATCAAGCAGCGACTGAAGCATCCTCGGCCTCGGCGCTCCGTCGGAGGCCAGGGGCCAGTCATGCACCAGCCCGCCCAGGCCCGCCGCCCCGCGCCGATCGATGGAGAGATAGCTGCCGGAGGCCTGGTCAAGAATGACCATTGCGTCACCGGTCACACAGACATGTGCGTGCTTCGAAAGGAAGTATTGGGCTTCAGGCTGGTCCATCGCGAGCGTGATCTCATGCTGCTGCAGGCATCAGAGCGGTGCATGCGGGGGGCATGCACCGCAGGTCATGCATGGCGCGATGGATCAGGGCGAGGTGGTCGGGAAGACGCCATCCCACAACGTGCCGTGGTTGTGCGCCTTGGTTTCGGAAACCACCGAGCCCAGCTCGATCAGTTCACCCTGGTCTTCGTGATTCTGCTCTCCAGCCACTACGCCCAGCTCAATCAGTTCGTTCATGAACATCTCCTCTAGTCAGTGGATGCACCCACGCGATGCAGTGGATGCATGGCAGCCGAGCCAGCGTCGCCCTGCATGTTTCAGGACGATTGCCGCCAAGGCACTTAAATGTTACGATATAACATATTATTTTGGCGTGACGACCGACCGTGATCGGACGTCGCTGCAGCGACTCCCAAGAGAGCGAGATGGATGCCCATTGAGATCAATGACGATGGCCTTGATCCCACCCTTCTGCTGAAGGGCCTGTTTCCGCTGCCGAAGTTCATCCGCTTCGTCCGGGAGCGTTGCCCACCCGGAAGCTTTGATGAAGCGATGCTGGTAGAGGAGTGGCGGAACGCGCGTGCGCTGGTGCGCCAACTTCATCAGGACGAAGCGGATGATGCCGATGCCATGGATGTCCTCGCCCTGCCGGAAGAGATGCGGCCATTGGCCGAACAGGCCCTTCGCCAACCCTCGATGCACCGCATGACGAGCATGGTGCCCCGCAGCTGGCAGATGGTGGAGATCGATCGCCTGGTGGTCTTCCAGGAATGCATCAACCTGCACCATATCGATCAGCTTGCGGCAACCACGTCCGCGTCACCCGATGCGCGCGAAATCATGGAGCTGGTGGCGCGAACGGGACGCCACGCACATCCGGATGTGCGCTTTACCCAGTCCGATGGCAGCTACACCTTTGCATCTGCGTCCAACGACCTGCGGTTCCTCGACGTGGCGACGATCGATCCTCGCACCATCGCCGGCTACGAGCCGTTCGGCGCGGCCAGCCACGCCCTTGTCATCTATCTCGGTTTCAGCGACAACCTGATCAGTGCCACACGTATTGGCCGCCGGATCATCCTGACCAACGGCTCGCACCGGCTGTTCCTGTTGCGCAGGCTCGGCTTCCGCCATGCCCCCTGCCTGGTGACCGATGCGTCCGACAGCGATCTGTCCGACGTGTTGTTGCCCGCCGCGGTAAAACAGGATCGGCAGTTCTATCTGGGCGCTTCGCGACCGCCGATGTTCAAGGACTACCTGGATCCGCGCCTGACCTGCACTGTGCCGGTTACCCGCAAGCACTATGCGCTCAGGGCCAAGCTGGATCTGCAGAGGATCACCGTTCCGGCGGTGTAGAAAGGCCGTGGATATCAAGCCCGACGGCGGCAGCCAGCTACATCAGGTCGTCGCCCGCAGACCGCCTTTCAGATTCGCGTCGTGGCCATGAACCGTTCACGGTCCTGCTGCGTGCGGCGACGGATCTCCTCCAGCGCCTGGCTTTCGGTCGCCTGCAGCATGGCCTCGAACAGGCGCTGGAAGTGATGACGCATCGCATTGCGCGCAGCCACCGGATCGCGCGCACGCAGGGCTTCGAAGATCGCCATGTGCTCGTCGGCACGGCTGGCGCCATCATCATGGCAGACCCGTGCATAGACCTCGGTCACCCGCGGCAGTTCGCTGCGCATGCGCCAGATCTGCTGCACGAAGAACTCCACCACCGGGTTACCGGAAAGCCGTGCGATGGCCAGGTGAAAACGGCGGTCGTACTCGCCGGCTTCCGCATCGCTCAGGTCGCGACGGCACAGTGCTTCGGCCAGCGCCTGCAGCTCGGCAATGCCGGCATCATCCAAATTGCTTGCCGCCAGAGCGGCGGCCTCGGCCTCGAATACCGCGCGGGCAGCGGTGAGGTCGAAGGCGCTGACATCCGGCAGTCCGCCGGACGCCTGCGTCGGGCGCGGCTTCACATGCACACCCGAACCGATGCGGATCGCGATCCAGCCCTGTGCTTCCAGTGCGATCTCGGCTTCGCGGATGGTGACCCGGCTCACACCGAACCGTTCGGCCAGTTCACGCTCGCCCGGCAGCCGCGAGCCCGGCGGAAATTCGCCGTCCTCGATCAGCTTGCGGAGCTTGGCAGCGATGGTCTGGTATAGGCGGTTGGCGGACATGCGGCTGACCCTTGGCGATTCCTTCCGGGTCCCTGCCCTGCCACCGCGGCCGGCAAGGGTCCGGTTGGAGCGACGGCGCGACCACTGGCCGCGCCGCCCTGTTCAGAACTTGTATCGTACACCGAAATACGCACGCCGCCCGTAGGTAACCACTTCGCGGAAGTTCCCATAAAGCGGCTGGTAGGCCACGCGTGGCTCGTTGGTCAGGTTCATCAGCTCCAGCGACAGCGACAACTGCTTGTTCACCCGGTAGCGCAGGCGCAGGTCCACGCTGGTGTTGTCATCGTAGTAGCGGTTCTGCTGCGCGGTGTTGCCGGTGAAGTCCTGGTAGTAGTGCGAGCGGAACTTGCCGATGGCCTGGATGTTGAAGCGCCCGACGTCCCAGTAGATCGAGCCGGACAGCACGTGCCGCGAGAAACCACTCAGGCCAGCCGGCGGCACGATCGCCGGAATGATCGTGCCATCACTGGCCAGCTGCTCGCCCAGTCGCGAGCCCTGGGTCCGGTAGTCGGCATCGGCGTAGTTGTAACTGACCTTGAAGCCCAGTCCATCGAACGGCTTGGGCAGGTAGGACAGTCGATGGGTGGCGGTCAGCTCGAAGCCCGTCAGCGTGCTGTCCTCGTCGGTGGTTACCTGCTGGCGCACCGGCACGGTCACGCTCTGGCCGTCGATGGTGTAGGTCTCCGGCACCAGCGCAGTGGCGGTGCCGCCGTTGAACTGCTTCCAGTACACCGCGCCGGCCAGCATCGTGTCCGGGTTCGGGTACCACTCCAGTGACAGATCGCCGTTCCAGGACATCAGCGGCTGCGCGGCGGGGTTGCCGCTGGCGCTGATGTCATCCAACGCGTCGGCCAGATTGCCGTAGGTGGCATCACTGCTCAAGTTGATGGTGCGCCCGGCGCCCAGCGCAGCGATGTCCGGCCGTGACATCGCGCGGTATGCACCGACCCGCAGCAACACGTCCGGGCGTAGTTCGAAGGCCGCGTTGAGGCTGGGCAGCAGCTTGTCGTTGCCCGCCTTGAACACCTGCGTGCTGTACTCGCCGGTGGGTTGCAGGCGGATCGTGCCGTCACCGTTGTCCTCGATGCGCAGCCCGGTACGCACGCCTTCGGAGCGAACATCGGTCTTGACCCAGCGCAGGCCGAGGTTGCCGGTCACCGGCAAGCCGAACAGGTTGCTGCTGAACTCACCCATCAGATAGAGCGCGCGTGTCTTCTCGGTGATATCGACATTGTTCGGGTCCTGGAAACCCGGATCCAACCCACTGTCGAGGCTGCCACGGAACGACTGGTACAGGCAGTTCGGATCGAAGTACGCCCACGAGGAGATCGTGTTGCCGCTGGCGGCATCCATGAAGTCATCCTGCGGGAACGGCGCGCGGCAGGCCTGGTTGGCGGCGATGATCTTCGCCTTGTCGGCCGCCACGCGCTGGTCGTAGTCGGTTACCAGGGTGTTGTCGCGCAGGCGGTAGTCAGCCTGGCTGGCACGCACGCCGCCCTTGATGCGGGTGAAGAAGCCGGACTCGGGCATGAAGCTGGCATCGAAGCGACCGGCCTTGATCTTGTGGTCGTTCTCCGTTGCGCTGGAGGTGACGCGCGCCGCGCCGGTGTAGGCATCCCAGTTGTTGGGGTCGAAGTTCGGCGCCAGGGCAACACTGGGCACTTCGCCGTGCCAGTCCCAGTCATAGTCCACGTAGCCGGTGGCACCACTGCTGATGCCCGGCACGATGGCATTGTTGACGTCGCGCTGGTTGGCGCGCAGGCGGGTCATGCGCTCGCTGTCGAGGCGATTGGTGTGCGAGTACGAGAGATCGGTAGACAGCTCCCACGCCGGGGTCGGACGCAGAATCAGGTTCAGGCCACCCCCGGTGTATTCCTCGCCACGCCAGTAGCGGTTGGAAGTGGAGTCGATCGAGGTGCTGCCATGCAGGTGACGCACGATGCCCCCTGCGTCCACATTGCGCCGGGTGATGCCGCGGCGAGCGTTGGACAGGCTCAGATCGCTGCGGTTCTCGTACCAGTTGCGCTCGGTGTGTTCGAAGTCGAGGTTCACTTCGACCACATCGTTGGGCCGCCACTGCAATGCGGCGAACTCGCTCTGCCGGTCGTTGCGCTCCTGCTTGAGGCGGTAGATGCGGCTGCTTGGCACCAGGTAGTACGGCGCGCCGTTGGCGATGGCCTGCGCGGACACTTCATTGCAGTTGGCATTGCCCACGTTCTGCGTGCCATCGCAGGCATACCAGGTGGAACCACTGGTGATGCTCTCTTCCGGGTCGGTGCCATCCAGGCGCTGGAAGCCCAGCGAAATGCCCAGCTTCTGTCCGTTGCCGAATTCGAACTGGTCGATGTAGCTGGCGGTGCCACGGTAGCCGATGCCGTCGTCGTCGCGGTACTTCTTGTCATACTCGGCCCAGCTGCCACGCAGATCAATCTGCGCCGAGCGCTTGCCGTATTCCAATGGCCGTACTGTTTCCAGCCCGATGGTACCGGCCACGCCGCCTTCGATGATGTCGGCACGCTGGGTCTTGTAGATGGCCACCGTGTTGATCAGCTCGGCCGGGAACATGTTGAAGTTCACCGAGCGGTCGCCGCTGCCGTTGGTGATCTCGCGGCCGTTGAAGTTGGTGCTGCTGAGGAAGGCGCCCAAGCCACGGATCGAGATCTCCGACGCACCGGTCTTGTCGCGGGTCGAGGCGGCACCGGTCAGGGTCTCGATCGCATCGGCCAGCGAAGGTGCCGGCAGGTCGCCGATGTCATCGGCCGAGAGCACGTCGGCAATGACCGTGTCGTCGCGCTTCTTGTTGATCGAACTCTGCATCGATTCGCGGATGCCGGTGACCTGCACCTGGTCCAGCGTGGTGGGATCCTGCCCTGCCGCGTCCTTGCTGGATTGCGCCTGGGCCGTGGGCAGGCCCGCCAGCACGGCGAGCAGCGCCACGATCAGGGGTGTGGGGGACAACGAGATGCTGTGCACTGCTCCGGCGGGTCGCCGCATGGTTTCCTCCTCCCAAAGGATCGCCTGCATGCCAGGCGTGGGACGCAGCTTCGGCACGGCGACATGAGAATGTCAACCAATTGGTATGCGAATGTTCAAATGCCTTTGATCCATACCAATTGATCGCAATTTAATGTGCTCATGCAGCATGACTTTGCGCGAAAGCTGGCTTACAACAGACCCGAAAGTGGTATGCAGGCTCACCCTAAAACGACGGCCCGGCCGTCCCTGGAAGGATTTCATGCGCATTCACTCGCTGGCGCGTCACCCGTCCAACAACGCATCACTATTTTGCCTGACCACTGGTATGGTCATGTGCCTGACCACTTCAGCGGCAAGTGCAGCCAGCTGGCTCGTCCACGATGTCGCGGAGTTCACTACCGCCGCCTCGGCGCTGCAGCCCGGCGATGAGATCGTGTTGGCTGACGGCACCTGGACAGACGCCCGGCTGCTGCTGAAGGGCCAGGGCACGGCAGACGCGCCGATCGTGCTGCGCGCGCAGACCGCCGGCAAAGTTGTCCTCAGCGGGCGCTCAGACCTGCGCCTGGCGGGGAGCTACCTGCAGGTGTCCAACCTGGTGTTCCGCAACGGCTATGCGCCGGGTGATGCGGTGGTGGCGTTCCGCGAGTCGAGCAAGGCCGTCGCCAGCAACAGTCGCGTCACCGGCCTGGTGATCGATGACTACACCAACCCCGATGCCAGCGACCAGGACTACTGGGTATCGCTGTATGGCAGCAACAACCGGTTGGATCACAGCCAGTTGCGCGGCAAGACCAACGCCGGGCCGACCGTGGTGGTGGTGCGCGATGCCACCCAGGGCCTGGACAACCAGCACCGTATCGACCACAACTGGTTCGGGCCGCGCCCGGCGCTGGGCGTCAACGGGGGCGAAACGATCCGCGTCGGCACCAGCGACAGCTCACTGAGCGATTCCAACAGCACGGTGGAGGACAACTGGTTCGAAGGCTGCGACGGCGAGACCGAGATCATCAGCAACAAGTCCGGTGGCAACACCTACCGTGGCAACGTGTTCTACCGCTCTGCCGGCGCACTCACGCTGCGCCATGGCAACGGGAACCGTGTGATCGACAACGTCTTCCTCGGCGATGACAAGGCCGGCACCGGCGGCGTACGCATCATCAACGCCGACCAGACCGTCAGCAACAACTACTTCGAGCGGCTGGCCGGGTCCAGCAACCGTTCGGCGTTGGCGGTGATGGATGCGCAGGCCAGTCCGCCGCTGTCCGGCTATGCGCCGGTGGTGAATGCCACGATCAGCCGTAACACCTTCGTGGACGTGGCGAAGATCAGTTTCGGCGTCGGCCACGATGAAGCCAAAGGCATCGTGGTCGCCGCCAGCAGCAGCCGCTTCACCGGCAACCTGATCGTCAACCGCAGCAGCAGGAACCCGCCAACTGCCGCCAGTTCGCTGGCCGGCATCGACTTCAGCGGCAACGTGCAGTCGCCGACAGCCAGCACCGTGTTCCCGGGTGGCGTAGAAGGCCGTGGCGTCAGCCTGCAGCAGGCTGCCAGCGGATTGTGGGTGGCCACGCCTGCCCTGCCCGCCGTGGGCGCCGATCCTGCCCTGGCGATGACCGCGCGCGAGTCGACCGGCGTCGCCTGGTATCCCAAGGTGGGCGAAGTTGCCCCGTCACGCACCGGCAATGGAGTTGATCGATGAGGTTGCAGCCGCTGTTCGTTTCCCTGGCCCTGGCCGCCCCCTTCGCCCTGCTGCCGACCGCGTCGCTGTCCGCAGCGCCCGCTGCCGCCGCGCGGCAGGCCGACACCGCGCCGGTGCTGGTCACCGCTGCGCAGTGGCAGCAGATGGCCAGCGAAGGCCGCCGCTACCCGTGGTTCTCCAAGGAGCAGGCGCGCACCGAGGCAACACTGAAGAAGATGATGAAGGCCGGCATCGACGTGCCGGTGCCCAAGGACAAGGGCGGCGGGCGCACCCATGAACAGCACAAGCGCAACTACCAGGCACTGTTGGCGGCGGGCACGCTGTACCGGCTGACCGGCGACAGGGCCTACGTGGACTACGCGCGCGACATGCTGCTGCAGTACGCCAAGCTTTACCCCACGCTGGGCCCGCACCCGGAAGGCCGCGGCCAGATTCCCGGCCGCGTGTTCTGGCAGGTGCTCAACGATTCGGTGTGGCTGGTCAACGCCATCCAGGGCTACGACGCGATCCGTGACGCGCTGTCCGCCGAGGACCGCGACACCATCGAATCGAAGGTGTTCCGGCCGATGGCCGAGTTCCTCGTCAGCGAACCGAAGAACTACGACCAGATCCACAACCATGCCACCTGGGCGGTGGCCGCCACCGGCATGACCGGCTACGTGCTGCGCGACAAGGAACTGGTGGAGAAGTCCCTGCGCGGCAGCCAGAAAGATGACCGGTTCGGCTTCCTGCGGCAGATCGACCTGCTGTTCTCGCCCGATGGCTACTACGAGGAAGGCCCCTACTATCAGCGCTATGCGTTGGCGCCGTTCCTGCTGTTCGCCAACGCCATCGAGCGCAACGAGCCGCAGCGGAAGATCTTCGCGCGCCGTGACGGCGTGCTGTTGAAGGCCGTGGATGTGCTCGTGCAGACCAGCTACGACGGCCTGTTCTTCCCGATCAACGATGCGATCCTGGACAAGGGCATCGACACCGAAGAGCTGGTGGCCGGCATCGGCATCGCCTATGCGCGCACCGGTGATGACCGTCTGTTGTCGGTGGCCCAGCAGCAGAAACGCCTGCTGTTGTCACCCGAAGGCCTGCAGGTGGCGCAGGCACTGGCCGCCAACAAGGCCAAGCCCTTCGATTACCGCCCGATGCTGCTGCGCGATGGCCCCGACGGCGACCGTGGCGGCCTGGCGATCCTGCGCATGAACGGCGAACGCGGCCAGGCGCTGGTGCAGAAGGACACCATGCAGGGCATGGGCCATGGCCACTTCGACAAGCTCAACTGGCTGTTCTACGACAACGGCAATCCGGTGGTGACCGACTACGGTGCCGCCCGCTTCCTCAATGTGGAAGCCAAGCGTGGGGGCATCTACCTGGCCGAGAACCGCAGCTGGGCCAAGCAGACCGTGGCCCACAACACCCTGGTGGTGGACGAGCAGAGCCACTTCAAGGGCGACTGGAAGCGCGGCGAGGAGCATGCCCCGCAGGTGCGCTTCTTCCAGGCCGATGCCGATACCCAGACTGCCTCGGCAACGATGCGTGATGCCTATCCCGGCGTGGTGTTCACCCGCACCCAGGCGCTGCTGCGCCACCCCGACCTGGGCCTGCCGGTGGTACTGGACCTGCTGCAGGTGCACGGCGACAAGGCCGCGCGCTACGACCTGCCGCTGCACTTCAACGGCCACATCGTTACCACCGGCTTCGAGGCCGAACACTTCCCCGCCCAGCGCCCGGTGCTGGGCAAGGACAACGGCTACCAGCACCTGTGGCTGGATGCACGCAGCAAACCCGGCAGCGAGCCGCGGTCGCTGGCGTGGCTGCTGGACGGGCGCTTCTACACCTACCGCTTCGGCAGCAGTGCGCCGGCACAGGCGCTGCTGATGGAAAGCGGCGCGAACGATCCGGAATTCAACCTGCGCCGCGAGCCCGCCCTGCTGCAGCGCGTGGAAGGCCAGAAGGACGTCACCTTCTTCAGCGTGCTGGAGCCGCATGGCGAGTACAACGGCACCGCCGAGTATGTGCACGGCGCCGACAGCCGCATCAGGGACATCGTGCGCAGCCGGGGCAGAGATGCCGAGTTGATCGAGCTGCGCCTGACCAGTGGCGCGCGCATCGCCCTCGGCGTGGCCGACGACAGCAGCGCCAAGGGCGAGCACAGCGTGTCCGTCGAAGGCCACACTTACCGCTGGAACGGCAGCCATGCGCGCATGGACCGCAGCAAGGGTGACGGCAAATGAACGGCCCTGCGGTGGTGGCCAACCTGCGCAAGGTGCCGGTGCGTTCAGCAGTGCGCTGGCTGATCGTGGGCCTGATTGCCGTGGCCACGGTCATCAACTACATCGACCGCAACGCACTGGCGGTGATGTGGCCGGAAATCGCCAAGGAAGTGGGCGCGACCAAGGATGACTACGCCCTGCTGGTGACGGTGTTCATGCTGTTCTACGCCGCCGGCCAGTTCCTGTTCGGGCGCCTGTTCGACATGATCGGCACGCGCCTGGGCTTCGCCCTGTCGATCAGCGTGTGGTCGATCTCCATCGCCCTGCACTCGATCACCCATTCGATGCTGTCCTTCAGCCTGGTGCGGGCGATGCTCGGCATCAGCGAAGCGGGTGCATGGCCAGGCGCGGTGAAGGCCAATGCCGAGTGGTTCCCGGCGCGCGAGCGCGCATTGGCGCAGGGCGTGTTCAACGCCGGCGCGTCGATCGGCGCGATCGTTTCCGCACCGGCCATCGCCGGCCTCTACCTGTGGCTGGGCTGGCGCGGCACCTTCGTGCTGGTCGGTGCAATCGGGTTCCTGTGGCTGCTGCCATGGCTGTTTGTCTACCGCACCGGCCCGGACAAGCACCCGTGGGTGAGCGATGCCGAGCGCCGACTGATCCAGGAAGACCAGGCCGGGCAACAGGCAGAGGTGGCGCCGAAGGCCAGCGTTCGCGAGCTGCTGGCCCACCGGCAGAGCTGGGGCATGCTCGCCTGCCGCTTCCTGCTGGACCCGATCTGGTGGCTGTTCGTGTCCTGGCTGCCGATCTACCTGGCTGAAACCTTCGGCTTCGACATCAAGCAGATCGGCCTGTTCGCCTGGGTGCCGTTTGTCGGCGCGATGCTCGGCAGCCTCAGCGGCGGCTGGCTGTCCGGGCGGATGATCCGCGCCGGGCACAGCGTTGACCGCGCCCGCAAGCTGGCCATCACGCTGGGCTGCGTGATCATGGCCCCAGCCCTGCTGGGCGCTGTGCTGGCCAACCAGCCGCTGCTGGCGGTGCTGGCGATCGCTGCCGTGCTGTTCGGCTTCCAGGTGGCCATCGGCAACATCCAGACCCTGCCGGGCGATCTGTTCGACGGCCGCTCGGTGGGCACGCTGGCGGGCCTGGGGGGCCTGGCCGCCGTGGCCGGCACCTTGATCACCACCTGGCTGGTGCCGGTGCTGACCCGCCACTCCTATGCCCCGATCTTCATTCTCGTTGCCGCGCTGGTGCCGCTGTCGCTGGCTGCGCTGTGGTGGTGGACCGGACCTATCCACAAGCTCGACCGCCGCGGCGGTTGAGCCGGCATCTCTCTTTACATTCCCCCGCAAACCAAGGAGTTTCCCGCATGTCGTTCCAGGACAAGGTGGCCATTGTCACCGGCGGTGGCCGCGATATCGGCCGCGCCGTTTCGATCAAGCTGGCTGCCGCCGGTGCACGCGTCTGCATCAACTACGCCAATGATGAAACCAGCGCCCAGGAAACGCTGGCACAGATCCAGGCGGCCGGTGGCCAGGCCATCGTGCATCGCGCCGACGTCACCGATGCCATGGCCGTCGCCGGCCTGGTCGCTGCGGCACAGGCCGCGTTCGGCAAGCGCATCGACCTGCTGGTGAACGTGGCCGGTGGCATGGTGCAGCGCCGGCCGCTGGCCGACATCGACCCGGCGTTCTTCCACACCGTGATGGACCTGAATCTGACCTCGACCTACCTGACCACGCACGCGGTGGTGCCGCACATGCGCGAAGGCGCGGCCATCGTCAATTTCGCCTCGCAGGCAGGTCGTGATGGTGGCGGTCCGGGCGCATCGATCTATGCCACCGCCAAGGCGGCGGTGATGACCTTCACCCGTGCCATGGCCAAGGAGCTGGGGCCGAAAGGTATCCGGGTGAACGCACTGTGCTGCGGCATGATCGCCACCCGCTTCCACGACGAATTCACCAAGCCGGAAGTACGCACGGCCGTTGCCGGCGCCACCCCGCTGCGCCGCCAGGGCGCGCCGGACGAAGCCGCCGACGCTGCGGTGTTCCTGGCCTCGGATGCGGCGGCGTTCATCACCGGCGCGAATCTGGACGTCAACGGCGGCACCTACTTCTCCTGACACCTGACCGGACTCCCGCCCATGCAGCGCTGGACACTTCTGTTTTCATTGACGCTCGGCTCCGCCATGACGGCGCCCGCTGTGTGGGCCGCACCCGTGTGGGTCACCGCCTGGACGGCCGCGCCTGCGCCCGACCGCAAGGACGGAACGTCCGATGCGCCGGTACAGTTCGCCGCACAGACCGTGCGCCAGGACATGCGTATCGGCAGCCGTGGCGATGCGCTGCGGCTGCGCATCAGCAACGAGCTCGGCACGGCACCCTTGCGGGTCGAGGACCTGCGTGTGGGAGTGAAGAACGGCAAGGCCGCACCGCTGCCGGTAACGGTGGATGGCCGCGCGGTCATCGAGGTGCCGGTGGGTGCCGCACTGCTGAGCGACCCGGTGCGGATGCCGGTGGCGGCGCTGCAGGAGATCAGCGTGAGTGCCTATTTCCCGCAGCCCACCCGCCCCGCCGTGCGCCGCACCGAGCTGCGGGTTGCGGATGGCAGGCAGACAACCGTCGCCGACAGCGTGCGGCTGAGCTACCAGCAGAACGTGTTCTCGGCAGTGATGGTGCAGCGCGCAGATCGCCCCCAGGTAATCGTGGCGCTGGGCGACTCCATCACGGAAGGTGCCACCGCACGTCGCGGCACCTTCAACCAGTGGCCAGAGCGGTTGGCGCAGCGCCTGCAGCAGGCCTGCCCGAACCGGTTCGTGGTGCTCAACCAGGGCATCAGCGGCAACAAGCTGCTTGACCATGGCCGCAGCCACAGTGCGCTGTCACGATTGGATCGCGATGTGATCGCGGTGGCCGATGCCGATCAGGCCATCCTGTTTGAGGGCATCAATGACATCCGCCATGGCGGTGGCGCGCAGCCGCTGCCTGGACGCAATGCGGCGGACATGCTGCTGGGCTATCAGCAGGTTGCGGCGCGGCTGCATGCGCATGGCATCCGCTCCTGGCTGGGTACATTGACCCCATTCGGCGGTTCCGAGCGCTACGAGCCCGTGTCCGCAGCCACCCGCACCACGATCAACCAGTGGGCACGCGGCGGCAACAGCGGCTTCGATGGCATCATCGATTTCGATGCCGCGCTGCGCGACCCGAAGGCAGCCGAATCGTTGCCCAACGACATCACCCGCGACCATCTGCATCCCAACGACGAAGGCTACCGGCGCATGGCCGATGCCATCGATCTGCGCATGCTGGGCTGCACCGCCCCCGAGTGAGAGAGAACCGATGAGCCGCGTCGTTTGTTTCGGTGAGTTGCTGCTGCGCCTGGGCGCGCCCGGTCGTGAACTGCTGCTGCAGACGCCGCAGCTGCAGGTTCATGTGGGAGGCGCCGAGGCCAATGTGGCGGTCTCGCTGGCCTGCCTGGGCCACGATGTGCAGATGGTCAGCACAGTACCCGGTAACGCGCTGGGCCGGCATGCCGTGGCCGAGCTGCGGCGGCATGGCGTGGGCGTGGCCGCCGTGCATGAAGTGGAGGGTGACCGCATGGGCCTGTACTTCCTGGCCACCGGTGCGGTACAGCGGGCCAGCGAAGTGGTGTATGACCGGGCCGGTTCTGCATTCGCAAACAGCAGCGCCAAGGATCATGCGTGGTCCACCCTGCTGTCCGGCGCGCACCTGCTGCATGTCTCGGGCGTCAGCCCGGCGCTGGGCGCCAACGTGGCCGAGTCGGTGCTGGGTGCCGTGCGTGCGGCTCGCGCGGCCGGTGTGCAGGTGTCCTTCGACGGCAATTACCGTCCCTCACTGTGGCGACGCTGGGATGGCGACGCAGCGGCGATCCTGCGTGAGGTCTTCGCCGAGGCCGACATTGTCTTTGCCGATCATCGGGACATCGAACTGGTGCTGGGGCTGCACTTCCCGCAGGACGATGTAGTCGCCCGAACCGAAGCCGCTGCGGCCGCTGCCTTTGCCGCGTTTCCTCACCTGCAGTGGCTGGCCTGCACCCAGCGTCACGTAGTGAGTGCAGACCATCACATCCTGGGCGCGCTGCTGCTGGGGCGCGACGGCACGCGGACGCAGGCACCACCGCGTCCGCTGCCCGGTATCGTTGATCGCATCGGGGGTGGCGATGCCTTTGCCGCCGGCATCCTGCACGGATTGCTGTCCGGGCTCGACGCAGAAGGCACCGTGCGCTTCGGACTGGCTGCGGGCGCGTTGAAGCACGCCATTCCCGGCGACTTCAGCCCGGTAGCTGAGGCGCAGGTGCTGGCCCTGCTGGGCAATGCAGGCGCGGATGTCCGGCGCTGAACGCGGGACGCGCGTGGTCACTCTGTCGGCGCGCTGACCAAGCGACGATTGGGGCGCAGATAGATGCTGCCGGAACGGGCATCCAGCAGGATATTGAACTGCTGCAGGACTTCGCTGCCAAGCGTCCCGTCGTCCGAGGAGCCTTCGTCATCGACGGTGATCGAGGCTCTCGGCCCTTTCAGTTGCAGGGTCGAAATGCTGGCCACGGGCACACGCACGTCCACCGCGCGGATCTTCCGGCCCGCGCTGCCGCTGAACTGTGACGTGCCGAGCCGTTCCGGGAACGCCTCCTGCAGGCGGTGGGCGGTGCCGAAGGCGTAGGACAGGTCGATGTTGCCGTTGCTGCCCGTGTCCAGGGTAAGCCAGGGCGCGAAGGTGCTGCTGCCGTTGCCGAGCGTGACCTGGATGGCTGGGATATTGTCGATCCAGCGCACGTTGGCCCGGACATACCCGGCAAGGTCGGGAACATCGTCGTGCACGCGCAGCAGGCTGCGGTCGTAGTCGATTTCCAGGACCTTGCCCTGGAAGAAGGTCCAGCCCAGCACCGCATCGAAGGGGCGTCCCCTGTAGTCGATCACCACCGCTCCCAGACGCGCCGGTATCGACGAGAAAGCGAAGTGGTCGCGAGCCATTGATCGTACCCTCGACATAGATCCGGTGATCCTTGCCCTGCTCGAAGGGAATGTCGGTGACCGCAGCACCTGCTGCGAGAGGCACCAGCATGATCAGCATCGCGCATTGAAGCGCAGTACGAGGCAGTTCGTACATCCAAGGGCTCCTTCCTTCAGTAGAGCCGCAGCAGGTGCCGTGCCCCTTGCGGATTGGATGCCGCTGCCGGTGAAGAGGTTTAATGCACCGGTGCAGCGCCACCGGCAGGCCACCGGGACCGGATCATCGTCCGGAGATCCACGCTTCAAGTGCGGCGGTGTCCCGCATGTCGCCGTCATAGCGGCGATCCGGAACATGCGGTTCATTGGAACCGCGCACCCGGCCTCGGAAAACCTTCATCGGTACGGAAATCCTGGCCAGTCCGCTCGGCAGCCGCTCCGGCCTGACATCCATGTAGAGGCTGTCGGCCGAAGTTTCGACACCGACCTGCATCGCGCCCAGCCGTTTCCACAGATCCAGCGCATCGAGGCAGGCCGAGCCGCAGGACGCATCGGCCACGACCACCACCCTGCCCGTGTGTCCGGGTCCGGACTGCTCTACCTGCAGTACCGCGGCGGCCGGATCATTGGCCGGTTCCCGCCATAATGGTTGGCCTTGCTCTCTTGCCTGCGCCATCCCTTCGGTCACGGACTCCAGCATGTGCAGCAACGCGGGTGATGCGTCAGGCGCCTGCTTCAGTTTCTCCAGAAAACCACGAAGCTGTGCGATGTTGGGCTCGGACGCCCGCCACTCCACCCAGCTGTCGTCACGCACTGCATCCACGGCCTCGCGCCCCCAGATCAACCGCGCCAGCTCGATGCTCCAGTGCGACGCGCCACCGCTGTTGCCGCGCACATCGAGCACGATCAGGGGCGCCTGCCGCAACGCATCAGCCACCGGGGTGAGTTGCTGCAGCATCCGGGTCAGCTCCTTGAAATTGGCCGCAGTGGGATCGGCGTTGAAGCTGCTGGTGGTGATCCAGTAGCCACCGCCTGGCATCGTGTGCCAGCCATTGGCCGGGCGGAAGCTGCGCCGGGTATCGGCCAGGCGCTCCTTCAGGGCTGCCGGATCGAGTGGCGTCCAACGCAGCGCATGGGCCTGCTCTCGACCATTCACACGGAAAACGCAGCTGCGCAGCGTGGGCACGAACGGATTGCCCTGCTCCAGCAGCACTTCACCGCCACCCTGGATGCGGCTGGCCTGCAGGTTCCAGCGCCCGCTGAAGTCACCCACCCGGCGCGCAGCCAGCGCCTGCGCATCGATGCCATCACAGGACAGCAATCGAGCCCCCAGCGGCGGATGGCCCGGACCACCGTCCACGGTCATGACCACCTGCGCATCGCCGTCGAAACCGGTCAGGAACCCGGGCCACTGCGTTGGAAGATCGGGAGCGCCGGCAAGCGCGTTGAGGCTGGCGTGGCCGTCATTGAAGGAGGCCGCGTAGCCCTTCATGGCCCACCAGTAGCCTGCGAAGCTTTCGACGTTGCCCGCGCGCGCGCGGGCAAGCGCCGAGGCGGCCTCCAGCTGCGGAACGAAACCGGGATTCCGCAGATCCACGGCGCCGGGATGGCTGCCGCACATGGCGGCGTCGGCAGCGTCCAGATCCTTCAATAGCGTGTCCGACCAGTCGATCGGCGCGCCTTGCGCGGTAGGCGCCGCAAGCACCGCACCGAGCAGCAACCATGCAATGACCATGGATTCATCCCTTTGCCGGAACAAACGCCAGTCTCGCAGTTTTCCAGCCTGGCGTACCGCGCCCGCCGCAACGGGCGCGGCCTTCCATCAATGCAGCGGCAGCTTCAGTACCGACGGCGCGTTCGCCGGTGAACTGAAGGTCACCGTGCCACCCAACTGGCTGATGCCCGCATAGCGCAGATCCACCGTATCAACCACCAGGGTCAGGCGGCTGCCGGCCGGAACGTTCCAGCTGCTGGCTTCCAACCGCAGGTCGATGGTCTTCGCCTGCCCCGGGGTGGCACCACGCAGCGTATAGGGCTTGTGGCTGATCAGCTGGCCGTTGCCCAGCACGTCCTCGGCATACAGATAGGCATAGAGCGTGGTGTTGGCGCGACTGGGCGTGACGGTCAAGCGGACTTCCGGGGTGCCGTCCAGACGCTGCGCAGTCCACTGAATCGGCCCCTGCCACACGCCTGCGGCGTTGCGGCCCACGAACGGCACGTAGGCACCCGGCGGCAGGTTGATCATCTGCAGTGCACCAGAGGCCATTGCCACGCCGGAATTGGCAGCGGTCAGCAGGCCACTGCCGATGCGGTAACTCCAGCCGGTGCTGCTGCCGTTCTCGGCCAGGCCGCCCGTGGGCAGCAGCAGCCCTTTGGGGGCGGTCAGCGCATAGCTGACGGCGCCGGCATTGGTCGCCTGCCAGTTCGGGTAGGTGCTCCAGCTGCCCTTCTGCGACTTCAGCTGCACCGCAGGCTGCCGGTCGATGCCATTGGCTTCGCCCTTGAGGTAATGGTCGAACCAGTCGCCCACCGAATCGTAGACCTCGTTGGGAATACCCAATGCGCCAAAGGCTTCGTTGAGCGCGTGATCGCCATGGCGCAGCTGCAGCTGCTTGGGGCCTTTCAGGCGGTTGAAGAAATCAACCAGCTGGCCTGGCGGGAACAGGCTGTCGTTGAACGCGTTGGCCAGGAACACCGCTGGCTGGTTGGCGTTGATCTCGTCGATGCTGGACCCGGGGCTGCGCTGCGCCGCCACCGGCAACAGCGAGTCCACCGCGCCCTGGTAGTTGCCGACCAGCACATTGCGATTGATGGTGGACAGCTCCGGTCCGGGGCGGCCGGTTACCAGACCGGCTGCCACCAGCAGCGCGATGCCCTGCGCGCTGGGCGTGTCGTTGCTGTACAGCGACGCCTGCAGGTCGGCCCAGCCGCTCAGTGCGGCCACTGCCTTGATGCGCGGATCACGTGCGGCCGCCAGCAGGCTGGTGCCAGCCCCATAGGAGATGCCCGATACGCCGATCCGTGACGGGGCGGCGCGGGTGTTGTCCAGCGCCCAGTCAATCAGCGCACTGACGTCCTCGACCGTGGCCGGCCCCGCGATGTCGATGGCGCCGCCGGACTCCCAGAAGCCGCGCGAGCTGTAGCTGATCACCACGTAGCCACGCCGGGCCAGCGACTGCGCCACGCCCACGTATTCCACGCTGGGCACGGCCCAGCTGCTGGGCATCACCAACAGGGGATACCGTCCGCTTCCCGCGTCCTGCGGTTCGATGACGAAGGCCCCGAGAGGCGTGCCATCCCAGCTGGGAATGGTGCGATGGGTGGTCTTGACCGTGGCCGCCCAGGCGGTGGGCGCCAGCCCGGTCAGCAGGATCAACAGCAGCAATACCTTGCGCATCGTGGTCTCTCCCCGTCGGTGGTGGTGCAACGGATCGGACCGTACCAGTGCGAATGGTGGGTGACACCTTGCGACGCAGCATCGCCGGGCAAGGGCTCCGCCTTCAATGCGAATGCGACGTGCTATCATTCAGCAACGTCAAGAACGTCCCAGCCATCGCCAGCGGACTCGCTCCAGAGTGCTGCCCGATGTAGAAAACCCGATTGTTCACTGCCTGCCATGTGCAGCGCTGCACCCGCGCCTACTCCTGGCCCAGGTGCCTCATCCCCCCCCCCTCTTTCCAGCGTAGTCGCGACCCTGCGGCTGCCTGCGCTTTCATGGACATTGGAGCCAAAGGAACTCGTGCAATACGGATACCAGTCAATACCAGGCCGCGCCCGCCCCGCACCCTCAGCCATCCTCGCCTTCGCGCTCGCGCTTTCCCTGGGCGCCTGTGGATCTGAAGCCGACCAGGTTCACGCGCCTTCTCCATCAATCACTGATGCGGCATCGGAACCTCTGTCCGCCGCCGCGATCCGGCAGGGTGCTCCGTTACACGCCGCCAGGAACTCCGTACTTGATCGCTACAACCACACAGATCGACTGCGCCCCCTCATTGCGGATCTCGAATACCTGTCCGGCAGCGGCGATGGCAGCGCCAGCCTGATCCTGAGCCGCGTCTACAGCGAATGCAGCGGCTCGATCGACGCCTCGCTGCTCAGCGTCGCGGAGATTCCGCGCGAACGCCTCAGTGCACTTGCGCGAAGCAGCGGATGGCTGAAGCAGCGCTGTGATGGCGTCGCCGTCACCGCGCCCGAAGCCATCGAAAGGCAGCGTCACTACCGCGATCTTGCCGCCGAACAGGGCAGTCTCGTGGCCCAGATCGAAAAGACCGTGCTTTCGGGAGCGCTTGTCCTGACCGACAGGAACTTCTCAGTCGAGGATCACCGGACACTGGTCGACGCGGTCCTGATGCAGGACGACGGCGAAGCCTACATCGCACTCGCTGGCCTGATGGGTGACACCGCTGCCAGCCGCACCCGGCAGATGCAGCCTTTCAAGGTCGGCACGCAGGTGGATGAAGTCGCTTGGATCCTGGTCGGCTGCCAGAAAGGAGTGCCCTGCGGTACCGACTCCGCCCTGCTGAACCGCATGTGCGGGCAAGCCGGCATGTGTGGCTATGGATCGGTCGAGGATACCTACGCCAATGGCGTACTCACCAACGAAGAAATGAACGAGGCGCGTACCCGCGCTTCTACGATCATCGCAATGTCAAGGAAGATGAAGTGAACGCATCTGTGGTACGGAAGTTGTTGCTGGTAACGTTGATGGTCCCGGTGACTGTTATGGCTGCCAAGGGCATGGGAAAGGTGATCAATGCCGCTGATCGCATCTACAAGGACCTCGCCAACGTGGTCGATGCCAGCATCGGCTCCGATCTCGGGATCCGGCAGGCCGCCATGTTCCAGATGGTGGGTGCCTACCGCCTGTCGCATGGCCTTGCTTCGGTGAAGCGCGGCGAGACAATCACCTTCATCTGGCCGGACGGCTCCGCCGAGAAGGGACTGGCCGCTGATCCCTTCCTGACCACTGGCATCGAGCCGATTCCAGGCACTCAGATGACCAAGAAACAGATGTCCCTGCGCTGCGGCTCCTGCCACAATCAGTACAAGTGAACCGCAGGAAGCAACCGGTTCCGGCTGGCTGCACACTGCACATCCGGACGCTCCCTGCCACGCCCTAGCACTCGCGCGTGTCACCCACGCGCCGCCTGATCTGACACATCACCAGTGCTTGCGCGCTGTCACAGCTTCGCCTTTTCGTCGTTGACCTAAAGACGGCAGCTTGTGACGCTTACGACGCGGCAGGGCCTGCATGGCCCCACCCGTGCGGTCACGTCCTACCGCAATCCGCAGCACCCGACTCCGCAACGTCTCCGCATGACCCGGCTCCGGCACGGTCGTGGCGGACGACTGCGCCCTGAACTTCTGCTGGAGAACCGCAATGCGCCTTGCAAGCTTCTTCCTCGCGTTCGTCCTCAGTGCCGTCGCCGGCGCTGCCCAGGCCCAGGTCGTCACCCTCAACAAGGGCGGCTTCGTACTCACCTACGACTGCAGCATCCACAGCGCCACCCGCTACGAGTACACCCTGACCGCAGACACCGGCTCGGCCGCGCGGCCGTCCAGCTTCTACAAGGACCCCGACCTGCCGGCAGGCTGCCTCGGCCAGACCAGCACCGCTTCCTACGCCAGCATCAGATCCGGCTATGACCGCGGTCATCTGGTGACCTCCAACCACATGGACTACAACGCGACCTACATCCGCCGCGCCAACTACATGACCAACATCGTTCCGCAGGTATCCAGCTTCAACCAGGGCATCTGGGTGAAGGCCGAGAACGTGGCCGAGTGCTACCGCGACATCGCGCCGGTGGATGTCTATGGTGGTGTGGTCTACGGCAACGCCTCCAACGACTACTTCCTTTCCAGCCACGGCATCCCGACGCCGGAGTTCTTCTGGAAGACCATCATCACCCGTGACCCGAACACAGGCACAGCCAAGGCGATCAGCTGGATCATTCCCAACGAAGCCAATCTCGGCAGCCTTGACAGCTACCTGGTGACCATCGCCGATCTGGAAGAGCTGCTGGGTGCCAGCTACGTGGCGATCAACGCACCGGCCTCGCTGAAGAACATGCTGCCGGCCAGCACCTGGCCGCAGCCGGCGGGTTGTGATCTGGGCTGACCGGCCTGCCGGGAATGGGTGGCACCCGCTCCGGGTGCCACGCAAGGTTGGCTGTGGGAAAATGGCGGGCAATTGCACCACCGCATTGCCCCCTGGAGCTGTAGATGTCCCGTTTCCCGTTTGATGCCGTGCTGTTCGACTGCGACGGCGTACTCGTCGATTCCGAGCCGCTGGTCGCCCGCGTTCTCTCGGAAATGCTGACCGCACGCGGCTGGCCGCTGACCCCGGCGCAGGCGGGTGAAGTCTTCCTCGGCCAGTCCGTGGCCCATCTGGCAGGCCTGATCGAGGAGCGCACCGGCAAGCCGTTCACCGAGGAATGGCTGGAGGAGTTCCGCCAGCAGCGCAACCGGGCACTGGAACGTGACCTTGAAGCGATCCAGGGGGCACCCGAGGCCGTGCGTGCGATCGCTGCGGCCACCGGCGGGCGGATCGCCTGCGCTTCCGGTGCGGACCTGTTCAAGGTGAAGCTGCAGCTGGGCAAGGTCGGCATCCTCGATGCCTTCGGCGACCACGTTTTCAGCGGCCAGGACATGCCACGCACCAAGCCGCACCCGGACGCGTATCTGGCTGCTGCCGCAGCACTGGGCGTGGACCCGACGCGCTGTGCAGTCATCGAGGACACCGTCACCGGCGCCACCGCCGGCTTCGCGGCGGGTGCGACCGTGTTTGGTTTCAGCGAGGGCGGCCCGCACCACAGCACGCCGGAAGCCCTGCGTGCTGCGGGTGCGAAGGTGATCTTCCAGCGCATGGACCAGCTGCCTGCATTGCTTGCGGCCTACGCCGCCGACGCAGCCGCCTGAGGCAGCCTCAGCCCGCAGCGCCCAGCGCGGCGTTGCGGCGCCTCCCGGCGTAATGCAGCACGAACAGGTACAGGCCGGTGAACAGTTGCAGGAACAGCGGCGGCAGCGGCGAATAGGTGATCCACGCCGCAGGCTCGCCCTGCCCCAGCCCACGCACCACGAAGTTGGCGATCACCGCCAGGGTGAACACGATCGAGGTCCAGCGATGCACGGGCCGCGCCCAGTCACCGCGGCTCATTGCCGGCGCCTCGCTTCGGAACGGGCTTCGATCATCTTCCAGCCATTGCCGGACGGGTCACGGAATCCGGCGTCGACGGCGCCATAGCGCTCGATCGGCTCCTGGGTGAATTCCACGCCCTGTGCCAGCCATTGCGTGTAGCACGCCTGGCAGTCATCGACCGCCAGCACCAGGGGCGGCATTGCGCCTTTGGCCACCAGCTGCTGCAGCGAAAGCGCGGTGGCCGCATCGTGGGTGGGCGGGCCTGGCACGAACAGGCCCAGCTGGAAACCGTCCTGCCCGGGGCTGCGTACCGTCAGCCAGCGGTAGCTGCCATTGCGCACGTCGGTGTGCACTTCAAAGCCGAGCGTGCCGACGTAGAACGCGAGTGCTTCATCCTGGTCGCGCACATACAGGCCGACCGTGTTCACAGTGTTTGTCATGGGACCTCCCTCAGGTGGGATCCACGTTAGCAACCGCCTCACGGCGCCGCTTCTCCAAAACTGCGATGTTCAGGTCCGGTCGCTGCGCGGCACGTGCGTGGCACTCCGGCACGCTGGCCGGCGCCGCCTGGCCAGCACGCTCGCGCTCGCGCACATTGCCCGGGCTGTCGCCGGTGATGTCACGGAAGATGCGGCCAAAGGTGCCCTGGCTGCTCCAGCCCGTCTGCGCGGCGATTTCGGTGACCGGCAGATCGGTGTCACGCAACATCGCCACGGCCCGTTCGATGCGGCGGCTGAGAAGGTAGCGGTGCGGCGGCAGCCCGAAGGCCTGCTTGAACGAGCGGGCGAAGTGCGCCGGCGACACCGCACTGACCTCTGCCAGGCGCGCGACTGGCCACTCTTCGTGGCTGGCCCGGTCCATCCGGTCCTTGGCACGCAGCAGGCGCCGCAGCAGTTCGGGGCTCTGGTTCATGGCATCACCGCCTGGGCCAGATAGTGGCGTGCCGCATGCCGCGCCTCAGCGGCCTGCTCGACCAGCCAATCACGGAATGCAATGACCTTGGCACTGCCATTCCGCGCCGTGGGTGCCACGAACCAGAAGCTGCGACCGTCGCTGGCGACACCCGGATGCGCCTGCACCAGCCGCCCGCTGTCCAGCTCGGCCTGGAAAAGGATCGGCGAACCGATGGCGATGCCTTGCCCTGCGATCGCGGCGCCGACATCCAGATGCTCGACGGCAAAGGGCGCGACGAAACTCTCCGGTGCCGGTGGTGGCATGTGCCCGTGCGCGGCAAACCACAGGGCCCACCAGTCCGGCCGCCCGAGCAGGGGAATCTCCAGCGCGGTGCTGCCCAGCCCACGCGCCGCCGGCAGCAGCGCCGGCGCACACAACGGGGCAAAAATGCTGGGGAACAACGGCGTGGCCCGCAGCCCGGGCCACTCACCATTCCCGTTGCGGATGGCGGCATCGAAGTGACCGCCGGTCAGATCCTGCGGCTCTGCTGACAGATCCAGCTCCAGCACGAACTGCCGGTGGCGGGCGCGGAACGTGCCCAGCCGCGGCGTCAGCCAACTGGTGCCCAGCGTCGGCAGCACGGACAGGCGCAGTCGCGCCGCATCCATGTCAGCGGCGCGCATGAAGCTGGCGCGCAGTGCATCGAATGCCCGGGTCGCCTCCTGGGCGACGCTGGCACCCGCCACCGTCAGTTCCACGTGCTGTGCGTGGCGCAGGAACAGGCAGGTCCCGGTCTGGGCCTCCAGCCGCCGCACGTGGTAGCTCACCGATGCCGCACTGGTGTCCAGCTCCTCGGCGGCACGCGCGAAGCTGCCCAGCCGCGCCGCCGCCTCGAAGGCGCGGATGGCGGCAAGTGATGGCAGCTGGCGTTGGGTGACCATAAGTGTGACTTAGCCTGAGCCCCGATATCTGCGTGGTCAATCCCCCTCCTGTCCGCAACGATGGAGGCACCTTCGACACGGGATCACGCACATGGATCGACGGCAGTTCCTGGCTACCCTGGCCGCCGCGGCGGCGTCGACTGCCCTGCCCTCCGGGTGGGCCCTGGCCAGCCACGGCGAAGACTGGAAATGGTTGCAGGGTAACTGGCAGGTCCGGCACCAACGCCTGAAGGAGCGCCTGGTCGGCGATACCCGTTGGGAGTCCTTCACCGGTTCCAGCGCGGTCTGGCTCACCCTGGGCGGACTCGGCACCATCGATGACAACGTCATGGCGCTGCCTTCAGGTGCCTACAGGGGCCTGGGCGTACGTGCATTTGATCCGGTGTCTTCCACGTGGTCGATCTGGTGGATCGATGGCCGCAATCCTGCCCGTATCGAAGCCCCCGTGCGTGGCGTTTTCGAGGGCGATGCCGGCAGCTTCCGCGGCACCGACCGGATCGACGGGCGCCCCATCGACGTGTGGTTCCGCTGGCATGACATCCACGGCGAGGAGCCGTGGTGGGAGCAGGCGTTCTCCGACGATGCCGGTGCGCACTGGGAAGTGAACTGGCGCAACGGGTTCCGCCGCACTGCTGCGATCCCCTCTCCGCTTCCGAAGCTGCCGGATGCACCGGGCGATTTTGATTTCCTGGTGGGCCATTGGAACGTGCGCCATCGTCGCCTGCGCGCTCGGCTGGCGGGCAGCGATGCGTGGGACGCGTTCAACGGCACCCTGCACAACTGGCCGGTACTGGGAGGATTCGGCAACGTGGGTGACAACCTGATGAACGTGCCTGGAGCGCCGCTGCGCGGCATGGGCATCCGCGCCTGGAATGCGGCGGAGCAGCACTGGCTGAGCTGGTGGCTGGATGGCCGGGAGCCGACCCGGATCGGCGCGCCACTGCGCGGTGGTTTCCAGGCCGGTGTCGGCCGCTTCTTCGGCGAAGACCAGCACGACGGTCGATCAATCCAGACGCGGGTGATCTGGTCGCGCATCACCCCGCGTTCGGCGCGCTGGGAACAGGCGGCTTCGATTGATGGTGGGCGCAGCTGGGAAACCAACTGGGTCAGCGACTTCGAGCGACAGGCATGAAGGCGCTGCTGGCCGTGCTGCTGCTGGTTGCTGCGTCGCCTGCCGCGTCTCCATCCAGGGTGCTGCAGATCGTCGGCCCGGCCGAGCGCTTTGCCCCGGGCGTTGCATCCACGCAGTACGACGAGATTCGACTGACTTTGAGCCCGGACGGAAAAACCGCACTGTGGTTCAGCCGCAACCGGCCCGGCGGTCCGGGCGGGTATGACATCTGGGTCTCCCGCAACGATGGGCAGCGCTGGCGGCCGGCGACGCCGGTGCCGTTCAACACGCCGGGGCGCGACTTCGATCCCGCCTTTTCCGCCGATGGCCGCGTGGTGTATTTCTGCTCGGATCGCGCAGGCGGCCAGGGCGGCGACGATCTGTATCGGGTCAGCATGGGGAGCGACGGTCGATTCGGGGAGCCGGTCAATCTTGGCCCCGCAGTGAACAGCGCGGCCGATGAGTTCGCGCCGATGCTCTCGCCAGACGGTCGTACGCTGCTGTTCTCCAGCGATCGCGCAGGTGGTGCGGGTGGCCATGACCTCTACGTCGCAGCGATGGTCCGTGGCATGGCGCAGCCGGCACGGCCGCTGCCGGGAGACCTCAATACCGCAGCGCAGGAGTTCGATGCCACCTTCCTGGGCGACGGCCGGACGCTGGTGTTTGCCCGCGCCCTGGACTTCGGCAGTGCACCGGTACGCCAGTTCATTGCCTACGCGCGTGGAGGCCGTTATGACGCAGGCCTTGCATTGCCCTCCCCCTTGAACGAGGCCTCCGGCGACAGCTACGGCGCGATGCTCGATGGCTCGCAACCCGACACCTTGACCTATTCGGCGCGGCGTGCGGACGGTGCAGGGTTGGACCTGTACCGCATCCGCTATCGGATGATGCGCCCTTGAAGGCAGATGTTGTCGATTTTCGGCGCCCCCGTTCGTCGAGAGGATGACTACCCCAGGAGAAAACGCAGATGGCCTCACACCAGTCCCTTGCCTGCGCCTGCGGCCAGGTGCGCCTGACCGCCACGGGCCAACCCATTGCCACCGTCGAATGCTGCTGCGACAGCTGCCGCAAGGCCGGCGCCATGCTGCAGTCGATGCCCCGAGCACCGGACGTGCTGGGCCCGCACGGCCAGACGCTCTTCGTAATGCACCGCAAGGATCGCGTCAGCATCGATGCCGGACATTCCATGCTGCGCGTGTTGCGGTTGTCCAGCAGCGGCGGCAGCCGCCGCGTCCTGGCAGGATGCTGCAATACACCGCTCTTCCTGGAGTTCAGCGGCGGCCATTGGCTGAGCCTCTATGGCCTGTTGTGGCCGGCATCGGCAAGACCCGCCGTGGAGATGCGGACGATGGTCAGTGATCTTCCTGATCCGTCTGTCCTTCCCGACGATGTGCCGAACCTGGAGACCCGGTCGTTGCAATTCTATGCCCGGTTGATGAAGGCGTGGATCGCCATGGGCTTCCGCAGCCCACGCATCGAAGTCGCAGGAGATACCCATGTCTGAGCCGGAGCGGATCGAGATCGAGAGCATCACCACGCCCGGGCACATCCAGCGCGTGGATCGTGCCAAGTATCTCGCCATGCGCCATGCCTTGCTGCGGGCCCTGCCTGCGCAACCGCCCGGCCTGACCGTTGCGCAGGCAAAACAGGCACTGCTGCCACATCTGCCCGCCGCCCTGTTCCCGGCTGGTGCCACCGCCGGCTGGTGGTTGAAGGCCGTGCAGCTGGACCTGGAAGCCAAGGGCGTGATCGAGCGCGTCGCGGGCAAGCCGTTGCGCCTGTTCAAGCACCTGGCGGCCGGCTGATCAGCGCTGCGCTGGCAGCTCCAGCCGGTGCTTGCGGCACAGGCGATACACCGTCACCCGCGATATCTGCATCTGCCGCGCACACTCGGAGACGTTGTAGCCGGTCTGGCGCAGGGTCTGCAGCAGCACATCGCGCTCAGCCTGCCCCCGTGCATCGTGCAGCATCGCCGCGGGCAGGACCGCCGCCGATGCGCCCAGCTCCAGGTCACGCTCACTGATCAGCTCGCCTTCGGCCATGATCGCTGCACGCTGCACACGGTTGAGAAGTTCGCGTACGTTGCCGGGCCAGTCGAAGCGCCGCATGGCGTGCACTGCGGCCGGTGCAAAGCCGCGTGCACGCACGCTGTGGCGCAACCGGAAGCAGCGCAGGAAGTGCTCGGCCAACAGCTGCACGTCGGCGCCGCGCTCACGCAGCGGTGGCATCAGCAGGCGCAGCACATTCAGACGGTAGTAGAGATCGCTGCGGAACCGTCCCTGCGCCACCGCGTGTTCCAGTTCGACGTGGGTCGCGGCAAGTACACGCACGTCTGCGCGCAGCGGCTGGCTGCTGCCCACGCGCTCGAAGGTTCCCTCCTGCAGCACGCGCAGCAGGCTGGTCTGTGCTTCTGCCGGCAGATCGCCCACTTCATCAAGAAATACCGTTCCGCCGTGGGCCGATTCGAACACGCCGATCTGCCGCTTGTCGGCACCGGTGAACGAGCCACGTTCGTGGCCGAACAGCTCCGACTGCACCAGGTTGGCCGGAATCGCACCGCAGTTCACTGCAATGAAAGGCCTGCCGGCACGCCCCGACAGCGCATGCAGCGCGTGTGCGGCCAGTTCCTTGCCTGTACCGGTTTCACCGGTGACCAGCACCGGCAGTTCCACCGGCGCAAACTTGTGCAGCACCGTGCGTACCGCATGCAACGCGGCGCTTTCGCCAATCAGCGCGTGCGGTCCGTGCCCACCGCAGGTTGCGTCGACAGGCGGATCATCCGCGTCGAACTGCTGGCGCATTGCGCAGACCAGGTCCTGCAGGCCGAACGGCAGCGTGAAGCGCGCGCAGCATCGCTGCAGCAACGGCAGCCAAGCCGGCGATGTGGGTCCGGCACCCGGTGGTAGTACCGCCAGCCAGGGCAGATGCTGGTGCTGCTCGATCCACGGCACCAGCAGCTGCAGCGCGACCGCATCGAGATGGCGCAGATCGAGCACGGCGAGCAATCGATCGCGCCCACGCAGGCCAATCGCCATGGCGGGATCGGGATGGATGCTGCGCACATACCAGCCCGCTGCCGCCAGCGCACTGCGCTCGTTCGCCAACGGCTCGCCAAACCAGAGCACGCAACGTGACGTAGAAGCCTCCGGGACCGCTGCCATGCTTCCCCCAGCATCCGGACACCGTCGGCGGACTGTCAGGCAATCACCGGCGTGCCGCCCCCCGCCGGGACCTCTACGGCCACCGGGGTGGCCTTTGTTGGGCGGATCCTAGCGCTTCCCTAAACGGCGGCGCAATGAGCAGTGCGTCAAGAAATTCCTGGCTGAAGCGGCACCGTAGCAGACGGCGACGCCACCTGTAACACCGATGCGACAGTCGCCCGCAGCCCTTGCCCTGCGGCGCCTGGGGCTTCGAAATCCCAACAATTCCGCGACGTGCCTGTAACAGCGTGGCAGCAGCCCGGTCAGGTGCTGCGCGGTCACCATGTTGGCGCGTGGGCACTTCGAAGTTGGCACGGTTGATGCGTGGTTCCGCCGCACCCATCGCGGGAGATCGGCATGGACGGCACCACCCTGATTCGAGGCCTGGCCGCAGCGCTGGCAATAGCCCTGCTGTCGGTTGGCGTCGACGCGTCCGCGTCGGGCGCCCGCCAGGGCGTGAAGGCACAACCGGGCGAAATCGTCCTGTTGCGGGACGTCTCCGCGCGGCCGGCCTATCGCATGGCACCACCGGGCATGGCGCTGATTGCCGACCCGAAACCGCAGCGCGAGATCGCCACCGCATTGGGCGCCGGCGGCACGACGACCGGCATGGATGAATTGAGCGATGAGGACTATGCCGGCATGGGGGCCGGCCAGGCAGCGTCCATCGCGGCGCCGGGTGGAACCACCGTTGAACGGGTCACCCGGCAGGCCCTGGGCGGCACGCTTGGCCGCAGTGGCGACGGCATGGTCGGCAGCAACCTGGGGGGCGCCATGAGTGGTCCGCTCGGTGCGGTCGGCAGCAGCACCCGCGGTATCGCCGACACCGTGCGCGGCGCACTGGCCCAGTTCCCCCTGCAGGGCACGGCCCCGGCAGGTGGAAAATGAAGACCCTGCACGGCGTGCTTCTGCTGCTCGCTGCCATGCCCGCGGCGACCTGGGCCGATGACTACAGCGGCATGCTCGCCTATCTCGACGTGGCCCGGATCGACGGCCACGCACTGGCCGGGGCCAATGGCGCCATCGCCGTGAACCAGGCCGCCGGCGACCTCAACGTGCAGGCCAACCTGCGGGGTATCGCCAAGGGCGATCGCGCCGACGTAGCGATCAATGCGCGGCAACTGCAGCAGGGCAACCGCGTGCTGTCCGGGCCGCTGCAGGCCACTGCATTCATTGGCGGTGACGCACTGGCCGGTGCCAGTGGCATCGCATCCATCAACCAGGCCAGCGGCATCGCCAACACGACGCTCAACGTCGTCAGCGCGACGCTGGCCCGACAGGGCATACGCGAAACCGACGATACGGCCTTGGCCGCCGAGGGTTCCGCGTTGGCAGGGGGGCGGGACGACACCGGTCGCGGCGTCGCGACGGGCACCCGCAGCGCCGGTGTAGCCAGCACCGCACTGCGGGGATTCGACGGGGTCCTGCAACTCAATCAGATCGCGGGCAACGGCAACGACACGGCCAACGTACTGGGCCTGGTCGTGCAGGACCGCCCGTGACAACCACCCAACCGATGCACCACCTGATGAGAGAGAGGGCACCATGAAAGCGACCGTCAAACAGACCATGCTCGCCATGGCGATTGCCACTGCCTCGACCGCCGCTGCGGCCAATGGCTGGGACAACCAGAACGCCAACGCGAACATCAACCACAACCACACCGTCAGCGAAACCCGCAACGACACCCACAACCACACTGACAACGACGTGCGCAACCGCACCGTCAACGTCAATGTGCAGAAGCACAGCAACATCCAGGCCGACGAACGCAAGGAGAAGAACAACCACGGCGTCGACGTGAACCTGGAGAAGGACCTGCGGCTGAGCACCGACATCAATTTCTCCGGCGACCCGAACATCACCGGCGACATCGACCTCGACTCGGCGGCCATTGCCGTGATCGACAACCGCCAGTCGATCAGCAACAACGCCACCAGCAACAGCCTGGTCACCAACAGTGCGTCCATCGGTGACAGCGTGGGTGCAGGCGCATCGGGCAATCTCGGCTTCAACGTGGTATCCGGCGACAACAACGCCCAGGACAATGCCGCGTCGCTGTCCGCTGCCGATGCGTCCTTCAGCTTCGGCATGGCCGACGCCGAGGTGTTCGTCAACCAGGCCGGCTTCGGCAACGCCACCATGAACTCCGGCGTCACCAACGCCGCAGGTCTCGGCGGCAATGCCTTTGGCGGCGCGTCCGGCAACATCGGCGTGAACATCGCCTCGGGCAACAACAACGAGCAGAAGAACGCGCTCGCGGCCTCGGTAGCGACCACGGCGGTGGCCCAGTCGAGCATCAGCTCCAACCAGGTCTCCACCGGCAACACGGTCAGCAATGCCGGCTTCGTGCAGTCCTACACCGATACCGTGCAGGTCGGCATGCGTGGCGGCGTCAGCGGCCTGACCCTGGCCTATGGCGCCGGCACCTACCGCGGCACCGGCAACGCCTACCAGATGGCCAACTACTACCTGGATACGTGGAATGGCGAGCTGCCGCACCCGGGTGGCAACAGCACCGGCCACATCGACCTGGACAACGAGATCCAGAACGCCACGATGAACCCCAATCGGCCGGGGGTGGGCGGCCTGGGCTTCGATACGCGTGAGAGTGGCACCAGCCAGTTCGTCGAACTGGGCGTGGCCGACCTGTATGCCAGCCTCAGCGGCACGGTCAGCACCACGCGCTGGGTGAACGTCAACGCGACCAACACCTCGGCGTTGTCCGGCAGTGCCTTCTCGGGCGCCTCCGGCAACATCGGCGTGAACGTTGCTGCGGGCACCGGCAACCTGCAGGCCAACAGCCTGGCCCTGGCAGTCGCCCAGCCCAGCACCGGCGGCGGTGGCGGCAACGGCGAGTAAGCGCAACACCCCGGCCGTCCGCCAATGGCCGGGTCCCCGGGAGCCCCTGTTCCTCCTCCCCCTTGGAACGGGGGCTCCCCCCTGCTGCCGGAGAACGTAGATGATCCGTTGCCCTCCATCGATGCGCCTGCTGGCCTGCCTGTTGCTGCTGGGCACCGCATCGGCGTGGGCGGGCGAGGTCCACTTCGCCGGCGTGCTGCCCAACGGCGCGCTGCTGCAGCAGAAGGTCGAAAGCATGCAGGAGCGGCGCTACCGCAACGTGGTGCGCCAGCACACCGATTACAGCTGCGGGGCGGCCTCATTGGCGACCATCCTGCGCCATGCCTATCACCTGCAGACCGACGAAGCGACGGTGATCGAAGGGATGATGGGGGTCTCCGACCCGGCGCTGGTGGCCGAACGCGGCTTCTCCCTGCTCGACATCAAGCGCTACGTGGAATCGCTGGGCATGCGTGGCCGGGGCTACCGCATCGATGAAACACGACTGCGCACCCTTCGCGTGCCAGGGCTGGTGCTGATGGACGTGCGCGGCTTCCGCCATTTCGTGGTGCTCAAGCAGGTGCGCAACGGCATCGTGGAAGTGGCTGACCCGATCCTCGGCAACCGCAGCCTGGCGCTGCCGGAGTTCCTGGCCGCCTGGCCATCGCGCGCGGTCTTCGTGGTAATCGGTAGCGATTTCGATCGCAACACGGTTCTTCTGCAACCCAGCGAACGGCCCAGTGCCCGCGCGCTCTACGCGCGGCAGGGGCCGATCACCGATGCCGAACTGGTCGACTTCGGCTTCAGCCACGCCGACCTGTTCTGAGGAGGTACGACCATGTTCCGTCAACACGTATGGATGGCTCTGCTGCTGATGGCCCCTGCCCTGCCCCTGCAGGCCGCCGACGGCAGGACCGGGCGTGGACTCACGGAAATCCCCGATCCGGAGCTGAGCCTGATGCGGGGGCGCTACACCGTGGGCGGCAGCAACGTTGCCTGGTTCGGGGTCACCATGGTGTCGCAGTGGCAGGCCAGCAACGGCACGACCCTGCAGGGCAGCCTGACCCTGGGCATGGACTTCCGTGGCGGTGGCGCGCCGAAACTCAGCTTCCAGCCCAGCGTGCATGTCACGGCAGCCGATGCGCCGCTGCCCGATACCCAGGGACGCAGCATCGACAGCAGCGGCCTGGCCAACGCCAGCGGCCTGGTGCAGAGCGTGCAAGTGGCCGGCGATGGCAATGTCGCGCGCAACGTCACCACGCTGACCGTCCGCGAGGGTGGCGTGCCGGCTGCTCTCTCTGATGGCGCAGGCAGCGTCAGCGCGCAGCAGTCTGGCGCCAGCGCGACGGCGGTGCTGGAAGGCAACCAGGCACGCCTGCTGCTGCAGGTGGATGGCCAGGGGCTGGTGCAGCAGTGGATCCGCAATGGCAGCGTCGGCCAGGGCATCGCCCTCGCCGGTGACGGCCAGATCGCCAGCAACCAGCTGCGGTTGGAGCTGGTGCGCAACGCCGTGGGCGGCAACCTGCCGTTGAGCCAGAACGTGGCCCAGGCGATTGCGTTGAACCGCGGCATGGGGCCGGGCCAGTAGCAGGGCCTGGCATTGGGGGAAACGCTCCACAACGCAGGACACGAACATGCACACCCTGATGAGGATCACCCCGTTGGCGCTGGCGGCGCTGGCGGGCACCGCCCTTGCTGCACCGCCGACGCCTGACGATGGCGCTGACGTGCAGGCCCTGGCCAACCAGCTGGAACAGCTGAAGGCCAACTACGCACAGGAAGTGCGGCGGTTGCGCGAACTGGACATGCAGGTGCAGGCCATGCAGGCGCGCCTGGGCGGGCGGGTTGGCCCAACCTCGACCCCACCGGCCGCGCCATTGGCGCAGGCGGCGGCCGCCGCGGTTCCGCCGAGCAGCGAGGGCTACGCCAGTACCGCTGCCGAGGCCCAGCAGGCCAAGCAGGAGTCGCGGCGCAGCGTGGACGACGTGAAGCAGCAGCAATCGGCCCTGTTCTCGCGCCGCTTCACCATCGAGAACAGCCTCACCTACGCACGCTACGACCGCAAGCAGCTCACCCTCAACGGCTTCCTCGCGTTGGACGCCATCTTCCTCGGCAATATCGCCATCGAGAACGTGGAGTCCGACTCGCTGACCTACAACGTGGCGGCCCGCTGGGGCGTCAGCCCGAACCTGACGCTCAACCTGGATGTGCCCTATCTGGCGCGGCGCACCGTGTACCAGAAAGGCGGCGCCGGCGGTGCAGCAGCCGCCATCGCACAGGAACAGACCAACGGCAACGGCCTGGGCGACATTGGCCTGAGCGCGAACTACCGGCTGTTCGGCGAACGCGGCTGGCGCCCGGAGACCGTGCTCACGGCCGGCGTCACCGCCCCCACCGGGCGCGCACCCTACGGCCTGGACTGGAAGGTGATCGAGCGCGATGACGATGACTACATCCGCTTCGCCGTGCCGCGCGAGCAGCCCACCGGCAACGGCGTCTGGCAGGCCAACCTCGGCCTGTCGATGGTGAAGACCGCCGACCCGGCCATCCTGTTTGCCAACATCGGCTATGTGCACTCCATCCCGCGCGGATTCAACGACATCGACAGCAATCCGGACACGGTCAACCCGGGCGACGTGAAGCTGGGCGGCTCGGTGTACTTCGGCGCAGGCGTTGCCTTCGCATTCAACGAGCGGACCAGCCTGAGCCTGTCCTTCAGTGACCGCATCAGCGCCCGCGCCTCCACCCGCTTCCAGGGCGGCAAGTGGATGAAGGTGATCGGCAGTGACGCCAATGCGGCATCCCTGAATCTGGGCGTGACCTATGCGCTGAACCAGCACACCACGCTGGTGACGCTGCTGGGCATCGGGTTGACCCCGGATGCGCCGGACTTCACGCTGGCGTTCAAGATTCCGTACATGCTCTAGCGCTCTCGGGCCGTCGACGGCGCGGCTGCTGCCCGCCGTCGTCGATTCCACCGCATCGGCACAGATCCACGCGATGGCGCCGCATTGCGCGTCGATTCCGCCGATTCCCGCAGTCTCCCCGTTTCTAGCATGCCCCTGAGCCGGCCATTCCAGGCCTCGCGCCGCGCAGGGTGCTCCATGCTGAACATCATCCGCAACGACATCATCGGCTGGACCGTGCAGGACTCGAGTCCGACGGAAGCCTTGGTCCTCAACAACATCACCGTCGGCAAGGGCGGCGAAGCCATTCCGTGGAACACCTACGGCATGGAGATCGAGTTCTGTACGCACGACAGTTCGATCTTCGCCTTCACCCATGTGACCGCCGCCCGCCTCTGGCCCGGAGAGATCCCGTGGAAGAACAACACGAAGCTGAACCTGGGCGAGAACGGCCCATGGATGATCGAGTCCGATTCCGACCACACCTTAGAACTCGTCAGCCCGCCCCTGCACTTCAGCACCATCGAGGCAGCATACGGATTCAAGGCCAAGCTGGTTCAGGCGCTGCGCGACTCGGTCGCGGTCACCGTGCCGCTGCCGGACGACCGCATGGAGATCGAGGATCCGCCGATGGAGGCCGGCACACCGATCGTAGCCTGCCTCTTCCACCGCTGGGAGGAGCGTTTCCAGGGGCGCCTGCGCGCCCTTCTCACTGATGCAGCCAATGCTGGCCTGATTGGCCTGCACGAGCGGGACAACGCTGCACAGCAGCTTGCGCCTGCCAGCTGCGAGTACGCCGACTGGCGCCGGGTGGACGAGGAGGTCAATCTCTACAACGTTGACGATGGCATCAACATTCCTGCCGCCCGCTATCGCCTCCAGTTGCAGCAGGACACGTGGCCGGACTACACCCGGCAGATCATTCTTGCCAAGTACAGCAAGTTCTGGTCCAGCGGATTCTCCTCGCAGATGAACCTGCCCATGACCCTGTGTGGCTACTACCTTTACATGCTGCGCAAGACAGCCATGCCCCGGTACAACGAACTGCTCACCGGCCTCGGGCATCCTCCGTGCATCACCGAGCGCGACAACCGCAAGCTCAATCACTGGTACTGGCGGCATGTCCTGCTGCGCGCCTGCTGTGGCTACATCTTCAAGGTACAGGGCCTGGACACACAGCATGCCTTCGATCCCGTACAGCTGCCGCGTTGCGCCGTGCTCTACCTGGTCTCAAGCAAGCTGCTTACCGGTGCCATGGCCGCCATCAGCGAGCCATTGCAGCTGGAGATGCAACGTGCTGCCTGGGACGCCAGCTCCACCCAGGCCATCGACGCGGACCAGGGCAGCACGTTGACAGCGGCGCAGCGTGACTGGGCGCCCTATCACAGCAGCCTGAAGGACCTGACCGGCATCTGGTTGAAAGCCTCGCTGCTGGATGTACTGCGCACACAGGATCTGGCCACCTACCAATGGGCGGTGCTGAACCTGCCTGCGGTGCTGAGAGATCCCACTATCTGGTTCACCGCGTTCGAAGACTGGGATGTGCTCAAAACCATCGAACGGCTGCGCGATCGCGCGGATGTGGACTGGAATGACCTGGACTACTTCCGCCGCCGTGAAACCCGTGCGGCGTTGACCGCACGCATACAGACCGTTGCGCGGGAACTGGCCGATCGGTTGACCGATCTCGGCCAACCGCTGCCACCGGTGCCGGGCCCGGCTGACCTGCCACCGCCAGATCAACGCCGCTTCCTGGAACGCGAAGGCGTTCCGCCATGGGAAGCGCGCTACGACACGTTGTACCGGCCGATCGTCACCGACGCCGAGGGCAATGCCGTGCAGCCTGCCCGCTATCTGATCGAACACCGTAACAACTGACCGCAACCACCCACCCGAAGGAGAACACCGATGCCCCAGGTCTATGCCGCCGTACGATCCGGCACCCAATGGTTGATTGCCCAGAAGCGCGCTACCAGCAACTGGTGGAGCGCCTATGCCACGCCGGTTCTGGTGATGGAGGCTGCGGCGCTGTTGAACACCGCATTGACGTCGGCGGACCGTGCCGCCCAGACCGACAGCGCCATCGCGCTGCTGGCGAATGCCGAGACTGCCGCCCGCACTGCCTGGAGTACGGTCCCAGCCAATGCCGCGGCCATCGCGGCGGTCGCCACCGCGGCGGGTCAAGTCCAGACCGCCCGCGGCGTCAACACCGTCGAGGCACTGCAGGGCGCGATTCCGTCAGTGCTGACTGCCGTCGATCGTGCCTCGCTGGCCGCCGGGTTCGCCGGCCGCGTCGCGCTCGGCGCACCTCCCATCGCCGCGTGGCCCGATGCAGGGCTCGGCGCACGCATCGCCGGGGCACAGGCAGCGCTGGAAACCTGGACCGCCGAGCGGCCGCCGGTGACCGTCAACCAGGCTGGGCAATGGGCGCTTCCCGGTGGTGCGATGGGCGCTGCCGAGGCGGCGGAGGCGGCGGCCCGTCGTGAGTTTGTGGAGGAAACCGGGATGGTCCTCGATGCAGGCTATGTCATGGACCACACGGCTGCGTTCGGCAATCGACCGGGCCAGGTGTTGTTCTTCCTGGTCTGCTTTACCGCGCCCGCAGACATCGATCTGGCGGTATTGGCGACAACGCTCAACCAGCAGCTGGCGCCACGACCGGCCTGGATGGGCCGTCCGGCCTCGGATTCGATCGTGGACTGGGAACTGTCGCGCGTACAGCGGGTGGAACAGGCCGCGATTTCGTCGCAGCTGGGAGTTCGCCAGCCGGTGGATCCGCCGCCGGGCGGTCCCGCGCACCGGCAGAGCATCGACTGGTACGCCGCGATCGCACGCTACATCGAAGGCCTACCCGCAGGCTGAGCCAGCGCGTGACGGGGCCGCGCCGTGTGCTGATGCATCATCGACGAAATACCTTACCGACCAGCAATCCGCCCGTATCACGGCGCCGATCTTCACACCATTTCCCCCGCATTCTCCGTCGATTCCACCAATCCGACATCGCCGCTTCTTTCTAATCTGCATCCACGGTGAAGCACACGCAGTTACGCACCACGCACCGTGACACTGGATACCACGCACTTCCACCTTTTCGCAGGAGCAGGACATGGCATTTCCAACCGCGGTAAACGACCAGATCACCGATTCGGTCACCCAGGCCAACACCAAGGTGCTGGGCGATGCGCCCGCCGTGGCAGTGGGCAATCTGTACCAGGCCACCGCACAGGCACTGGCCAACGCCGCGCATAACGCCACCAACGCGCAGCAGCAGTCCTATGTGACCGCGCAGGCGGCCACCACCATGGGTGTGGCCACGCTGTACTCGATCGATACCGCCACCACGGCGGTAGCGAGCAAGGAAATTCTCAGCACCCGCGTGCGCGGCCTGGGTTCCTGATCTGTCGTTCCGTAGCTGACCCGCCAACCTCAAGGAGATCGATATGGCATTCCCGACCGCTGTAAACGACCAGATCACCGATTCAGTCACCCAGGTCAACACCAAAGTACTGGGCGACGGCCCCGCCGTGGCCATGGGCAACCTCTACCAGGCCACCGCGCAGGCGCTGGCCAACGCTGCCCACAACGCAACCAATGCCCAGCAGCAGTCCTATGTGACTGCGCAGGCAGCCACCACCATGGGCGTGGCCACCCTGTACGCGATCGATACCGCCACCACCGGCGTGGCTACCAAGCAGATCCTCGGCGCGTGATGCGCCGGCAGGCAAGGAGCTGAGCCATGGCATTTCCCACGGCCGTCAACGACCAGATCACCGACTCGGTCAGCCAGGCCAACCTGCAGGTGCTGGGCGTGGCGCCTGCCACGGCAATGGGCACGCTGTACCAGGCCACCGCGCAGGCGCTGGCCAATGCCGCCCACAACGCGACGCTCGCCCAGCAGCAGATGTATGTCACGGCACAGGCCGCGACCACGATGGGCGTCGCGCTGCTCTACGCCGTCGATACCGGCGCCACCGGCGCCGCCACCCGGAAGATTCTCGGCTGATTCCATTGAGTGCCGGCAATCTCCGTTCCTGTAGTGCTGTCCACCCTAGGAGCTTCCACCATGGCATTTCCCACCGCCGTCAACAGCCAGATCACCGATTCGGTCTCGCAGGTCAACACCAAGGTGCTTGGTGATGCGCCGGCCATCGCAATGGGCAACCTGTTCGTGGCCACCAGCCAGGCGCTGTCCAACGCCGCGCACAACGCCACCAACAACCAGCAGCAGTCCTACGTGACCATGCAGGCGTCGACCACCCAGGGGGTGTCCACGCTGTATGCGATCGACACCGCCTCCAACGGCGTGGCCACCCGCGAAATCCTGGGTCTGCGCTGACGTGTCGGCCCGGCGTGACGCCAACCGCCGCGCCCCCGCTCAGGGCGGCGTCACGCCGGGCCCCTGATCGATGGCCGAATCGCCCGCCACCGGCTACCTGCTGGCTGCAACCAGCACCGGATCCGGTGTGGCGATCGCCCTCGCCCCCTCGTTCGCGATGTCCGCCACGTACCTGGCAATGGCCGACAGCCTCGGCCTGGCAATGCAGAACGCGGTGGCCAACCAGCAACGCGGCCAGGTGACCGCCGGCGCAAGCCTGGCCCAGGTCCTGGCCCTGATCATCCAGAAGGGAGCCGTTCCGTTATGAGCAGTGAGAACACCGTCAACAGCCAGATCGTCGACAGCGTCAGCGCCGCCTCGACCCTGCTGGTGGCCCAGGGGCCGGCGCAGTCCTTCAGCATGCTGGACATGGTGATGCTGGAGACGCTGGGCACCGCCATGCACAACGCCGTCGCGCGCCAGCAGGGTGCGGGCATGGTCAGCAACGCAGCGGTCACCGCAACCTGCGCGAAGATGATCAATGCCCCCTGGCCGGTGCCGCCGCCCGCTCCGGAACCCCCTCCGCCGCCACCGCCGCAGGTCATCCCCCTGCCCGGCCCGGTGCCGGCCCCCCCTTCGCCTGCGGCCGTGATCGCCGCGGCCACCGCAGAAGGAAAGACCGCCATCAGCGTCCTGCAGGCACAGACCCACGGTGCCACTGCCGACGCTGCGGCCGCTACCAGCAGCCTGCATGTACTCGAAGCGCTTGCAGGCAATGCAGCAGCGCCCGCGCCCGGTCCTGCGCCCGACCCCTCGTCCGGTCCGGATCCGGCCGCAGGTCCCGCCCAGGATTCCGCGCCAGACACCCCGTCTTCCCCGGCCACAGACAACACTGACGCCGGGGCCTGACACCACGCAGGCCGCCTGCGGCCGCACCCGCCCATCAAGGAGCCCGTATGGACCCGAGCAACGTCAACGCCCAGGTCATCGATGTGATCAACCAGGTGCAGACGGCCACCATGTCCGCGACCGTGGTGAAGACCAGTGGTGCCGGCAAGGCCTACCAGTCGGTGGCCCAGTCTGCAGCGATCGCCGTGCAGGATGCCGCCGACGCCCTGCGCAATGTCTCAACCATCGCGACCACCGCGGCCGGCGTGGCCATGGCCCAGTACCTGGCGACGGGGGACGAGAAGTATGCAAGGGTGCTCACGCAGGCGCAGACCATGATGCAGGGAGCCACCGACGACTTCACCCGGGTCGGCAGTGCCGCTGCGACCGTCCTCAAGGATTTTCCGGCCCAGTGAGGCCGCCAGGAGAGCCACGCATGAGCGTTTTCATTGCCGGTCGTTCCATTCCCCAGGCCAACCTGCTCAGTCAATCCAGCAGGCGCGTTCTTCGGCTCATCGACGGCGGCGAGGACTGGATGAAGTGGGCCGTTGAATCGCATGAGCACCGTTACGCCTTCTCCGACGAGGGCACGATGCTTGATGGGGTGCAGCAGGGTCTGCACGGTTCACGCATGACATGGTTGCCGCGCATCGGGTTGCAGATCGGCCCGATCAAGCTGCTCAGCCTCGGCAGCAGCGACCTCGATGCTCTGCTTCACATCGAGCTGGGCGAGGAAACACGCTTGTCGCACAGCGAGGCGCAGGGAGTACTGGCACGACACCGGATGCTGACCAACACCGAACTCGGCGCCTCGCGCGCGTTCCTGACCTCGATCGGCGCGGCCGATGCTCCGCTGCTGCAGCAGCTGGACTTTCGTGAATCGGTGGCGCTTCACCAGTTGGCCGGAGAGGTGGGAATGTCCACCACGGGGCGCGACGATCTCGCCGACGCCGCCAGCTTCGCGCTGCTGCACGCGCGCAGACCCATCGAGTTTGCCGACTACTTCCGTTTCTACCAGCGGGTGAGCGCAGGTGGCGGCAGCCGCGAGCATCGGCTGACGCGCGCCACCCGTGCGTTGCAGCAGGTGCTGCCGATCCTGTTCGGTTTCCTGGACGGGCCGCAGCTGCCACAGCTGCCGTCGCCGGAGCAAGTGCGCGAGGCGCTCGCCGCAAGCCTGGCCGCGAACCGGCAGATCGGCTATGCCCGCATTTCGTTGGCTGCCCAGCAGATGGCGGCGTGCTTCGACAACGATTCCGACCAGCTGCTGGAGGACAGCCGCCTGCGCGAGGTCGTGCGATGGCAGCTGCGCGATGCGCAGGAATTCCTCAACGAACATCCGGTCTCCCGTGGCCAGCTCGGCCAGGATGGTGCCAGCGTGCAGTTCGCGATCGATGGCTCCAGAGCGCAGGCGCTGGTGCAGGTGGAGGACAATGTGATCACCCTGCAGGACTACCGCCGAACCCGCCGCTACCTGGGCGATGAGGCGCAAGTGGGTTACCAGGCGGATGCGGGGTGAGCCCGCCTCCGGCACCGGGTGGCGATGGCGTGCAGGCAGCGGCGGAGGCCCTCGCTTCGGCGGCCGGCGCGGCCGTTGCTGCCGGACGCCTGGCGGCCCAGCAACAAGCGCAGAAGATCCTGGCCGATGCCCAGGCGGCATTGCGCCACATCCTGGGGGAACGCGGCGACAGTGTTCCCCCCTCATCCCCAGCAGGAGCACCGACGATGACCTTCCCGACCCCGCTTCCCGGCAAGCCCACTCCCGCCCATCCGGCGGGAAAAACCCCCATGGAAATCGCCCAGGAGCTGGCGGACGCCGCGATGATTGCCAGTGAAGAAGGCATCCGCGCCGCAATGGAGGTTTCGCAACGCGCGGTCGAGGCCGCCGCCGAAGCGGCACGCCGCGCGGACGAAGCCGCCGAGCAGGCCGTGCAGCGCGCTGCTGAAGCAAACGCACGGTAACGCCTGATCTGCCATCCCAGCGCCCCGGGCAGGCCCGCGCCTGCACCGGGGCGTTTGATTTACTGTTCCGGCGTACGCCGGTAGCTGCGCGGGCTGACCCCCACCGCGCGCCGGAAGCTCTTTTCGAAGTGGCTCAGGTCACCGAAACCAACCTGCAGTGCGACGTCGGTAATGCGCAGGCGTTGCCCATCCCGCAGCAGCTGCTTGGCATGCTCGATGCGCAGTTGCTGCAGCAGCAGCTTGAACGTCGTGCCCAGCTCGCTGCGGAACAGGAAGCCCAGGTGTGACTGACTGACATGCGCCTGGCGGGCGAGGTCGCCCAGCGTGAGCGGCTCCGCAGCGTGGTCCTTCAGATAAGCCAGGGCGCGCTTCAGGCCATCGTGCAGGCCTTCATGCGCAGCCTGCGGTGCGTCCTGCCGTGCAGGTTCGGGAGCGGCAATCTCCTCAACCCTGGGCGGTAGTTCCGGCGTGCGACCGGCATCAATGGCGACATTGCCCGCTGCCAGATCCGGCGCGTGGCGTGCCAGATCATCGCGACGGATGCAGCGGCCACCGGTCATCACCGCCAACCGCACCACTACCCGCTCCATCTCCAGCAGGTTGCCGGGCCAGTCATGCGCACACAATACTTCCAGCACATCGTCACCCAGCACATGGGGATTGAACCCATGCAGCTCCAGCGAACGCGCCGCCAGCGCGGCGATGTCCTCCACCCGTTCGCGCAGCGGCGGAATATCCACGGTCAGGAACTCCAGTCCGGCCAGCAGGGCGCGCGAGAACTGCTTCTCCCTCACCCGTTGTTCCAGGTCCGCGCTGGTCGAGGCGATCACCCGAGTCGGACCGGCCGCCTGCGCTTCGGCATGCGCGGCGGGCAACCCGCGCATGCGGTGTGACAGCTGACCCTGCAACGACACCGGCAGTTCGTCCACTTCATGGAAGTACAGCGTTCCGCCCTGCGCGCGCGCGAACCAGTCACAGGCTTCGCCCTGTGGATGAACACAGTTCACCTCGACAAACGGGCCTTGCCGGTATCGGCCGCCACTGTGCAGGGCGGCGGCCAGTTCCATTTTCTCGGTACCGAACTCGCCACGCAGCAGTACCGGCAGCGGACTGGCCGCCGCGCGTTCGACGAACTCGTCCATCTGCTTCAACGCCTCACCGGCGCCAACCAGCAGCAGCGGCCGGCTCAGCGCCTGTTCGGCCCAGGCCTTGGCTTCGTAGCGCTTGATCAGGTGTGCACAGCGCTGGGCAAACTGTTCCCCCAGTGCCAGGGCACTGCCATCCAGCCGGCCCTCTTCACCCTCCAGATGCAGCTCACCCAGTACCTCGCTGCCATAGCGGATCGGCAAACGCTGACGGGCGGCAGTCTTGTCGCCCGGTACCGCCACCGTAGTCACGTCCGGATGGCCAGCACTGGAACCGCGCAGATGGACGCTGCCGCCACGCAATGCGTGGTGTTGCGAGAACTCCTTCACGAACGCGCCCAACAGGTCGGGCAAGGACCGGTGGGGTCGATAGGCGCGCTGCAACATCTCACTGACTTGCCTGTGCATTGAAACTCCCCTTTCGAATGGCAACCCGCTGCCGTTGCAGCGGGTGATCGCGCAATGGGTACCGTGCGGCTTCATTGCGTGATGCTGCGACGTCCCCGCCGCGCCTCGCGCCAGCCACAGCACACGCAGGTGAACGTGCACACTGTCCGCCCCCATGCCCCCAGGAGGTTGCCGTCGGTAGGTCGACGATGCGGACGTCGGACGGATCCCGGCGCCTCGAGCGCAGATACGCGCATTCGGCCCCAGGATTATCGAAAGCGAGTTTCGAGAAAATCGTGATGATAATCACGTGAATATCGGGGATTATCTTTGCCAGGGATGCAGCGCGAGGGATGCCGGCCCTCGCGCCCTGCCGACCGCATGCGTGTTGCCGATCTGCGGCATGATGGACGCCTTGCCATGATCGGGAGCCTGCCATGCCATTGGGATTCATCGGTCTGGGCGTGATGGGGATGCCGATGTCAGGTCACCTGGCGCGGGCCGGGCACACCGTACTGGGCTGGTCCCGCTCCGGCCGAAACCACGAGGCGGCACGCATCGCCGGCGTGCAGCCCATCGCGCAACGGCAGGACGTGTTCGACGCATGCGGGACAATCCTGCTCATGCTGGCCAATGATGAGGCCATCGACAGCGTGCTGGATCGGAACACGCCGGCCTTCCCGGCCCGCGTCGAAGGCCGCCTGGTGATCAACATGGGCACCAGCTCGGCAACCTATTCCCAGACGCTGGGCGAACAGATCCGCGCGGCAGGCGGACGTTACGTGGAAGCGCCGGTCTCCGGCTCGCGGGTGCAGGCGGAATCCGCGCAACTGGTCATCATGCTGGCCGGCGACGCAGCTGACGTGGCAGAAGCCTCGCACCTGCTTGCGCCCCTCGGCCGGCAGTGCGTCGTATGCGGCCAGGTGCCAGCGGCGCTGCGCATGAAACTGGCGGTGAACCTGTATCTGATCACGCTGGTCACCGCACTGGGCGAGGCAGTGCACTTCGCCGAGGTCCACGGCATTGCCCTGGAGCGCTTCGCCGAAGTACTCAACGCTGGGCCGATGGCCAGTGAGGTATCGCGGATCAAGCTGGACAAGATGATCCGCGAGGACTTCGCGGTCCAGGCCTCGATCACCGATGTTCTGAAGAACAGCGGCCTGGTGGCCGGTGCCGCGCGCGAGGCGGGCATGCAGGCGCCCCTGATCGACGCCAGCGATGCACTGATCGCGCGGGCGCAGCGGATGGGGCTGGGAGGGCTGGACATGGCGGCGGTACTCCAGGCGATCCGGGGCGGCCCACAGGCCACCAGTGGAGCCTGATCCGGATTCATCTTCCGGCACCACAGCGGTCCCTGCCCACTGCTATATTCAGCCCAGCTCGGCAGGCATGGTGCCTGCCCTCGAATCACAGGGAGTTGGTCATGGGTCTGGTACAGGCGGTGAAGGGTGCGGTTGGCGGTGTGCTGGCCGACCAGTGGAAGGACTTCTACACCGTGCCGGCGGGCCTGCCGTCCACGGCCGCCCTGTTCGCGGCGGTGCCGCAGGGCACCAATGCCGGCCGCGGCTCCAATACCAGCGGCTCGTCCAACATCATCACCAACGGCTCGAAGATCATCGTGCCGGAGGGCTACGGCCTGCTGCTGTTCCAGGACGGCGCGATCACCGCGTTCGTCGCCGAACCGGGTGGCTACGAGTGGCGCTCGGACGATCTGAACTCGCAGTCGATATTCGCTGGCGACGGCCTGGTCAGCACCTTCATCAAGCAGAGCTGGGAGCGCTTCAAGTTCGGCGGCCAGCCGGGTTCGCAGCAGGCGGCCTATTTCGTTTCGCTGAAGGAACTGCCGGACAACCGCTTCGGCACCCAGTCGGAAATCTACTGGGACGACGGTTTCCTCAACACCCAGGTCGGCGCGGTCACCCGTGGTTCGTACACGCTGAAGATTGTCGACCCGATTCTGTTCGTGAAGAACTTCGTGCCGGCCAGCTACCTGCAGCCGGGCCAGGTGTTCGACTTCACCGATCTGGACAACGCCGCCGCAAGCCAGCTGTTCAATGAAGTGGTCGGTTCGCTGGCGCCGGCCTTCAGCCTGTATACCAACGATCCGGGCAAGGGCAACCGCATCACCAAGCTGCAGCAGGACTCGCTGGGCTTCGCGCAGAGCCTGTCGGCCGCCGTCGAGCAGGGTTACCAGTGGAAGTCCGACCGCGGCCTGGCCATCGTCAAGACCGCCATCGTCTCGATCGAGTACGACGCCAACACCCGCGAACTGCTGAAGACCGTGCAGCGCGCCGATGCGCTGTCCGGTTCGCGCGGCAATTCCAACCTGCAGGCCAGCGTCGCCCAGGGCATCCAGTCGGCCGGCGAGAACGGCGGTGCGGCAGGCCTGGTCGGTGTCGGCATGGCGTCCGGCATGTTCGGTGTCGGCGGCATGCAGCAGCCGGCCACCCCGGCGGCCGACGATCCGGTCGCCAAGCTGAAGAAGGCCAAGGAAATGCTCGATCTGGGCTTGATCACCCAGAGCGATTACGACGCGCTCAAGGCCAAGGCACTGGGCCTGTAACCGGCAGGACGCACACCCAACATGTCCGATCCCCGAAACGGCCCACCGCCGCTGCCCGGATCCGCGCCCGCGACGCCGCCGCCCTTGCCGGCGGCGTCGTTGGATGGGCCCGGTTCGCCGCAGGACGTCCCTCCCCTGCCCGGCAGCTTCCCGCTGGACACCTCGAAGCTGCCACAGGCCATCCGCGATGAAGTGGAAGCGCCCGATCCTGTGGCCATCGATACCTCGGCCAGCGAGCTGAAGGACGGCCTCAACCGCTGCCCGAAGTGCGGCGCCACCGACATCCGGCCCAAGGCCGGCACCGACATCCTCGTCTGCCTGTACTGCCGTCACGAATGGCATGGCGCACGCGTCGAGGAGGAATTCGGGCTGGGCGAGGCCATCGACCAGCTGCGCGGCACGGTCATCGCCTCTGGTGCACGCGACATCGATGCCGACACATCGGCTTTGATGACGTTCAAATGCACCGGGTGCGGCGCCGAAGTCACGGTCAATACCGAGAGTACGATGACGGCGCGCTGCCACTGGTGCCGCCACGTCTTCGGCGTCAACGAGCAGATTGCCAATGGCGCGGTGCCCGATGCGGTGCTGCCCTTCCATATCAAGAAAGACGATGCGGTCGCGCGCATCCGCCAGTTCGTCGACAAGCGCCGCATGTTCGCGCTGAAGGCATTCAAGGATCAGTTCACCCCGGAAAACGTGGTGGGCGTGTTCCTGCCCTACATGATCGTCGACAGCAATGTCAGCGCGGCCGTGGCTGGCAAGGGCGAGATCCAGACCCGGCAGTACACGGTCGGTAGCGAGAAGAACAAGCGCACCCTGTATGACGCCGATGTCTACCAGGTCGAACGCCAGGTCGATTTCACCGTGGATGACCTGCCACTGGAGTCCTCGGCCGAGCGCGGCAATCTGGACACCCGCGCCAACACCAACAACATCATCAACACCATCCTGCCGTTCGATACCAAGAACGCAGTGAAGTGGAACGCCTCGTACCTGGCCGGCTTCACTTCGGAGAAGCGCAACCTGGATGTGGAAAAGCTACGGCCGCGGCTGGAGGACCAGCTGCTGTCAATTGCCCGCGCACAGGTGGAAGGTTCGGTGAAGCGCTACAACCGTGGCGTGCGCTGGGAGCAGGAACAGCTGGAGGTGCATGGCACCCGCTGGGTGTCGATGTACCTGCCGGTGTGGTTGTACTCGTACCACCAGCCCGGAAAGAACGGCGGCATGCTGCACTACATCGCGGTGAACGGCCGTACCGGCGAAACCATGGGCAGCGTGCCCGTGCAGCAATGGAAGATGCTGCTGGCGGCACTGGCCACCGGCACCGTCATTGAAGCCCTCGCAATTGCCTTCCTGGTGGCATCGACATGAGCGACGACAGTGGCCTCTGGCTGTTGGCGGCAGGTCCGGCCGGCGCAACCGCGCTGTACTGGGCGCTGTACCGCTATTACCGCAACACCGACAAATCGCACTCCTTCGAGCACGAGACCGAAATCGAGGCGCAGCCCGTGACCGGTTCGGACCAGAAGGTCGACCGGATCACTGGCACCGAGGACAAGCGCATCCGCGGTGACAACGTGTATGAGTACCGGAAACGGGTGGTCAGGGTGAAACCCGATCAGTAGAGCCAGGCCATGCCTGGCTGAAAACCCGATGAGTTGAGCCAGGCCATGCCTGGCTGATCGGCAACGCCGCCACGACGACGGTGAACAGCTTCAGCCGGGCAGATGTGTACGCATCTGCGACTGTGGGCTGCTTCGCAGATCAGCTCTGTTTGCCATGCCTATACTACCGCCGCTTCCACCCCGGCCATCGTTGCACCTGCCGGTGGAAGCGGCGGGGCTGGATGTCCCCGCCGGGCCGGCCGCCACGCTGCCGCCGGCCCTGCCAGTGATTTGTAACCCGATGCGGTTCAACCAATCACCAGGGGGAAGGCTATGCGCTACACACGTCGTGATTTTCTTGCCACCACCGCCACCGCTTCATTGGCGTCCTTGGTCGCACCCGGGGCCTGGGCAAGTGGCGCTGCACCGGCCGACAAGGCCATGCAGGCACGCTACCACCGCTACAACGTCACCAGCCCCGAAGGCCAGCGCATGCTGGCCAGCTACGCGCGCGGCATCAAGGCCATGCTGGCACTGCCGGCAGACGATCCACGCAACTGGTTCCGCAACGCCTTCGTGCACCTGATGGACTGTCCGCACGGCAACTGGTGGTTCTATGTCTGGCACCGGGGCTATGTCGGCTACTTCGAACAGACCATCCGCACGCTCAGCGGTGATCCGCAGTTCGCCATGCCCTACTGGGATTGGACCGAGCTGCCACGGATTCCCCCGGCGATGTTCGACGGCCTGCTGACGCCCACCGACAGCGCCTATGCGCCGTACACGCGCAACCTGGCGGTCTTCACCCGGTTCATGCGGCCGGCACTGCAGCGCTACTGGGACAGGCTGAATGCAGGCCAGCGCGAGCAACTCAAGTTCCGCGGCTATCTCAGCGCGGACGACGTCTGGAACGATGTGACCGGCTACAGCGTCGCGGAAAAGACCGGCATTTCGGGCAATGCTGCCTATGCGATCACCTGCGGCGCCCGCTATCTGTGGCGCGAGAATCCAGGTATCGATGCAAAGACCGCTTCGGCCGTGTCTCCCGATACCATTCACGCGGGGCTGTCGCCGGTCGAGTTCTACAACGACGATGTGAGTCGCAGCTTCACCAGCTCGCGCACGGCCTCGCATGTGGTGCAACCGGACGGCGCCACGAAATTCTCGGTACTCGAGGGCTTCCCGCACAACAAGGTGCACAACTGCATTGGTGGCGTCGGCGCGGTCGATCCCGGCCCCTACGGCAACATGACCAACTTCCTGTCGCCACTCGATCCGATCTTCTACCTGCACCACGCCAACATGGACCGCCTGTGGGACGTGTGGAACCAGCTGCAGCAATCCCGCGGCAAGCCGATCATGCCCATCAACGTCGACCAGCGGCGTCAGTTCATGAACGAACCGTTCCGGTTCTTCGTCGATGCACAGGGCAAGCCCGTGGGCGAGCGTCCGGCCAGCGCGTTCTTCTCCACCACAGCCTTCGACTACGACTACGTCTACGGGGGCCGCAACGACCTGCTGAAGGCGGCCGCGCAGCCGGCGGCGACCGGTGCGGTGCGGCTGGTGCGCGGCACGCGTTCCGATGGCGCCGTCCGCGTGGCCGTGCCCAATGAGGCGGTGCGCGCACACCTGGCCACATCGGGGCCGCGCCAGTTGATTGCCGAAGTGACCCTGGAGCGACCACGTGGCTTGAACAATACGCGTGAGTTCGACGTGCTGATCAACGCACCGGCCGGCACCGCGTCCGTGGCCGCCGACAGCCCGTACTACGCCGGCACCGTATCGTTCTTCGGGCCGACCATGGCCGGGATGGACCACAGCCATCCCACCACGTTCGCGGTGCCGCTGCCGCAGAAGCTGGGGGCCCTGCAGGCACTCAATGCCGCCGATGGTGGAACGACCACGCTGGAGATCCGCCTGGTCGCATCCTCCGGCCAGGCAGCGCAGACGTTCCCGGTGCTCGACGCCGCCATCCTGGTGACGCCGCTGCAGCCGTGATGATGCACGGCAGGTGCCGGTCTGTCCGGCACCTGCCCTCGGCCTGGCCGGTTTCAGCCGGCCTGGCCCAGCCGCACCTTCAACCGCTGGATCTCCTGGTCGCTCACCCCGATCGACTTCAGGTACCCTTCCGCACCACCGTACTGGCTGTGCAGCGCTGCCAGGAACTGCTCCATGTTGTCCGGCGCGGTACCGGCCATGCCCGCCATCTTGCGGCCGATCTCCGGATTCTGCTTGACCAGCGCCATGATCTGCGCGTTCATCGCGCTGTCCTTCGGCTGCCCTTCCAGGTAGTGCGCGGAGATCGCGTAGTTGTGCACGATCTCGGCCTTCGGCACGCCGGCCAGGTCCAGCAGCAGCCCGGCGATGATGCCGGTGCGGTCCTTGCCGGCCGTGCAATGGAACAGCACCGCACCGTCCTGCTGCGCGGCAATGCGCTGGAACACCTGCTTGAACTGCGGCTGGCTGTGGCCCAGCCACTGCACATAGGCTTCGCCCAGCGAATCCGGAAAACTGGTCATCATCTTCTGCAGATCCATCTTCTCCGTACCCATCAGCGAGATGCGCTGGTAGTCGAAGCGGTCGTCCCTGGCCAGCAGGTCCGGCGACTGCGCCTGCTCATCGGCGGTGCGCAGGTCGATGTCCAGCTTCACACCAGCGGCAACCAAAGCGTCACGGTCGGCTTCGGTCAAGCGGCCGAGGTCGGCGGTACGCACGAACGCATCGGCTGGAATCGGGCCGTGGCGGCCTTGCAGGCCGGCGAACGTACGCGCGTTCCAGGCGCCCTGCAGCGGAATCACCCGTTGTGCATCGGCAGCGATGGGCTTCACATTGGCGGCGGCAGGCGCCTTCGCGGCGACGGCCTGTGGCGCATCAGCGGCAACAGCCGTCGCGGCCAGCGGCAGGCTCAGCATCAGGGCCAGCGCGAGTTCGGTATGGCGGGTCTTCATGGGGTTCTCCGTTCGAATCAGAAGTTGACGGCCACATCCAGGCCGAAGGTGCGCGGGTCGTTGAAGATGCCGCTCTGGCCCAGCGCCGCGCTGTTGATCTTGTAGAACAGGTGCTGCTCATCCAGCAGGTTGCGTGCCCACAGCGAGAACGACATCGTGGTGCCGGTGCTGTTGACCGGCACATCCACCAATGCCACCCGTGCATTCACCACGAACGAGCTGTCGGTGAGCATCTGGTCGTACTCGCTGGTGTAGTAGCCGTCGGACCAGTTGCCGTCCACATGGAACTTCAGCGCCGAGAAGTTGGCGAACGGCACCAGATAGTCGGCCGACAGGCTGCCCGCATTCTTCGGTGCCAGCAGCGGCTGCACGGTCACCTGCACGCCAGCGCCGAACGGGTCGGTTGCTGTCTGCGCATCGATCTTCGTATAGGCGTAGTTGAGGCCGAGGGTGAGGTTGTCCACTGGCATCACGTTGAGTTCCAGCTCCGCACCCCGGGACTTGCCATCGCTCAGTGCGTTGGTGGTGACCATGGTGGTGCGGGTTTCACCGCTGTTCGGGTCGAACGGCAGCGAGAAGTCCATCTGCTTGTGCGCGATGGTCGAATCGAACACCGCCAGGTTCAAGCGCGCGCGGTTGTCCCAGAACTGTGACTTGAAGCCGAGCTCATAGGCCGTCACTTCCTCCGGACCAAAGGCGGTGTAGTTGGTCGAACGTGAGTTGGCGCCACCCGCCTTGAAGCCGGTGCTGTACTTGGCATAGACCATGGCGTGTTCGCCAAGGTCGTAGGCAATGTTGACCATGGGGTCGAAGCGGCTCCAACGGTCCTTGAACGCAAGGTTGGTGGCGGCACCGTTGACGATGTACAGGTTGCCCTTCTTGTCATCACGGGTGTAGCGACCGCCGGCAGTCAGGTGCAGGCGCTGCAGTGCTTCCGGTGTCCACGTGGCCTGGCCGAACACGCCCAGGCTGTCAGTCCACGCCTTGCTGGCACGGTCGATACGCACCCGGGAAAGATCCAGCGGATTGGTCGCGGGGTTCACCGTGTAGCTGTTGCCACCCGGCCCCCACACCAGCATGTTCGGGGTTTGTGCATTGTCGCCAGCGGTCTCGTGGTAGTAGAACGCACCGCCAAGGAACTGTACCTGGGAGGTGTTTCCGATCAGCTGGAATTCCTGGCTGTACTGGTGCTGGTAGACCTGCGCCAGGCTGTAACGCCCGAACGGCGTGCCGGCGCCACCATAGGCCGAAATCGCATCGACCAGGCCCATGTCGAACTGGCCCTGGGTCAGCTCGCGGTAGGAACTGATCGATTTCAGTTCCAGGGTGTCACTCAACACCCACGACAGGTTCAACAGGTGGCCACTGGTGCGGCCGATGTTGTCTTCCTGCGGCCCGCCCAGGATGGCGCTGGCGCGGCGGTCCTGGCTGGCACCGGCCTTCTGCAGCGGGCTGAGGTAGGCGCCTGGCACCAGCACCTGGGTGTGGTACGGCGTGGTGGCGTCGTAGGAGCGATCAAACGCGTACAGCAGCGAGAAGTCATCGCTCGGCTGCCACAGCGCGCTCAGGCGTGCGCCACGCTTGTCGTAGCTGTTGAAATCGCGCTCGCCGCGCATGGGATTGTCGGTGGTGCCGCCGCGTTTGGCCTGTATGGCGTCGATCTTGAAGCTGACATCGCCCACCTTGGGCAGGTCCAGGTGCAGCGCACTGTTGTACCCACTGAAGTTGGACACCCCCGCGCTGACGCTGCCACCAAACTCGCCGGTCGGCGCCTTGGTCACGATGCTCACCGCGCCGCCTTCGGTATTGCGGCCGAACAGCGTGCCCTGCGGGCCCTTCAGCACTTCGATGCGCTCCACGTCGTAGAGCATGCTGCCCAGGCCCTGCGCGCGGCCCATGAACACGCCATCGACGTAGATGCCGACGCCGGCATCGCGCGCCGGCTGGTTGGCGTCGCCGGAGGCGCCGATGCCACGGATGCCGATATTCAGTGCGGAACTGCGGGTGGCAAACGGCGTAACCCGCAGCGATGGGATGGAGCCATCGGACAGGCTGCCGAGCGAAATCGCACTGCGATCCTTCAGCGCTTCGGCATCGACCACCGACACCGAGATCGGCGTCTCCTGCAGGTTGGTAGCGCGCTTCTGGGCGGTCACCATCACCTGGTCGAGGGCGACCACGGTACGTGCGGCATCGGCGGACGCGCTGGCGTCGGCGCCCGGACTGTCTTCGGCATGGGCCAGCACCGGCAGAGCGGCGGCGATGGCGAGGGTGAGCAACGGGCGGTGCAACGTGGCGTGGCGCATCGGACTCATTCGCGGAAGGAGAAGGCCGGCGCAGTCTGGGAGGCGGGAATTACAAATGAATGACCGTTCATTCACACCTTTTGTGACGTACTATCCCGCCCCTGGACGCCCTGACCACACGCAATGACGCCGAAATCCGCCGTAGCCCCGACCGCCGAAGATCCTGCTGCAGCCCATGCCGAGGCACAGCGACGGCGCATTCTGGACGCCGCCCAGAAGTGCTTCATCACCCGCGGATTCCATGCCGGTTCCATCGGCGACATCGCCGCCGAGGCCGAGATCAGCCAAGGGCTGATGTACCGCTACTTTGCCAACAAGCGCGCCTTGATCCTGGCCCTGATCGAGCGCCAGTTGCGCCACGACCAGGCCTCGATCAGCGAGATGCCGGCAGCCTCCGACCTGGTCGACGGGCTGCTGGAGTGCTACCAGCAGTGGGCGCGTGGAGAGGTGCTGCCGATCCATGGCAACGCCATCGCCAGCGTGGCGCTGTATGCGGAGATCAATGCCGAGGCCCATCGCGATCCGGAGCTGGCCGGTGTGCTGCGTACCCATGACAAGCAGACCAGCGCTGCCATCCAGGCCTGGCTGCGCCAGCGCGATGCGCGCCTCGGCCGGGCTCTGGACGAAGAACAGATTGCCGGCCGCACCCTGTTGCTGCGGTTGCTGGTGGAGGGCCTGGCGATGCGCGCGGTACGCGATCCGGATCTTCCGCCGGCGCGGGTGCGCGCCCTGCTGGCCGATGCCATCGGGCGGGTAATGGCCGATTGAACCACCCTCACACCGTCTCCCGCCCCACCGGTTCGATACTCGCGCGGTCCACCCTCCCGAGGATCCTGCGATGGCTGCCGTGCTTGCCCGTACCTGCCTGTCCGCGCTGTGCTGCGTGGCCCTGCCCGCCCTGGCCCAGGATGCCTCGTTCGGCTTCGGCCAACAGACCACCCGCACCGATCAGACCACCCAATCGAGCAGCACTGAGACTCAGAACAGTGGCTCGATGACCACGCAGACCACCACCAGTGGCAGCTCGCAATCCGAGTCGCGTAGCGAAAGCAAAGGCATCGACGTGGGCTTCGGCTTCCACGACAACAACGACGACTGGGGCCATGACCGCCGCCGCGATGACCGCGATGTACGCGACAGCGATCTGTTCGGCAGCTGGACACTGGGCCAGGAGAACGGCAGCAACTGCACCATCGAGCTGAAGAACATGGAGTGGTTCGGTGGCTACAGTGCCTATGTGCCTGCCGGCTGCCCGGATGGCTTCTTCTCGGCCAACCGCTGGGTGCTGTCGGGCAACCAGCTGCTGCTGACCGATACCAGCAACACCGTATTCGGGCGCTTCCGTGCGTCGGGCGGCGGGCGCTGGACGGGGTACCGTGAATCGGATGGCGCGCGCTTGTATCTCAATCCCAAGGGGCGATGAAGTGCGCTGTCCACGCAACGCACTTGGCATCGGCAGCTGGCTGCTGCTGGCTGTACTGCTGCCCGGTGCGGTGGTCAACGCAGCCATCGCGGCATCGCCGCCGCTGGCACCTGTCGAGGCCCGCGTACCGTTTGCGCCCGCACCGTTCACCGGCAGTGACGGTGCACGCCATCTGGCCTACGAGCTGCACCTCAGTAATTTCTACGGCGACACCGGCACGCTGCGGCCGCAGGGGCTGCAGGTGTTCGCGGACAGCTCTCCCTCGCCACTGTTGAACATGGACGCCAGTGCACTGTCCGCATGGGTGCGCCCCGCCGCTGCCGACGGTGCGCCGCCTTCCATCGCTGCCGGCAAGCGCCTGGTCCTGTTCGTGTGGCTGACACTGCCAGCCGATGCACCGCTTCCCCACGTGCTCCGCCACCACATCGATTTCGCCACGGAAAACGCCGGAATCACCACGCTTGATGGCGCCGCAGTCGACGTCGCCACATCGGCGCTGCCGGTGCTCGGGCCACCGCTGAAGGGCGGCCGATGGCTCGCGCATGAAGGCCCTGGCGCCGCGCAGTCACACCATTGGGGCAGCCTGGTGGCGGTGAATGGCGCGCTGACCATCCCGCAGCGGTTCGCGCTCGATCTGGTCGGCGTGGATGCACAGGGCCGCGCAGTCCATGCAGCTCCCGAGCGCCTGCAGAAGACGCGCCACCCGGATTGGGTGGGCTATGCCGCGCCGGTGATTGCCGTGGCGGACGGCGTGGTCCGCGATGTGCGCGACGGCGAGCCGGAGCATCCTCCCCTGACCCCGCCACCCGAACCAGCATCACTGACCAGCCACGGCTTGTTCGGTAACTACGTGGTGCTGGAAATTTCGCCGGGGGTGTTCGCCAGCTATGCCCACCTGCGCACGGGCAGCATCAAGGTCAAGCCCGGCCAGCGCGTGCAGCGCGGGCAGGCGCTGGGCGCGCTGGGCCAGTCGGGCAACTCCGCGGCGCCCCACCTGCACTTCCAGCTGTCCAACGGCGTCCGCTTCGAAGGCTCGGAGGGCATTCCCTACGTCTTCGATCGGTTCCAGCATTTCGGCCCGGAAACCGAGGCGCAGCTGTTCGGCCAGGGTGAGCGCTGGACCGCGCTGCCCGCAGAGCTACGCCAGCAGCAACTGCCACTCAACGATGTGGTGATCGGCTTCTGAAAGCCCACGGATATGCTCTCGCCGGCACTGCGCGACCGCGATCCGGCAACGTCCGCCATCGGCAATGTGTGAGTCCTATCACAGCGCTGATCAGGACTTGCCAGGACTCACACCCACATCACCCTTCCGTGGCGATAGATAACACCTGCTGACGTAGCCTGATGCCGACGCCAGCCGTTACCGCCCTCGCCCCCAGCCACGCCATGCGCCATGGACGAAGCCGACCGACTGCTTGAAATCGACAGACTCAACCTGCTCGATACGCCGCCCGAGCCGGTGTTCGATGCGATCGTCGCCGCGGCCCGCGCAGCGACCGGCATGACCATGGCGCTGATCTCGGTCGTGGCCGACGAGCGCCAGTGGTTCAAGGCCAACATCGGGCTGGAGGGCGTCAGCGAGACGGCCCGCGAGATCTCGTTCTGCACCCATGCGATCCGTCAGGACGAGCTGTTCGAGATTCCCGACGCGCGCCAGGATCCTCGCTTCTCCGCCAATCCGCTGGTGACCGGCGGCCCACGCATTCGCCACTACGCCGGCATTTCGCTGGGCTCGGCGCATGGGGCGCGCATCGGCACGCTGTGCCTGCTCGATGCCATGCCGGGTGTGCTGTCGCCGTCGCAGCGCGAGCTGATGGTGCACCTGGCCCGGGTCACCACCCAGGTGCTGGAACAGCGCAGCACGCTGCTGGCACAGGTCGGCCAGGCCAAGGCCCTGCACCGCGAGCTGAAGCGCAGCGAGGATTTCCTGGAGCGCACCAACCGTGCCGCACGCGTCGGCGGCTGGGAGCTGGACCTGGTCGGCAACGAGGTGCGCTGGACCCGCGAGACCAAACTGATCCACGGCGTGCGTGCCAACTACCAGCCCACGCTGGAAACAGCCCTGTCGTTCTATCGCGAAGACAGCCGCGCCATCATCCGCACGGCCGTGCAGCGCTGCATCGATGAGGGAACGTCCTGGGAAGTACAGCTGCCGATGACTACCGCCGATGATCGCGCGATCTGGACCCGCGTGGTCGGCAGCAGGCAGCAGGTGGACGGTCGCCCGCGGCTGGTCGGCGCCATCCAGGACATCACCGAGGAACGCGCCGCACTGGATGCCCTGGAGGCCAGCGAGACCCGCTACCGGCGGCTGTTCCACTACAGCCTGGGCCTGATCTGCACGCATACGCTGGAAGGCGTGCTGACCTCGGTAAACCCGGCGGCTGTGCAGTCGCTGGGCTTTGAAGAGGGCCAGATGATCGGGCGCAGCCTGTGCGACCTGATGCCAGCGGAGAAGCATGCCGCCTTCAAGGCGTATCTCGCACGCATCGCGGTCAACCACACCGATGCCGGCGTGATCGAACTGATGGCCGCTGATGGCACCCGCCACTTCTGGGCCTATCACAACGTGCTCGACAGCGAGGCTAATCCCCCCTACGTGCTGGGCCATGCGCAGGACGTGACGGCGCTGCGGATGCAGGAACAGCAACTGCGCGAGATGTCGTTCAAGGATCCCCTCACCCAGAGCTACAACCGCCGCTTCCTGCCTCGCCTGGACGAACTGGCCGACCAGCCATGGGCCTGCCTGATGTTCGATCTCGACCACTTCAAGCAGATCAACGACACCCAGGGTCACGCCCGTGGCGACACCGTGCTGGCGGAATTTGCCGCGTTCCTGCGTGCCCCGCTGGGCACCGCAGAGCACGTGGTACGCATGGGCGGCGACGAGTTCATGGTGGTGTTGACCTCACCGCCGCCGGGGCGGTTGGCCGCGCTGGAACAGTGGTATGCGCAACAAGCCGGCCGCTCGCCTACGCCTTTCTCGCTGGGTGCGACCCACCATGCGCCGGGCGAGTCGGTGGCCGATACCCTCCAGCGTGCCGACAGCCGGCTGTACCGCGAGCGCGCACGCGTGCGCACGCACCCGCGGCCTGCAACCTGAGACTCTCTCCGCAGCGGGCGTGACCCTACTCCGCCGCCAACGCCTGGATCGGATCCAGCTGTGCGGCACTGCGCGCCGGGAAGTAGCCGAAACCGAGCCCGATTGCAGACGAACACGCCAGCGCGGCGAGCACCGGCCCTGCAGTGAACAGGAATGGCACACCCAGCGACAGCAGGCTGGACAGCGCGCCCACACCGAACGCCAACAGCACGCCCAGCACGCCGCCAAACAGGCAGATCAGCACCGCCTCGATCAGGAACTGGCGCAGGATGTCGTTCTGCCGCGCCCCCACCGCCAGCCGCACGCCAATCTCCCGCACGCGCTCCTTTACCGACACCAGCATGATGTTCATCACGCCCACGCCGCCGACCACCAGCGCCACCGCCGCGATCGCCGAAACCAGCGCCGCCATGGTCTGGCTGGATTTCATCACCGCCTTGCGGATCTGGTCCGCGTTGTAGATGAAGAAATCGCGGCGCCCGTGCAGCCGCTGCAGTTCTGCTCCCAGCGACGCTTCGGCGGCGGTGGTCGGTAGGTCGTCGCGCACGCGCACCGTGATGCTTTCCAGCCGCTGGCTGCCCAACAGCCGTGAGGCAGCAGACGTATAGGGAACGTAGACGGTTGGCGTGGCCCCGCCGGCGAATGCATTGGGGCCGACCACGCCGATCACTTCGACCGGCATGCCGCCCAGCAGCACCGTGCTGCCGATGGGATTGCCAGTGAACAGCGCCTTCGCCGCCTTCTGGTCGACCACGCCCACCGCCCGATGCGCATCCACCTCGGCAACGGTGAAGAACCGGCCGGCCTTCAGGCGCAGCCCGCGCACGCGCGGCAGATCGGCACCGGCCCCCAGCACCTGTGTGTTGGCGCGCCGGCCGCCCTGCAGTGCTGCCACCGAACCGCTCAGGTTGGGGCTGACACTGTCGACATAGCTCAGTGCGGCCAAGTGATCCGCATCGCCTACCACCAGCGTTTCGATTTCCGCCGAACGCGGGTCACCGAAATCGGTACCCGGAAATATCTCCAGCGTGCTCGCGCCCAGCTCGTTGATCTGTGACTCGACCTGCGCCTGCGCGCCCTTTCCCAGCGCAACCACGGTCACCACCGCAGCCACGCCGATGATGATGCCGAGCATGGTCAGCAACGTGCGCAGGCGATGGGCCAGCATCGAACGCACGGCCATCCGCGTCGCCTCGCGCATGGCATCGATGCGCGCGCGCCGTTCGGCGGCCGCCACGGGTGTGCGCTCGGGCGCGTCTGCATGCTGCAGCACTGACGGGTCTCGCTCCTGGCGATCGGCCACCACGCGTCCATCGGCGATCTCGATCACACGCGATGCATGGGCAGCAATCGCCGCGTCGTGTGTCACCAGGATCACGGTATGGCCCTGCCCGTGCAGGCGCTTCAGCTCGGCCATCACCTGCTGGCCACTGGCATGGTCCAGCGCACCGGTCGGCTCGTCGGCCAGCACGATCGCGCCCCCGTTCATCAGCGAACGCGCAATGGAAACGCGCTGCTGCTGGCCGCCGGACAGCTGACTGGGCCGGTTCGTGGTGCGCTCACCCAGCCCCAATGTTTCCAGCAGCATGTGCGCACGGGCGGTGCGCGCATCGGCATCCACGCCGGCGTAGACCGCCGGTAGTGCCACATTTTCCGTGGCGCTCAGATTCTCCATCAGGTTGTAGCGCTGGAAGATGAAGCCGAAATGCTCGCGGCGCAATCGTGCAAGCTGGTCAGGCGACATCTGCTCTGTCGCTGCCCCATCCACGCGGTAGCTGCCTTCAGTCGGCCGATCCAGACAACCCAGGATGTTCATCAGGGTGGACTTGCCCGAGCCCGAGGGGCCGATGATGGCGATGAACTCACCGGCGTCGATGCGCAGCGAGACCTCCTTCAGCACCACAACCTCGCCGGCGGCAGAGCGATAGGCGCGCGATACGCCATGCAGTTCCAGCAGCGCGTCGGCCATGCTCACATCCCCAGCAGGCTGGTGGGCTCGGCTTCCGCGCCGCTGGGCGCCTGCCCGACCACCACGTTCTCGCCCGCCTTAAGGCCGGACAGGATCTGCACCGCAGTAGCGGTGCGCAGGCCGGTCGTCACCGCGCGCTCGTGGACACTGCCCTTGGCATCGATCACCTGTACGGTCGCGCGGTTGCTCGCCTTGTCGTCGCTCTCGGACACTGCCGTCAACGGCACCTGCAGTGCATTGGCGGCGCGCGCCAGCTGGATCGTCACCTTCACCGTCATCGACGGCTTCAGTTTCAGGCCCGGATTGGGTACGTCAAACAGCCCGGCGTAGTACACCGCCTTCGGCGTCTGCGCCGATCCGCCGGTATTGCCGGTGGCCACGTCGGCAATCGACGATGGTGCAGGTTCAAGCTGCTGCAGATGCGATTCGTAGCGGCGTCCGCCCGGCCCCAGCGTGGAGAACCACAGGGGTTGGCCAGGCGCGATCAGTTCGACATCGGCCTCCGCGATCTCGGTGCGAACCGTCATCGTGTCCATCTGTGCCAGCATCACGATGGTCGGCGTGGTCTGCATCGAGTTCAACGTCTGCCCGGCCTTGGTGACGATGGCCACGATGTAGCCGTCGGAAGGTGAGACGATGCGGGTGTAGCCCAGGTTGATCCGCGCGGTTTCCACCTGGGTCACCGCCTGGTCGATCTGGGCCTGCAGCGCTGCGACGTCCGAGCGCGCCGCTTCGCGCGCCACCCGTGCGGTCTCGAAACCTTCCTGCGAAACCAGCCGCGACGCCACCAGCTGCGCCTGGCGCTCATGCACGCGGATGGCCTGGGCATAGCGCGCCTGGCTGGCCGCATGTTGGGCCCGCAGCATGTTGGTAGCGGCTTCGGCGCTGCGCAGGGCGATGCGCTGCGGCTGCGAATCCACTTCGGCAATCAGGTCGCCAGCGTGCACACGCTGGCCCAGCACCACATGCAGGCGCTTGACCTGGCCCGACACCTGCGCGCCCACCGCCACCAGTTCCTTGGGGTTGACCCGGCCAACGGCCTGCACGGTCTTTTCCAGGTCCGCCAGCCTTGCCGGGGCCGTGATCAGCGCGGCATCATCACCCTCGGCAAACAGCCACCAGCCAGTGCCGCCTGCAAGAAGCGCAACGATTGCGGCAATGATCCAGGTCCTGCGGTTGTTCATCGGAGGGCTCGCATGCACGCAGCCACCGGATGTGACCGCAGAATCCGCAGTCTGGAAGGTGGTGGTGGATGTTTCTTGGAGCCACTGTGGAGATTGCATGGAGGCCGCACATCCGTTCAGGCACGGGGCCCGCTCCTGAACGGCATGGATCGCGTCCACGAAATCTCGACACAATCTCGACCAAGTCTCCATCAACGGCCCCTAGCCTTGTCGGCCTCGCCGACTGCATCCCCGCCGTGTCCCTCCCGTTGCCAGACCTGCCTCCCATCGATGTCCGCCGCGCCTACCTTGCCTGGTGCGCGCCTTCACCGTGGCTGCTTGCACTGGTACTGGCGTCGACCAGCGCCTGGATGCTTGCCAGCGCGAACCCGGCGCCGCCCCTGCTGGCGGGTGCCGGTGCCGCCGCGCTGCTGTGGTTCCGCAGCGATGGCCCCGGCCATTCGGCGCGCACGGGCACCCTGGCGTCGCTGGCGCTGATTGGCCTCGCGGCCTGGTCCGCCTCCAGCGCGGACGTGAGCCTCATGCCTGCAGGGATAGCGGCTGCCCTGGTGGCTGCGTTGCTTGCCCTGCGCCTTCGGGCCCTGGTCCGCATGGCCCGCCGCCTGCAGGACCGGGTGGACGCGACGGGCATGGAATCACGGTGGAACAAGCTGCCGGCGGCCGTATCGACCCTGCTCGCACAGCACCTGCGCGGGACCGCAACACTGGCGCCCGCCCTGCAGCACACGCTGGTGCTGGCCACGCTCGCGTGGGCCGCCCACGAAGAAGCGCAGACCCTGGAACGGCCAAGATGACACCGTCGGCGGCGTTACCCATTCCTCACTTGAAACCGCAGCATGCAATGAAATCCGATGCCCGCACACGCCAGGCGCCTCTGGTGCTGATTGCCGAAGATGAAGGCGAAATTGCCGACATTCTCGGCGCCTACCTGGCCCGCTCCGGGCTGCGCAGCGCCCGCGCCGCCGACGGCGAAGCCGCCCTCACCAGCCACCGCCAGCTGCGCCCCGACCTGGTGCTGCTGGACGTGCAGATGCCGAAGATGGACGGCTGGCAGGTGCTGAGCGAGTTGCGCCGGCGCGGCAACACCCCGGTAATCATGCTCACCGCACTGGACCAGGACGTGGACAAGCTCACTGGCCTGCGCGTCGGCGCCGACGACTATGTGGCCAAGCCCTTCAATCCGGCCGAGATCGTCGCCCGTATCCAGGCGGTGCTGCGCCGTAGCGCGAAGCCCATGGCAGAAGAACCCAACGGGCTGATCCGGCAGGGGCCATTCGAGATCGACCTGCGCAGCCATGAGGTCACCGTACGCACCCATGACCACGTGCATGCTTTGAGCTTCACGCTCACCGAGTTCCGTCTGCTGGTGCACATGGCGCGCGCACCGCGCATGGTGCACAGCCGGCTGGATCTGCTCCAGAGCTGCCTGCCGGAAGGCGATGCGCAGGAGCGCACCGTGGACAGCCACGTCAGCAAGCTGCGCCGCAAGCTGGAGGAAGTCGGCGTCATCGGCATTCCCGCCACCATCCGCGGTGTCGGCTACCGCTTCCTGGACTGAACCGATGAACCCCAAAGGCAAGAGCATCGGGCGCCAGATCACGCTGTCCATCACGGTCGCGTCGCTGTGTTCAACCGTACTGTCGATCAGTGGCTTCTACCTGTTCTACTACCTGATGGAGGTGTTCTATCCCCGCTGGTACGACGAACCGGAAACCATCATGCCGTCGGGCCTGGAATGGCTGTGGATCGGCCTGACCGCAACCGTCGTCGTTGCGCTGGCCACATTGATCGCCTCGCGCCTGACCCGGCGCATCATCACCCCACTGAACTCGGTGGCCGAAAGCCTGCGTCGCGTGGCCAGCGGTGATCTGGAGGCGCGTGCGCGCGGCGGCGACACCTCGATGACCGAGGCCGCCACACTGGTCAGCGACTTCAATTCGATGGCCGAGCGATTGAGCCGGATGTCGGAGAACCGCGTGTTCTGGAACGCGGCGATCGCACACGAACTGCGCACACCAATGACCATCCTGCGTGGCCGCCTGCAGGGCATCGCCGAAGGCGTGTTCGAGCCGGGGCCGGAGCAGTTCAACAGCATGCTCACCCAGCTGGAGGGCCTGACCCGCATCATCGAAGACCTGCGCGTGGTCAGCCTGGCCGAAAGCGGTCACCTTGATCTGCGGTTGCAACGCAGTGATGTCAGCGTGCAGGTGGCGGCGGTGGTCGAAGCGATGTCCGAGGCGCTGACCGAGAGTGGTTTCTCAGTGACCTTGGACGCGCGGCCGTCGCTGGCCGACTGCGATCCGGCACGCATCCGCCAGGCGGTGCTGGCGCTGCTGGAAAACGCACGCCGCCATGCCATTCCCTGCCCGCTGCGAGTACACGTGACGCTGGCCGAAGGCCATTGCACCGTGACCGTTGAGGATGGCGGCCCCGGTGTGCCGGACGACCTGCGCGACAGCATCTTCGAAGCCTTCCAGCGCACCGATGTGTCGCGCTCGCGACAGAGTGGTGGCTCCGGGCTTGGCCTGGCGGTGGTGCGCGCGATTGCCGTTGCCCATCACGGAACGGCGCAGTGCAGGGCGACCGAACGTGGCGGCAGTGCCTTCGAAATCCGCTGGCCGGTGCACGCGCGTCGTTGAGAGTGCGGCGGCAGCCAAGGTTGGCGACTACCGCTGCTCTGGTAGTTGCTCTCCTTGGCGGGCATCGGCGTCGCTGAACGGCGCCGGCTTCTCCACGCAATCTCCATCGTCCCTCCATGCCCGCTCCAAAGGGCTGCAGATACTGGGCACGACCCGGGAGATGGCAGGCATCCGTCCCCTGCCCTGTCCCCGACCCACCCAGGCATCCCATGAAACACCCCCACGATCCAGCGGCCGCCGCCGGCAGCATCGGCCAGCAGAATGCGGCCGCCACCCTGAAGGCCATCCTGCGCACCTACCCCTGGCAGCTCACCGGCACGTTCTCGCTGGTCGCACTGGAGAACGCGCTGCTGCTGGCCTATCCGCTGTTCGCCGGCTTCGCGGTGGACGCGATCATCCGCGGCGACATCGGCCATGCCATCTCCTACGCCGGCGTGGTGCTCCTGTTCTGGTTGGTCGGTGCCGCCCGCCGTGCGGTCGATACCCGAACGTTCACCCGCATCTATGCCGATCTGGCGGTGAACGTGGTGCAGGCGCAGCGCCGTTTGGGCCAGGCCACCTCCACTTCGGCGGCCCGCGTCGTGCTGGCCCGCGAGTTCGTCGACTTCTTCGAAAAGCACGTGCCGATCATCGCCACCGCCCTGGTATCCATGTTCGGTGCAGCAGTCATGCTGCTCGCAATTGAACCGCTGGTCGGTGGAGCCGCTCTCCTCGCGCTGTTCGGTGCTCTCCTGCTGCTGCCGTCGTTCGCGCGTCGCAACGAGCAGTTGCATGGGCGCCTCAACAACCGCCTGGAACAGGAAATCCGCCTGGTGGATCGGGTCAGTCCCTCGGTGCTGCGCCGTCACTACACCACGCTGTCGCGCCTGCGCATCCTGCTGTCCGATCGCGAAGCCGGCGCCGTGCTGGCGGTTGGCGCGACGGCAGCAGCCCTGTTCGCACTGACCATCGGCCGCCTTGCCACCACCGATGGCGTTACCCCCGGTCACGTCTATGCGGTGATGACCTATCTGTGGACGTTCGCCGGCAGCCTGGATGATGCACCGTCGATGGTGGATCAGCTTGCGCGGCTGAAGGACATCGGCCGTCGAGTCAGCCCCGGGATGGATGACGCGGAGCACAAGGACGCCGCTTGACCGGTAAACGCCCACCTTGGTGGGCAACGATGTATCGCGGCGCCAACCAAGGTGGGCGACTACCTCGCGGCGACGGGACGCCCGCACATCGCCAAAGCACCGATGATCAATGCCTGCATGCTGCGGTTGAACTCGGCCTCCTGTGCTTTCCGATCCAGCGGTCGGCGCGTGGTGTCCGCCACGGCGTGCCGCGAGTACACGGTATCGGCCAATGCCACGGCGTGATAGGCCACGGTCGACAACAACCACGCGGCCTGTTCCAGCGGCAGGCCATGCACGCGACTGAACTCGGCATGGTGGCGCTGGATGCGTGCCAGCATCTCCGGGGTCTTCGCGCCGTGGCTGACCAGGAACGGTGCCAGACCAGGATTCTCGTCCACGAGCATCCGCAATGAACGCTGGAACGCGCACAGATCCTCCTCGATGCTGCGGCGCCCAGTGGCATCCAGCGCAGGTGCCTGCCAACGCTCGAAGATCGCTTCAGCCACCAGCTCGCGCAGCGCCGCCAGATTCGCCACATGCTTGTACAGCGCGATGTGGCTGACCCCCAGCGCTGCTGCCACGCCCACGAAGCTCAGCCTCGGCAACGTCATCGCAATGCCAGCGTCGGCAATGCGCTCGCGGGTGATGCTGGGCGGGCGCCCACGGGCAACGGTCTTCTTCGGTGCAGCCATGCTGTTGCGGTTCCTGCGCGGCGCGCTGGCAAGGCCTGTCATGGTGGTCTGCGGCAACGCAATGGTCAACGCGCTGCATACGCCTCCAGCAGGCCCGGGTTGCGGGTCGATCAATTTAGTTTACTATGATGTAACTAATTAGCATTCGCAGCCCTCTGGATCGTTGTCGATGTCCGCGCCTACCCTTTCCACCACCCCGGCCGGGCCACTGCGCGGCGCCGACCACGACCGTGGCCTGCAGGCGCTGCGCGTCCACGTGGTTGGCGTCACGCAGCCCTGCATCAGCCTGCTTCGGCTGGTCGTACAGTTGCCGCCACAGGCTGAGCAGGCCCCCTGGCAGCGCGCCAACACCGCCGTGCGCATCCAGCTGGGTACCGCGTTTGCCGATGTGTCACGGATCTACACCGTGCGCAGCGTCGATACGGCCACCCGCCAGTTCACCCTGGACGTGGTCCTGCATGAGGCACCGGGGCCGATGCTGGCCTGGGTCCATGCTCTGCAGCCCGGCGACGCCTTCGATCTCACCGGTCCGCGCCCGCATCTGCAGGTGCCGCATCGCGAGGGTGCCGTCGCCCTGCTGTTCGCCGATCAGAGCGCCATCCCTGCACTTTTCGCCTTGCTGCAGCAGTGGCCCAGCGGCCTTCGCGCGCAGGCCTGGATCGCTTCGGATGACCCCTTCCCGGTAGACGAACTGCCCGTCGTCGAGGGCGTCTGCCTGCATCGCCTCGCCACCGGTGACGCGCCCTTGCTGCAGCAGGCGCGCCAATTGCACCCGGAACCCTGCTGCACGGTCTGGGCGGCGGGCGAGCGCGAGGAAATGCGCGCCCTGCGCCGCCACTTCATCGACACGGTCGGTCTGCCGCGCACCGACGTCGCCGTTGCCGGCTACTGGAAGCGTGGCGAGACCACCAGCGAAACCGACCAGCGACGCCGCCGCAACTACGAGCGCGTGCTGGCGCGTGGCGGCGGACTGCAGGACCTCGACGACCTCGCCGACGACATCTGATCCACCTCGCAACACCCGCACCCGCGTCCGCTCCACCCAGCCACAGATCGCCGAAGCACCTCGCGTGCAGCCTGCCCCAGCGGTAGTGCCGTGCCCTCTGCCAGCCATTCCACAGCCCGCGTCGTCCTGCCCGTGCAGGTCATCGACGGCGCCGTGCTGGCCGATCGCACGACCCATCACACGAGAACTGCCATGTCCCTCCCCCTTCGAGCCCTGCCCCTCCCACGCCGCTCCGCGCTGTCCCTGGCCGCACGTGCCGCGTTGCTGCCCACCCTGCTGATCGCCGCCGCCGCCCATGCCGACGACGCGCCCGACGGTGCCCGCCAGTTGCCCACGGTCAACGTGCGCGCCGACAAGACCGCGCCTACCGATGCCTATGCCGGCGGGCAGGTCGCCCGCGGCGGTGGCGTCGGCCTGCTCGGCGAGCTCGACTTCATGGACACCCCGTTCAACACCACGCGCTACACCGCCGGATTCATCGAGAACATCCAGGCACCGGATCTGGTACGGGTGATCGCGCTGACCGACCCCAGCGTCTACAGCAGTGGCTCCAGCGGCGGCATCACCGATTACTTCAACATCCGCGGCTTCAGCGTCGCCTCGTCGGATATCGGATTCGGCGGCCTCTACGGTCTGATCCCCTACTACCGCGTCACCCCCGAACTGGCCGAGAGCATTGAAGTGCTCAAGGGGCCATCGGCACTGCTCAACGGCATGCCTCCGGGTGGCTCGGTGGGCGGTGCGGTGAACCTGGTGCCCAAGCGCGCAGGTGATACACCGTTGACCCGCTTCACGACCAGCTACAGCAGCGATGCGCAGTTCGGCGGTCATCTGGATGTGGGCCGGCGCTTCGGCGCGCAACAGCAGTTCGGTGTGCGCCTCAATGCCATGCATCGCGATGGCGACACCGCCACCGACCACCAGCAGCACAAGACGCAGCTGGCGTCGCTGGGCCTGGACTGGCGGGGTGAACGCTCGCAGGTCTCGCTGGACCTGTTCAGCAGCCGTGACCATGTGGATGGCCTCAATCGTGGCGTTTCGCTGGCACCCGGCCTGGCCGTGCCCCGCCCGCCGAAGGCCAGCACCCTGTTCGCACCGGATTGGACCTTCAGCAACGTCAAGGACTCGGCCGCCGCGCTGCGCTGGTCGTTCGACATCAATGACCACCTGCAGGCGCATGCCAGCTACGGCCACGGCCATACCGATTTCGACTCCATCGCCAGTGCCACCACGCTGATCACCAACACCGCCGGCGATTTCCGCAACAACTTCGCCCACCAGCGCTTCATCTACAGCAAGGACACCGCCGAAGCCGGCCTCTCGGCGCGCTTCCGCACCGGCGCGGTCGATCACGCACTGGCGATCAGTGCCGCCTGGTACCAGCACGACCAGAAGTTCGGCTTCAAGCGCAATCTGCTGGCCCGCGACTGGGTGACCAACCTGTACGACCCACAGTGGGGCCCGGCCATTGATCGCAGCTTCAGCGATGCGTCACTGCCGAAGACTGCGGAAGTGCGTACCACCAGCTTCGGCATCGCCGACACGCTGTCCTTCATCGACGACCGCGTGCAGCTGACCGTGGGCATCCGCCACCAGACCGTGCTCAGCGACACCTTCGACGGCAGCACCGGCAAGCGCACCGCACGCTACGACGCCAGCGCCAACACCCCGGCCGGTGCACTGCTGTTCAAGGCCAGCGATCGCCTTTCGCTGTACGCCAACTACATTGAAGGCCTGAGCCAGGGCAGCACCGCCCCGGCCACCGCCGCCAACGCGGGCGACGTGTTCCCGCCGTACAAGACGCGCCAGCGCGAGGTGGGTGCCAAGTTCGACTTCGGCCGCCTGGCCAGCGCATTGAGCGTGTACGAGATCGAAAAGCCGAGCTCCTATACCGACCCGGCCACCAATGTGTTCTCGTTCGGCGGCCAGCAGCGCAACCGCGGCGTGGAATGGACCGTGTTCGGCCAGGCCACCGAACAGCTGCGCGTGCTGGGCGGCATCGGCTGGCTGCAGCCGAAGCTGACCCGCACCCAGGGCGGCATCAACGAAGGCCGGCTGGCCACGGCCACCCCGCAATGGCAAGGCAAGCTGGGCGTCGAATGGGACGTGCCAACCGTGGCCGGCCTCACCCTCACCGGTAACGCGGTCAGCCTGTCCAAGGGCTACATCAATGCAGACAACAGCCAGTGGGTGGCAGGCCGCACCGTGTTCGATCTCGGTGCCCGCTATGCAACGCAGGCAGGCGGCCATCCGCTGGTACTGCGCGCCATCGTGCAGAACGTGACCAACAAGGCGTACTGGGCGGGCAGCCTCGGCTCCGGCCTGGGCACGCCGCGCACCGCCCTGCTGTCGGCCACCGTCGACTTCTGATCCTCGTTTCAAGGGCACCACGCCATGTCGCGTGGTGCCCTGGAGAAGTGCCTTGACCGTTTCCCGTACCGCTTCCGTGCTGGCCTGGCTGCCCTTGGTCGCACGCATCATCGCCGCGTTGTTCGGCGGCTATGTGCTGGCCGCGCTGTGCAGCATCGCCGCGCTGGCGCTGCCCATTGATGGCCGCCAGGCCGTGTTCACCGGCATGCTGGCCAGCTTCCTGCTGTATGCCGGCGCTGTGGTCTGGGTGTTCGCGGTGCGCTCGGCGTGGCGCGCATGGATCGGCCTGATCGTGATCGCCCTGCCACTGTGGCTGATCGCGCAATCGGTCGGCCAGGGAGCGGGCGCATGAGCAAGGCCGATCGCACTTCGAAGCCACGCGGGATCCGCCAGACCATGTCCGACCTGCATATCTGGGTCGGCCTGCTCGCAGGCTGGATTCTGTACGCGATGTTCCTCACCGGCACCGCCAGCTATTTCCGCGACGAGCTCTCGCGCTACACACGCCCTGAAATCGCCACGCCCTCCGCGTTGCCGGAGGCGGCGAGGGTCGCGCAGCGCACGGTCTCCAGCATCATTGCCGAGACACCGGCAGCCAGCCAGATCAACCTGAGCCTGCCAAGTACGCGCATGCCCTGGGTGTCGGCGATGTGGGCCAGCCCGGGTGGGCGCGGCCGACATGGCTTCGATTCTGGCCTGCTCGATGCCAGCACGGGTGCGCCCTTGCAGGCGCGGGATACCGGCGGTGGCGACTTCTTCTATGCGTTCCATTTCAATCTGCACTACATGCCAGCCATGTGGGGTCGCTGGATCGTCGGCGTCTGCGCGATGTTCATGCTGGTGGCCATCGTCAGCGGCGTGATCACCCACAAGAAGATCTTCGCCGACTTCTTCACCTTCCGCTGGGGCAAGGGCCAGCGCTCGTGGCTGGATGGTCACGCGGCGCTGTCGGTACTCGGCCTGCCCTTCCATTTCATGATCACCTGGAGTGGCCTGGTGATGCTGGCGGTGCTGTACATGCCGTGGGGACTGGCCAAACTGCCGGACAAGCGCCAGCAGGCCGAGGTGGTCAGCGAGATGCGGCTGTTCCTGCCGCCGCAGAAGGCCGCCGGTCACGCCGCTCCACTAACTGACATCGGCGCACTGGTGCGACAGGCCGAACAGCGCTGGGGAACCGGCACGGTAGGCAGCGTGCAGGTGCAGAACCCGGGCGACGAGAACGCACGCGTGGCGGTGGTGCGCGCGCAGTCCAGCCGCGTTTCGACCACGCCGAACTACCTGCTGTTCGATGGCAGCGGCGGGCAGCTGCTGCAGATCAAGGAGCACTCGGGCGTCGCCGCTGATACCCAGGGCGTGCTGTACGGCCTGCATCTGGGGCGCTTTGCCGACGCCACGCTGCGCTGGCTGTACTTCATCGTCAGCCTCGCGGGCACCGCCATGGTCGGCACCGGACTGGTGCTGTGGACCGTGAAGCGCCGTACCCAGCTGCCCGACCCGCAACGGCCCTACTTCGGCTTCCGGTTGGTGGAGCGGCTCAACATCGCTACGGTTGCTGGCCTGTCGGTGGCGATGGCGGCCTATCTGTGGGCGAACCGCCTGCTGCCCGCCGGCATGGACGGGCGCGCGGCGTGGGAGGTGCATGTGTTCTTCCTGGCGTGGGTGGCGATGTTCGCTCATGCCACGTTGCGCACACCCAAGCGTGCGTGGATCGAACAGTTCGTGCTGGGGGCGATGATGCTTGCGCTGCTGCCTTTGCTGACGGCGATGACGACGGCACATCCGTTGTGGCGCACCTTGGCCGCAGGTGATTGGGCCTTTGCCGGTACCGACCTGACCCTGCTGGCATTGGCCGTCCTGCATGCAGTGCTGGCGTGGCGCACCTGGAAGCACGCACCGAAGGTGAAGCGCGCACGCGCGCCTGCTGCAACACGCACGGCCGTACCGGAGGCCAGCGCATGATTCACGTCATTCTGTTCGTGTTGTCTCTGGCCGCGTTCACCTGCCTGGCACTGGCAATGGAACGCCATCAGCGGGACATGCTGCATCGCGTGTTGAGCCTTGCTACGACGCAGCAGCTGCGCGCGGTCGGATGGGCGCTGCTGGTATTCAGCACCGTGTTCGCGATGCGCGGGTTGGGCGTAGGTTTTGGCCTGGCAGCGCTGTCCGGTCACACCAGCGTCGCCGCCGGGGTGGTGGTGTTGGCGATGGTGGCGCATGGGCGGCTGAATCGGTAGCTGCCCACCTTGGCGGGCACCAACACCGTGCGGTGGCGACCAAGGTTGGCGGCTACCCGGGCGACGTACCGCACGATGGCGGCAACGGCCGGGCGTCCAGGGTGATCTCGATGCGCTCCACTCCCTTGCCCTGGTTCTTCCGTTTCAGCGAGAGCGTACCGATCTCCCCGGTACGGCGTGGATGGGTGCCGCCACACCCCATCTGCGCGAAGCCTTCCACCTTCCAGAAACGGCGGTGGTTGGCCTCGTCGCAGAACGCGGTGATGATCGGCAGGTCGGCCGCAACCAGTGCTGCGGACTGGGCCTGCAGCGCATCAAACAGCACCGAAATGCTGCCTTCCCGCGCGAAATCGATGCGGGCCTTGGCGGGCCCGATATGCGCACCCACCTTGTCGATGCCCGGCTCCAGCGCATACATCAGCTGCAGGATCATTTCCGCCGCGAAATGGTGGCGCATCAAGCCGTAGCGGCGCATGCCATCAATCTCGACCGAGACCGCATCGCCTACCCCCAGGCCATGCCCCTCTGACAATCGATAGGCGATGTCCAGTCCATCCTTGCGCGCTTCCAGCACCGGATGGCCGCCGATGGAGCCGGCGTCGCTTTCCTGGCCGCCGGAGAACGCGAAGAAGATGGTCTCGTCCAACCGGATCTCATCACCCAAGGCAGCGCCGACCCGCGCCTCATGGCGCAGCCGATAGGGATCGTCCCAGAATGCCTTGATCGTCATCGTGACCTCCAATCCATGGACGCTAGCACGGTACAGGCGCACGAACGCATTGGCTGGAGCGCGAATGCCCGTGCGTGATGATCAACATGGCGGCAAACCATCGGCGGCTTCAGCTCTGGTAGCTGCCCACCTTGGTGGGCACCGGTGCAAGCCAGCGCCAACCAAGGTTGGCGGCTACCGGGATCGATAGATACCCATGCGCCGCTTAGCGCTACAGGAACTCCGCCATGCGCTGCAGCTCGTCGTCCAGCGCGCCACGAAATACCTTGTCGCGAGCCAGCGACTTGCCGGCATAACCCACGTTCGACACCAACTCACCGTCGCGCACGCTGAGATTGGCCCAGCCCACCACCTGGTCGTGCCACAGCACCGGCAGCGCGTAGTAGCCGTATTGGCGCTTCGGTGCAGGCGTGTAGGCCTCGAACTTGTACACCCATCCCCACAACAGCTCGAAGCGGCGGCGGTCCCACACCACCGGATCGAACGGCGCCAGCAGGCGCACCTGTTCGTCCGGTGCATGGCGGCGCGAATGCGGGTTCTCGTCTGCCGGCCAGTACCAGGTGGTGCCCTCCAACGTGCAGCGGGCCAGTTGTTGCTTGGCCAACGCCAATGCCTGCCGGGTCTGCTCGGCCAGATGTGGAGCGCCATAGCCCAGCAGGCGCACCAGATAGGTCAGGCTGGCCGAGGGCAGCGGTGCGTACTTGCGCACCACCAGATCGACCAGGGCAGCGGCGCGCTCGATCTGCGCCTGTTCGCTGGAATCGGGCTCGGCATGATCGGCCACGGCGTAGATGCGCGTGCCGCTATCGCGCCGCTGCACCCGCAACAGGCCGCGGTAGTGCATGCCATCCAGTAGATGCGTGCTGGCGTTGCTGGTGCCGCCCCAGTAGTTGGTCACCCGCCCATGCGCGAACGCCTGGTCGACCTCGCGTGGGTGCACGCTGCCGCGCTCGCGAACGAAGGCCAGCACGTCGGCCGCGCGCCGATGGGTCTCGGCGTCCCACTCGCGCTTGGACACGCGCGGGTGCATCAGTGCCAGATGCTCACGCGGCAGGAAGCCGTAATTCACCAGGCAATCCTCTTCCACCGGCAGACGCGTGTAGCGCCGCTCAAGATCGCCTGCGCGGTAGTCCTTCACCCGGTGGCGCAGGGTCAGGTCCTGCGCACGAGCGGGTGCCCGGATCGGGTCGGCCTGCACGAAGCCCAGCCGTCGTATCGCGGTCAGCAGCGTGGTCGGCTTGAACAGGGTGCGCGCCACCGCGTAGCGACGAAGGTCATCGAGAGTAGGCGTGGCAGGCATGGCCGCATTGTAGATCCACGCCATGCGTAGATGGGGCCGTGGCGAACCGTGCAACGGCATCCACGCATGGCGTGGATCTACCGAAGCGCCGATACCTCCAGCGAACCGATCACCAGCGCCCGCATGCCCTGCTTGAACTCGGTGATCACCTGCCCTTCTTCATCGTCCGCAATCGCGTAGATCGTGTCGGCGCCGGCTATGCAGTAGAAGGCGATCGTGGCCAGCAGCCAGCGTGCCTTGTCCACCGGCAGGCCGAACACCTCGGCCACGTGCGCCTGGTGCGAGGCGATCTTTTCCAGCATCGGCGCGGTCGCCACCGTGCGCCGCAGCAGATACGGCGGCAGCCCGGGGTGTGCCTTCACCACTTCGCACAGTGACTCCACGAACCCCATCAGGTAGGCCTCCAGCCCACCCGCTGCATCGACCGACGCGCGCGGAATCTGCCAGCGCTGGAACACCGCCTCCGCCACCAGGCGCTTCAACGCCTCAAGGTTGGCCACGCGCTTGTACAGCGCCGCCTGGGTCACCGCCAGTTCGGCGGCCACGTTGGCCATGGTCAGGTTGGGCAGGCCCAGGCGGATGCCGATGTCGGCCAAGCGCTCCGGGGTGATGGTGGGCGGGCGGCCACGGGTCGGCGCCGTTGGATCGGGGTGCGTGCTCATACCCTGCTGAGGGTGCCAGCAAAGGGACCCTCTTGTCCGCTTCGATTGATTTAGTTTAATTTACTCAACTAATTCGGAATGCGTCCAGCACGCTGCCCGTAGCCGAGCCCATGGCTCACCTCCCGCCAGGTCCCCACCCAGCCAACAACCCTGCGCAGCGCCCTCTCCCCGTGCTCGCCGTCGGCAGCGCGCCAGGCGCGCTCGCGCCTGCGATTCACAGGACTCTGGCATGACCGTTTACAACTTCACTTCTGCACAGCATCGTGCTGCCGTCGCATCCTCCGGCCTGATACACCCGCCGGGCATGGCCCGGCGCTACCGGATGTCAGCCCTCGCGCTGGGGCTGCTGGCCTCGTTTGCCGCGCTGGCCGACACCGCACCGTCCACCCTGCCCTCGGTGCAGGTGCAGGAACAGCGCCGGGTCACTGCGGACTATGCGGGCGGGCAAGTGGCCGCCGGCAGCCGCGTCGGCCTGCTCGGCGACAAGGACTTCATGGACACGCCGTTCAGCACGGTCAGCTACACCGAGTCGTTCATCCGCGACCGCCAGGCCAAGGACCTGACCGACGTCATCGCCGCCACCGACCCCACGGTGTTCAGCAATGGCGTCACCGGTTCGTGGAGCGAGAACTACGCGATCCGCGGCTTCGCCTCCAACACCAGCGACACCACCTTCAATGGCCTCAGCGGCATGGCGCCGTACTACCGCACTTCCCCGGAGATGTTCGAACGCATCGAGGTGCTGAAGGGTCCCTCCGCGCTGCTCAACGGCATGCCGCCGGGCGGTTCGGTTGGTGGCAGCGTCAACCTGGTCCCCAAGCGTGCCGGCGATCAACCGCTGCTGCGCGTCAGTGCCAACTTTGCCTCCGATGCGCAGTTCGGCACCCATGTGGATATGGGCCGTCGCCTGGGCGCCGACAAGCAGTTCGGCATCCGCTTCAACGGCGCGTACCGTGACGGAGATGGCGCCGTGGGCAAGCAGAGCAAGAAGGTACAGCTCGGTTCGCTGGCATTGGACTGGCGCGGCGAACGTGCGCGGCTGTCGGCCGATCTGTACAGCGCCGATGACCGCGTGGACGGCCCCGCGCGTGGCGTCGGCCTGGCACCGGGCGTCGCCATTCCGCGGCCGCCACGCGGCGATACGCTGATCAACCCGGACTGGGCCGACGTGGACAGCCAGGACAAGGGCGCGATGCTGCGCGGCGAACTGGACATCAACGACAGCCTGATGGCTTACCTGGCCTACGGCACCAGCAAGACCGACTACCGCTACAACGGTTCGATCAGCGCGCAGATCCTCAATCCGGCCGGCGACTTCAGCACGGTGATCGGCCAGCTCGCCTTCGATATCAAGAAGCAATCCGCAGATGCCGGCCTGCGCGGCTCGTTCCAAACCGGCAGCGTCGGCCACCAGTGGGCCGCCAACGTAACCCACTACCAGCACACCCAGAACGACTACGGCCGCCGCAGCGTACCGGGCTGGGACTGGACCACCAATCTGTATAACCCGGTATGGGGCCCGGCGGCACCGTTCGTCGCGCCGCATATTTCGCATACCGAACTGAAGCTGGACAGCCTCGGTTTCGCCGACACCCTCGCCTTCGCCGATGACCGCGTGCAGTTGACGCTGGGCGTGCGGCGCCAGCAGGTGGTCAGTGAGACCTTCAATGTCGCCAGTGGTGCGCGCACCTCGCGCTACGACGAGAGCGCCACAACGCCGGCCGCGGCCCTGCTGGTGAAGGCCACCGACACGGTCTCCCTCTATACCAACTACATCGAAGGCCTCAGCCAGGGCGCCACCGCGCCGATGACCGCTGCCAATGCCGGTGATGTGTTCGCACCGTTCCGTACCAAGCAGAAGGAGCTGGGCCTGAAGCTGGACCTGGGCAGCTTCGCGCACACCTTGAGCGTGTACGAGATCAAGCGACCGAGCAGCTACACCGACCCGATCACGAATATCTTCTCGTTTGGCGGCGAACAACGTAACCGTGGCGTGGAATGGGGCTTCTTCGGTGCGCCGCTGGATGGCGTGCGTTTGCTGGGTGGCGTGGCCTACGTGCAACCAAAGCTGACCCGCACGGCAGGCGGTGTGAATGAGGGGCGTATCGCCACTGCCGTAGCGCAACGGCAGGCCAAGCTGGGTGTGGAATGGGATGTGCCGACCTTGCAGGGCCTCACCCTGACCGGCAATGCCACGGCGATGTCGAAGCAGTACATCAGTGCCGACAACAGCCTGTCTGTGCCGGGGCGCACGTTGTTCGATGTGGGGGCGCGCTACAGCACCACCGTGGCGGGTCGACCGCTTGCGCTGCGGGCCAGCGTGAACAACCTGACCAACAAGGCGTACTGGGGCATGCCGTTGTTGTCGAGCCTGGCGCTGGGTGCTCCGAGGACGGTGCTGGTGTCGGCCACGATGGATTTCTGAGCACACGTGGAGCCCCTGTAGAGCCGAGCCACGCTCGGCTCCCTTCGCCCGCTGAGTCGAGCATGGCTCGACTCTACAAAGGAGCCCTCCGGCCATACACGCATGGCGTGGATCTACGTTTCATTCCGGGTGCAGGCAATAGATGGCATGGCTGGTCAACGCCAATGCAGCCAGCTTCAGCCCTTCCATCACGCGATCGCCCACGTACTGGTCCGGGCCGCAATTCTGACGGGCGCGCTCGGCCGCCAGCAGGATTTCCTGCGCGATGCGCAGCCCGGCCAGTGCACCATCAGCATCAGCCAACGCCAGGCAACGGCCCGGTAGCTGATGGCGCTCGGGCCAAGGCTGGCCGTCGGCGGCAGCGCCCAGCCCGATGCGATGCAGCAGGGTCATCAGGCTGTTGGGGTCGAATGGAATGCCGTACCCTTCATCGGCATTGGCCGGGGCGTGCTGATGGGGGAACTCCGATGCGTTCATGGCAGGTCTCCGTGCAAGGCATGCGGGACCACCGCCCTTAACAATCAAGGCGGCGGACGGTACGTGGCTGGAAATCCCGTGAGTCAGTGCTATACCCGGGCGGTGGGCTTGCGCCCACCTCCACGCACCGCCCGCCATGGAACGCGGACGGAATGCCAGCCGACGCCGCGCAAGGCGACGCCGGCTGGCAAGCGTAAACAGCACTTACTCAACGGGGTTTCCAGGCCCCGGCCACCCATATCCGGTGGCAACCCATCATGTGCACAACGGGGTGGCAGGCGCCAACAACCCAAGTGCAATGACAGCGGCGTTCACGCAATGGCAGCATTGTCGCATATCGACAATCGCGCCGAAAATTCAATAACTTGCACCATGCCGATGGCGGCATGCTTCACCCGCATCGGCACCGCGCATTCCTTGACCGCATCCGGCATTCAGGACATGCCACATGCCAGTTCCGACATTACGCAAGCAGATGGGCAACCAATGCCAGCACCGCCAGATGCCCCACGTAGTACCCATAGAACGCCCAGCGCCAGCGCGGCAGTTGCCACGGCACCCGTGTCGCCAGCGCGACCACCGGAACAGCCAGCAGTGCCCAGCCGTTGTGGTTGGCCCAGCACACCGCTGCAAGCGCGACCAGCAGCAGCCACCACGTCCGATGCCGGAACGCGATCCAGGCCAGCAGCACGGAGCCAACACCGGCCCACTGGTAGTCCACCAACATCGGCAGCACGCCGGCAGCCAGCAACAGCAGCACCGGCCGATTGTTCGCCAGCGCATGCACGGCCACCGCCGCCACAGAGAAGGTGAGCAGGATGTTGAGCGGCAGCCAGGAACCGAACGCGAGTGCGTGCAATGGCTGCGCGATCAGCCCCCATAGCGCGAGCCGGCGTATCGATTTGCGCAGGACGGCTCCGGGCTGGGCCAGGTTGCAGGCCATCACCAGCGCGAACAGCGGGAACGCGATACGCCCCAGTTCGCTGACCACCGGCACGTAGCCGCCGAAGACCACCTTGGCCACATGATCGCCGGTCATGGCCAGCAGTGCGACCCACTTCAACAGCTCGCGCGCGCCGCTGCCGAGAGTGAGGTTGAAGGTGGACGTCCCGGTCGTGGTCGCTTGCATCGCGGAAGCTTATGCGCATCGGCCAGCCCATTTCCAGCGCCGCGCAGGAGCCCGCCGCTGCAGGCGGCAGGCGCCGGCGCTATGCTGGCCGCCCCTGCTTGTGAGACGCTTGCCATGCGTACCCTGTACCCCGCCATCGAGCCCTATCGCGAGTTCACCCTGCCGGTGAGCGATCTGCATACCCTGCACATCGAAGAGTGCGGCACGCCAGAGGGCATTCCGGTGGTGTACCTGCATGGCGGCCCTGGCGCCGGCATCTCACCGACCCATCGCCGCTTCTTCGACCCGGCGCGCTACCGCATCGTGCTGATCGACCAGCGCGGCAGCGGCCGCTCCACGCCGTTCGGCGAACTGCGCGACAACACCACGCAGGACCTGGTGGCCGACATCGAGAAGGTGCGTGAGCACCTGGGCATCGAGCGCTGGCTGGTCTATGGCGGCTCCTGGGGTTCGACCCTGTCACTGGCCTACGCGCAGGCACATCCCGAGCGCGCCACCGGCTTGATCGTGCGTGGCGTGTTCCTCGGCCGCGAAATGGAGAACCGCTGGTTCGCCGAGGCCCATGGTGGTGCGCGCTGGATCTTCCCGGAGCGCTGGGACCGCTATGAGGCCTACATTCCGCACGCCGAACGTGGCGACATGATTGCGGCCTACTGGACGCGCATGGATGGCCCGGATGAAGCGACCCGCATCGAAGCCGCGCAGGCCTGGCTGGGCTGGGAAGACAACGCCGCCACCCTGCAGCACGACGTGGATGCCGAATCCACCGATGATCCGCTGGATACGCTGGCGAAGGCCCGTATTGAAGCGCACTACTTCCGCAACGGCATCTTCCTGGAACCCGACCAGCTGCTGCGCGATATCGATCGCATCCGCCACCTCCCGGGTGTGATCGTGCAGGGGCGCTACGACATCATCTGCCCGGCGCGCAGCGCGTGGGACCTGGCCAAGGCCTGGCCGGAAGCGCGGCTGGAGATGGTGACCTCCGGCCACAGCGCCAACGAGCCGGCCACGGTCGATGCGCTGGTCCGGGCCACGGACGCCTTTGCCGACCGCTTTTGAGCAGATGGGTAGTGCCGGCTGCTGGCCGGCATCCCACCGTTCGACGGTAGAGTCGACTCTGCGCAATCGCCGCTGCGCAGCCCGGTGAATGGCGGCCCACCGGCAGCGGTCCATGGGCCTCATTCTTCGCAGCCCGCTTACAGCCCCGCGCCGAAGATCCGGCCGTGGCCACCGCACCGGTGGTTCGCCCTTTCCCCAGGAGCACGCCATGACCGGTTACCGCTGCCTTCCCATCGCTCTCTCGCTGTGTGCGGGCATGCTGCTGGGCGCCTGTTCCAAGACCCAGGAGGCCAGCAAGGCAACGGCCGCCGAGGACGTGACCGAAGTAAGGCTCATCCCTGCCTACGAATCGCTGGACAAGGACAAGGACAAGGACAAGGACGGCATCGTCACGCTGGCCGAGGTGGATGCCGTGGCACCGGACTGGGCCGAACGACTGCACGCCTGCGACACAGACCGCAACAAGACGCTGAGCCGTGGCGAGTACGACGTGTGCAAGCAGACCAGCGCTTCGCATTGATCCATCACTGAACCCTCGATTGGCGCTACGGGTACCCGGCTATACCAAGGTATAGCCGGGCTAACCCACGAGCCTCTAGGCCTGCCCCATTCAGGGGCGGACAATAGCGCCACTGGCCAGGGCAACCCTGGCCGGCACCCTCCCCTCATGGAGACGCAGATGGACCCCGACCCTGCCGGGCGCACCGCGCCCCGGATGACCGCTTGTTGCCCGTTCCTGGCGCCTGCCCGCCGGTCCCTGCCTGCCTGAGTGACGGGGGGCCGCCAGGCGCCGTTTGCCTGGAGAGCACCCCCATGTCCTACAAGATCCTCTACATCACCCTGCGCCGCCTGATCGGCGAGCGCGATGTCGCCGCCCTGCGCAGCCAGCTGCTGCAGCACGGCCCGGTCATGTTCGCCCGTTCGCTGTCGCTCGGTTCCCCACGCGTGGTGGCCGACGCGCTGTCGCTGCTGCCAATCAGCGAGCGCATCAATGTGCTGCGCCACCTGCCCTATCCCCTGCGCGATGCGATGAAGCCGCTGTGCATCGGCGGAAGCAAGCGGCTGCGCATGCAGCCGTGGTCGCCGACAGTGCTGGCGATGCGCCACGCCTGACCTGTTCCAACCGTTCCGTTCGTGTTCCGGCCGCGGCCGGCTCTGACATTCGAGGAGAGTCCCATGAGCCTGCTCAACGCCTGGTTCAACGCCTTCCTGCGCAGCCGTCGCGCAGGCAACCTGTTCCGCCGCCGTGCGATGCCCGAAGCCGGATTTGGCCCGGGCAGCGCCGAAGCAGCGCCGTTCGCGCTCACCACCGGCCTGGTCACCCTCGCCCAGCAGGACGAAGCCGAACTGCTGGCCACGCTGGAATCGCATGCCGATGGCCTCAGCCCGCACGAGGCCGAGGAACGGCTGGCCACGCTCGGCCCCAACGAGGTAGATCACGAAAAGCCGCTGCCCTGGTGGCGCCATCTGTGGCAGTGCTACCGCAATCCGTTCAACCTGCTGCTGACCGTGCTGGCGGCGGTGTCCTGGCTGACCGAGGACATCAAGGCCACCGTGGTGATCGCTGCGATGGTGCTGCTGTCCACGCTGATCCGCTTCGTGCAGGAAGGCCGCTCAAACCGTGCCGCCGAACGGCTGAAGGCGCTGGTCGGTAATACCGCACGCGTGCTGCGCCGCAATCCGGGTACCGAGGCCGCCGATGTGGCCGACCAGTACTTCGGTGCGCACCTGCACAGCCGCCGCCCGGCACGCCTGCTCGACCTGCCGATCCGCGAACTGGTGCCCGGCGACCACATCGTGCTGTCGGCCGGCGACATGATTCCGGCCGACTGCCGCGTGCTGACCGCCAAGGACCTGTTCGTGGCGCAGGCTGCGATGACCGGCGAATCGCTGCCGGTGGAAAAGTTCGCGCACCCCGGCGATGGCCTGGCAGGCCTGCTGGAACAACACAACCTGCTGTTCATGGGCACCAATGTGGTGTCCGGCACGGCCACGGCTGTTGTGCTGGCCACCGGCAACCGCACCTACTTCGGCACGCTGGCCCAGCGCAGCACCGCCACCGACCGTGCACCGACCGCATTCCAGGCTGGCGTCAACAGTGTCAGCTGGCTGCTGATCCGCTTCGCGCTGGTGATGGTGCCGTTCGTGCTGCTGATCAACGGCTGGACCAAGGGTGACTGGACCGAGGCGTTCCTGTTCGCGCTGTCGGTGGCGGTGGGCCTGACGCCGGAGATGCTGCCGATGATCGTCACCTCCACCCTGGCCAAGGGTGCGGTACTGCTGTCGCGGCGCAAGGTGATCGTCAAGCGTCTGGATGCGATCCAGAACTTCGGCGCGATGGAAGTGCTGTGCACCGACAAGACCGGCACCCTCACCCAGGACAAGATCGCGCTGGAGCGTCACACCGATGTGTTCGGTCACGATTCGGAAGACGTGCTGAAGTTCGCTTACCTCAACAGCCACTTCCAGACCGGGCTGATCAACCTGCTGGACCGCGCGGTGCTGGAGCACGTGGAGCTGCAGAGTTCGCTGCGGCTGTCGCAGGACTATCACAAGGTCGATGAGATCCCGTTCGATTTCGAGCGCCGCCGCATGTCGGTGGTGGTCTCCGAGCGCGAGGACCACCATGAGCTGATCTGCAAGGGCGCGGTGGAAGAGATGCTGGCGGTGTGCAGCACCGTGCGCGAGAACGGCCAGGACATGCCGCTGGACGAGCGCCGCCTGGCCCGCGTGCGGCAGACCACCGAGGAACTGAACGAACAGGGCCTGCGCGTGGTGGCGGTGGCGATGAAGGAGACCGCCGCCAGCCAGACCGTCTACTCGCAGGCCGACGAGTGCGGCCTGACCCTGGTCGGCTACGTGGCCTTCCTGGACCCGCCGAAGGAATCGGCAGCGCAGGCGCTGCAGGCGCTGGCCGCGCATGGCGTGGAGGTCAAGGTCTTCACCGGCGACAACGAGCTGGTGACCGCCCGTGTCTGCGCACAGGTGGGGCTGGACGCCGACACCATCCTGACCGGCCCACAGATCGAGCGCATGGATGACGGCGCGCTGTCGCGGGCGCTGCACCACCACCGCGTGTTCGCCCGGCTGACGCCGCTGCACAAGGAGCGCCTGGTGCGCGAGCTGCGCGCGCAGGGCAAGGTTGTCGGCTTCCTCGGCGACGGCATCAACGATGCACCGGCGCTGCGTGCGGCCGATATCGGCATCAGCGTGGACAGCGCGGTGGACATCGCCAAGGAGGCCGCCGACATCATCCTTCTTGAAAAGAACCTGATGGTGCTGGAGGAAGGCGTCATCCAGGGCCGGCGCACGTTCAACAACATGTTGAAGTACATCCGTATGACCGCCAGCTCCAACTTCGGCAACGTGTTCTCGGTGCTGGTGGCCTCGGCCTTCCTGCCGTTCCTGCCGATGCTGCCGCTGCAGCTGCTGGTGCAGAACCTGCTGTACGACATCTCGCAGATCGCCATCCCGTTCGACAACGTGGACGAGGAGCTGGTGCGCAAGCCACTGAAGTGGAACCCGGCGGACATCGGCCGCTTCATGGTGTTCTTCGGGCCGATCAGCTCGATCTTCGACCTGACCTGCTTCGCGCTGATGTGGTACGTGTTCGATGCACGCACGCCGGCCGACCAGGGCCTGTTCCAGTCCGGCTGGTTCGTGGTCGGCCTGCTGACCCAGACCTTGATCGTGCACATGATCCGCACGCCGAAGGTGCCGTTCCTGCAGAGCATCGCGGCTCCGCCACTGCTGCTGATGACCGGCCTGATCATGGCAATCGGCGTGGCCCTGCCGATGAGCCCGCTGGCCGGCTACTTCAAGCTGCAGGCGCTGCCGGCCGGCTACTGGCCGTTCCTGGTGGCGATCCTGTTCGGCTATGCGGTGCTGACCACTGCGCTGAAGCGGTTCTACATCCGTCGTTACGGCTGGCAGTAAGCGCCCGCCGCTTTGTCCAGGGAGAAACACAATGGACATCAATCCGAACCTGCCGGCGTTCAACGCCGGCGCCACGCTCAGCTCGCTGATCAGCCTGTCGGTGGCGTTCGTGCTGGGCACGGTCATCGGCCTGGAGCGGCAACTGCGGCAACGCACTGCCGGCCTGCGCACCAACACGCTGGTGGCGGTGGGTGCGGCAGTGTTCGTCGATCTGGCGGTGCGCTTCCATGACCTGTACGGCGGCCCACCGTCACCGCTGCATGTGGTTGCGTATGTGATCTCCGGCGTCGGCTTCCTCGGTGCCGGCGCGATCATGAAGGACGGCGCCCAGGTGTCCGGCCTGAACACCGCCGCCACCCTGTGGGGATCGGCGGCGGTGGGTGCGTGTGCCGGTATCAAGCTGCTGCCGGAGGCGGTACTGGCGGCTGTATTCGTGCTGGCCACCAACACCCTGCTGCGGCCGGTGGTGAACCGCATCCAGCGGCAGCCGCTGCCGGAAGCGTTCAGCGAGGCGACCTATGCGATCAACGTGGTCTGCCAGCGCGAACAGCAGGCCGAGGTGCTGGACCAGCTGTTGCTGCTGCTCGAGCAGGCGCAGTACCCGGTGCGCGCGGTGGACCAGCGCCCGTTTGGCGAGCGCGACGTGGAGATCGAAGCGGTGCTGTATGCCACCACCGTCGATGCCGGCGAACTGGATGCGGTACTGGCCACGCTGGCGACCACACCCGGTGTCCTGCAGGGGTTCTGGAACGCCAGCCTGGAGGAGTAGTGCCAGCCGCTGGCCGGCAACACCGTGCTCCGCTTTGATAGGTGCCGACCGTTGGTCGGCACAGAACCTTCAGAGACCGTGTCCATCCCTGCGGTAGTGCCGGCCGCTGGCCGGCAACCTCATGAACCCCGGCAACACCGTGCAGTTGCCGGCCAGCGGCCGGCACTACCAGGCATCGTTTTGGCTTGTGCCGACCAACGGTCGGCACCCGCCCCACGAGAGCACGCCGACCAAGGTCAGCATCCACCAATGCCGGCTTTGCTATCCTTTCCGCCCACGCCAGGGAGCTGTCCCGATGCCATCGCTGTCGCCTCGCCGCCCGCTGGTGTTGCTGGCCCTGATCATCGTGATGGCGGCGATCTTCCTGATCGACACCGTCACCGATTACGCGGTTGCCGCTGCCTGCTTCTACGCCGCGGTCATCCTCGCCGCGTCGCGCGTGCTGGGCGCGCGTGGGCTCATCACCCTGGCCATCGCCTGCTTCGCACTGACCGGGCTGAGCTTCTTCCTGACCCGCTTCGGCACCTACCGCATCGGCCTGGTCAATTCGGTCATCGGCATGCTGGTGATCGGCATCACCACCTACCTCGCCCTGAACATGGAAGCGGCCAAGGCCGCCGTGCAGGAAGCGCAGGGCCGCCTGCTGCGGGTGGCGCGCGCCTCCACCGTGGGCGAGCTGACCACCTCCATCGCGCATGAAGTGAATCAACCGCTGGCGGCCATCGCCAGCAGCGCCGAAGCCTGCCAGCGCTGGCTGGCACAGGACCCGCCGAACGTGGACAAGGCCCGGCAGACCGTGGCCCGCATCCTGGCCGACGCGCACCGCGCCGGTGACGTAATCGCCCGCATCCGCGGCCTGACCCAGGGCGCGGCACCGGAACGACGCGCCTTCGACCTGAACCAGGCGGTGGAGGAAATGCTGGCGCTGTCGCGCAGCGAGCTGGACCAGCACGGCGTGGCCGTGGCGCTGCTGCTGGACGCCGACCTGCCGCCGGTGCAGGCCGACCGCGTGCAGATTCAGCAGGTGATCGGCAACCTGATCCTCAATGCGGTGGACGCAATGGAAGCGGTGCCCACTGCCGACCGTCGCCTGTCACTGCTGACCCGGCGTGACGGTGCGCGGGTCAGCCTCAGCGTCCGCGACCGTGGTGTCGGCCTGCCCGCCGATCATCCCGAGCGCGTCTTCGATGCCTTCTGGACCACCAAATCACACGGGCTGGGGCTGGGCCTCAGCCTGAGCCGTTCGATGATCGAAGCCAACGACGGCCAGATCCGCGCCGAACGACCGGCAGGCGGCGGTGCCTGCTTCATGTTCGATCTGCCCATTGCCACGGACGTTCAACATGCGTAAGCCCGCTGCCCCTGCCATCGATCCAGCACCCATCGTCTACGTGATCGACGACGATCCGTCGGTGCGCGCCGCACTGGAGGACCTGCTGGCCTCGATGGGCCTGCAGGTGCGGGCCTTCGCCTCCACCCAGGCGTTCCTCGAACACGACCTGGAAGATGCGCCGGCCTGCCTGGTGCTGGACGTACGCATGCCCGGCCAGAGTGGGCTGGAGTTCCATCGCACGATGGGCAGCCACGGCCTGCAGCTGCCGGTGGTGTTCATCACCGGCCACGGCGATATTGCGATGGGCGTCAACGCGATCAAGGACGGCGCCATCGAGTTCCTGACCAAACCCTTCCGCGACCAGGAACTGCTGGACGCCATCCACAAGGGCATCGAGATCGACCGCCAGCGCCGCCGCGACGGCGAGGCACTCGGCGCTCTGCAGCTGCGTTGGGACACCCTCAATGCCGGCGAACGCGAGGTGGTCGACGGCGTGGTACGCGGCCGGCTCAACAAGCAGATCGCCGGTGACCTCGGCGTCAGCGAGATCACGGTGAAGGTGCGCCGCGCGCAGGTGATGCGCAAGATGGGCGCGCGCACCCTGGTCGATCTGGTGCGGATGTATGATCGCTTGCAGGCGGGCAGCGCTTGAACCCGCAAGCCGCCTATTCCGGCTCCGGCAGCGCGTAGACCAACCGGTAGTCGTGGCGGCCTTCACTGATGGTGATCTCCAGTGTGCCGCTCAGACCGAGCAGTTCTTCACTGCCCGAATCGGGTACCACCACCACGCTCAGCAACGGCGTGCCACGGGTCATCAACCCGTTGTGCTGCAAGGTGAAAGCACCCTGGCGCCCCGCCAGCGTGGCCGTTACCCGTTCCATCGCCACGTAACCCGCCGAGCCCTGCACCGGGCTGCGGAAGGCCAGCATCTGGCCGACACTGCTGCCCTGCAGGTCACCATGGAAGACCTTGTCGATCGACATCACCCCGATCGGGCCGTCGTTGCCACTGATCGGCAGCAGGTTCACTTCAAAGGTTCCGCGCGCTTCGCCCTGCATCCTGCTCTCCCTCGTCGATGGGTTTGAACGCTGCTACTTCCTCGTCGCCAGTACGATCACCCCGGCCAGCACCAGGCCGATGCCGCTCCATTCCCGCAGGGTCGGACGTTCGCCCAGCAGCAGGTAGGCCAGCACGATCACCAGCACCACACTGAATTTGTCGACCACTGCGACCTTGGCCAGCTCACCACTCTGCAGCGCGCGGAAGTAGAACAGCCACGAAGCGCCGGTGGCCAATGCCGACAGCACCAGGAACAGCTGGGTGCGGCCCGGCAGCAGCAACGGATTGGACCATTTGCCGGTGATCACCACCAGCGGCAGGATCACCGCGGCCACCACCAGGGTGCGGATCGCCATGGCCAGGTCCGAGTCGACGCCCTTGACCCCAACCTTGGCGAACAGCGCGGTCAGCGCTGCGAACACGGCAGACAATCCGGCCCAGATCAACCACTGCGGTATGTTCTGCACGAAGCCCTCGCTGGCCGGAACGGATGAGCGAGCGCCAACGCTACTCCACCCTGCCATCGGTGGGGCTTCACCTGCCCATCACCACCGCTACAATGGGCCAGGAATCGCCAGGGGGCGATCTGCAGGGAAAGCGCCATGCTTGAACAGGACACCACCCTTGCCCATACCGGGCCCGCGGTCCTTGACCGGGCCAGCCTGCCGTGCGCCGCACGGCGGCCGCTCCCCTTCCCCTTCGTTTCGCAGCAACCTGCCCGTTCCACGCAGCAGGTTCCTCATCGCTTGCCCTGACCGGAGCCGTCGAAATGTCCGAGAACACCCTCCTTGCCACGCCGGCTGCTACCGCGCCGATCAAGTATCTCGACCGCGCCATGGCCACGTTGCGCAGCCTGGGCCTGGCCGCCCCCCAGGACAACAACGCGCCGGCTATCGCGCTGGTGTCGCAGCTGTCTACCCTCGACCAGGGCCGCGTGGTGGCCATTGCCCGCGTGCTGCAGCAGTCCGGCCATTTCAATGCCGTGATGCGTGATGAAATCAGCTCGGCAAAGGTGTCTGACCGCTATACCGAGATCATCCGCGCCTTCGACAGCATCCGTGACGATGCCAGCACCATGGTCGAGCAGGTCCGCGATGGCAAGATCGACATGGGCGAGCGCCTGCAGAACCTGTGGATGAAGGTCACCCGCGGTGACATCCCGAGCCGGTTCGAGAAGATCCGCCGTACGTTCCTGGAAGTCAGCCGCGATTCGGCCGAGCAGCTGCAGCGCGAGTCGCGCGTGCTGGAGATGTACGGCGACTTCCGCCTGTCGATCAAGGATGCCGAGATCCAGGCACATGAACTGCTGAAGCTGCAGGAGCAGGCGCTGGCCGATGCACGCGAGGCACTGAAGCAGGCGCAGCAGCGCGTGGAGTCGGCCGACCCGGCCGCCGATGCCGCCGACACCGGTCGCCTGGTCATGGCCCGCGACGAGGCCCTGCGCAACAACCAGGCCGAGGAATCACGCTACCAGCTGGCCAAGGACCTGGCCGAGAACCTGCAGGTGAACTACGCCACGTCCGAGGCGATCATGCTGCGCGTGCACCAGTCGCACGAGGTCAAGCGCCGCGTCAACGAGCGTTCGGTGGTGTTCTTCTCCACCAATGAAACCAGCTTCACCGCCTTGAACCTGGCGTTCACCACGCAGATGGGGCTGCATGAGTCCACGCAGGCGCTCAACGCGATGACCGAGGGCACCTCCAAGGGCCTGGAAGCGGTGGCCAACATTGGCGACGACGTGCTGCACGAGGGCCTGAAGGCGGGCTACGGCGCCACCATCGGCGTCGATTCGGTGCGCAAGCTGGTCGATGCGGTGGTGCGCTTCCAGGAGACCTCGCTGCAAGAGATCGAGCAGCTGCGCGGCCAGGCCACCCGCGACTCGGCGGAGATCGCCGAGTATGTCGAACAGGGCAAGCAGCGTTTCGCTGCCCTGCTGCAGACACCGCCGAGCCCGGAGTCGCGTTGAGGTGAGTGCGACGATGGCCCCTGCCGAGCTGCAGGATGCGCTGCTGACCATGGATGTGGTCGACCAGCTGCGTTACCGCAATGCCGAAATGAAGGCGCTGGCCGACAGCGGCCATGACAAGGCGACGCTGAAGCAGCGCCTGCTTGAACTGTACCGCTCGCAGGGCATCGAGGTCTCCGACGAGATCCTCGAGGCCGGCATCGCGGCCCAGCGTGAGCAGCGTTACCTCTACGTCGCGCCACGTGGCTGGAAGGCGTGGCTGGCCCGGCGTTGGATCGATCGCAGCCGGCTGCTGAAGTGGGCGCTGATCGTGGCCCTGGTGCTGCTGATGCTTGGTGTTCTGCTGGCGATGGCGCGCAGCTTCGGCGCGTTCGTGCACGAGAGCAACGTGCAGAAGAACGTACAGGTGCTGAACGACAAGGTGGCCGCGCAGCAACAGGCGGCTGCTGCAGCGCGCGCCCTGCTGGCCGCACAGGTACAGGCCCTGCAGGGGTTGCTGCCACGTGCCACCGCCAGCGGTGAGCGCCTGCAGCCGCTGACCGAAGGCGCACAGGTCGCGCTGGCCGAAGCACAGCGCCGCTTCGCCGAGGTTCCCGCCGCACTGGCCGCACAGCCGACTCTTGTGCGCAAAGACAAGCTCACCCGGCTCAGCAGTGGTGGCACTGCCACCGGCGCGCAGGCGGCCGCGCAGGTTGAGCAGCACCGGCTGGCAACCGCGCAGCTGCTGGCGCAGGCCAGGGAAACCCTGCCCGCGCTCACCGAGCGGGTGAATACCCTCAGCCAGGCCATCGAGGCCAGCGAGCTGCTGGACACCACCAACGCCGCTGCAAAGGCCGCTCGCCTCGCGCCGGATGCAGAGCAGGTGCGCGCACGCGCCTACACCGGCGGCGACGTGGCACTGCGCGCAGGCGACATGGCCGCGGCCGGCCAGGCGGTAGCGACCCTGAAGGACCTGATCGGCAGCGCCGACAAGCTGGCCGCGCTCAACGAGCGGTTGGCCCAGCTCAAGACCGACGGCCTCGCCACCGGCGTCACCGGCGAAGACCGCAAGCGCTTCGAGCGTGCGCTGGAGCAGGCCGCCCGCCTGATCCGGATAGAGACGCTGGCCGAAGCCGGGCCGGCCGTGGACGAGGTCAGCGAGCTGGTGGGGCTGCTGTCGCAGACACTGGTCTACCGCATCGTCAACCGTGACGATGAACGCACCGGCGTCTGGCGCTACAACGAAAAGGCCAATGGTGGCCGCAACTACTACCTGGTGACCGAAGCGCTGGACGAGGCCGGCAACGCTGCCGAACTGCCGATCCGCAACGAGGAGACCGGCAAGGACGAACGGGTTTCTGTGTTTGCCGTACGTGTGCCCGAGGCCACCTACAACCGGGTTGCCGCCGACAAGCAGGACAACGGCATCATCGAAGACGACCAGATCGGCAGCAAGCCGCGCGGCAGCCTGTCGCCTCGGTTCCGCATGCCCACCACCGGCGGCTACATCACCCAATGGTGATGGGTAAGGAACTGACATGAGAGATCTGAACGACGCGATTGCCGATGTCACAACCGATATCGGCCAGGCGCAGGCACAACTGGCCGCGCGTGGCGACCAGTGCCGGGAACTGATCAAGGAACAGGAAGCACTGCACGGGCGGGTCCACGACGACTTCAACGCGCTGGCCCGCCTGCAGGCCGAGGCTGCCACCGATGCGCCGCCGATGCTTGCCCGGGACCTGCTGCAGCAGACCAGCGCCGATCTGCAGCGCCGTGATCGCAAAGCGGCGGCGCTGGCAGGCGAGCTGCAGGCGCTGCTGGACATCGAGCAGTCGCTGCAGCAGCGGTCGCAGGAGGCCGTTGCCGCACGCGACGCCGCCGGCGGACGCTGGCAGGCCCTGCAGGACCAGGTGGACACCACGCTGGAAGCGGAACCCACCTACAGGGCGCTGCAGGACGACCTGCAGCTGGCCGTGGCGCGCGCCGACACGGTCGAGCGCATGGCCACCTCTGCGCAGTCGGAGCATGACGCCAAGGCCGGCGCCTACCAGGCCGACCCGATCTTCATGTACCTGCACCGGCGCAACTACGGCAGCACGGCCTACCGCGGCTGGCCGCTGGTGCGCACCGTCGACGGCTGGCTGGCCGAACTGTGCGGCTTCGACCGTGCCCGTCGCGAGTACGCAACGCTGGTCGAACTTCCGCCCTATCTACAGGAACATGCCGGACGCGCCCGCGACGACGCCGAGGCTGCCCGCCAGCCGGTACAGCAGGCCCGCGATGCCGCCCTCGCCCACGCCGGTGGCGACCCGCTGCGCCAGCAGCTGCAGACGGCACAGGGCGCATTGGCGCAGGCGCTGTTGGCCGAGCAGCTGCATCGGCAGACCGTGGATGCCAAGCAGGCACAGATCGACGGCTTCCACAGCTGGACCGATGCCGAAGGCCGCACCCTGCTCACCGCGCTGGCGCGCACGCTGTCGGCCAAGAGCATGGACGACCTGTACCGCCGCGTCGCCGCCACCGCCTCCGGCGAGGACGATGCCGTGCTCGAACGGATCCATGGCAGTCGCCTGCGCCTGGGCGAGATCGACGGCATGGTGGCTGAGCACACCCGTGAAATGGCCGTGCTGAAGAAGCGCCTGGACAGCCTGCAGGCTGCGCGCAGGAGCTACCAGGCGGCAGCAGACAGCGAACGCCAAGCCTACGAGGCGCCAAGCTACCGGGCCGCCGCACCGGCCACAGTCGCCGCGTCCTTCTTCAGCACCACCAGCAGCCGAAGCGCCACCCACTCCTCTGGCAGCCTGTTCGACCTGCTTTTGAGCGGTTCCAGCAGTTCCAGCTCGCGTTCAAGTTCCAGTTCCAGTTCCAGTTCGCGCTCGAGTTCCAGTTCGAGTTCCAGCGGCAGCAGCTTCCACAGCGGCGGCGGCATCAGCGGTGGCGGTGGCTTCAAGACCGGCGGCGGGTTCTAGCCCGGCAACGGCCGGGTGCGCCGCTTCAGCCACGTATCCAGCAGCCCCACGCCCAGCAGCACCAGGCTGGTCAGCCACCCGGCGGCCAGCAGGTGCATGTGCGGCAGCATCAGGCCCAGTACCAGCAGCGCCACCGCACCCAGCAGGTGCGAGCGCGGCGCATGCCCATAGACCACGCGCTTGTAGAGGGCACTGCCCAGCAGGTAGATCAACGGCCCCGCTACCAGCACCGTGGCGTAGACCGGGGTCACCGCTGCGCCAGGATGGTCCATGACCAGATCGTTGCCGACCGCGGTGGCGATGATGCCGGCGATCAGCAGCGCATGCACGTAGTGGAAGTTGGCGCCCATCCGCCCGGGGTCCTCGGAATGGGTGATCGCCGCAGTGGCGTCGCGGCTGGAGATACCGAAATACAGCCACCACATGGCGATGGTGCCGGCGAAGGTGGCGAGCACCGCCGAGACCACATCGCCGCTCCAATGCTCGACCTCGCTGAGAACGCCGCCAGTGGCCAGCAGCGTCTCACCCAGGGCGACGATGACGAACAACTGGCAACGCTCGGCCAGGTGCCCGCCTTCGATGGTCCAGTCACGGGTGTGCGACCGGCCCATGCCCGGGAACGCGAAGCCGAACATCGGCGAGATGTATTCGCAGGCCACCGCCATCGCCCACAGTGCCAGCCGCAGATTGCCCTCGGCCGCAGCGCCGGCCAGCCAGAAACAGGCCGATACACTTACCCACGCCAGCATGCGGCGGAAGTTGGGCGCCAGCGGATGGCTGCGACCGACCTCCAGCAGCACGAACACCGTGCGCCCGACCTGCATGGTGGCGTAGGCCCCCGCGAAGACCCAGGCGCGTTCAGCGAAGGCCTCGGGAATGGACGAGGACATCAGCAGCGCCAGCAGCATGGTGACGAACAGCAGGCTGCGGATGCGTGGCGCCTCCGGATCGAACCAGTTGCTGACCCAGCAGGCGTACTGCCAGCCCAACCAGACCGCGAACCACAGCACCAGCGTCTGCATCACCCCGACCAGGTCCAGGTGATGCAGCAGATGGTGGCTGAGCTGGGTTACCGCAAAGACGTAGACGAGGTCGAAGAACAGCTCTTCGTAGGTCACGCGGGCGTGGTGGCCATCGCGCTGGCGCAGGGCAGGCAGTTTCAGTCGTGTGCTCATGGCCGTTCTTCAGCGCGCCAGGCGCCAGTACAGCAGACCAGCCAGCAACGCCGGCACGGTGAACACCAGAAGCAGGATCGGCAGTTCCTCCCGGACGGCGTAACCGGCCTTGCTCACGCCCACCCACATGTTGGCCACCGTCACCAGCAACCAGGTGGCGATGAACGCGATCAGGGCCGTGGGCAGCTGTGACTGGCCTACGCTCCACAGCCGCCCGAACAGCAGGAACACGCCCAGCAGCACCACACCACCCACCATCACCATAAGCACGTGCATGGTCCATCTCCTTGAGCCTGCTGGCAGGCTAGCCGCGGCCGATTCTGCGCTCCAGACGATGATCGTGGTTTCACTTTCCAGCCCCGTCGAACAATCCCGATCCCCGCGCCACATAGCAAACGCGAACGGTTCCCATTAGTATTGCGTCATCGCGCAGGGATGCCCTCCCCGCGCCCGCCCCTTGCCCTTGCTTCCAGTCCGGATGTCCCAGCTGCCTTCCCTACCCCCTCCTGCGCTGCCGCTGGTGTCCTCGCTGGTGCGCCACTACGAGGAACTGGTGGAGTACCTGCGCTGCCGGTTCCGGTCGCCAGGGCTGGCCCGTGAAGTGGTGCACGATGTCTGCGTGCGGCTGCTGGAACGTCCAGCCGCCTACGATGCTCGGCAACCCATCGCGCTGCTGCGGCGCATCGCCCATGATGCGGCGGTGGACCGCTGCCGCGCCGAGGATCTGCGCCGGCACTGGGTGGAGGCGCGTGCCGAATTGCCCGATGACGCCTGCCCACGCCCGGGCCCCGAGCAGCAGGCGCAGGGACAGCAGGCCTTGCAACGCCTGAGCGCTACCATCGAGCGCATGCCCTGCCGGCGCCAGCAGGTCTTCATCCTGCACAAGATCCACGAGCTGCCGCAGGCCGACGTCGCGCAGCGCATGGGCATCGGTCTGAAGGCGGTGGAGCGTCACCTGCGGCTTGCCATGGCCGATTGCCGCCAGCAGGGCACGCCGCAGTGAGCGATGCACCTGCACCACCACCGCCGCCCGAGGTCCCCACCACCGACCAGGTCCTGGACCAGCATCGGGACGCCCTGAAGCAACGCTTCCCGCTGCCCGAGCCGGAAACGCTGCGCCGCCGCGGTGGCGGCACGAAGCGGGTCCTGCCCGTGTTGCTGGTGCTGGCCGGTGCCGTATTCGTGGCCGACCCGGCCTGGCAGGTCCGCGACTACCAGACCGGCGTGGGCGAACGCCGCGAACTCGTCCTGGCCGATGGCAGTCGGGTACAACTGGATGCGGGCACCCACGTGCAGGTGCGCCGCCATCTGCGCTCCCGGCAGGTACTGCTGGACCAAGGGCGGGCACGCTTCAAGGTGCAGCACTCGGCCTGGCGGCGCTTCGAGGTGGATGCCGGCGCGGTCCACGTGCGCAACTACGGCACGGTGTTCGACGTCGACCGCCAGGGTGAACTGAGCGAGGTGACACTGTGGCGCGGCGAGGTCGGCGTGCGCGTCGACGAGGGCGGCAGCGAACAGCGGCTGAAGCCAGGGCAGCGCCTGCTGGCACAACGCGGTTCGCTGTCACCCCCGGAGGCCATCGATCCAGAGCAGGCGGACTGGACCAGCGGGCGCCTGCAGTTCGACCGCATGCCACTGAGCGAGGTCCTGCGCATCCTGCAGCGTTATCACGACCGTCCCATCGTGCTGGACGACCCGACACTGGGGCCGCTGCAGGTGTCGGGTGTATTCGACGCCGACCGCGCCGAGACCGTACTCGCGCTGCTGCCCGAGATCCTGCCGGTACAGGTGCACACCGCTTCCGATGGCAGCCTGCATCTGCGCGCCCGCGATTGAATGCCACACCGAGGGTGGGTTGCGCGCCGTCCCATCCGGCAAGTGCTTGAACCCTTCCGAAGGACCCCCGCATGACCCGCCCTGTTCCGCCTGCCACCCTGCGCCGGCTGGCCCCCACCCTGCTCGCTGCCTGCCTGTGTGCGGCCCTGCCGGCCACGGCACAGACCGCTGCGTCCGCGCCCGTCGAGCTGCACCTGCCGGCCGGCCCGCTGCAGGTCTCGCTCAATTCGCTGGCGCGGCAGAGTGGCATCCAGCTGTTGTTCGCCGCCGACAGCGTGAGCGGCCGCAGCGCCCCGGCTGTTGATGGTCGCTACACCCCGCGTGAGGCCCTGCAACGGCTGCTGGCAGGCCAGGGCCTGGCCCTGCAGGAACGTTCGCCAGGGGTGTTCGTGGTGAGTGCCGCGCCAGCGCCGGCGAAGCCGCGCACCCCGGCCCGGGCCGCATCATCGGCGCCGTCATCCGCCACAACGACGGCGCTGGCCCGCGTCACGGTCTCGGCCTCGACCGCACGCATGCCGCAGGGCGAGACCGCCATGCCCAATACCATCACGGTGCTGACCCGCGAGGACATCGCCCAGCAGCTGGCGTTGGGTTCAGATGTGTCGCGGGTGCTGTCGTCACAGATCCCGGCGTTTGCCCCGGCGCGCGAAAAGATGTCCAACTACGGCGAGACCATGCGCGGCCGCGGCATCCTGTACATGGTCGACGGCGTGCCGCAGTCCACGCCGCTGCGCGATGGCTCGCGTGATTCGCACACCATCGACCCGGCGATGATCGAACGCATCGAGGTCATCCACGGCGCCAACGCGCTGCAGGGCATCGGCGGTACCGGCGGCATCGTCAACATCATCACCCGCAGTGCGCCCAGTGAGCCAGGCGCGTTCCTGCTCGACACCAACCTCAGCTACAGCGCTGCCCTGCCCAGCCGCCACGATGACAACGGCCAACGCGGCTCGGCCCTGGTGGGCGTGCGCGGCGAGCAGTTCGACCTGGTCGCCGGCCTGGCCTATGAGAAGCAGGGCCTGTACCACGACGGCGAGGGCCGATCGATCGGCACCAACGCGCAGGGCGAGCTGATGGACTCGACCTCATCGAACGTATTCGCCAAGCTGGGCTGGAACATTGCCGAGGGCCACCGCCTGCAGGTGATGGCCAACCGCTACGAACTGCGCGGGCTGGACAACTACCTGGCCATCAACGGTGACTACCGCACCGGTCGCCCGACCATTTCGGTCCCCGGCGACACGCCACTCGATCCGCCGATGAACCGCTCGCGTTCGCTGACGGTGGACTACAGCGCCGCCGACCTGCTCGGTGGCCGTTTCCAGGCGCAGGCCTTCGCGGTGGATTTCGAAGGCCGCTACGGTGCCAGCCAGTGGGATCCGTGGGGCAACACCGGTGCCAATGCCGCCTGGGACCAGACCCAGAACGAATCGGACAAGCGCGGCTTCAAGCTGACCCAGAGCTGGAGCCGCATCGCCGACACCACGCTGGACGTGACCCTGGGCCTGGACGGCCTGCGCGACCGCACCCACCAGGTGCTGCTGGCCAGTGGCATGAACTGGGTGCCGCAGACCACCTACCAGAGCCTGTCACCGCTGCTGCAGCTGCACTGGTGGCCGACCGATCACCTGATGCTGTCCGGCGGCCTGCGTTACGAAAAGGGCGAGCTGGAAGTGGGTGACTACACCACCCTGCCCCGTTACGGCGCACGCAAGGTGGCCGGTGGCAAACCGACGATGAGCGAGACCCTGCCCAACTTCGGCGCGGTCTGGTACATCAACGATCGCCTGAACGCCTATGCCTCGTACTCGGAAGGCTACACCGTGGCCGACGTCGGCCGCGTGCTGCGCGCGATCAACCGCGACGGCCAGCGCGTGGACAGCCTCATCGACCTGTCACCGGTGGTGTCGGACAACCGCGAGATCGGACTGGAATACGACGATGGCCGCTTCAGCGGTGACATTGCCTACTACACCTCCGAATCCAAGCTCGGCTCGGTACTGATCTACGATCCGGGCATCGATGCCTATGCGGTGCAGCGCCAGGCCACCCGCGTGGAAGGCTTTGAAAGCAACCTGCGCCTGCGGCTGGGCGACAGCCGACTTGGCCTGGGCTATGCGCGCGCCAACGGCCGCTACGATGCCGACGTTGACGGCCGCCTCGACAGCGACCTGGCTGGCGTGAACATCGCCCCGAACCGGCTGACCGCGTTCTGGGAACAGAGCTGGACGCCGCAGCTGAGCACCCGCCTGCAGGCCAGCCATGCCTTCGACCGCGACTTCGACCTGCGTGGTGCGCGGGTGGCCGAGTTCAAGGGTTACACCACTTTGGATCTGGTCGCGCGCTATACGCTGGACAAGCATGCCTTCACGCTGGGCGTGCAGAACCTGGCAGACAAGCAGTACATCAGCTACTACTCGCAGACCACGCCGTCGAACCCGAGCTATTTCTCCGGTCGCGGCCGGGTGCTGACGCTGGGGTGGCAGTACCGGTACTGATCCATGGCGTCCTTATGGGAGCCATGAAATCTATGCGAGACGCGATGAAGGAGGCCCATGCTAGTTTCTGGGCCTCCTTCAAGCGGACGTGAATCATGCGCTTTACCCTGCTCGCCTTCGCCCTGGCTGTCGCTCTTCCGGCCGCCCACGCCAGTGCCGCCGAGGCACCGCTGCCACAACTGCGGGCCTATACCGTGGATGCGTCCTGGCTGCAGCCGATGGCGCCGCTGCAGATTGCCGACCACACCTGGCAGATCGGCACCGAGGACCTGACCGCGTTGCTGGTGCAGACCGCCGAGGGCGCAGTACTGCTGGATGGCGGCATGCCACAGATGGCCAGCCACCTCATCAGCAACATGAAGGTGCGCGGCGTGGCCCCGCAGGACCTGCGATTGATCCTGCTCAGCCATGCGCATGCCGACCATGCAGGCCCGGTGGCGGAACTGAAGCGCCGTACCGGTGCGCATGTGGCGGCCAACGCCGAAACGGCAGTGCTGCTGGCGCGCGGCGGCAGCGATGACCTGCACTTCGGTGATGGCATCACCTATCCGCCGGCCAGCGCCGACCGCATCATCATGGATGGCGAAGTGGTCACGGTGGGCGGCATCGCATTCACCGCGCACTTCATGCCAGGGCACACCCCGGGCAGCACCGCCTGGACCTGGACCGACACCCGCGATGGCAAGCCGGTGCGCATCGCCTACGCCGACAGCCTGAGTGCACCGGGTTACCAGCTGAAGGGCAATCCCCGTTATACGCGCCTGATCGAGGACTACAAGCGCAGCTTCGCAACGGTGCGGGCGCTGCCCTGCGATCTGCTGCTGACCCCGCATCCGGGCGCCAGCAACTGGAACTATGCCGCCGGCAGCCAGGCCAGCGCCAAGGTACTGACCTGCAACGCCTACGCGGATGCGGCCGAGAAGAAGTTCGACGCGCAGTTGGCCAAGGAAACGGCCGCAACCCGCTGATTCTGTAGCGTCGAGCTTGCTCGACTGAAGCACAGAGCAGTCGAGCACGGCTCGACTCTACAAAGAGCAGGTCGGCCGCGTGGAAAGGTGCCGGTCAGACCGACCGGCACCCACCGTCTATCAGCCACCCTGCCCGTGCTGGGCAAACGGCTCGGTGCTGCCGTCGGTGCGCACCAGCTCGACGGTATACGGCTGCACGTAGCCGTCCGGCATTTCCATGCCCGGCGAACCGGCCGGCATGCCGGGCAGCACCAGCCCGCGCGCCGCCGGTCGTTCGGCCAGCAGGCGCTTGATGTCCTCAGCCGGAATATGGCCCTCGACCACATAACCGCCGATCTCGGCGGTATGGCAGGACGCCTTGCCGACCGGTACACCCAGGCGGACCTTGATCGGGTTCATGTCATCGGTGTCGCGCACGTCCACCTGGAAGCCGGCGGCCTTCAGATGGTCGACCCAGATGCCGCAGCAACCGCAGCTGGCGGTCTTGTGCACGATGGCCACCGGTAAGGCCGGATCGACCTTGGCCGGGCTGGCCTGGGCCGGTGCCGGTGCTTCGCTGGCGACCGGCGCCGCGGAGGATTCTTCGGCGGCACGAGCGCAGGCGGTGGCGGCCAGCACGGTGCCCAGCAGCAGGCCGAGGGAGAGAGTACGGTTCATTGAGTGATTCCTTTGCAGAGGCGGGCAACGTAGCCCGCCGCCCGCGCATCGAAGGCGCGGGCAGAGTCGAGAAAAAGTCGAGCAGCTACGGCAGGCGCTTGAGGCCTGCAGGGAATCACGCGATGGGGGGCCGCAGCGGGTCCAGTATCGGCGGCGGTGCGCGTTGCTGGGTATTGGCCGGAACAGGCGCTTCGCGCCAGGGCGAGGCCGGCGTTCCGCTCAATGTCGCCAGCATGCCAAGACAGGCCGGTGGGCATTCGCACTCGCCACTCTGGCAGGCCGCCGGGGCTACATCATCGCAGCAGCCGGCTGCAGCCATCGCGGCCGAGTGCGGTGCAGCGCAATGGTCCTGGCTGGACGGGCCGCTGTACGAAGACGCGGCGAGCGCCAGCGCTGGTGCATTCAGCACCAGGGCGACAAGCAACGTCCATCGCAGCAGCAGGCCAGGCAGGTTCACACGCCGATGATAGCCGATGCGCGTGCTACGCAATCGCCGCCGCCATCGCCCGCACCCGCACCGGGATCGACTTGGCGGCGGGCGTACCGCTGATCCGGTCGTAGTAGTCCAGCGGCAGCAACGGGTTCAGTTCGGGGTAGTAGCCGGCCAGCGCGCCGCGCGGCATCGGGTAGTCCAGCACGGTCAGGCCTTCGATGCGCCGCTGCACACCATCGCCGCTGATCGTCTCCAGGCTGACCAGCGCTTCCTTGTCCAGCCCGCGCGCCAGCCGGTCCTCGATGTTCATGAACAGCACCATGCGATCGTTGTACACGCCGCGATAGCGGTCGTTGTAGCTGTAGATAGTCGTGTTGTACTGATCGTGCGAACGCACGGTGGCCAATCGCAGCATGTCCGGATCATGCACAGGATCGTCCACGTCCAGGCCGGGCATCACCAGGATGTTGGCCTTGCCGTTCGGCGTGGGCCAGACGCGGCGGCGCGGTGGAATGTCCAGATGGAAGCCGTGCGGCTGCTGGATGCGCTCGTTGAAACCGGCGTAGATCTCCGGGTACACGGCCGCGATCAGCTCACGGATGGGTACGTAATCGTGCATGCAGCCTGCCCAGTCGACCTTGCTGTGCGGCAGCGCGGCCATCGCCATGCGGCAAACAATCTCGACCTCGGGCAACACATCGGCGCTGACCGGTTCGAGCACGCCGCGCGAGGCGGTTACATTGGACATCGCGTCCTCGATGGTGACGAACTGCTCGCCGGCCGGCGTGACGATGCGCTCCGAGCGCGCCACCACCGGCAGGATCAGCGCATCGCGGCCATGAACCAGATGACCGCGGTTGAGCTTGGTGGCGATGCCCACGGTCAGGTCCAGCCCACGCATCGCTTCGTACGCGCGAGGCGTATCGGGCACCGCGTGGATGAAGTTGCCACCCAGGCCGATGAACAGCTTGGCACTACCCTCCAGCATCGCCTCGATCGACTCGACCACATGATGGCCGTGCTCACGCGGCGGATCGAAGCCGAACACCTGCTGCACGCGGTCCAGATAGGCCGGCTTGGGCTTCTCGTCGATGCCGACGGTGCGGTCGCCCTGCACATTGGAATGGCCACGGATCGGCCCGATGCCAGCACCGGGCTTGCCGAAGTTGCCACGCAGCAACAGCAGGTTGGCGACCTGCTGCAGCAGGCGCGAGCCGTACTGGTGCTGGGTCAGCCCCATGCCGTAGCAGATCACGGTGGCATTGGAGCGGATGTAGATCTCCGCACAGCGACGGATCTGCGCCTGCGAAATGCCGGACACCTGCACGATCTGGTCCCAGTCCTGCGCCATCACGTCTTCGCGCAGCGCCTCCAGGCCCACCGTATGTTCTGACAGGAACGCATGGTCGAGCACACGCTCACCCTGCGCCTCGCGCTCGAACATCACCTTCATCATGCCCTTGATGAGGGCCAGGTCGCCGCCGATGCGGATGTGCACGAACTCGCTGGTGATCTCGGTCGAACCGAACGTGGCCATCTGCACCATGTCCTGCGGCTCGGCGAAGCGGATCAGCGCGCGCTCGGGCATCGGGTTGACCGCCACGATCGGAATGCCGCGTTTGCGCGCCTCGACCAGGTTGCTCATCATCCGCGGTGAATTGGTGCCGGTGTTCTGGCCAATCACGAAGATCGCCTCGGCGTGCTCGAAATCCTGCAGCACGATGGTGCCCTTGCCCACCCCGATCGCCGGCGGCAGGCCACGGCTGGTCGGCTCGTGGCACATGTTCGAGCAGTCCGGGAAGTTGTTGGTGCCGAACTCGCGCACGAAGATCGAATACAGGAACGCGGCTTCGTTGGGCGTTCGGCCGGACGTGTAGAACTCGGCCTGGTGCGGGCTGTCCAGCGCCTGCAGGTGGCGGCCGATCAACGCGAAGGCATCGTCCCAGCTGCACGGCACATAGTGGTCAGTCGCCGCGTCGTAGCGCATCGGCTCGGTCAGCCGGCCCTGCATCTCCAGCCAGTAGTCGGTCTGCGCCATCAGTTCGGTCACGGTGTGCTGGGCGAACAGCTCACGACCGGCACGGAACTGCGTGGCTTCCCAGGCCAGTGCCTTCGCGCCGTTCTCGCAGAACTCCAGCTTCTTGCGTTCGTCGGCGTCGGGGAACGCGCAGCTGGGGCACTTGAAACCGCCGGGCTGGTTCATCGCCAGCAACGCCTTCGACCCCTTGCCGATCACGCTCTGCTGCAGCAGCACCTTGGCCGTGGCGCCGGCGGCGCCCCAGCCACCGGCGGGCTGGTTGTAGGGCTTGTAACGCGGCGGCTTCTGCTCGGACATGTTCGGGAACCTGACGGGAGGAACGCGGCAACAATGGGCACAACGCGGTCCGGCGGCGCTTTCGAACGCACAGCCAGCCCCACAGTCAAACACGGCCTGCACGGCTTCGCCAGTGGGTGCGCGCTGTTTTCAGCGCAGCCTGCCATGACAATGGTTACACCTGCGTCAGCGCATGGCCACTGCGCTATTCTCGATGGCGTGGGTGGTCCACCACCTGCGTATCTCCCTTGTCCGGACGCGCTGCATGCCTGATTCGACCCCACCGCACACCCCGCCTGCCGGCACGGCCCAGCGCCCGTTGCAGCGCTGGCGCAGCGAGGGGCATCAGCCGCAGGTCGACGTGGTGGCTGAGGAAGTGCCGGTGGCGCTGCGTTACAACGGCGCCGCATTCGCGGTGATGATGGCCACGCCCTGCGACCTGGAGGACTTTGCGCTGGGCTTCTCGCTCAGCGAGGGATTGATCGCTACGCCTGCCCAACTGCTGGCCATCGAGGTACGACCGCAACTGGAAGGCATCGAGCTGCAGATGACCGTGACCGAGGATGCACCCGGCGCCGACCTCGATCCGGCCAACGGGCGCCTGCTGCCCGGCCGCGGCGGTTGTGGCTTGTGTGGCACGCGCCAGCTGGAGGAGGTGCTGCGGCCACTGCCCGAGGTGCGCGAACGGCGGACCTACCCACCGGCGGCCCTGCAACGGGCGCTGGCCACGCTGGCGCAGCATCAGCCGATGAACGCGGTGAGCGGCTCGACCCATGCCGCGGCCTGGGCCGATGCCAGCGGTCGCATCGGCTGGGTGCGCGAAGACGTCGGCCGCCACAACGCGCTGGACAAGCTGATCGGCGCCCTGCATCACAATGAACACACGATCGAGGGTGGGCTGCTGGTGATTTCCAGCCGCGCCAGCTACGAAATGGTCAGCAAAGCTGTACGGGCCGGCGTCAGCGTACTGGCTGCTGTCTCTGCACCGACCGCGCTGGCGATCGACCTGGCCCGCAGTGCAGGCCTGTGCCTGGTCGGGTTCGCGCGGGAGAGCGGGTTCAATGTGTATACCCATCCCGAGCGGTTGCAGGCAGACGGCAGCTAGAGCCGCCCCACCCCGGCTGCACCCTTCGGACCGGCCCGGGCGGCCCACTGCCACCCGGGCCAGGCCGCATCTCAGCGCAGCGCGACCTTCGGGAAGTCCACCGGCACGTCAAACGCTACGTTGACGTAGTTGGTGAACAGGTTGAGCGCCACGTGGGCGAGGATCTCAACGATCTGCTCATCATCGAAGCCAGCCGCACGCAGCGCCTGCACATCGCCATCGGCAATCTGCGCACGCTGCTCGACCACCTTCAGCGCGAAGTCCAATGCCGCCGAGGTGGCCGGATCGCTGGACTGGCCGATCTGCGCGGCGGCCATCTGCTCGCTGCTGGCACCGGCCTTGCGGCCCAGCGCGGTGTGCGCGGCCAGGCAGTATTCGCAGGCGTTGCGGTTGGCGATGGCGACGGCGATCTGCTCGCCCAGCAGCGGCGACAGGCGACCGCCGCCCAGCGCGCCGAACGAACCCCACATGCTCTGCAGGGCGGCTGGCGAGTTGGCCACGGCACGGAACATGGCCGGGGTGGCACCGAAGGCGGCGTGGACCTGGCCCAGCAGGGCCTGGCGGTCGGCGGTGGTGTTGGCAGCATCGATCAGGGGGACACGGGACATGGTGGATCTCCTTGGGAAAGCGCCCGGGATTGGACGACCCGCTCATCCTAGGTAGACTCCGTGGACGCATCAGGCTTAATCAGCCACACATATTGTCCATTCGTCCACGATCATGCCCGCCGACACCTCCGCACCCGACCGCCTCTCCTCCCTGCTGGAACGTTTCCGGGTGCAGGCCGCGCTGTTTCACAGCGGTCCGCTGTGCGGGCGCCATGTCTTCGAGCCGCAGCCCGGTCGTGCGTTCCTGCACATCCTGCGCCAGGGTGAAATGGAAGTCCGTCATCCCGGGGGCGATATCGCGCTGCCCCGGTTGAAGATCGACACACCCAGCCTGCTGCTGTATCCGCAGCCACTGCACCATGTGTTCTTCAACGCACCGCTGGATGGCCCGGATTTCACCTGCGCCACGCTGGACTTCGATGGCGGCGCGCGCAATCCGATCGTGCAGTCGCTGCCGCCGGTGATGGTGGTGCCGCTGGCGGCGATCGGCGAACTGGATGACACCCTGCACCTGCTGTTCGCCGAGGCCGATCGCCAGCGCTGCGGGTCACGGCTGCTGACCAACCGCCTGTTCGAGGTGGCGCTGATCCAGGTCCTGCGCTGGGTGGTGGACCACCCGGATGCGGCCGGCGTCAGCCATGGGTTGATGCGCGGGCTGTCGGATGCGCGGCTGGCCCGTACGCTGGTGGCGATGCAGCAGGCGCCCCAGGACGAATGGACGCTGCCGCGCATGGCTGCGACTGCCGGCATGTCGCGCAGCGCATTCGCGGCAGTGTTCAAGGACGTGATGCAGGCAACGCCCGCCAGCTACCTGCTGGACTGGCGGCTGAGCCTGGCCTGCGCGCAGCTGCGGGCCGGCGTGGCGGTCAAGCAGGTGGCGATCGAGGTGGGGTTTGCCGATACCGCCTCGCTGTCGAAGGCGTTCCGCAAGCGGTTGGGGGCCTCGCCGAGGGCGTGGCTGGCCGCGAGCGCCGCGCAGGCTGGGTAGATGGATGATGGGTAGAGTCGACCGCTGGTCGACTATCGCGCGACGCGCGGGGTTTTCGTGGTCTGACCGAAGAGCAGCCGACCAGCGGTCGGCTCTACCACGGGTGATGTCTGCGCGCCGGCTGGCCGCTCATCTGGACGTTCCATCAGACTTCGCCAGCAGCCCGGCGATGCGCTCGGCAACACGGGCGCGCACGCCTTCGTCCAGCTGGCCTTCGTACATCGCCTCGTAGATCCACAGGCCATCGGCGGCCAGCCGCGCCACGAAATTGTCGAGCGCAGCAGTGTCCTCCCCTGTACCCGCCTCCGGCGGCAGCGGTGCCCAGCGCCGCACCGCCGGTCCCCACGGACGTTCATCGGCGTCCGGGTCGGCCGATTCGAGCATGAACATCAGTTCGGCACGGGTGGCACTCTGCGCCGAGACACGCACGAAGGTCTGGTAGCGCTCCAGTGCCGTCGCTTCGTCCGCGCGCTTGCCCAGCAGCGTTTCCATCGACGTTTCCCAGGCCTGCACCAGGTGCTCGTCGATGCCGCGCAGCAGTGCCTCGCGCGACGGGAAGTGGTACAGCAGGCCGCCGCGGGTCAGCTTGGCCTCGGCCGCCACCGACTCGAAGGTCACCGCACGCACGCCGTCACGATTGATCACGTTGACGGCGGCGTCGAGGATGCGGTCGCGCTTGCTGGTTCTCATCGCTTCATTTTACGCGATCGGCCGCGCCCTCGCGGCTGCCGACGCGGCCCCGCAGCAGGCGCGCCAGGATCGTCGCGCCCAGCGCCAGCACAGCGGCGATCACCAGCAGCACGATCTGGTAGCCACGGTCATACGCGGCCGCAGCCAGTGCGAACCACTCACCCTGCCCGCTCGCGCGCGCGGCATGCAGCGCCTGGGTGAAACCCTCGCGGGCAAGCGCCGGCATATCGGCCGAGACCGGCAGGAACGCGCTGTACATCGCGGCGCTCAGGCTGCCCAGCATCGCCACCGCCAGCAGGCCGCCGAACTCATAGGACACTTCTTCCACCGACGAGGCCATGCCCGCGCGGTGCGCGGGCACGTTATTGAGGATGGCAGTGGACGCCACCGAGATGGCCGAACCCATGCCGAAGCCGGTGATGGCCATACCAGCCACCACCCAACCAAGGCCGTGCGGGAAGCCGAACGCCACCACGCCGACGCCCAGCGCACCTGCGGCCAGGCCGCCACAGATCAGCGGGCGCAGGCCCACCCGGTGCAGGATGCTGCCGCCCAGCAGCGCGCTGGGCAGGCTGCCCAGTGCCGCCACCGAGACCAGCAGGCCCGCCTGCAGCGGCGTGAAACCTGCCACCAGCTGGAAGCGCTGGGTGGTGACCAGCTGCAGGCCGGCCATCGCGAACAGGGTGAACACCGCCGACAGCGTGCCGGCCAGGAACGCAGGATTGCGGAAGATCGCGAAGTCCAGCAGCGGGTACGGCAGCTGCTGCTGGCGGCGCGCGAACGCCGCACCGCTGATGACGGCCAACAGCAGCGCACCTGCGCCCAGCGAATACGACGGCGGCGTAGCGATTAACGACTTGATCGCCAGCACCAGGCCGGACAGTGCAGCCAATGCCAGAACTGAAGACACCAGGTCCCACGGCCGCGAGGTGTCGCGCTGGCCTTCCGGCGCCAGCAGCAGCGTGGCCACGAACGCGACCACCACCACCGGCACGTTGATCAGGAACACCGAGCCCCACCAGAAGTGCTGCAGCAGCCAGCCGCCAATGATCGGGCCGAGCGCCGCACCGACGATGGCCACCGAACCCCAGATCGCGATGGCGATGTTGCGTTCGCGTTCTTCGTGGAAGCTCAGGCCGATCAGCGCCAGCGTGGCCGGCATCATCGCGGCCGCGCCGATCGCCAAGAATGCACGCGCTGCAATCAGCTGCGCTGCGGTGTCGGCGAACGCCGCTGCCAGCGAGGCGACGCCGAACACCACCAGGCCGATCAGGAACATGCGGCGGTGGCCGATGCGATCGCCCAGCGTGCCCGCACCCAGCAGCAGGCCGGCCATCACCAGCGGATAGGCGTTGATGATCCACAGCGCCTGGCCGGCACTGGCCGAGAGTTCCTCGGTCAGGGTGGGCAGTGCGGTGTAGAGCACGGAGTTGTCGAGCGTGACCAGCAGCAGGCCAGCGGCGACGGTGAACAACAGTGCCCAGCGACGGGCACGCGACAGGGCCGGAGCACCGGCCAAGGGCTGGGACAAAGCCATGGGAGAACCTGATGGGGGTGGAGTACCGCCATAACTATACCGGATGTCCTGTATAGTTATGGCCGTCGGAACCAACCGGTTCAGCTTTTGTAGAGGCTGGCTTGCTCGGCTGAACCGCCAGCCAGGCATGGCCTGGCTCTACTTGTCCAGGCCAGGCGTGGCCTGGCTCTACTGAAACGGGCCTGCGGTGGCCTGGCTCTGCTGGTGAACGTTTACCGGCAGTCTTCCGGCAGCGCGGCGATGGCCGATACAACGGCCGGCTGCATACCCTGCCCTACGGCCATGTCCAGCTCCCCGCCCGTTGCCCCATGCTGGCGCCGCAGCTCGTCCTCGCACAGCCCGCGCACCCGCGCACGGGCATTCGCGCGCAGGCTGCTGCACCGCCAATCGGTGCCGCCCAGCGGCAGCACCGAGTACACCACGCTGTTGCAGGCGTTGCCGGCGCGCTGCTGCAGCGACAGTCCAGCGAAATCCCGCGGTTCGCTGCTGCGTTGCGGGTCGAAGTAGCTGTCCGGGAACGTGCGCGCGTACTGTTCGATGTCCACCGCCATGTGGCGCCCATCGGCCAACGGCATCTGCAGCGGCTGGCCGCACTGCGTCGCGTCGGCGCGGTGCTGGATGTACTGGTAGATCGGCCGGTCCAGCGAGGGATCCTGCTGGGTCACCGCACTCACCGCCGCCAGCACCGGCAGTGACGCACGATTGGCCATGCGCGCCAGCAGCCCCGCCTGCGATGGCTGGCAGCGGTCGCGCAATGTTGCCGCGAGCAGGAACAGCACGTCGTTGCGGAACGCGTGATCGTCACCCAGGCGCTGTTCGATGCGCTGGCTGGCGTCGGACGCCGGTGCCGGAAACGCGACCGCCGGCGGCGCGATGGGTGCGCGCTGCTGCTGCCACCACACCAGCAGCGCCACTGCACCCAGCAGCACCCCGGCAACCATGATCCAGCGCCGGCGCATCAGTTGCGGATCGCCGTCAGCGTGGCCGCCGCGGCATCGTAGGACGCGCTGGCGATGTCCGCGTCGAAACGCTTCACCTGCAGGCGGCCGGCAAGCCGGTATGGATCCCACAGATCGCCCAGTGCGATCGGTGTGGCCAGGGTCACGTGGATGATCTGGTTTGGCGGCGGTGGTGGCACATGGATGCAGGCGCCGTAGAACGGCACGAACAGCAGTTCATCCACCAATCCTGCATCGTTGGTACCGAGCGGCACCACGTAGCCATCCAGATCCACCGCGCGACCATCGACAGCATCGACCACGCGCGAAGAGCCGAACTGCTTGGCGCGGTCCGGGCTGGAATGGTCGATCTCCACCCCCGGTGGCGTGCCCGAGCCGGTGTCGTCGATCAGGCCACCCACGCCGTCCATGCCATTGCGTGACAGGCCGATCTGCGGCGGCGGTCGCTGGTAGGTCACTTCGTCGGGCCGCAACGCGTCCCAACGGTCGATGGGGGCTTCGGCGGTGGCAGAGGGCGCCGGTTTGTCCTGCGGCGTGACCACCACCGCATCGCCGCCCGGCGCCGTACAGCCCGCCAACCACAGGCATCCCAACGCCAGTAACAGGTGACTACGGTTCATAGGGCCTCAGCTGTGCGTCACGCATGGTGTAGGCCGAACCGGCCAGATCGTCGTCCAAGCGTTCGGCCCGCAGGGTGCCGGCCAGGAAGAACGGCGAATACATGTCCGGCATCTCGATCGGGCGCGGCAGCACCACGTGCACGATCTGGTTCGGCGGCGGTGGTGGCACGTGGATGCAGGCGCCGTAGTACGGCACGAACAGGAACTCGGTCAACCGCCCGTCCTGCGCGTTGGCCAGTGGTACCACGTAGCCCGGCAGGCGCACCGGCCGCTGCAGTACCGTGTCCACGGTGCGGAAGGTGCCGAACTGCGGCATGCGCCGGTTGCCGTTGTGCTCGACTTCCGGGCCCTCGCCGCGTTCCAACGCGGCCAGCTCGTCCTTTGGCATCATCTGCAGCCAGTCCAGTTCCTGCTCTGCCGCATCCGCAGCGTCAGCGCGGTCGACAACCGGCGCGGGTGGCAAGGCCTGCACACCGGTATCCACCGGCCGCTCGCAGGCAACCAGGGCCAGTACCATCGGCAGCGACAGCATCCAGCGCATGCTCAGCCTCCCGGCGACAGGCCATCGGCCAGCGTTCGCCGGTAGGCCAGCAATGCCGGCACCAGCCCAGCCACCGCACTGATCGCCAGCACGCCTGCCACCCACGCCAGCTCGCGGCCATCCGGCCAGACATGGGTGATCGACAGGCCGAAGGTGGCCAGTACCCAGCCGCGCCCGGCAATGCTGGCGACCACCAGCAGCGACAGGGCCAGCACGCAGGCCACCGCACTGGTCGCCACCGCCTCCACCACCAGCAGGCCAGCGATGTAACCCGGCCGTGCGCCGGTGGCACGCAGGATGGCCATCTCACGCCGCCGCTCCTGCAGGGTCGAGACCAGCAGCGCCACCAGCGAGACCATGCCCAGCAGCACCACCATCGCACTGATCAGCTGCAACGCCCGCTCGGCGGTGCCCAGTGACTGCCACAGCTGCTGCAGGGTCACGCCGGGCAGGATCGCCAGCATCGCCTCGTCCGGATACTCGTTGATCCTGCGCTGTACCGAGAACGTGGCGATGCGCGAATTCAGGCCGAGCATGAAGGCGGTGATGCTGGTCGGGGTCAGGTCCAGGTGGCGCGCCTGCTCGGCGCTGACGCTCTGGCTGCGCAGCTGCACGCCCGATCGCCAGTCGACATGGATCGCCTCGATGGCTGGCAGCGAGACCAGCAGCGACGAATCCACCGGCGTGCCGGTGCGCTGCAGGATGCCCGCAACGCGGAACGGCTTGTCGGCATGCGTGGCCAGCGTGACCGCGCCGGTGCCGTGCGCCAGCACGATCTCATCGCCGAGGCCGACCTTCTGCGCGCGTGCCACCTCCGCGCCGATTACCGCGTCGTACAGATCATCAAAGGGCCGCCCCTGTGCAAAGGCCAGCTCGTGACCGGAACCATAGCGATAGTGTTCAAAGTAGCCGCCAGTGGTACCCACTACACGGTAGCCGCGCCAGGAATCGCCCAGCGACAGTGGCACCGACCACGTCACCTGCGGCAATGCGGACAGCTCCTGGTAGGACTGCCAGGACACGTTGTTGGTCGGGTCGCCGATATGGAACACCGAGTACAGCAGCAGGTTCACCGGTCCCGAACGCGCACCGACGATCAGGTCGGTGCCCGATACGGTGCTGGCGAACCCCTCGTGTGCCTGCGTGCGTACACGCTCGACGCCCAGCAGCAGCACCACGCTGAGAGTGATGACCAGCACGGTCAGGCCGACACTCAACGCACGGCTGCGCAGGCTGGCCCAGGCAAGCTCAAGCATGGCCGGCACCTGCCTGGTTGATCTCGGACAGTGAAATGGTGCGGTCGAACAAGGGCTGCAGGCTGTCGTCATGGCTGACCACCAGCACCGTGGTGCCAGCCGCCTGGCACTGCGCGGACATCAGCTGCAGGAAGGCGGTCGCCGCTTCGCGGTCGAGCGCCGAGGTGGGCTCATCGGCCAGCAGCAACGCTGGGCGGCCGATCAGGGCGCGTGCCGCCGCCACGCGCTGCTGCTGGCCAACACTGAGCGTGCCTGCGCGCCGCTGCATCAGCGCCGGGTCCAGCTGCAGGGCCTGCAGCAGGCGGGCGATCTCGGCATCCAGCGGGCCGCTGATGCGTGCGCTGCGCAGGCGTGAGAAGCGCAGGCCCAGTGCAATGTTGTCGCGCACGCTGAGGAACGGCAGCAGGTTGAACTGCTGGAAGATCACGCCCAGGTGGTCGGCGCGGAAACGATCCCGCGCCGCACCTCCCATGTCCTGCAGCACCTGCCCGGCCACCTCGACACGGCCTTTGCCGGGCAGCAGCACACCGGCCAACAGTCCCAGCAGGGTACTTTTGCCGCCACCGCTGATTCCGCGCAGCAACACGCTGCTGCCCTGCTCGACCCACAACCGCGGGATATCCAGCACCAGCTGCATGCCGTATCCGAACTGCACGTTTTCCAGCGAGATCACCGGTGCCGCGCTCACGGTGCCAGCACCACACGCAGGTTGTCGGGCGTGAGCACGCTGCGATTCTGGCCATTGGCGGTTGCGCTGTTGACGATGACTTCGTGCAGGCCGGGGAACAGCACAGGCAGGCGCACGACGATCGCCCGCAGCTCGGCAGGTTTGGCACAGTGGTACTGCAGCGTTGCGCTGAAACCTGCGTGCCGGTGCTGTCCCGGCGGCGGCGCGGCGGCCGTCGCGTCGAAGCCCTCTGCATCGGCTTTACTGGTGGCCAGACGGCACTCTGCAGCGGTGGGCAAGGTGACCCAGTTGCCGCCCTTCAGCAACGACGTCGCCCGTGCCAGCGCGGCCTGCTCGGCTGCATTGGCCGGCGGCCGCTCGTAATCGAGGATGCCTATGCCGGGGGCCTGAAGGGCGAATTCCAGAGTTTGCTGGTCAAGCGCAACATCAACGGTCGCCTGGCCATGCACGTGCGGTGCGTGCTGGCGGATGTCATGGGCCTGTGCGGCGCTGGCAGCCAGCAGCAGGAAAAGAGCAGCAGGAAGCTTCATGGGGGGAGTCTCCAATTGTTACTATGTAACATTATGGACCATATCCCCACGACGCCCGCAAGGGCCCTGGCCCAGCCGCCAACTTCAGCACGCTGGCACCCCCGCTTCGATCTTGCCGGTGCCTGGCTGTCCCTGGCCTGCGCCGCCCACTGCATCGCCCTGCCCCTGCTGCTGGCCTTCGTGCCGGCAGCGATGATGGCGCTGCGCTCGTTCCAGCATCCCGGCCATGGCGCGATGACATTGCTGCTGATGATGTCGCGCTGGGAGTGGCTGTTCGCGCTGCTGGCCTCCTCGCTGGCCTTGGCGAGTACCTCGGCCGGGGTGCACCGGCATGGGCGCTGGCGGCCTGTGCAGCTGGCCTGCACCGGCGCCATCCTGCTGCTGTCAGCCTCGCTGTATCTGCCGCTGAAGGAATCGCTGCTCTGGCATGGCGTGGCCACGGCATGTGGTGGCGTGCTGCTGGCGGCGGCGCACATCGGCAACCGGCGCGCGCTGCGCCGGCGCCCCTAAGATGCCGGCCAGCGGCCGGCACTACCTATGGTCAGAAGTGATAGCCGACTTCCGCGCCGAAGATGCGCGGGCTGTCGACCGGGCCGTAGTAGTTGCCATCACGGCCGAACGCCAGGTTGTCGAAGATCAGGCCGTTGATGCGACGCTTGTTGGTCAGGTTCTGCACGAAGACCCGTGCGCTCCACGGCCCGGTTTCGTAGCCCAGCTGTGCACCCAGCACCGCGACTGCCGGCTGGAAGGCGCGGTTGCGCTCGTCCAGTGCGCTGGAGCCGGTGAACTGCGACTCCAGCCGCGCGTAAAGTCCGGATTCGAACTGGTAGCGTGCGGCCAGGTAGCCGGTGTAATGCGGGGTCAGTTTGACCCGCTTGCCATCCAGGTTCTGGTCCACGCTGACCCACAGCTTGGTGTACTCCGCGTCGACGTAGCCCACATTCGCCATCAGCGTGAAACCAGGCACTACTTCGAACACACCCTCCAGTTCTGCACCCCGTGACCGGATCGAGGCGTCCGATCCCACGTAGTCCGACGAAATCGGGCGGCCGTTGGCATCGGTGGCCACCTGGATCTCCTGCCAGTTGTCCGAGGTAATGTGGAACAGCGCGCCGCCGATGTGGCCACGACCGCCCGCCAGATTCATCTTGAACCCCAGCTCGTGGCTCCACATGCGTTCGGATTCGTAGCGCAGCACCTTGTCGTTGACCACGTCGCTCTGCGCTGCGGCCAGGTTGAAGCCACCTGGAATGTAGCCCTTGGCCGAAGCGGCATAGAAGGACAGGTCGTCGGTGGCGTCGTAGCGCAGCGACACCCGCGGCAGCGTGGCCGAGAAGGTGCGCGCCAGCGCGGCATCGCGGTACAGCACGCGGCCACCGGCACCCAGGTCCAGCGCACCGGCACGCTGTTCAGTGGAGCGCCGCGCCTGCTCATGGCGCAGGCCGGCACTGGCGGTCAGCTTGGGCAGCGCGGGGAAGGTGTAGCTGGCGGTAGCGAACACGCTGTAGTCCTCGCCCTTCGAGGTCTGCCGCGGCGCCAGGTTGTAACTGTCCAGCCCATGCAGCACCGGGCCGACGAACGTGCCAAGGATCGAATCCTTGCTGTTGCGGTAGGTGGACACACCCGCCATCCAGGTCAGGGCCTGGTCGCTGGGCGAACTGAAGCGCGCCTCGGCCGTCCACTCCCGCTTCCGGTCGTAGATGCGGCCTGCCAGTGCCGGGCTTTGGGTCATATCGAAGTCATAGCCGGCGGAGGTCACTTCCTCGCTGCGCCAGGAGGCGGCCACGTCCAGCGTGCCGGCCTGCAGCTGCCATTGCGCGCTCAGGCCCGCAACCGACTCGTCCTTCTCGGTGCGCTTGGGTGCGTCGTTGATGTAGGTGAAGTCACTGGCACGGCGGCCTCCGTTGAGCGACGTGCCGTAGGTGCGGTTGTACAGGCCGGTATCCAGCGGCAGGTACTCGTACTCGAACATGCCGGGCGCTCGGGTACGCAGGTGATAGGCCAGCGCGTTCACCGAGACATAGTCGCTTGGCCGCCAGCGCAGTTTGCCCTGCAGATAGCCTTCGCCCACCCTGCCGCGCGCGCCGGACGGCGTGAGGTTCTTCAGGTAGGCGTCATCATCCGAGCCCATGAACGCCACCGAGCCGGACAGGCTGCCCGTCTTGTTCAACGGCCCAGCCAGGAAGCCATCGAGAGCGGTGCCATTGCCGTTGCCGAACCAGGTGCTGCGCACATTGACCTCGCCCTCTCGCGCATCGGCCGGGCCGCGTGTGCGCACCAGCACCAGCCCCGACTCGCTGTTGGCACCGTACAGCGTGCCCTGCGGCCCGCGCAGCACTTCCACCGACTCGACCTGGTTGAGCACTGCGTTGCTCAACTCCCGGAACGGGATGCCATCGATGTAGACCGAGGCACGATTGACCAGGAACGGATTGGACTCGATGCCGCGGATCGAGATGAACATGTTGCTGAGCTGGCCCATCGCATTGAATTTCACGTTGGGCGCGAGCTTGTCGAGGTCACGGAACTCGGTGACACCCGCCTCCTTCAGCGCTTGCCGGTCCAGTACCGTCACCGACAGGTCGCTCTTCAGGTACGGAGTGTCGCGCTTGGAGCCGGTGACCCGGACGCCGTCGAGCGTGGCCGGGTCGGCCTGTTGGGCCAGAGCTGGGATGGCGGGAATGAGCAGGGATGCCGCGATGAACGCGGCAGCAGGCGTGGACGACTTCAAAGCGGGAACCTCGACGGATGGGGTGGCGGACGCGCGGGCGGCGGCAGCGCAGGACAAGAGTGTTATCCTGTAACATTCGCTCAGTGCCGCCACTCCATTCCTGGCAGCCCTGCTCCGTTTCCGGATCCATGACGCGTGCTTTCCTGATGCGAGCCCTCGCCGACCAGCTGCTGCAGGAAACCGGCCCACAACCGCCCGCGATGGTGACCAGTGACGACGGTGCGGTGGTGCTGCTGCGCCACCGCTTCGAACCGAGCGAAGGCAGCCTGGGCCATCCACACCAGCTGCGCCTGGGCATGGCCGTCGATGGCGGCGGGCGCCTGCAGCAGCGCAGCCAGAGCGGCCTGCTGCAGGGCGTCTGGCAACCTGGTCAATTCAACGTGGTCCTGCCTGGTGACATCGGCACCTATGCCAGCCCTGCAGTGAAGGTGCTCGGCCTTGCCATCGATACCGGCCACCATCCGCTGGAAACGCGCCAGCTGCATGTCCTGCAACCACTGGCGGCGCGCCTGCAGCGCGACCCGGTGGTCACCTCGGTGCTGCAGGCGTTGTGGTGCAGCGCGCAGGCCGATGCCTGCCTTCCCGGATTTCTCGAGCACGGTGCGCAGGTGCTGCTGCACCGCCTGCAGCAGCTCGCCGGACATGCGCGAGCGACGCCGCCGAGGGGCCCCGCGCTGTCCGTGCGGCAACTGCAGCGCCTGCAGGAGTACATCGACACGCAGTACGGCCAACCGCTGGCGGTTGCACAGCTGGCGGCGGCACTGCAGATGGACCCATCGACGTTCAGCCGTGCGCTGCGTGCAGCCACCGGGCTGCCACCCTATGCCTTCCTGACCCAGCGCCGCATGCAGTGGGCGCGCGCGCAGCTTGTGCAGGGGCGCAACGTCACCGAGGTTGCATTGGCCTGTGGCTACGCCAACCCCAGCAAGTTCAGCGCGGCCTTCCGGCGCGTAGTCGGCTGCTCACCGTCTGCGTGGGCCACGCAGCACCGCAGCCCGTGGTAGCGCCGGGCCCTGCCCAGCAAACCATGCCCCTCACTCGTCGAACGGTCGCTGCCCCAGCGTCTGCGTCACGTGGTCCACGAAACAGGTGATGCGTGCAGCCAGCGCGGTGTTGCGGTAGTACACCGCGTTGATCGGCTGCCGCACTTCCTGCGTCTGCCTGGCGAACAGCTGCACCAGGCGGCCATCACGCCGGTCCTGGCGGGTCAGGAAGTCGGACAGGCAGGCGATGCCCAGCCCGGCCACCGCCATCTGCCGCAGCGTCTCGCCACTGGATGAAGCGATCGCCGGCTCGATCACGAAAGGCCCGCCATCGGCATCGTGCAGCGGCCATTCGTTCAACGAACTGGGCTGGGTGAAGCCCAGCAGGTCATGCTCGCGCAGCTGGTCCACCCGCGTGGGCGTGCCATGCCGGCGCAGGTATTCGGGGCTGGCCACCACGCGGATGCGACTGTGGCCGATCGGCCGCGCATGCAGGGTGGAATCGCGCAGCACACCGATGCGGAACGCCACGTCGGTGCGCTTCTCGATCAGGTCGGTGATGCCTTCATTGGAATTCAGCTCCAGCTCCACCTGCGGGTAGCGCTCGCGGAAGCCCTCCAGCAACGGCACGATCACGTGCAGCATGAACGGCGTGGCCGCATCCACGCGCAGGCGCCCGACCGGCTGCAGCCGCCGCGCGGCCATTTGTTCCTCGGCCTCGTCCACCGTGGCCAGGATCGTGCGCGCGTACTCCAGGAACGCCGCACCTTCCTCGGTCAGTTCCAGCCGCCGCGTGGTCCGCCGCAGCAGCGTGGTCTGCAGCTTGTCCTCCAGCCGCGCCAGGGTGCGGCTGGTGGCCGAGATGGTCAGTTCCAGCGCCTCGGCCGCCGCCGTGATCGAACCGCTGTCGACCACGGCCACGAAGGCCTTCAGCTCATCCAGGGTGGTTTTCATTTTTTACCTCGGCGCAAAAGCATTTCCCGTATACACAGCTTAATCGACAAATGTAAAGCGCCCACACTTCGCGCTGTCCCGAGCCCACCGGCTCTCAACGAAGTCCCTGGAGTCCATCATGAGCGTTCCTTCCTTTGGCGTCGGCACCTTCCGCCTGACCGGCCAGACCGTCATCGACTCGGTGCGCAACGCCCTCGAGGTCGGCTACCGTGCGGTCGATACCGCGCAGATCTATGGCAACGAAGCCGAAGTCGGCCAAGCCATCGCCGAATCCGGCGTAGCACGCGACCAGCTGTTCCTGACCACCAAGATCTGGGTGGACAACTACGCCGCTGACAAGCTGATCCCGAGCCTGCGCGACAGCCTGGCCAAGCTGCGCACCGACTACGTGGACCTGCTGCTGATCCACTGGCCGGCGCCGGGCAATGGCGTTGAACTGCGCGAGTACATGGCCGCGCTGGTCGACGCCAAGGCGCAGGGCCTGACCCGCCAGATCGGTGTGTCCAACTTCAACATCGAGCTGACCCGGCAGGCCATCGAGGTGGTCGGCGCCGGCGAGATCGCCACCAACCAGATCGAACTGAGCCCCTACCTGCAGAACCCGGCACTGACCGCGTTCCTGCAGGACCAGGGCATCACCGTCACCTCCTACATGACCCTGGCCTACGGCAAGGTGCTGAAGGATCCGGTGCTGGCCGCCATCGCCGACAAGCACCAGGCCACCGTGGCCCAGGTCGCGCTGGCGTGGGCACTGCAACGGGGTTACTCGGTCATCCCGTCCTCGACCAAGCGCGAGAACCTGGCCAGCAACCTGCTCGCCCAGGACCTGCACCTGGATGCCGATGACATGGCCGCAATCGCCGCGCTTGACCGCAACGGCCGCGAAGTCGATCCGCCGGGCCTGGCCCCGGCCTGGGACTGAGGAGCCTCGCCATGGGCAGTGCGCTGACGCGGCTGCAGGCCGGTGGTTTCAGCATCGGCATCGAAGCACCGCTGGACAATGACTGGACGCCGCTGGGCGAACAGGCACGACGCGCCGCGCGACGCCTGCCCGGCGAACCGGACCTGCAGCGCCATGCAGAACTGGCACGGTTGGCCGACTGCCTCGGCTTCCGTGCGCTGTGGGTACGCGACGTGCCGGTGTACGACCCGGCCTTCGGCGATGCGGCGCAGGTGTTCGAGGTATTCAGTTACCTCGGCTACCTGGCCGGCATCACCAATGACATCCTGCTGGGCACCGGTGCGGTGGTGCTGCCGATCCGTGAGCCGTTGCTGACCCTGAAGTCGGCGCGCAGCGTGCAGCGGCTCAGCGGCGACCGCCTGTTGCTGGGTGTGGCCAGTGGCGACCGCCCGGTGGAATACCCGCTATTCGGCCGCGACTTCGACAGCCGTGGCAGCCGTTTCCGCGAGCAGATCGCATTGCTGCGCGAAGGCGCCACCGCGCACCTGCCGCAGGGCCTGGAGGTGCTGCCCGCGGATGGCCCGGCCCTGCCGTTGTTCGTGGCCGGACTGGCCCAGCAGCAACCGGCATGGATCGGCCAGCACATGGATGGTTGCCTGGCCTATCCGGGCACGCCGCAGGACCATGTACAACGCGTGGCGGCCTGGCGCGCCGTGGCCGGCAACAAGCCGTATGCCAGCTTCATCCACCTGGACCTGGTGGCCGATGCCGATGCCCCCCTGCAGCGCTGGCGCTTCGGCCTGCGCGGCGGCCGCAACGCCCTGCTGGCCGAGCTGCACGCCATGCAGGCGGCCGGTGTCGACCACATCGGCCTGCAGTTCCGCCGCAACGAACGGCCGCTGGCCGAAACCTTCCACGAAATCGCCGAGTACGTGCTGCCGCGCTTCCCGGCCCATGCCGGCGCCGCTGCGTCGCATGCCCCGCTTGCCGCCCCCGCGACGGCCTGACAGTTACCGGAGCTTTGCCATGAAAATGAAGACCCTGGCCGCGCTTGCGCTGGCCACCCTGCCGCTGTCCTTCCAGGCCACCGCCGAGGACTGGTATCCCTCTGCCTACGGTGCCAACGACGAGATCGGCGCGGCCAACCTGCTCACCGCGGACGTGGTCAAGCACGCGGTATCGCTGGTCAGGACCGGCAAGACCTATCCGTTGGCGGTGCCGGTGGACAAGAACCTGCCCGCGTTCCGCCACCGCAGCTTCCGCCTGTACAACGTGCAGGTCGGCCAGCAGGCCGGCAAGTCGCTGGGCCCCAACAAGTTCACCTTCAACGATGAACTGGTGAACGCCTGGACCGGCGTTGGCACCCAGCTCAACGGCATCGGCCATATCGGCATCGACAATGTCTACTACAACGGCAACAAGGCCGCCGACTTCGTCACCGTGGACGGCGTACGCAAGCTCGGCGTCGAGAAGGTGCCGCCGATGGTCACCCGCGGCGTCGTGCTGGACATGACCGCGTACTACGGCAAGGCGATCGTGCCCGGCGGCATCGAGTTCACCGTGGCCGACATCCAGGCCGTGCTGAAGAAGCAGGGCCTGAGCCTGCGCAAGGGCGACGTGGTGCTGTTCAACACCGGCTGGCTGGAACTGATCGGCAAGGACGACACGCAGTTCCTGGAAGTGGAGCCAGGTATCGGCATGGAGGCCGCGAAGTGGCTGGCCGACCAGGGCATTGTCGCCTTCGGTGGCGACACCTGGGCCTCGGAGGTCTACCCGAACCCGAACGGTGCCGAGGAGTTCCCGATCAACCAGTACATGCTGGCCAAGCGCGGCATCTACAACCTGGAGCTGATCGACAGCCGTGCCCTGGTGCGCGACAAGGCCTGGGAATTCCTGTTCGTGCTCGGCCAGCCGCTCTACGTCGGCTCGACCCAGGTCAACATCAACCCGGTGGCGATCCGATGAACACTGCTCCCGCCTTGCCGTTGTTCGCCGGCCGCCGCTTCCGCGTCAGCTATGACGGGCTGGCCGCCGACAATGTCTACAGCGCCGATGGCCGCCACGTGCAGTACGCCATCGTCTCCGGCGCCTATGCCGGTGCGCAGGGCGAAGCCGCCTGCGAGTGGCAGCAGATCAGCGAAGGGGTCTATGCAATTTCGTGGCAGGAAGCCGATGGCGCAACGGTCGTGCATGTCGATGACTTCGTCGGCGGGCGTTCACTGGCCTGGTTCACCGCCACCGATGGCAGTTTCCATCGCATGCAGGGGCCGTTGGCAGTGCTGTGATGCCGGCCAGCGGCCGGCACCACCGGTGAGTGGACGAAACATTACAGATCGGTAATGTTCGGGTCAGGGCGGCGAAAGGCGCTGCCCTCCACCCTGTGCGCCACGTCTTCAACAGGTGTCCCGCACATGATCCGTTCCCTTCGCCGCTCCGCCTCCCTGGCGCTTCTCCTGTCCGGCCTCGCGGTTGCGCCGCTGGCCCTGGCCCATCCCAGCCTGGTGCGTTCGACGCCGGCCGCCGACGCCACCATTGCCCCGGCGACCGAGATCACGCTGCAGTTCAGTGAGAAGGTGATGCCGCGTGCCACCCGCATCGAACTGAGCATGGACCATGGCCGCATGAAGATGGCCATGCCCACCACCGCGCAGGACCTCTCCGAAGATGGGCACACGCTGCGTGCGCGCTTCGCCAAGCCGCTGCCGGCCGGCAGCTACGCACTGCAATGGCGCGCGGTCGGCCAGGACAGCCACCCGATCACCGGCAACTACCGCTTCACCGTGAAGTAAGGCCACCGCCGTGGCCGAGCTCTCGCCGTATGCGCTGCGGCTGGCGCTGTACCTGGTGCTGATGCTGCTGTTCGGGCGGCTGCTGTTCGTCCGCCCCGGACTGCCGCGCAGCATCTCGCTGACGCTCGCCGTGGTTGCGCTCATCCTGGTCGTCATCGATGCCGTGAACCGGTTGTCCGGCGTGCTTGGCATCCCGGCAGCCGACATCGACCCAGCAACGGCGCACTGGTTCCTCACCGGCACGCCGGTGGGTAAGGCCGGCCTGCTGCGCACCGTGGCGGTGCTGGCAATGCTGCCCCTGCTGGCATCCGTTACGCCGCTGCGGGGCCTACGCCGCCTGGCGCTGCTCGCGTTGTCCACCACCGCCCTGGCCAGCCTGTCCTGGAACGGCCATGCCGCCGCCGGAGATGGATTCGGTGGCACCTTGCGGCTGGTGGCCGGCATCGTGCACCTGCTGGCCGCCGGCGCCTGGGTCGGCGCGATCGCCGCCATCCTGCAGTTGGCGGCGCGACCGCAGGGCCTGCGCCTGCGCGAACGCACCCGCGAGCTGTGGCAGGCCGCCCACAGCTTCGCCCTGCCCGGCACGGTCATCGTCGCCACCCTGGCGATGACCGGGACCTACACCTATGTCGATCTTGGCGGTTCCGTGCAGACCCTCATCGGCACCGCGCACGGACGCTGGCTGCTGCTCAAACTCGCCCTGGTCGGTGGCATGCTGGGGCTGGCGGCCCTGCATCGCTGGCGGCTGGTACCTGCGCTGGCCAGCTCCATCCGCGGCGGCTGGCAACCGCGGCCGCTGCGCTCCCTGCGCCACAGCCTGGCCTTCGAATCGGTACTGGCCGTGCTGGTGCTGGCCTGCGTGGCCGTGCTTGGCACGCTGGATCCGCTGACATGAGTCTGCGCAGCCAGCCCACGCGCAAGCTGCGATGATGGGCGCATCATGAAACTGCTGATCGTCGAAGACGAACCCAAGACCGGCAACTACCTGCGCCAGGGCCTGATCGAGGCCGGCTACGTGGTCGATCTCGCCTGCAACGGCATCGACGGGCTGCACCTGGCCGGCAGCGGTGAGTACCAGCTGGTCATTCTCGATGTGATGCTGCCCGGCCTGGATGGGTGGAACGTGCTGTCGCGGCTGCGCGAGGCCGGATGGCAGGTGCCGGTGCTGTTCCTGACCGCGCGCAGCAGCATCGCCGACCGCGTGCAGGGCCTGGAGCTGGGCGCAGATGACTACCTGGCCAAACCATTCGCCTTCGCAGAGCTGCTGGCGCGCGTGCGCACCCTGCTGCGTCGTGGCCAGGCGCTGCCGCAGGCCGAGCGCATCGTCATCGCCGACCTGGTGGTGGATACCCTGCGCCGCCGGGTCGAACGCGGCGGCCAGCGCATCACCCTCAGCCAGAAGGAATACACCCTGCTGGAGCTGCTGGCGCGCCGACGCGGCGAAGTGCTGCCGCGCTCGTTGATCGCTTCGCAGGTGTGGGACATGAACTTCGACAGCGACACCAACGTGATCGACGTGGCCATCCGCCGCCTGCGCGCGAAGATCGACGATGACTTCGATGCAAAGCTGATCGTCACCGTGCGCGGCATGGGCTACGTGCTCGAAGCACCGGACGACGGCGCTGTGGGCAACGGATGAACCTGCGCCGTTCCATCGCGGTACGGCTGACGCTGCTGTTCGCCATCGTGGCCACGCTGGTGCTGGCCGCGTTGGGCGTGACGATCTATGTCAGTGCCCGCCACGACCTGGTCGCCCAGGACTTCGTCGAACTGGAGAACAAGGTCGCGTTGATCCGTGACCTGGCCGATAACGGACCTGCGCCCGCACGCGGGCAGCGGTTGGCAGAGGCGCTGGGCCACCATCCGGATATCGCCTTCCACATTGTTGATGGGAGAGGCGCGGTGCTGTTCTCCACCGCACCGGCACTGCTGCGCGAGCATGCACGCAGCCAGCCCATCGACGCCGCGCCACGGCGGCACGACTGGATCCTCACGGATGGCCGCTGTATGCATGCCCTGCACCTGCGCCAGACGCTGGCCGACGGCAGCCAGCTGGTCACCCTGCTGGCCATCAATGACAACCGCCATGCCGACTTCCTGCAGCGCTTCCGCCACCTGCTGGCGATCGCCATCATTGGTGCCGCGGTGGCCAGCAGCCTGCTCGGCGGCTATGTGGTGCGGCGAACACTGCGGCCGCTGCGCACGCTGGCCGATGAGGCCCGGCAGATCACCGCTGGCCGGTTGCAGCGCCGCCTGAGCGCGCGCAGTGCACCGGCCGAACTGGAGCAGTTGGCGCAGACCCTCAACGGCATGCTGGCACGCCTGCAGCAGGACTTCGCGCGGCTGACCGAGTTCTCCGGTGATCTCGCCCACGAGCTGCGCACGCCGATCACCAATATGCTGACCCAGGTGCAGGTGGTGCTGGCGCACCCGCGCAGCAACGAGGCCTACCGCGAGACGCTGGCGTCGTGTGCCGAGGAACTGCAGCAACTGGCACAGACCGTGGGCGACCTGCTGTACCTGGCGCAGGCCGAGGCGCCGGGCGCGCTGCCCTCGCGCGAGCCGGTGGCGCTGGATGGGGTGGTGGATTCGCTGCTCGAGTTCTACGACCTGCTGGCCGAAGATCGGCAGTTGACCCTGCGCCGCGACGGCACCGCACGCGTCGAGGGCAATCGCTTGATGCTGCACCGTGCGATCGCCAACCTGCTGTCCAACGCGTTGAAGCACGCAGCCGTGGGCAGCGAAGTGCGGGTGCGGCTGCTCGAGGCCGATGGCGTGTGCAGGGTCAGTGTGCACAACCTCGGCACACCGATTGCCAGCGAGGCGCTGCCGCGCCTGTTCGATCGTTTCTACCGCGGCGAACGTGGCCGCCACGAAGGTGCCGGACTGGGCCTGGCGATCACCCGCGCGATTGCACAGGCACACGGCGGCAGCGTGAGCGTTGTGTCGGATGACACCGGCACCCTGTTCGAGCTGGTGCTGCCGAGCGCAGCCGCCCGGTAGTGCCGGCCGGTCACCGCGTCTCAGGAGCGCTGCTTCGGTAGTGCCGGCCGCTGGCCGGCAACCCCTGTCTGGTCAAACACCCCGGCCACCCAGTCGATGAACACCCGCAACCGTGGCGACGGCGTGCGGTTGCGCGGGTAGACCAGGCTCAGTGGACTCGGCGTCGGCGGCGTCTCGGGCAACAGTTCCACCAACTGCCCGCGCGCAATGTACGGGTCCATCCGGTAGCGCGGCGCCTGGATGATGCCGAGGCCCGCCAGCGCGGCACCAAGGAACGCGTCCGCACCGGAAACACGCACCCGCGCCGGCAGCGGCACGTAGCGCACCTGCCCGCCCTGCTGGAACTCCAGAGGAATCAGCTGGCCGGTGGCGCTGGAGCGGTAGCCGACCATCTGATGTCCTTCCTCCAGCGATTCAATGGTGTCGGGCAGGCCGTGCGCCTGCACATAACCCGGCGCGGCCACCGTGACCTCGCGCAGCATCGCCAACCGGCGCGCCGCCAGATCGCTGTCGGCCAGCGTCCCCACCCGCAACGCCGCATCCACGCCTTCGCGCAGCAGGTCGACATAGCGGTCGCCTTCGCTGACGTCCAGCTCGATCTCCGGGTAGCGCTGCAGGAAGTCCGCCAGGTGCGGAAACAGCAGGTGCCGGCCCAGCGTGCCGTGCACTTCAATGCGCAAGGGACCGCGAGGCGGCGCGTCACGGAACGCAGCCTCGGCATCATCCATGTCGGCGATCAAGCGCAGGCAACGGCCATAGAAGGCCTCGCCTTCCAGCGTTGGCACCACCACCCGCGTGGTCCGGTGCAGCAGGCGCACGCCCAGCCGCTGTTCCAGCGCCTTGATCGCGTCGGTCACCGTGGCCCGCGGCAGGCCCAGGTCCTCGGAAGCCCGGGTGAAGCTGCGGCGCTCGACGATACGGACGAAGGCGCGCATGGCCGTGAAGCGATCCATTGTTCGGCTACCCGGATGATGTTGGCGGATTATGCATGATTATCCGGAACACCGATGTGGCGAAGATGGCTCTGCGCCACTCCGGCGTGCCCTGCTGGAAGCCACCATGACCCTCTCCCCCGCCCGCTCTGTCGCCCTGGTCACCGGCGGCTCCCGTGGCATCGGCGCCGCCATCTCCCGCCGGCTCGCTGCCGATGGCCACGCGGTCGCGATCAACTATGCGGGGCGCCGCGATGACGCCGAAGCCTTGGCGGCCGAACTCAACGCAGCCGGCGCGCAGGCCATCGCGCTGCAGGCCGATGTGGCCGATTCACAGGCGGTCCACCAGCTGTTCGACGCCATCGAGGCCCGTTTCGGCGGCATCGACGTGGTGGTCAACAGCGCCGGCGTACTGCAGCTGGCGCCGCTGGCCGACAGCGACGACGCCCTGTTCGATCGGGTGATCGGCATCAACCTCAAGGGCGCCTTCAACGTGCTGCGCGAAAGCGCGCCACGGGTCCGCGACGGTGGCCGGCTGATCACCCTGTCCACCAGCGTGGTTGGCATCAAGCTGGAGAACTACAGCGTGTACGCGGCCAGCAAGGCAGCGGTGGAGACGATGGGCGCGATCCTCAGCAAGGAGCTGCGCGGGCGCAACATCACCGTGAACGCAGTGGCCCCCGGCCCGACAGCCACCGACCTGTTCCTGGACGGCAAGTCACCGGAACTGATCGAGCGGCTGGCGAAGATGAACCCCCTGGAGCGGCTGGGTACGCCGGATGACATCGCCGGTGCGGTTGCGTTCCTGGCAGGCACCGATGGCGGGTGGATCAATGGCCAGGTGCTGCGCGCCAATGGCGGGATGGTGTAAGGACCACCGGACTGGCTATGCTCGGCCAAACGAACGGGGCACGCGCATGGAAAAGCCGGGCATCTGGTATCGACTCTGGATGATCACGTTTCTGCTGGGAGGCCTGTTGGCGCTGGCGACGCTTGTGCTGTGGGCCTCGCTGCGTGGCGACGTACGCAACCTGGCGATGGCGCTGATCTGGGTGCTATGGGCACTGGCCACCCTTTGCTTCTTTCTGGGTGGCATCACCGATGGCTTTACGATCTGGGGTGTCAACCACGGCAGGAAAGTCTGGCGTGCGGACAGGCCGCGCGTTTTCTGGCTCTGCCACATCTCCACCACGGTGCTGTGCCTGAGCTGTCTAGGTATGTTGATCGTACCGATGATGATCGCCTGGCAGGGTTCGGGAGGGTAAGGACGCGGGCTCCACGCAAGACGTGGAGCCCCTGTAGAGCCGAGCCCATGCTCGGCTGCTCTTCGCGCAGAAGCCAGAAGCCAGAAGCAGCCGAGCATGGGCTCGGCTCTACAGTGCCGTCAGTCGGCGCGAGCCTCGCGGCGCCGGTGTACCCAGTAATACAGCGTGGGCAGTACCAGCAAGGTCAGCAGCATCGCCGACAGCAGGCCACCAATCACCACCACCGCCAGCGGTTTCTGGGTCTCGGCACCGATCGCATGTGAGGTGGCCATCGGCAGCAGGCCAAACATCGCCAGCAGCGCGGTCATGAGCACCGTGCGCAGGCGCTGCAGCGAGCCCTGTATCACCGACTGCAGCAGGTCCATGCCCTGCTCTCGCAGCTGCGCGAAGCGACTGAGCATAACCACCCCGTTCAGCACCGCTTGCCCGAACAAGGCAATGAAGCCGATCGCCGCAGACACCGACAGCGGGATGCCGGTGAGCCACAGGGCGAGGATGCCGCCGATCATCGCCAGTGGCACATTGGCCAGGATCAGTGCGGCACTGCTGATGTCCTTGAAGGCATCGAACAGCAGCACGAAGATGATCAGCACCGACAGCGGAATCACCCATCCGAGCCGCTTCATCGCACGCTGCTGGTTCTCGAACTCGCCGGACCATTCCAGCCGGTAGCCTTCCGGCAGCTGCACGCTGGCATCCACGCGCTTGCGCATGTCGGCCACCACGCTGCCCATGTCACGCCCGGCGATGAAAATGCTCACCGCCTTGACCCGCTGCGCGTTCTCGCGCGAGATGTTGATCGCGCCGCTGGCCATGCGGAAGTCGGCCACGTCGGACAGTGTCACCGTGTGGCCATCGCCGATGCCCACCGGCACCGTGCGCAGCCGCTGCAGGTCACGGTCGGCGTCGTCCAGGCGCAGCGTGATCGGGAACCTGCGGTCGCCCTCCCACAGTTCGCCGACCTGGCGCCCGCCCAGTGCGGTCTCGATCACCTCGTCGATGTCGCGCACGTTCAAGCCATAGCGCGCAGCACGGTCGCGATCGATTTCGATCTGCAGCTGCGGCAATGAGCCGTCGCGGTCGATGAAGGCGCTTTCCACGCCCTCCACGCCACGTACCTGGCCCAGGATCGCCTGTGCCTGCTGGTTGAGCACGTCCAGATCCGAGCCGCTGACCTTGATCACCACCTGGCCCTTGATCTGCGAGATGCTCTCCAGGATGTTGTCGCGCACCGGCTGCGAGATCGAGAACTCCGGCCCCGGAATGCGCTGCTCCAGCGTGCGCTGCAGGTCGCTGACCAGCTGCCGCTTGTCCACGCCCTTCGGCCACTCCTTCTCGGGCTTCAACGCCACCAGCGCCTCGATCTGATTGGCGCCCTTGGCATCGGAGCCGTCTTCCGGGCGCCCCAGCTTGGCCACCACCGTCGACACCTGCGGGAAGGTGCCGACCAGCTCACGGATGCGCCGCGACTGCTGCTGCGCCTCGGCCAGGCTGGTGCTCGGGTCGAGCGTGGCGGTCAGCCAGATCGAGCCTTCGTCCAGCTCGGGCAGGAACTCCGAACCCAGCCGCGTGCCCAGCGCCAACGTGCCGACCAGCAGCGCAACCGCGGTCAGTACCACCGCACGCGGGCGGGCCAATGCGCGCTCCAAGATCGGCCGGTACCAGCCGGTCAGGCGGTCCATCAGCGGATTGCCGTCGCGCATGCGGTCGCGGCGCAGCCACCAGTAGCAGAACAGTGGCACCACGGTCAGTGCCAGGATCAATGCACCGATCAACGCCGAGGTCACCGAGTACGCCATCGGCGCGAACATGCGGCCCTCCTGGCGCTGCAGGGTGAAGATCGGGATGTGTGCGGCGATGATGATCAGCATCGAGAAGAACGTCGGCCGACCCACTTCCGATGCAGCCGAAAGAATGGTCGAGAAGCGTGTCTTCCGGTCTGCCGTAGGGGGCAGCTTCGACAATCGCGAGACGATGTGCTCGGTAACGATCACCGCGCCATCGATGATGATGCCGAAGTCCATCGCACCCAACGACAGCAGGTTCGCCGGCACGCCCCACAGATGCAGGCCGAGGAAGGTCGACAGCAGCGCCAGCGGCATCATCGCCGCCACGATCAGCGCGGCGCGGGCGTTGTACAGGAACAGCCACAGCACCAGGAACACCAGCACTGCGCCTTCCAGCAGGTTGCGGAAGACCGTCTTCAGCGTGGTCGTGACCAGCCACGAGCGGTCGTAGAACGGCTCGATGCTGACCCCGGCCGGCAGCTGGTTCGCTTCGATCTCGGCGATGCGTGCATGCAGGGCGTCCAGCACGTCGGACGGATTTTCGCCCTTGCGCATCAGCACCATGCCGAACACCGCATCGTCATTGTCATCCTGGCCGACCAGGCCCTGACGCGGCAGGCCGGTATCGGCGATGCCGGCGAGGTCGCGCACCAGGATCGGCGTGCCCCCGCGCTGCGCCACCACCACGTTGCCGATGTCGGCCGGCGAACGCATCAGGCCCACACCGCGGATCAGGAACTGCTGCTGGCCACGCTCCACGTAGCCGCCGCCCGCATTCGAGCTGCCCTTTTCCAGCGCCTCGGCGAACTCACCCAGGCTGATGCCGCGGTCACGCAGCTTGTCCAGGTCCGGCTTGACCTGGAAGGTGCGCGCGAAGCCGCCGAAGCTGATCACATCAGCCACCCCGGGTACGGTGCGCAGGCTGCGCTCCATCGTCCATTCCTGCACGGTGCGCAGCTGGGTTGGCGTCATGTGCGGGCCTTTCAGCACATAACGGTAGATCTCACCTACCGCCGAGCTCATCGCCTCCAGTTCCGGGGTCACCCCTTCCGGCAGCTCCACGCCCTGCAGGCGCTCCAGCACCTGCTGGCGCGCGAAGTAGTCATCGGCCTTGTCGTCGAAGGTCAGGATGATCATCGACAGGCCGAACTGCGTATGCGAGAACACCCGCACCGAATGCGGGATGCCGGACAGTGCCACTTCCAGCGGCATCGTCACCTCGCGCTCGACCTCTTCGGCGGCCCGGCCCGGGTGCAGCGACACCACTGTCACCTGGGTGTCGGACACATCCGGGAAGGCTTCCACCGGCAGCACGCGGAACGCGGCAATGCCAGCACCGATGAACAGCAGCAGTGCCAGCATCACCATCAGCGGCTGGCGCAGGCAATAGGCAATCAGGCGATCGATCATGGGGCGGCGTGCCCCGTGCCGGTACTGGCGGCGGCCGGTGCGCTGTCCACCAGCTGCTGCAGCAGCAGGCCGCCCTCGACCACCACCCTGGCGCCTGCGGCCAGGCCCTCACGCACCCACAGCCGGCCATCGCCCAGTTCCTCGGCGCGCACGGCGTGGCGCACGAAGCGGCCCTTGCCCTCCTCCACGAACACCACCTGCTTGCCGTCGATCAACAACACGGCCGCATCGGGCAGCGAGACACCACCCTCGGCCGGCAACGCCACCTGGGCGCGCACGTACTGTCCCGCCTTGAAGCCGCGTGCGCGGTTGTCCAGCTCGGCGCGCGCCTGCACCACGCGGCGTTCGCTGTCGACGAAGTCATCCACGTGCTGCAGGGTCGTCTGCAGCAGTTGGCCATCGGCACCGGGTACGCTCACCTGCATGCCCGTCTTCATGCGTCCGGCCAGGCTCTCCGGCACATCCAGCAGCAGCCACAGGCGGTCCGGATCGCCAATCACCGCCAGCGGCTGTTCGCTGTCGGGGCTGACCGCCATGCCCGGGCTCATCCGCCGCTCCACCAACACGCCATCGATCGGCGCGCGCAGCGGCAGGCGCTGGTCGACGTGCTGGCCATTGCCATACGCCTTGGCGAAGGCGGTTGCACGCGCATGATCGGCCTGACTGCCGGCGAAGTTGGCCTCGGCCTCGTCCAGTTCGCGGCCCGACGCCACACCCGCCGCATGCAGCTCGCGGGTGCGCTCCAGCTCCTTTCGCGCCTGCTGCAGCTCGGCGCGGCCGCGCACGCCGTCGGCCTGGGCCTGGCCAAATTCGGGCGAGGTGATCCAGGCGATCACCTGGCCAGCCTTCACTTTCTGCCCCGGCTGCGCCTCGATGCGCGCCACCTGCCCCGCCAGCGGCGTGCGCAGCGCGCTGGAGCGCGTCTCGTCCCAGACCACCCGGCCCGGCAGCTGCAGGCTGGCGCTGGCGCCGGCGGCCACCGCCTCGCTGCGCAGCACGTCCAACTGCCGGCTGCCGGCAGGAAACTGGATCTGGCCAGCACTGATCTGCGGCGCATCCTCGGTGTAGGACGCCGGCTCGCGGCCACAGCCGCCCAGCAGGGCCAGCGCCAGCAAGGCCGGCAGCACGGCGTGTCGCGCCCGCGGGCGATGGGCGACGGTGGACTTCATCGGGACTCTCCTTCAGCAACGGATGTGGCCGCTTCCCAGCGCGCCAGGGCAATGGCATGGTCGGCACGCGCATCGATCAGCGCGGTCTCGAACTCGCGCCAGCTGCGGCGCGCATCCAGCAGATCGGTCAGGCTGGCGGCGCCGCGGCGGTAGGCCAGTTCGATGCCCTGCACTGCCTTGCGTGCAGCGTCGGACTGCAGCCCTTCGTAGTCGCTGCGGCGCTGCGCGGCGGACTGCGCGCTGGCCTGCAGCTGGTCCAGTTCGACGCGTGCTTCGCGCTGCCGCACCTGCAGCTCCAGCGCGGCATTGTCACGGTCGGCCTCGGCACGCTGGATCGCGCCGCGTGCACGTAACGGGCCGCCGAGCGGAATGGTCAATGACACACCCCAGGTGACGCCGCTGATGTCGGTCGGCTCGCGCTCGGCCTCCACGCCCAACTGGATGTCGCGGTGGCGCTCACTGCGCGCCAGTGCCACACCGGCGTCGGCCGCGGCCAGGCGCGAACGTGCCGCGCGTAGATCGGCGCGCTGCTGCGGATCGAACGCACGCACATCGGCGCTGCCCGCGGGGTCTGGCCACGGATCATCGGCGCTGAGGTCATGGCTGTCGTCGCGGCCGAGCAGCAGTCCCAAGGCATGCCGCGCATCGCGCAGATCCAGCGCCGCCTCGCGCGCCGCATCGGCCACCGCCAGGTCGTCCACCGCCAGCCGCGCGCGGTCGACCGGCGCCATCGCCCCTGTCGCAACCTGCTTGTCCGCCGCCGCCATCTGCTCGGCCGAACTCTGGCGGTTGGCATCGGCAATCTGCGCCCGCTCCTGGGCGCCCTTCAGGCCGAAATAGGTTTCATGCAACGCCACCTGCTGGCGGCGCCGCGCATCAAGCATCTCCAGCCCGGCCACTTCCAGCAACGCATCGGCCTGGCGGATGCGCAACGCGCGCTTGCCACCGCGCTCCCAGGTCCAGCCCAGGCCCACGGTGCTGTCCACCCGCTTGTCCTGCCAGCGCCCAGGGCCCATGCCATGCTTGGGGCTGATCTTGCTGGTGCCGATCGACAGTTCGGTGGCCGGGCGCAACGCCGCTGTCTGCGCATCGCCCTGTACCCCGCGCAACTCCAGCGCCGCCGCGCGCAGGTCCGGGTTATGTGCTTCCATCGCGCGCTGCGCATCCTGCAGGGACAGCGCCGATGCTACGGGTGCGCACAGGAGGGCGGCCAACACGGCCGCAAGACGAGGGGAGAAATTCATGCACGTCACGGTAAGGTGACGCACTTGCGCCAAACTTGCCCCAACCTTGCACGAAGCTTGCAATGCGAATCCTGCTGATCGAAGACGACGCCGCTCTGGCCGATGGACTGATCCGCGCCCTGCAGGGTGCCGGCCATCTGTGCGACCACCTTTCGCGCGGGCTGCACGCGCCCGCTGCACTGGCCAGCGCGCCGTATGACGTGATGGTGCTCGACCTTTCATTGCCCGACGTCGATGGCCTGGACCTGCTCTCGCGCCTGCGCAACGACGGCGCCACCCTGCCGGTGCTGATCCTCACCGCACGCGATGGTGTGGAGGACCGTATCCTCGGTCTTGACCGGGGTGGCGATGATTACCTGGCCAAGCCGTTCGCACTCGGTGAGCTGGAAGCCCGCCTGCGTGCACTGTCGCGCCGCCGCAGCGATGCACCGGCGCAGAAACGGCTGGGCCGGTTGTGCTTCGACAGCATCCGCAATGAAGTGCAGGTTGAAGGCCAGCGCATCGAGCTGACCGCGCGCGAGCTGTCGCTGGTCGAGGCACTGATGCAGCATCCCGGCCGCACGGTTACCAAGCAGCGCTTGTTCGACGCGCTGTACAGCTGGGATCACGAGGCCAACCTGTCGGTGATCGAAGTGCATGTCAGCCGCCTGCGCCGCAAGCTGGAACAGGCGCGTGCCGGCGTCGGCATCCGCATGCTGCGTGGGCTTGGATACCGGCTGGAGGCCGTGGGTGACTGAGCGCGTGCACAGCCTGCATGGCCTGCTGCTTAGGCGCCTGTGGCTGCCACTGCTGGTACTGCTGCTGTGCAGCGCAGTGGGTTCATTTGCGCTGGCCCGGTTCTATGCCGGCCAGGTCTACGACCGCTGGCTGCTGGACTCGGCGATGTCGTTGTCCGAGCTGGTGACGGTGCAGGAGGGTCGCGCTTCGATCGAGATCACCCCGGCGGTCTCGCGCATGTTCACCTGGGACACCGCCGACGAAGTGCATGGCGAGGTGGTCGACGCTGCAGGTGCGCGTTTGTATGGCGACCTGCCCGAAGCCCTGCCACGCCCCGCAATCGCAGCGGGAAATGATGACGACGCCGTCTACTACGACGCGCGCCTGCGTGGGCAACCGGTGCGCATGGTCGAAGTGGTGGTCAGCGCCGGACCGGGCCATGACATCCGGCTGCGCGTGGCCGAGACGCTGCGCAAGCGCCATCGGCTGGAGCGCAAGCTGCTGCTGACCAGCGTTCCGTTCCAGGCTGCGATCCTGGCACTGGCGGCGTGGCTGGCCTGGTCCGGTACCGGCGCTGCCGCGCGCCATGCCAACCTGGTTGCGCGGAAGCTGGCCAGCCCGCGACCGGATCCGTTGGCACCGTTGGACCCCGCGCAGGAGGCGCCGCGCGAACTGTGGCCGGCGGTGCAGGCCTACAACGCGCTGCTGCAGCGTCTGGACGCGATGCAGGATGCGCAGCGGCGCTTTGTCAGTAATGCCGCGCACCAGCTGCGCACGCCCTTGGCGGCGATGCAGGTGGAACTGGAGAGTTCATTGCGCCAGCACGACCCGCAGGCCCAGCAGCTGGCGCTGTCCGGCACACTGGCCGGGCTGGCCCGCTTGCAGCATCTGGTCAACCAGCTGCTGATGCTCAGCCGCTCGGAAGATCCGCATGGCAGTGCACTGCCACTGCAACCGGTGGACCTGGCTGCGTTGGCACGCGGCGTGGTGGAGCGCTACGCCGACCGTGCGCTGGAGGCGGGCGTGGACCTGGGCTACGAGGGGCCAGACGACGGCGCGCAGGTTCAGGGCGATCCGCAGCTGCTGCGCGAGGCGTTGGGCAACCTGCTGGACAACGCGCTGCACTACGGCGCCGTGCCCGGTGAGATTACCCTCGGCGTTCGGCAGGAGGCCGAAAGCGTGCGGGCATGGGTTGACGATGACGGCGCCGGCATTGCCGAAGCCGAACGCACGCGCGTCACGGAACGCTTCTACCGGGCCAGCAGCGAGGGGGATGGTTGTGGGCTGGGTCTGGCGATCGTGGCCGAGATCGCGCAGCGGCATGGCGCGACCCTGATGATTGATACCGCTCCGATCGGTGGCGCGCGGGTGGAGTTGAGGTTCCGTTCCCACTGACGTGCCGCGTGCCAACCAAGGTTGGCACCCACCCAAGGCACCCCGGCCGGCGGATTTCGGTAGTCGCCCATCTTGGTGGGCGCCGTTGATGTCCTGCATGCCAACCAAGTGCGGGGCAATGACGGCGGCAATGCGACGCCGCCCTGCATCACCGGCTCATCGAGTACGGCGCCTGCGCGCCCTGCCCCGGCCAGTCCTTGTTCGGCCCGGCCTGCATGCTGAAGCGCAGCTCGCCACCGGCCAGGATCTCGTCGTGGCGCAGGAAGGTGCGCTGCAGCGGCTTGCCGTTGAGGCTCACGCTGCCCACATAGGTGTGCTTGTCATCCAGGCCTTCGGCCACGATGGTGAACGTCTTGCCGTTGGGCAGGCGCATCGCGGTCTTCGGCAGGAACGGGCGGCCGAGGATGTACTCGCCCGAGCCCGGTGCCACGGGGTAGAAGCCCAGCGCGGTGAACACATACCACGCCGACATCTGGCCGACGTCATCGTTGCCGGCCAGGCCATCCGGACGGTCGGCGTACTGGGTGTCCATGATCTGCTTCAGGCGCGCCTGGGTGCGCCACGGCTGGCCAGCGTACGAGTACAGGTAGGCCACATGGTGGCTGGGTTCGTTGCCATGTGCATACCAGCCGATCAGCCCGGTGATGTCTTCCATGTGCTCGAAGATGGACGGATCGACCTTGGCGTTGAACACCTCGTCCAGGCGTGCGAGCAGCTTGTCGCTGCCACCGTGCGCTGCCGCCAGGCCGGCGACGTCCTGCGGCACGTACCACGAATACTGCCAGGCGTTGCCCTCGGTGTAGTCGGTACCGTAGCCGCTGGCGCTGGGGTCGAACGGCGTGCGGAAGCTGCCGTCGCGCTTGCGCGCGCGCATGAAGCCGGTGTCCTTGTCGAACGCGTTGCGCCAGTTACCCGCGCGCTTGTCGAAGGCCGCCGCGATATCGCCCTTGCCCATCGCCTGCGCCATGCGTGCGATGGTCCAGTCGTCGAAGGCGTACTCCAGCGTCTTGCTGGCCGCTTCACCTTCCTCGTCGATCGGCACGTAGCCCAGCTCGCGGTACTGCGCGATACCGTCATAGGGGCCGTAGTTGGCGGTCTCGACCATCGCCTTCAATGCCTTGTCGGCGTCGAAGCCACGAATGCCCTTCACGTAGGCGTCGGCGATCACCGGCACGGCGTGGTAGCCGATCATGCACCAGTCTTCCAGGCCATGGAACGACCATACCGGCAGCATGCCGTAGGGGCTGTGCTCATGGTGGGCCAACATCGAATTGACGAAGTCGCTGTTGCGCTTCTCCGGCTGCACCAGCGTCAGCAACGGATGCAGTGCGCGGTAGGTGTCCCACAGCGAGAACGTGGAATAGTTCGTGAAGCCATCGGCCTTGTGCACGGCATTGTCCGAGCCGCGGTACTGGCCATCGGCATCCATGAACAGCGTCGGTCCCAACAGAGTGTGGTACAGCGCGGTATAGGCACTGCGGCGAGCGTGCTCGGGTGCATCGATATCGAGCACCGACAGCGCCTGCGTCCATTCCTGTTTCGCCTGCGCACGCACGCGGTCGAAATCGAAGTCGGCCACTTCTGCGTCGAGGTTGGCAATGGCGCCGGCCTCGCTGACCGGCGAGATGGCAACCTTGACCACCAGCGGTGCATCCAGCTTGCCGAATGCGAAGGTACCGACCAGCTGACGGCCCTCGATCTGTGCGCGCTGGGAGGGATCCTTCTCGCCCGGCGGCGGGAAGCCCTTGTAGACGATGTCCTGCTCGGTGTTGTGCAATTCATGCCCGGCCAGCGGGCGCGAGAAACGCATCGCGAAGTACAGCTGGCGGCCCGGCGCCCAGCCGCGGGTTTCGCGGAAGCCGGTGACCGTGCCGTCAGCACGCAGCCGCACCCGCGACCACAACACCTTGCCCGGGTAGTCGTACATGCTGGTGCGCATGTCCAGCAGCACCTTGGCGTCGGCGCCCTTGGGGAAGGCGTAGCGATGCACGCCCACGCGCGCACTGGTGGTCAGCTCGGCGCGCACCTTGTAGTCGTCCAGGGTGACCGCGTAATAGCCCGGCTCGGCCTTCTCGTCAGCATGGCGGAACCTTGATGCATAGCCGCTGCGGGGCTTCTCCGGATCGCCCCGCTCCAGGCCGGGATTACCGGTGAACGGCATCAGCAGGATGTCGCCCAGATCGGAATGGCCGGTGCCGGAAAAATGCGTGTGCGAGAAGCCGACGATGCTGGTGTCGTCGTAACGGTAGCCGGCCGCCCAGCCATAGGCCTTTTCGCGCGGCTGGATGCGCGTGTCCGGGCTGAGCTGGACCATGCCGAACGGCACCGTTGCACCCGGATAGGTGTGGCCTTCCCCACCGGTGCCGATGAACGGGTCGACCGAGGCATAGGCCTTGTCGGCGGCAGTTCTGGCTGGCGCGGCCGAAGCCAGGCCGGAAGCGAGCATCGCCGTGGCGGCGACAGCGATCAGGAGACGACGGTCCAGCGTGGGCATCGGCATTTGGATCGATTCAGATGGTAGTCGGATGCTAGCACCGGGCCTGTCACGCCGCATGCTGCAGTGCGACTTCCCCGCGTCCCACGCCCGGTTCAATCTTCAATCGGGAAGCGCGCTCTGCAACGCCATGAGGTCCGCGCTGTCCAGCGGCCTTACCACCCGCGCGACCTCTTCTCCATCGTGCAGCAGCACCACCGTCGGCCACAGCTTCACCTTGAACGCTCGCCCCAATGGCCTTCCCTTGCCATCCTCGACCTTCCAGTGCGGCAGATCGTTCGCTTCGACAAAGGCCTGCAACGCGGGCTGCGCGGCCTGGCAATGGCCACACCAGGGTGCACCGAACTCAAGGAGCTGCCAGCCGACCTGTGCCTCCACATCCGGGCGACCGGGCTCCGCCGACAGGTGATCGCGCATGAAAGGCATCCGCGCTACGCCGCCAGCGCCTTCTGGATATCGGCCAACGGCGCGTTGGTCAGGTCCTTGGCGATGTCGCCCAGCAGGCGGGCCTGGGTTTCCTTGTGCAGCAGCGGACGGATGCGCCCCAGCGTGGTCGGATCCGCGATCAGCACCAGATGTGCATAGCGGTTCTTCAACGCATCCTCATTGAGCTGTTCCGCCACCTGCTTGGCGAACGTGGCCTCATTGAGCTGCGAGACCGACATGTCCTTCGGTACTGCACCCGCAGGCCCCTGCCCGGATACACCCTGCTCGCTGAGGTCCTGCAGGCGCAGTTCGCCTTCCTGCTTCAGGGTCAACTGGTGGTTGCTGCCCACGTTGGTGAACACCCGTGCCGAACCACCGTCGGCTACCACGATCAGCGTTCCTTCGGGAATCGTCCGCGCCATTGCATCCTCCATCAATCCGAAAAGTGGGTGTGCGCTCCACCTTATGCACGCCGATGTCACCAGAGCGCGTACAGGATGTGATCCCGTCATCGCAATCTGCAATCAGCGCTAAATTTGTCCGGATGCCTGCCGCTATGGCCTCCATCATCGCGAGGAACCTCTGTGTACGCTGGCTCACTGTTCCACGTCTGCTTTGCCACCAGCCTGGCGATCGCCGGCTGCGCAGGTTGCATCCATCAGTTCCTGTTGGGCCAACCGCTGTTCGCATTGGCCATCATGTTCTCCGTGCTGACGATGATCGGCGCCGCCCTGGTCACGCGCCGGCTGGCGCTGCCCGGCGCGCTGGCCATGGCCTGCACCGTGTTCGGGTTGATGGCGAAATCGGCCTGAGGCATCTGAACAGGCAGCGTGGAACACAGCGTGCAGATCAGTCCGCTTCGCTGCACGCTCACGCCGATGCCGTTATGATGAATCAATGATCGACAAGACCCACTACGTGACGGGCGCACCTGTTACGTGGGAAGCACTGCCGACCGGCGCTTCGCTTGCCACGAATGCTCCCGCCCTGCATTTCCATCGCCTTGCGCTGGATCCCGGCGGATGACGCCCGCAGGCCCTCTTGCCTGCACCCCCTACGCTGATGTGATACCCGGCCGCTGACTGCGCGGTCGTTGTGATCCCGTTGTCGCGTCTCCGCCCCTGCGGCGGTGCTTTGCCGTGCGCGTGGCGTTGCGCCTGCACACATTTCCCGGCCCCCACGCCACCCATCGATGCCCCCGCGCCACTTGCGCCCGCATCGCCGTTTCCGATTTCCGGGACACACCACACCGCCCATTCCCCTATTCCATACCTACAAGGGAGACCCCATGCAGGATACGCCCGAGGCACATGCCCATTTCGGCTGGTTCAAACGCCGCCGCCACCTGAAGGTCGATGAGATCACCGTCGTCGACAAGCCCATGCTCAAGCGCGCCGTCGGCGCCGCCGCACTCGGCAATGCCATGGAGTGGTTCGACTTCGGTGTCTATGGCTATCTCGCCGTCACCATCGGCCAGGTGTTCTTCCCGTCCAGCAACCCCACCGCACAGGTGATCGCTGCCTTCGCCACCTTTACCGTGGCATTCCTGGTGCGGCCGCTCGGCGGCCTGGTGTTCGGCCCGCTCGGCGACCGTTATGGGCGCCAGAAAGTACTGGCGTTCACCATGATCCTGATGGCGCTGGGCACGTTTGCGATCGGCCTGATTCCCTCCTATGAGCGCATCGGCATCTGGGCGCCGGTACTGTTGCTGCTGGCGCGCGTGGTACAGGGGTTCTCCACCGGCGGCGAGTATGGCGGTGCGGCCACCTTCATCGCCGAGTATTCCACCGACCGCAACCGTGGGTTGATGGGCAGCTGGCTGGAGTTCGGCACGCTGGGCGGCTACATCGCCGGCGCCGGTACCGTGACCGCGCTGCACATGCTGCTGAGCAGCGAGCAGATGCTGGACTGGGGTTGGCGTATTCCGTTCCTGGTGGCCGGCCCACTCGGCCTGCTCGGCCTGTACATGCGCATGAAACTGGAGGAAACGCCGGCCTTCCGCGCCTTCGCCGAGGAAGCCGAGAAGCGCGAGCACGATCGTCCGGGGCTGGGCGCTCTGTTCCAGGTACATGGCCGCCAGCTGCTGGTGTGCATGGGCCTGGTGCTGGTATTCAACGTCACCGACTACATGCTGCTGACCTACATGCCCAGCTACCTCAGCGTCACCATGAACTACGCCGAGAGCAAGGGCCTGCTGCTTATCATCATCGTGATGCTGGTGATGATGCCGCTGAACATCGTCGGCGGATTGTTCAGTGACAAGCTTGGCCGCCGCCCGATGATCATCGGTGCCTGCATCGCGCTGCTGGTGCTGGCCGTGCCCTGCCTGCTGCTGATCGGCAGCGGCAACGACTGGCTGATCTTCCTCGGCCTGATGCTGCTGGGACTGGCACTGGTGTGCTTCACCAGCTCGATGCCGTCCACGCTGCCGGCGCTGTTCTACACCCCGGTGCGCTACAGCGCGCTGTCGATCGCCTTCAATGTGTCGGTGTCGCTGTTCGGTGGCACCACGCCACTGGTGACCGCGTGGCTGGTGGAACGTACCGGCGACCCGCTGGTGCCGGCTTATTACCTGATGGGCGCGGCGGTGATCGGCCTGGTGACCATGCTGTTCGTGAAGGAGACCGCCGGCCTGCCGCTGCGCGGTTCACCCCCGGCAGTGGGCAGCGACAAGGAAGCGGCCGCCCTGTTGAAGAGCGATGTGCCGGTAACGGTGGACCCGACCTTGCCGTCGCTGCCGGACGTTGCGGAGCCCGAGCAGGTGAAGCCGGCCTGAGGCCGGCACGAAACGCCATCCACGCAGGGCGTGGATCTACTGGACGGGTAGCGCCGGGCCATGCCCGGCGACATCCGGGGTGTTCAATTCCATCGCACGCATTACGATGGGTTTGGCCCAGTCCGGCGTATGCAGCAGTTCGGCGACCGAGACCGGGTACTGCAGCTGGCCATGCGCCATCGCCAACACCGGCAGCGGCTCAGCGCACCCGTCGGCGTCGGCGGGCGCGCTGTTGTCGTAGACATGCAGCTCGGCCAGGTGTGGCAGCAGTTCCAGCAGGTTCTCGCGCGCCGAATCGAAGCGGGCGTGGATCTTCTCCACCGGAATGTCATGGCCACCGGCCGCTACCCGCGCGGCGACGCGGGCGATGTGCAGCTCGACGCTGGCCAGGCCGCAGAACCATACCGCCACATGATGCTGCTCACAGGCCTCGCGCAGCAGGCCTGGAATGGTGTTGCCGCCCAGCGTGGTCTCGAAGGCGAAGTCCGTGCCATCGGCCATGGCCTGGCGCAGGCGGCGGGTGCCTTCCTGCCAGGCCTCGGCATTGGCGTCGGGCAGCGGCCAGCCTGCCTCCACCAGGCGGCGGGTGAACGAATCAGGGTTGAACCAGCCCAGCCCTTCGGCTGCCAGCCAGGTACCCAGCAGCGAACTCTTGCCGGCGCCATTGACGCCGGCCAGCACCAGGATCCGCCCCATCGGTCAGAGCGGACGGCCGAGGGTGACCTTGCGGCCACGGCGGATCGGCTGGCCCAGCACCTTGCCCAGCCCCTCCCCGCGCTGCAGGCTGGCCAGGGTCTGGTCAAACTCACCGCGCAGGCGCAGCAGTTCTTCGCTGCGCTCACCGGCATCGCCGCCAGCGGCCTTGGCCAGCAGTTCCTGGTAGGTGCGGATGTCCACGATCACCGCTTCGGGGTGGTTGTGGTTGGTGATGACCAGCGCCTGCTTCTCGCGCACGGTGCGCATCAGGCTCGGCCAGCCACGGGTCTTCACCGACGACGCGGGGGCCTTTTCGAGGCCAGGCAGATCCAGCGGCAGGGTCATGGCACGGCTCCAGACGGGGACAGTTGAGGCCATTATGCCCAATTTGGCCCAATTGGGGATAAATGGACCTTTACCTGCCGGAACCATCCGCCGCCGCGCCCGGGGCGTCGGTCTGCAGGAGGCTGTCTCGCTCGCGCAGCGGGAAGCGGATCCAGGCATCCAGGCCTTGCGGGCCAAAGCGCAGCTCGCCACTGCCGGCCAGCTCGTACGGCACGCGCTGCTCGATCAGCGCCCGGCCAAGGCCACGCTGCCGGGGCAGCTCCCAGTCCTCCACCTCGGCATGGCGCTCGCACCAGTGCAGCCCCAGCCATGGCTGGCCGGCCTGAACCTGCAGATCCCAGGTCACCTCGATCCGGCCATCCTCATGGGTCAGTGCGCCATGCCGCAGGGCATTGGTCGCCAGCTCGTGAATCGCCAGGGACAGTACTTCGGCCGCCTTCGGCGGCAGCAGCACGTCCTCGCCCTGCAGGCGGTAGGCGGCCGCTGCCGGCGCCTGCGCCGCGATCTCCTCATCGAGCATGCCACGCAGGCAGACCCCGGCATTGGCACCTCGGGTCAGCAGGCTCTGCGTGCGTGCCAGCGACATCAGTCGCCCGCACAACCGTTCAGCGTATTCATCCACGCTGCTGACCGACTCGCGGGTCCGCCAGGCAATGGCATGGATGGTCGACATGATGTTGCGCACCCGGTGCTGCAGTTCGGCCAGCAATACAGACTGGCGCTCGGTGGCACGCTTGAGATCGTCGATGTCCACGGCGATGGCGAATACCCCACTGACCTCACCGTCGCCATCACGCAGGGGCGCGGCCGCGACCCGGGTCCAGCGCGCGCGGCCATCATCATGCAGGTACTGGAACTCCAGCCCCGGTACCACGGTCTCGCCGCGCATCGCACGGGCGATGGCGAAATCCTCCGGCCCGATGGCGCTGCCGTCCGCATGCCAGCCGCGCCAGCGATGCAGGTTGGCCTCATCGGTGGAAGGCACCTTGCCGCTGGGCAGGTAGGCACGCATCTGGTCGTTGGACAGCAGCATGCGGCCCTGCAGATCGACGATGCACAGGCCCACCGGCAGCATCCTGAAGGCCAGTTCGAGGCGTCGCTCGCTCTCGCGCCGCCGTAGTTCCTCACGCTCGCGCGCGGCCAGCGCCAGATGCGCGGCGGTGGTCTCGAACATGGTCACCAGCACGCCGTTGATGCGCCCTTCCTCGCCGCGGATCGGGCTGTAGGTGATGGTGAACCAGATGTCTTCCAGACGCCCCCGGCGGACCAGCGGATACAGCTTGTCCTCGAAGGTGAGCGTCTCGCCCTGCCAGACACGGGTGTAGAGCGGGCCGTTGATGTGCCAGACCTCGGGCCAGCACTCGCGGGTCGGCTGGCCGAGTCCACCGGGATGCTTGTCAGCCAGGATCTCGGCATAGCCATCGTTGTAGAGCTGCACCAGCTGCTCGCCCCACAGCACGATCATCGGGAAGCCATGGGCCAGCATCAGGTCGACGGTGGCGCGCAGGTGGGGCGGCCACTGCTCGCAGGCACCCAATGGTGTGGATGACCAGTCGTGGCGGGCGATGCGCGCGGCCATGCCATCATGGCGCGCATGCAGGCGCGGCGCAGGTGGCATCGCGCCACGCAGCTTGGCGGCGTGGATGCCTTCAGGACGGCGCGACATGCCGCGCAATCAGGCGATGCCCGCAGAGACCTGCGGCGCCGCCACCAGCCCGGCCAGCTGCTGCACCAGGGTTTCGATGTGATAAGGCTTGGTACAGCGCGGCGCGCTGGCGAAGCGGCTGGGCAGGTTGTCGTCGTAACCGGAGGTCAGCAGGAAGGGCGTACCCGCCTCGGCCAGCCGATCGGCCAGCGGATAGACCTGCTCACCGCCCAGGTTGATGTCCAGCAATGCCACATCGATGGGATGGGTATCGACCAGCTGCCCCAGCGCCTGCAGGTCACCGGCAGGCCCCACCACCTGTGCGCCTTTCAGCTCCAGATAGTCGACCAGGAACATCGCGATGGCGAATTCATCCTCCGCCACGAGTACACGCAGCCCTTTCAGGCCCTCTGGTTTGTTGCCCGCTTCCAGCACGACCGGCGCTCCTCGATACACGCGGCCCACCTCTGCCGCAACGCCCGCAGGATGCGCGAACCGGGCTACAAGAGCGCGTGATGATGGATGAAGATCGCGGCCACGGCACGTTCACCGCAGCGTTGCAGCGGCGCGTTCAGAAGGCGCGCTCCCATTTCAGGCTGAGCAGGCTGCGGTCGTGGCTGTACAGCCAGCCGACGTTGCTGTCGATGCGCGCATAGCGCAGGCTCAGGCTGGGCACCAGCCCGGCCACCGCCAGGCGCTCGCTGCGGACGACGGCGATCAGGTTCTGTTCGCTGTCCTCACGCCGCGCCTCCAGCAGCGGGCTCCACGCGTCGTAGTCGCGCTCGCGCAACGACACGAATACGGTGGCGGTGGTGCCCGTCCACTGGCGCGCCGCCCCCAGGCGCAGGCCATGCTGGCGGTAACCGTTGGCCGGATTGGCGGCGCGGCTGTCACTCAGGTCCAGCCCGGCAAAGAGGGTCCAGCGCGGGTTGAGCGCACGGAACCAGGTGGCATACACCGCAGCCAGCTCACCATCGTAATTGCTGGCCAGGCCGCGCTGGCGATAGCGCTGGCGCTTCCAGTCGGCCTCCAGCTTGAGCAGGCTGCGCGCGTCCAACGCATATTGCCATTCGCCATGCAGCCCGCTGCCGCCCTGCAGGGCCCGGTTGCCCAGGCCCTGGTAGTCATAGCTCGGCGCGATCTGCAGGGTATGCCGTGCGCTGCGCCAGCTGTAGCCCGCCTGCACGCTCGCATTGAGCTCGTTGTAGGCGCTGTGCCCGCGCCATGCCTGGCCGAACGCGAGCCCGCGCACATAGACGCCGTGATGCCCGGCCAGTGCCCAGCGACGTTCGAGGTTGCCGTCGTAGTCCAGGCCCATGGCGCGCTGGGCATCGGGAAGATTGCGCTGGATGATGCAGGTGTCGCCCACTCCGAACAGGCAGGTGCGGCTGGCCGAGCTGCGGTTGATGTTGTCGCTCCATGCCGGGCCGGCTGCCAGCGCTCCTTTCCAGCGCTTGCGCGCCTTCAGCGCAGCCAGGTAGGCGTCCACCCGCCCGCGCACACCTGCGGTGGCGGGGTCGTCGGCATTGATGCCACCGGCGATGGCTGCGAACAACGCCTCCGCATCGCGGTCGCGCTGGTCCTCGGCATAGACACGTGCAAGCTCAAGGCGGGCCGGCAGGAAATCCGGCTGCGCCGCCAGCAGTGCTTCGTACTCGTTGGCCGCGCGGTGGTGATTGCCGGCCACCCGCGCCAGGCCGCCCTGCGCGTAGTGGCGCAGCAACGGGTCGTGGCCGGGCAGTTCGATGTATTCGTCCAGGAAGCGCTGCGCTGCGCCCCATTGCTGATGCTGCAACGACAGGTACAGCGCCTGGCCCAGATCGTCGACCGTGCGCTCCACGCGCAGGGTCTGGCCGTCGATGGTGATGGTCGGTCGCGCCGACTCGGCCTGCTGCAGGCGCTGCTGGTCCTGCTGCTGGTGGCGCAGCTCGCTGCCCTGCTCCAGCACACGACGAAGATCATCCTGCTGGGCGCGCACATCGGCAGCCGCCAGCAACAGGATCACAAGGAAGATGGGATGGCGCATGGTCGATCCGTGGTGATGCATGCAGCGGGCCGAAGCAGGGACTGGCGGATCGCGGCTTGTCCCTGCCCTGCCCCGTCAGGGGCGTGGCAATCAGTTCTTGCTGCCGCCGAAGGCGGTGTCGTACTGGCTGTTGCCGGCGAAGGTGGCGATGCCGGCCAGGGTGGCGGCGTTGGCGCCGAAGAACTGGCCCTGGGTGGTGCCGTTGACGCTGCCGTTGACGTTGGCCGAACCGGCGAACGATGCATCGGCACTGTTGATGTTGGCAACGATGGCCAGGGTCAGGCCATTGCCGGACAGCGCACCATCCAGGGTGCCGGCGCCGAAGTCGGCGTCGAAGGTGCCGCTCAGCAGGTTGCTGCCGTTGAACTTGTTCAGGCCGGCCACGGTGTAGGACGCCACGCCGGCGGGCAGCGTGGTACCGGCGCGGTCACCAACGAAGTAGACCTGGCGGTTGTTGAAACCACCGGCAGCGCCATCCTTGGACCATTCGCCGAACCAGACATCGCCACTGCCGACCTTGACGAAGTTGAAGTGGCCCATGCCGGCGTGGCTGCCCGGTGCGCCGGTGATCGGCATGGCCAGGGTACGTACCGTCACGCCATTGACGGTGGTCGGTGCCGAGTAGGCGCTCAGGCCCTGGAAGTCCACCGGCTTGGCCTGGGACACGGTGCCGACACCGATGCCGGCCTTGCCAGCGCGGTGCGGGCCGCCATTGACCTGCGATTCGCCAACCGCCACGTACAGCTCGGCATCGGTCTTGGCACTGGCGGCACCGACGATATCGGCAGCATGCGCGGCACCGACCAGAGCCAGCGAGGCGGCAACGGCGAGCACCGAACGGGAGATCATTTTCATGGTATTGCTCCTTGGTTGAGGGAACTACGGGTACAACGCTTGAAGGTGGGAGATCAGAAACGCGCGGTGACGCCGAGCTTCAGGGTGCGCCCCGGGGCTGGCAGCGTGGACCGCGTGGCTGGATCGACGTAGTAGCCGTTGCCGAGGTTGCTGCCGACCAGTTCGACGCTGGCATGCTCGTTGAAGCGCCAGCGCGCATAGGCATCGACGGTGGTGATGTTTCCCCAGGTGAACGGCACGTTCTGCCAGAGCAGGCCGCTGCCACCGCTCAGCAGGCGGTCACGGTAGGCCTGCAGGTCAGGATTCTCGTGCCGCTGGTAGTGCACGATGCGGCTGCCCAGCTCCAGGCGCTCATCGAACAGGCGCGTGCCCAGCGACCAGTTGATCGACAGCTTGGGAATGGCCTGGGTCAGCAGGTAGCCACCGACGAAACCATCCTGCACGCAGTTCGGGACCAGGCCGCGGTTCGCGTCCAGGAGCACCGCCGTGCTCTCGTCACACACCTCGTTTTCCAGCGTGCGGGTGATGCCCAGGTCGGTGAAGAAGCGCCGGTTGTCGAAGCGCGCCTGCAGTTCGATGCCACGGATGGTCTGCTTGTCGATGTTGTCGAACAGGAAGTTGCCATCGCGTTCGATCACGTCACGGGTCTTGTGCACGTAGTACGCCAGCTTGACGTCGGCATCGGCGGTGTTGCCGAACAGGGCCGACAGGTTGTGCACGTAGCCCACCTCGTAGTTGTAGGCGTGCTCGGGCTTGAGCGCATGCAGCGGATTGAGGCTGCCGGAGAAGGCGATGGTGCTTTCGAACATGCTCGGGAAGCGCACCGCTTCGCTGTAACGCACGTAGGCACGGGCGGCCGGGGACAGGTGTGCAGTGGCCGAGAAGGTCGGCAGCCAGGCATGGTCGCGGCGGCGGCTGTTGCGTCCATCGACCGGCTGCGACTGTACGCTGTTGCCGATGTTGCAGACCTGGTCGCTGCCGGCGAACACCGGCTGCACGCCGGGAATGGCCGCCACTTCGCCATTGAGGCAGGGATTGCCGGCGCGGGTGTAGTTGCCATCGGCATCGGGCAGCCAGGGCCGCGTGTACCTGACCGGACGCGGCGTCTCGTACGGTGCCAGCAACGCACGGATGCTGTCGTCGATGAACCAGCCCATGCCGCGCTTTTCCCATACGGCGCGGCGTGCTTCCAACGCGTCGATGCGGGCCTGCAGATTGGCGGGACGGGGCGGCAATTCGTTCACGGTGTACTGCGCTTCCTTGCCACCTACGCCCTTGGTCAGCAGTTCGGGGTGCGCCTCGAGGAAATCGTCGAAGGCCCAGTAGCGGCTGTAGCGCACGCCTGCATTGAGGGTGAGGAAGTCGACCGGCCGCCACTCCAGGGTGAGGTAGCCTTCACCCTCCTGGCGGCGCCCGGCACGCGGGAACATGCGCCAGCCATCGGTGGTGCCGAAGTACGGATCGCGGGACCCCAGCTTCTCGTACTGCCAGTTGCCGCCCACGGTCAGGTCCAGGGTCGAATGCAGCGCGAAGCGGTTGCTCAGGATCAGGCCGGTGCGGTCATTGCGCGCGTTGGCCAGCGCGGTGTTGCGCAGGATCGGGCTGGCGTCCGGATTCCATGCCGGATTACCCACCGCGAAGTTCGGGAAGCCGCCAGCGCTGTAGGTATCGCTTTCCGTTTCCGTGCGCCACAGGTTGGCGTACAGGTCCAGCCAACGACTGCCGGCGGGCTGGAAACGGTACTCCAGGTTCCACGCATCCGAATCGACCCGGCTGAGCGGCCACTGGATGCGACCGTAGTCCGGAGCCGACAGGATGCGCGACGGCATGATCTCGCCGTAGTGCGACAGCGTGCGCCGCCAGGTCGCCTTCAACTGCTGGTCATCGTTGATCTGCCAGCTGCCCTTGACCAGCCAGGACTCCTGTTCGCTGGAGGTATTGGGCACTTCATCGCCGGGCTTGAAGTAGCGCGCCAGCGTGGTGATGTAGTCGATGCCCTGATACTCGAACTGCTCGCGCCGGTCCTGTTCGTAGTAGGCGCTGCCCTTGGTCCCGGAGAAGTAGTTGCCGCGCTTGCGCCAGGCGTAGGCGGCCATCAGGTCGACGTTGTCGCCACGCACGCCCAGCGCAAGGCGCCAGGCCTGGTCCTCGCCATCGAAGGGGTTGTTGCCACTGCGCGACTTCACTGGCACCACCAGGGTGCGGTCGTCGTAGGGTGAGTTCGGCGAGCCCTGCGGGAAGCCCGGCACGGTGCGGTAATCCTCGCCGGTGTGCAACCGCGGCAGGCGCGGTGCCACCGCATTGCTGCTGCCTTCGATCTTCAGCTCCCCGCCGAAGCGCTCGCCGGCAGCGACGATGTCATCGACGTCGATGGTCTTGATCACCAGCGCGCCACCGATCCCGCTGTGCACATCGCGCACCAGCCCTGGCCCCTTGATGACCTGGATGCCACCAATCAGGTTGGGATCGATGTAGTTGCGGTTGCTGACGCCGTTGTAGCCACGCCAGACCGTGAGTGCCTGTTCGCCGCCGTCGATGCTGACCGGTACCCGCCCGGGCCCCTGGATGCCACGGATGTTGACGTCCAGCGCGCCGCTGTTGCGCGCATCGCCACTGAACACACCGACCAGATCCTTGACCACGTCGGCCGGATTGGAGCCACGGTAACGCTCCACCCGGTCGCGCCCCGAATACGCCGTGGTCAGGTCCAGCGCGAACACATCATCGTAGCCACGCCGATCGCGGGCCTCACCCCCTTCCGACTGAAGGCGACCGGCCACGTCCAGTGTTTCGGTCACCCGCACCCCTTCGCCCTCACCCGCCTCCGCTGCGGCCCGCAGGCTCCAGGTACCGTCCATGCCGCGCTGTGCACGCACGCCGCTGCCGCGCAACAGCTGCTGCAGCGCCTGCATCTGGCTGTACTCACCTTTCACTGCGCTGGAGCGGCGGCCTTCCACCAGGTCGCTGCGGAACACCACCTGCACATCGGCCTGGCGGCCAAAGGCGCGTACGGCATCAGCCAGTGGCTGCTCCGGAATGGTGTACTGGCGCACCGGCGCGACGATCGCCGGCTGCGCCTGCACGGCCGGCACCCAGGCCAGCGGCAGCAATGCGGTGGAAACAGCCAGGGCCAGAGCGGTGGCGCGACGATGACAGGCGGATGCCGTGGACGGCATGGACGGGAACTCCTCAAGCGTGGCGGAACCACGGGCACATCCGGTGCCGGTGGCATGTCTGGCTTGAGGAGAAACGGTGTTTCGCTCTGGCTATACCTCTATAGACAGCGGGGCACTGCGGGTGCCCACGGTTTTTTCATGTTTTTTTCATCTGGCGGGCCGTGCGCTGCGCCGCAGGCACCTCACCACACCACCAGCGCGCCGCCGGGCAAGCGCTGCACGCGTAGTCCCGCCTGTGCGGCCACCGCGTCAATGGCGGTCTCCGGCTGCTGCAGATGGAACAGGCCACTGACCCGTACGTCCGTGCCCTGCCCGCCCAGCACCCACACCGGAGCACGGCGGTAGCGCGCCAGATCGGCGATGGCCTGCGCGGCTGGCTGATCGTCGATCACCACCTCGCCCCGACGCCACGGCGCCACGGCATCCGGATCGGCCTGCCGCAGCGGCTGCAGCCAGCGACCGTCACGGAACACCCGTGCCTGCCCGGCATGCAGGCGCTGTACGCTGCCATCGCCAAGGCGCACATCCACTACGCCCTCACTGACCTGGATCACGACCGTGGTGTCCTGCATCGACACGCTGAAGGCGGTGCCGATATCACGCACCTGGCCGCCCGCCGCCTCGACCTGGAACGGGCGCGCCTCGTGTGCTACCTGGAACCAGGCCTGCCCGCGCAGCAGGCGCAGGTGCCGCCGCTGGCCATCGAACTCAACCGCCAGTGCGGTACCGGCGTCGAGTACGGCGGTGCTGCCGTCCTCCAGTTGCACCGCGCGCGGTGCATCGCTACTGCGCAGGTCACTGCGTGCCAGCAGCAGCAGCGCGTGCGGCGCAGCGGCAACCATCAGCACCACCGCAGCTGCGCTGGCCAGCAGCCACGGCAGGCGGCGCTGAGGCGCGATCGGACGCAGCCCTTGGCGATCAGCCGTCAACCCGGGCAGCGCGGCCAGCACGTCGGGCCCGGCGGCATCCAAGCCTTGCCAGAAAGCCTGCTGCTGGCGCCAGGCCAGCGCATGGCGAGGGTCGGCCTGCAGCCAGCGCTGCAGGGTTCGTTGCTGGCGTTCCGGCAGCGGGCCTGCACTGCACTGGATCACCCAGCGCAACGCCTGCCTGGCCTGACGCGGCGAGGGTTCGGACGTGGTCATGGTTGTGGCCTGCCGCACCACGAACGGGTGCGCCTTCCTGTTGTGACAACGGCGGGCGCGATCTGCCCACGGCAATCGCCGCTCATCGATGCATTCCCTGCTGGTGCTGCTGGATCAACAGCGCCGCGCGCAGCACATGCTTGCCCACCAGGCTCTTGGAAATACCCAGCCGGGCGGCGATTTCGCGCTCACTCAGGCCCAGGTAGCGGTTGAGCACGAAGCACTCGCGCACCTGGGCTGGCAGCGCGAGGATGGTCTGGGTGATCTCGCGCAGCTGCGCCTGGTCCAGCGCCTGCGCCTCGCCATCGCGACTGGCCTCGGCCATGTCGAGGGCGTACTCGGCCATCGCACGCCGCTCGCGGGCGTCGGACTGGCTGCGGTTGAGCGCGTGATGGTAGGCCATCCGGTACAGATAGCAGCGCGGCTCCAGGATGGGCGGATCGCCGGGCACGCTGCTGGCCTTCAGGTACAGGTTCTGCAGGGTGTCCTCGGTACTGGCCGGGTCGAGATAGCGCGCGATGAAGCGAGACAACGCACGGCGCTCGCGGATCAGCAGCTCGACCAGCGCCAGGGCATTGGGAGACATAGGTGCCAAGGCCGGACCGGGGAATGATGGGCGTGATGGCGACGGTCCGAGCCGGAATTGTAGGCGTCCCGCCGCGATACCGCACCCCCGTTCAGCGACGTCGCCACAGGCAGGACCTTCGGCCTATGAAGATTTCGTGAAGACAATGCTATGTTATATCGTCACATTCGTAGCGACCCCTTCCCATGTCCCGTTCCGTCCCCGCCCGCCGCCTGTCCGGCGCGATCCTCCTTGCCCTGGCCCCCGCACTGGCAGCGGCGGCCGACGCCCCTTCGCAGCTGGATCCGATCGTGGTGACCGCCACTGCCACCGATCGCCTGGCCAGCGACGCGCCCGCCTCCATCAGTGTGATCACCCGCGAGCAGATCCAGCTGCGGCCGGTACTGGACCTGGCCGACGCACTACGCGGCAGCCCCGGCGTGACCGTGGCCGGGGTCGGCTTCGGTCGCCGCGGCATCCGCATCCGCGGCATGGATCCGGGCTATACGCTGGTGCTGCTGGACGGCCAGCGCGTCAGTGCGTCGGCCGATGCCATCGCCCACTCGGATTTCGATCTGGGCTGGCTGCCTGCCGCCGCGATCGAACGCATCGAGGTGGTGCGCGGTCCGATGTCCTCCCTGTACGGCTCGGAGGCGCTGGGCGGCGTGGTCAACGTGATCAGCCGCCGTGCCACCGACGACTGGCAAGGCAACCTGGTCTACAACGCCGGTGTGGTTGGCGGTAACCGCGGCGGCAACACCGCACAGGCCGGCTTCTATGCCGGCGGCGCGCTGCTGCCGGGCACGCTGGGCCTGAGCGTGTTTGCCGAACACCGGCAGAAGGACGCCACCCGCGATCCGACCGACGACCGCCTGGACGAACAGGAGGGCCGGCGGGTCAATACTGGCCGCGCGGTGCTTACCTGGACCCCGGACGCGCACCAGCGCATCGACCTGTCGCACCTGCAGGGCAGCGAGGAACGCCGTCGCCATGCGCTGCAGGCCGGTGCCGCACCCTACGTCTACGAGACCATCGATGACATCCGTCGCCGCCAGACCACGTTGAGCCACCAGGGCGACTGGGACTGGGGGCAAACCCGGGTGAGTGCCTACCGTGCGACGCTGGACCGCGACAACCGTCGCGACCGCGGCGACGCCTCGCGGCCGCAGCAGCTGACCGACCAGATCGTCGATGCACGCGCGACGGTAGCGCTGGGTGCACGCCACCGCGTCAGCATCGGCGGGGAATGGCGGCGCCAGGAACTGGACGATGCTGCGGGTGCGCGCTCCGGCCATCTGCAGTCCGACCAGAGCGCGGTGTTCGTGCAGGACGAGATCCAGGTCAGCGACGCACTGTCACTGGTGTTCGGCAGCCGCGGCGACCGCCATCCCGAGTTCGGCTGGCACCACAGCCCGCGTGCGTATGCGGTGTGGCACGCCACCGAAGCGCTGACGATCAAGGGCGGCATCGGCAGCGGCTTCAAGGCGCCCAGCCTGAAGCAGCTGTCGCCGGAGTATTCCGCAGTGGGCGGCGGTGGGCGTTTCACCATTGTCGGAAACCCACAGTTGAAGCCGGAACAGAACACCAGCGCCGAGTTGTCGGTGGCCTGGCAGCAGCAACGCTGGTCGCTGCAGGCCACCGCCTTCCAGAACGACCTCAAGGATCTGATCCAGACCACCTGCGTGCGTGCCTGCGGTGTACGCGGTCGCGAACTGCGCAACTACACCAATGTGGCCCGTGCGCGCATTCGTGGCCTCGAGCTGGCCGGTACCGCACCGATCAGCGAGCATCTGTCGTTCGAGGCGAACTGGAGCTGGCTGGACCCGCGTGACCGCCAGACCGACCAATGGCTGCCAGAGCGTCCGCGCCGTAGCGGTGCAACTGCGCTGAACTGGCAGCGCGGACCGCTGCAGGCTGCGGTACGTGGCGAGTACATCGGCCCACAGCAGCAGGTGGCCGGCAGCAGCCAGGTGACCCTGCCCGACTACTGGCTGTGGTCGCTGGATGCGCGCTGGCGCGTGACCGCGGCGGTGAGCGTGGTAGTCGGCATCGACAACCTGGCCGACAAGCGGCTGGACGAAACCGGTGCGCTGTACCCGTACCCGGAAACCGGCCGCTACGTGCATGCCGGCATCGAACTGGCCTTCTGACCATGCGCAGCGGGTGGACATGGCTGCTGCTCGGGTGGCTGATGCTTGCCGCATCGGCCCGTGCCGAGCCCGAACCCTTGCGGGTGGAGGTGGTCAGCAGCAGCTTCGTGCTACCCGGCAGGATCGCCCGCCTGGATGCACTGGGCGCGCCCGCAGGCGTGCGCTTCCGGCAACGCGTGGTCGACCCGGCGGCCACGCTGCCCGCTGACTGGCCGGCGGGCGCCGACCTGGTGCTGCTGGATACGCCGCGACCGACCGATGTCGAACAGGTCATGGCGGTGGTCGATGGCCCCCTGCAGAAGAGCAAGGTGCCGTGGCTGCGCGTGGGCGGCGGTGCACTGGCCTCCGGCCACCTGCCCGCCGAGGTGGCGCGCAGGATCGCCGGCTACTACGGCAACGGTGGCGAGGCCAACATCCGCACGCTGGCGGCCTACCTGCAGGCCTGGCGCAGCGGTGCCGGGACCGATGGACTGCCGAAGCCGCAGGTGCTGCCGGCCACCGGCTACAGCACGCGCGGCAGCCAGTGGCTGGACAGTCCGCAGGCATTGCAGGCGCAGTGGCAGCGCGATGGCCAGGCGTCGTGGCCGAAAGTGGCCGTACTGGTTTCCGGCAGCATGCTCAGTGGCATGCAGACCCAGGTGCTGGACGCGCTGATCGAGGCCGGGCGCGCACGCAAAGTCGCGCTGTTCGGGGTCTGGTTCGATGCCGCCGCCGACGACGGCCTGAAGCAGGCGCTGCGCGGCATCGAGGTGGATGCGCTGGTCAACCTCACCCATCTGCAGAACGGCAGCGCGCGTGCCACCGAATTTTCCGCGCTGGACGTGCCGGTACTGCAGGCAATGAACCATCGGCAAGGCGATGCTGATGACTGGCGCGCAGCGACGACCGGCATTCCAATGGCCACGCTGGCGACCTTCGTCGCCGTGCCCGAAGCCTGGGGCGCCAGTGATCCGATCGTGATCTCGGCCAATGCGCGTGGCGAACTGCAGCCGATTCCCGAACAGATCGATGCGCTGGCCGCCAAGCTGCAGCGGCTGGCCGCGCTGCGCCACACCGCCGCGGCCAACAAGCGCCTGGCGCTGCTGTTCTGGAATGCACCGGACGGCGAGCGCAACCTGTCCGCCTCGCATCTCAACGTGCCGCGCAGCATCGAGGCGCTGCTGCCGCGGCTGGCACAGGCCGGGTATTCAACGCAGCCGGTGGATGAAACGACCATGATCGAACAGCTGCAGGCGCTGCTGGGGGGCTACTACCATCCGGAGCGATTGGACGCGCTGCTCGATGCCGGGTTGGCCGACACCCTGCCGGTGGCGGACTACCGCCGCTGGCTGGCCACCCTGCCCGCTTCGCGCCGCGACGAACTGCGCGCACAGTGGGGCGATCCTGCACACCACCCCGCGGTACGCCAGCGGCACGGACAGGCCGTGTTCGTGCTGCCGCGCCTGCGCCTGGGCAACCTGCTGCTGATGCCGCAGCCGCCACGCGCGGGCCGCGTCGGCGAGGCCACCCACGATACGGCGTCGGTGCCGAGCCACTACTACCTGGCGGCGTACCTGTACCTGCGCCAGCAGTGGAAGGCCGATGCGCTGATCCACTTCGGTACCCACGGCACGCAGGAATGGACCCCGGGCAAGGACCGCGGCCTGTGGGCCGCCGACTATCCGTGGCTGGCGGTGGGCGAACTGCCGGTGTTCTACCCGTACATCCAGGACAACGTCGGCGAGGCGATCCAGGCCAAGCGCCGTGGTCGCGCCGTGGTGGTCAGCCACCAGACCCCGCCGTTCGCACCGTCCGGCCTGTACGACGAGCTGCGCGACCTGCACGCGGTGGTGCACGAACTGCAGCAACTGGACCAGGGGCCGGTACGTGATGCCACCGCCGCACGCCTGCGCACACTGGCCACAGACAGCGGCATCGCCGCCGACCTCGGCTGGAGCGCGGTGGACATGCAGGCGCGCTTCGACAGCTTCCTGCCGGTGCTGCATGACCATCTGCATGAACTCGCCCGGCGCAACCTGCCACTGGGGCTGCATACCTTCGGCCAGCCGGCCTCGCCCGAGCACCGCCTGCTGATGGTGATGCAGCAGCTGGGGCCGGACTATCTGAAAGCGCTGGGCGAAGATCCGATGGAGGCCACTGCGGTGGACTACCGGCAGATCCAGCAGGGGCTCGGCTTTCGCACGCTGCTGCACCATCTGCGCGAAGGTGCGCCGATCAGCAGCATCGCCAACCCGGATCTGCGCGCAGCGCTGCAGCGTGCCGTACAACTGGATGCAGCCCTGGCCGATACACAGGAGATCGAATCACTGCTGCACGGCCTGGGAGGTGGCTTCGTGCGGCCCGGCGCCGGCGGCGATCCGATCCGCACGCCGGAACTGCGCAGCGGCCGCAACCTGTTCGCGTTCGAGCCCGACCGCATTCCCACCCGCGCGGCGTTCGACACCGGCGAGCTCGCCCTGCAGCAGCTGTTGCAGGCCTATCGTGATGATCACGATGGGCAGCTGCCCCGCAAGCTCGCCATCAGCCTGTGGTCGAGCGAGGCCATCCGCCATCTCGGCGTGCTGGAGGCGCAGGTACTGCACGCGCTGGGCCTGCGCCCACGCTGGGACAGTGGTGGCAAGGTGATCGCCCTGGACATCGTGCCCGATGCGGAACTGCAGCGCCCGCGCATCGATGTGGTGATCCAGGCGACCAGCGTCTACCGCGACCAGTTCGATCCATTCCTGCGCCTGCTGGCTGGCGCCATCGAGCAGCTGGCGGCGATGCCGGCCTCGCCCGGCAACCCGATTGCCGGCAATGCACGGGCCGTGCAGCAGCGCCTGCAGCGCGACGGCGTCCCCGCGGAGCAGGCGCAACGCCTGTCGCGCCTGCGCATCTTCAGCAATGCACCCGGCGAATATGGCAGCGGCCTCAACCATGCCGTGCTGGCGCGTAGCGGCACGGCGGGCAAGGACGATGCAGCGTTGGCCAGCGGCTTCCTGGATCGCCTGCAGCACGGCTACGGCAGTGATGGCCAGGCGACCACCCTGCCCGGCGGCAACCTGTTCGCCGAACAGCTGCGCGGCGTGCAGGCGGCGGTGCTGTCGCGCTCCTCCAACACCCATGGCCTGCTCAGCACCGACCATCCCTTCGAGTACCTGGGCGGGCTGGCGCTGGCCGTGCGCCACCTCGACGGTGCCAGCCCGGCACTGTACGTCTCCGACCTGCGCGAACCGGCACCGCGCACGCGCAGCACCGCACGCTTCCTCGCCGATGAGCTGCGCGCGCAGACGCTCAACCCGCAATGGATCGGTGCGATGCAGGCCGAAGGCTATGCCGGCACGCTGGAGGTACTGAAGAACGTCGACAATCTGTTCGGCTGGCAGGTGACCGCGCCCGAGACGGTTCGCGCCGACCAATGGCAAGCGGTGCATGACACCTTCGTGCGCGACAGCCGGCAGCTGGGCCTGGCCCAGTGGTTCGAGCAGCGCAACGCCAGCGCGCAGGTGCAGATGATCGAGCGCCTGCAGGAGGCGATCTCGCGCGGCTACTGGCAACCCGATGATCGCACCCGTGCGGAGTTGCAGGCGCGGCTGCAGCAGCTGCAGGCCTCGTCAGCGCAGGAACCGGCACCGATGCAGGCACATGCGGGCTTTGGGCTCGGCCGCGCGGTTACCGCCACACCAGCACCCGATGCTGCCGCCACCGCCGCCCAACAACCCGCCACCGTCGAACCGGCCGCCCCCCCAGCGCCCAAGGTGCGAGGCCAGGTGATGCGGCAGGTGCCTCCGCCGGCGCCGCACTCGCCTGCCACGCACTGGGCACTGGCCGTGCTGCTGGGCCTGCTTGGCGCAGGCGCCGCACTGCAGGCGCGGCGCAACGCTCGGCGCGCCGCCCCTTCCCGTTCCCCTTCCACCACGGCTTCCGCATGAACGCGCTTGAATCCACCCTTTACGATCTCTCCCACCTGTTCCTCGCTCCGGTCCTGCTGCTGATCCTGCTGTCGCTGGCCTTTGCCTTCCTCAGCTTCGGCGCCTTCCTGTGGGAAGGACTGCAGCGCCGACGCGGCCGCCACCGTCCCGAGCTGCTGGCCTGGCAGGCCCGCCACGGTGGCAGCAGTGACGACCTGGAACTGCATATCCTCAAGCGCCTGGAAGGCCTGCGCATCGTTTCGCGCACCGCGCCGATGCTTGGCCTGGTCGCGACCATGATCCCGATGGGCCCGGCGCTGCTGGCACTGACCCGCAGCGACGCGCAGGGCGTGGGCGAGAACATGGTGGTGGCCTTCTCGTCGGTGATCCTGGCCCTGGTGGCCGCCAGCCTGACCTATCTGGTGCTGACCGTGCGCCGGCGCTGGCTGCTGGAGGAACTGCGCATGTTCGAACGCCTGCAGGAGGCAAACTGATGCGCTTCCTGGATGACGACGAAGCCGACGACCCGATCCTGTCGGTGGTGAACCTGATCGACCTGTTCCTGGTGGTCACCGGCATCCTGATGATCGTGATCGTGCGTAATCCGCTCAATCCGTTCACCAGCCAGGACGTGACCGTGATCGAGAACCCCGGCCAGGCCAACATGCGAATCACCGTCAAGCAGGGTGAAGAACTGACCCGCTACCAGTCCACCGGCGAGATCGGCGAAGGCGGCGGGGTCAAGGCCGGCGTGACCTATCGGTTACCGGATGGGCGCATGGTGTACGTACCCGAGGGCGCCACCCCGGCCCGGTAGATCCACGACATGCGTGGATGGCGTATCTAGGGTTCCTCCAGCGCATCGAAGCGTTCGGCGAGGTAATCGATCAGGGCACGCACCGCCGGCAACAGGCCGCGTCGCGACGGGAACACCGCGTGCACGATCCCGTACTTCGGTTGCCACTCCGGCAGCACGGGCACCAGCGCGCCACTGGCCAGTTCGTCGCTGATCATCATCCGCGGCAGCATCAGCAGGCCCACTCCGGCCACCGCGGCGGTGCGCAGCGCGATCATGTCATCGCTGACCAGCCGCGGGCGATGGTGCACGCTGGCCAGCACGTCGTCCGGCCCGGTGAATTCCCATACATGCTGCTGGCTGGGCGATGCCAGATCGACGGTCGGCATCATCGCCAGGTCGGCCGGCACCTGCGGCGTGCCCAGCCGCTGCAGCAGCGCCGGGCTGGCACTGGTACACCAGACCCGGCGCGCCAGCACGCGTACCACCAGATCACTGTCCTCCAGTGGCGGCGGCCGCACGCGGATCGCCACGTCCACACCCTCGCCCACCACGTCGACGCGTCGGTTGGTGGCATCCAGCTGCACCGTCACCTGCGGGTGCAGGGCGAGGAAATCGGCCAGCATCGTGCCGATGCGCGCATGCAGGATCGCGATCGGGCACGCCAGGCGGATCGTGCCGCGCGGCTCGGCGCGTGACATCGCAATCGCTTCTTCGGCCGCTTCGGCCTCGACCAGCATGGCCTTGCAATGGCGGTAGTAGTCCTGGCCGACCTCGGTGACCGAGAAGCGCCGGGTCGAACGCTGGATCAGTCGCACGCCCAACCGTTCTTCCAGCAGCGCGATGCGCCGGCTCAGTTTCGACTTCGGCATGGCCAGCGCCCGCCCGGCCTGCGAGAAGCCGCCGTGCTCGACCACCATGGCGAAGTAGAACAGGTCGTTGAGGTCACAACGGCGGATATCTGCGATGAACACGGGGCGATCTCCTGCGGCCCATGGCCTGCGACCATTGTTCACCAGATAGGACTATGACGGCAAATATTGGCATCTACCGGCCCAATTGTCGCGGCGATATCGTCTTCGCAACGAAGAACAGCGGCCGGCAACCCCGGCCAGGAGATCGCCATGAAGCGTGTCACCGGTACCTACAGCGCCCCCCGCCCGCACTGGGTGGGCGACGGATTCCCCGCCCGCTCGATGTTTTCCTACAACACCCACGGCCAGCACCTGAGCCCGTTCCTGCTGCTGGACTATGCCGGCCCTTACACCTTCGCCCCCAGCGATACGCCGCGTGGCGTCGGCCAGCATCCGCATCGCGGTTTCGAGACCGTCACCATCGTCTATGAGGGCGAGGTTGCCCACCGCGATTCAACGGGCGCCGGCGGCACCATCGGCCCGGGTGACGTGCAGTGGATGACCGCGGCCTCGGGCATCCTCCACGAGGAGTTCCACACGCCGGAGTTCAGCAAGCGGGGCGGCACGCTGGACATGGTCCAGCTGTGGGTGAACCTGCCGGCGCAGGACAAGATGGGTGCACCGGGCTACCAGACCCTGCTCGACGCACACATCCCCTCGGTTGAACTGCCTGAAGGCGCCGGCCGCGTGCGTGTCATCGCCGGTCGCTTCGACGGCCACGCCGGTCCGGCGCGCACCCACACGCCGATGGATGTCTGGGACATCCGCCTGCGGCAGGGCCACCACGCCGAACTGCCGGTGGCCGATGGCCGCACGCTGGCGCTGGTGGTGCTGAAGGGCATGGTGCGGATCAACGGCGGCCAGCCGGTCGGCGAGGCACAGCTGGTCACCTTCGACCGCAGCGGCGAGGACGTGTTCGTCGACGCCGACAGCGACGCCACCGTGCTGCTGCTCAGCGGTGAACCGATCGACGAACCGGTGGTGGGCTATGGCCCGTTCGTGATGAACAGCCAGGCCGAGATCGCGCAGGCGGTCAACGACTTCAACAGCGGCCGCTTCGGCCAGATCGCGCACTGATCGTTTCAATGCGGCGGGCATTGGCCCGCCGCACCTTCCGGGCCATCGCCCACCTTCTCCAGGAGACTGACCATGAGTACCCCCGCCAACTTCAACGGTGCCCGCCCGGTGATCGATCCGGACAACGCCGCGATGCTGCTGATCGACCATCAGAGCGGCCTGTTCCAGACCATCGGTGACATGCCGTTCACCAGCGTGCGCGCCCACGCCACCGCACTGGCCAGGATGGCCACGCTGGCAAAGATGCCGGTGATCACCACCGCCTCTGTTCCGCAGGGCCCGAACGGCCCGCTGATCCCGGAGATCCACGACGCGGCCCCGCATGCCCAGTACGTGGCGCGCAAGGGTGAGATCAACGCCTGGGACAACCCGGAATTCGTTGCCGCAGTGAAGGCCACCGGCCGCAAGCAGCTGATCATTGCCGGCACCATCACCAGCGTGTGCATGGCCTTCCCGTCAATCGCCGCCGTTGCCGATGGTTACCAGGTGTTCGCGGTCATCGACGCATCCGGCACCTACTCGAAGATGGCCGAGGAGATCACCCTGGCTCGCGTGGTGCAGGCCGGCGTGGTGCCGATGGACACCGCCGCGGTGGCCTCGGAGATCCAGCGCACCTGGAACCGCGACGATGCCCAGCAGTGGGCCGAGGTCTACACGAAGATCTTCCCGAACTACCAGCTGCTGATCGAAAGCTACCTGAAGGCGCAGGACGTGCAGAAGAACCACGAACAGCTGGATTCGCAGCGCAGCTGACGCCATGCGGGGCGGTGCGCCGCAGCGCCGCCGCCCTGCTTTGTCCTTGCTTCTTCCAGCCTGCATAGGAGGCGATCATGCGTTGGCCAGGTTCCCCTGCAGCAGGCATCGCGGCGCGTTCGATGGGCGCGCTTGCCGTCCTGTTCGCCGCTGCGGCTGGCGCGGAAGAGATCGTGCCATCACCACCCGCCATCGATCCGTGGCGCTACAGCGAAGACTACCGCTACCTGCAGGATCCGGCCTTCCGTTCCGGCGCCTGGTGGGAGAAGGGAAAGTGGATGCCGTTCGGCGCATCCGGCGGCTTGACCGTCGGCGCCGAGCTGCGTGCGCGCTACGAGCACTACACCAGTAATGAGTTCGGGCACGCACCTGTCAAGCGCGACGGCAGTGCGCTCTATCGTGCGCTGCCGTATGCCGATCTGAAGCTCAACGAGCATGCCAGGGTTTTCACCCAGCTCAACCTGACCCATGCGCGTCGCGACGGCAGCACCATCGGCCCGGTGGACGATACCGGCGCTGAGGTCCTGCAGGGCTTCGTCGATCTTTCGCTGCCCTCGCGCGACGCAGGTGCGACCTTGCGCGTGGGCCGGCAGGTAGTGACCTACGGCAGCGAGCGCCTGGTTTCGGTGCGCTATGGACCCAATGTCCTGCGCACATTCGACGGTGGCCTGCTCGCGTGGCGGACGTCGCACTCGCGTAGCGAAGCCTTCCTGCTGCGCCCGGTACGCAATGCCATGGGTTCCTTCAATGACCGTGGTGATCCACAGCGGCGCGTGTGGGGCGTGTACACCACCTTCCAGGACCCCGGAATCCACCGCGATACCGGCCTGGATCTCTACTACCTGGGCCTGTCCAGCGATCGCGCCCGCTACGACCAGGGAGAAGGTGCCGAAACCCGCAATACGCTGGGCAGCCGCTGGTTCGGTCGTCGCAACGGATGGAGCTGGGACCTGGAGGGATTCTTCCAGTACGGCAGTTTCGCCGGCGCGCCGGTACGTGCGTGGTCAGTCGCCAGCGATGTGCGCCATCGCTTCGATGCGTGGCCGCTGGCGCCACGGCTCGGCCTGAAGGCCAACATCATCAGCGGCGACCGTGACCCCGACGATCGCGCGTTGCAGACCTTCAACGTGATGTTCCCGAAGGGCAAGTACTTCGGCGAAAGCGGCCAGGTCGGTCCGAGCAACCTGATCAACCTGCACCCTTCGCTGGAACTGGATCTTGGCGGTGGCTGGTCATTGGCCAGTGCAATCGTCTTCTACTGGCGGCAGAGCGTGCGCGACGGCCTGTATGGCGTTGCCGGAAACCTGCTGCGGCCGGCGGGCAACAGCCGCGCCCGGTACATCGGCACGCAGGCGGATCTGGTGCTGGGGCGCGAGATCTCCCGCCAGCTCAGCGTCGAAGCGGCCTATTCGATCTTCGGGCCGGGTCGCTTCATCCGGGACACCGGGCGCGCCGACACCGTCCATTTCATCGGCCTTGAGGCGCTCTGGCACTACTGAGGCCGCCCCTCCCCCAGAGCGAGACACTTCCATGCGCGTACTGCTCCTCCTCTTCATACTTGTGCTGCCAACCGTGGCGGCAGCGGCCGAGCCGGCCGACCTGGTGCTGCGCAATGGCCTGCTGCTGACCCAGGACGGCACTACGCCACGTGCCAGCGCGCTTGCCATCCGCGGCGAGCGAATCCTGGCGGTCGGCAGTGACCGCGCCATGCAACGCCATATCGGCCCCCGCACCCGGGTCATCGACCTGCAACGGCGCACCGTCGTTCCGGGCCTGATCGATACGCACATCCACGCGATCCGTGGCGGCCAGACGTTCACCTTCGAAACCTACTGGTTCGACGCTCCCACGCTGTCCGAGGCGCTGCAGCGGCTGCAGCGGGATGCACGACGCAAGCCTGACGGGCAATGGGCCGCCGTGGTCGGTGCGTGGCATCCCGAACAGTTCGCGGAGGGCCGGGCACCGACCCGCGCCGAGCTCGATGCCGCCCTGCCGGACAGGCCGGTCTACGTGCAGCATCTGTACGACTACGCCCTGCTCAATCGTGCCGGCATCGCAGCGCTTGATCTGCAGGGCGACCAGCCCCGCCTGCCCCCGGGCATCATCGTCGAGCGCGACAATGACGGACAGGCCACCGGCCGCCTGTCCGGTGGTATCGGTCCATTCAATGCACTGTTCGCGCAGATCAGTGCCAGCACCGATCACGAAAAGAGCCTGCGGACCTTCTTCGCTGCCCTCAACGCACAAGGCGTGACCGGTTTCATCGATCCCTCCGCCGGCCCACCATCGTTCTACGAACCCCTGTTCAAGCTACGCGACCAGGGCGGGCTGACGCTGCGCGCCGGCTACCGCATCCCGGCCGGCACCCACGGTGATGAAGCCGAGTGGTTCCGCAATGTGATGGCGTTCCGTCCGAACCGGCACGACGATGGCGACATCGCCTTCCTCGGCCTGGGTGAAAACCTGGTCACCGCCATGAACGACGGCGTTCTGATGGGGCCTGGCTTCGATCCGCCGGCCGAGGCCCGGCAGGAGCTGATCGAGGTCGCCCGGCTGGCTGCGGAGCGGCGCATCCCACTGGAGATCCACGCTTACACCGATGATGCCGCCGATGCCATCCTGGACGCCTTCGAGGTGGTGGCGCGCGATCATGACCTGCGGCCGCTGCGCTGGGCGATCGCGCATCTGAACACCGGGTCACAGCGGACGTTGCAGCGCATGGCCCGGCTCGGCCTGGCCTACAGCGTACAGATGGGGCCGTACTTCGAAACCACCGCGATCCAAGCCGCCAACACGGCACAGGTTGCGGCGTCCAGCGCCCCGGTGCGGGCCGCGATGGCGCTCGGCATTCCGGTGGCGGGTGGCACCGACTCCACCCGCATCGGCGTGGCAGGCGTCTGGCAGGCCATCCAGTACCACGTTGACGGTCAGCCACTGGCAGGCGTGCGCCGCAGCGAGGACAACCTCATCACCCGCGATGCGGCACTGCGCCTGTTCACCCGCAATGCGGCCTTGCTGTCGTTTGCCGAAGACGAGCGCGGCTCTCTCACCGCGGGAAAGCTGGCTGATCTTGCTGTGCTCGACCAACCCTACCTGACCATGCCGGCCCGTCGCATCCACTCGCTGCGCTCGCTGCTCACCCTGGTCGGCGGCCGCATCGTGCACGACAGCGACACGCTGGACGCCGAATAGCCGCGTCCCGTACGCACGTCGCTGAAACACCCGGTCGGCAGTCTGTTGCTCACCTCCCCTGCCCTGCCATCCGGCCCCTGCCCGCCCCCGGGCATTCCCCCGCGGCCTCGCGCCGCTCCTGCAATGGAGACCCACCATGTCCAGTGAACCGATCCGCGACCCGGCCAGCGATCATCTGCTGACCCCGCAGAATTCCGCCTTCATCATCATCGACTACCAGCCGGTGCAGGTGAACTCCATCGCCTCGATGGACCGCCAGCTGCTGGTCAACAACATCGTCGGCACCGCCAAGGCCGCCGTCGCCTATGGTTTGCCGATCGTGCATTCGACGGTGAACGTCAAGACCGGCCTGAACAAGCCGCCAATTCCGCAGCTGCGCAAGGTACTGGGTGACTACCCCACCTACGACCGCACCACCATCAACTCCTGGGAGGACGTCGAGTTCCGCAAGGCGGTGGAAGCCACCGGCCGCCGCAAGCTGATCATGACCGCGCTGTGGACCGAGGCGTGCTTGACTTTCCCGGCCCTGGATGCGTTGAGGGAAGGCTATGAGGTGTATGTGGTGGTCGACGCCGTCGGCGGCACCTCGCTGACCGCGCACGATGCGGCGCTGCGCCGCATCGAACAGGCCGGTGGCCAGCTGATCAGCGTGCCGCAGTTGTTCTGCGAGCTGCAGCGCGACTGGGCCCGCTCGGAAACGGTGCCGGCCTTCATGAACCTCTTCATTGAAACCGGTGGTACGGCGGGCATCCAGTTCTCGTACGATCGTACCGAGTGATTGGGTGGCGGCGCCGGTCCGGGCCGGCGCCGCCTTTCGGAGCAGTCGAGCATGGCTCGACGCCACAGACAGATGGAGAACCTGATGGCCTACGCACGCATTGTTTCGACCGCCGACAACTACCTGCACCACATCAGCAACGGCAGCTTCGCTGTGGATGCGGACGAGCCCGCCTCGCTGGGCGGCCAGGGCAAGGGTTTCGCACCGTTCGACCTGTACCTGGCCTCGCTGGCGGCGTGCACCGCCATCACCCTGCGCATGTATGCGCAGCGCAAGGGCTGGGAACTGGGCGAGTTCCATGCCGAGCTGCGCTCGGAACGTGACGCGGATGGTCGCTTCCATGTGCACCGCGTACTGCATGCCAGCGCCGAGCTGAGCGATGCGCAGTGGCAGCGGTTGCTGGAGGTGGTGGAAAAGACCCCGGTGACCCTGGTGATGCGCGAGGGTGCACGCATCACCAGTGAGCGTGGGGCTGCAGCGTAACCCCATCCACGCATGGCGTGGATCTACTGTAGAGCCACTGGGCTCTACAGAAGGCTCAGCGGCGTGAATGCAGCACGGTGCGCTGGCGCATGGCGTTGAATTCCTGCTCCACCTGCTGGATGTCTTCGGCCTGGAAACCGGCCGCATCCAGCAGCTGGTCGGCGGCGGCGGCCGCCAGCGGATCATCGTCACGCTGGCGCCAGCAGCGCGCCGGCAGGAAATAGCCCACCTCACTGCGCCCGCGCATGATCACCACCGGCCGGCCCGCATACAGCAGGAACTCGGCCAGGTGCTGGCGCAGGCCCTCGACGGAAACATAGGCCGGCCCAACACCCAGCATCTGGCTGGACGGCTCGGGACTCTCGAACAGCTTGCGACGGCTCATCCACTCCTCCTTTTGAACAACGCGTGGTCTCCTTTCCTTAGACGGGCGCATCGCTGCGCCCCCGCCACGCACGACGTGATCCGCATCACGCCGCCACTCAGAAGCCGGTATTGAACTCCAGCTGGAACACGTCGATCGACAGCGGCGCGCCGGACACTTCCTTGGCCGCCATCCACTTGCCGCTGATCCAGCTGCGTGCATCCAGCGCGTAGGCGCCGCCCACGTAGTAGCCGCGGGCGTTGGTGCCGCCCAGGTGGAAGTTCGGATCGTTGTAGGCGTCGGGCAGCGCATCGGCCTCGATGTGCTTGTAGCCCAGCAGCGCCTGCCACTGACCCTTCTCCTTCAGCTCGGTGGCACCGAAGGTGGCCTGCACCATCCACGCGGTGTCGCCGCTACGGAAGGTATCGATGCTGGCGGTGCCACCGGCACCGTAGTTGTTGACGATGCCGTTGTTGGCGCGGCTGAACATGGCCTGCTTGTCGTAGGCCAGGTTGCGGATGTAGTCGCCGTCCAGGCGCAGACCGATGCCCTGTGCCAGCTGCGTGTCCCAGCGCAGGTTCAGCGTGGCCAGGCGGAAGGCCGAGGCCAGGCCGACGTACTGCGGGGTGGGCGTATTGGCCGGGTCCAGCGGATTGCGCGCGATGTCGCGGATCAGCATCAGGGTGTTGCCCTTCTGCATGAACGCCGGACGCGACCAGTCTGTGTCACAGCCCACCGCACCCGCGTACAGGGCGCACGGTGAGGACAGGCGGCCGCTGATGTTCTTGAAGTCGTAGTAGCCCAACGCAGCGCGCAACGCATTCTCGTCATTGAAGCGCCAGTTCACGCCCACCTGCGCACCGGACAACCACTTGTTCTCGTTCGGGGTCTTGACCCGGCTCTGGCTGGGCGAGCCGTCGGAGGTGTACTCCAGCGGCACCACCGCGAGGTTGCCGAACAAGTCGAGATCTCCCCCGTTGAAGTCGTATTTCAGGTTGGCGGCCAGGCCGTCGAAGTTCAGGTCATTGGAGAACAGCGTGTCGCTGGTCCAGAACGGATTGCCGAAGCGGCCGCCACGCACCGTCACCCAGTCAGCCGGGCTGTAGGCCAGCCAGGCCTGGTCCAGCCACACGTCCTTCTTGCTCAGGCCGCCACCCAGCTGCTCGGTGGTCGACACCGGGCCATTGCTGCTGCCGCTGGCCAGGCGCACGCCGGCCGTGGTGTGCTGGCCAATGGTTGCCTCGATGCCCAGGCGCGCGCGGATGCGCCACAGGTTGCGGCGGTCCTGGCGGGTGTTCAGCAGTGGCGGCAGCTGCAGGTTGGTGTTGGTGTTGGTGTCGAAGCCGTTGCCGGAATTGATCGACGACCAGTTGCTCACGATGTCGCTGTTGCGTTCGGAGAAGAAGCGCGACTCGCTGCGCACGCGCATGTCACCGGTGACCTTGATGCGCTTGGTCCATTCGGCCACTTCGTTCGGTGCCGCCCAGCCTTCGGACTTGGCCTGCGCCATCACGTCCTGGCGCACTTCGTCACGAATGCCGTCGCGCACGCTCTGCGGCACGTAGGGCACGCGCACGTCGCCAGCCTCCAGGGCCACGCCACCGCTGGCGGCCGAAGGTGCGGTGGCTGCACCGCGCTGGGCGGCCGCTGCTTCAGCCTCGACCTGCACCAGCAATGCCTGGCCGTCTTCGGGCTTCAGCGCGCCGCTGGCGATCAGGCCCTTGATCAGCTTGACCATGGTCGTTTCGGCGGCCATCGCACCGGCCGGGGCGGCCAGGCTGAGCAGCACGGCGCAGCACAGCAGCGCCCGTCGGGCCGGCCGCGGGCGGCGGGAGTCGGTTCGTGCGCGGACGTGGTCGTTCATCACGGTTCTCATCGAAAGAAGGGAAATCACGGAGGTCGGGAATCAGGCCCCGGGCCGGCGGCCCTGGATCAGCACGCGGGCGGGGAAATCAAGCGACGCTGGGGGTGCCTGGTCGACCTTGCCGATGCGACGCAGTGCATCGAGCACGGCCGCGTCGGCCTCCTCGTTGCCACTGCCACGCACCAGTTCGACCTTTTCCAGGCGGCCGTCGTTGGCCAGCCACACATTCACCTGCAGCTGGAACGCCAGGCGCTTGACCTTGTCGTCGCGCGAGATCGCCTGCTGCATCAGGTAGCCCAGGTAGCGGCCGTAGGTAGCGTTGCCGGCGCCACCACGGCCAACGCCGGACGAACCGCCACCACTGCCGGACTGGATACCGAAGTTGTCACCACCGGCCTGCGCATCGGCGTTCATCGTCACCGGATCGGCATTGTCCGGCGTCGGCGTCGGCTCTTCGGCCGGCGTCGGTTGATCCAGCGGCTCCGGTTCGGGCATCGTCTCTTCTGGCGGCGTTTCCGGTTCCGGCGGCCTTTCCGGCGGCGGCGGTGGCGGCGGAGGGGGCGGCGGCAGCGCCAGCATCGGCGGCTGCACCACCGGCCGACGGGTGCTGGCAGTGTCCTTGAACAGCATCCACCACACGGCGATGCCGAGCACCAGCAACGCGGCCAGCACCAGCGCGACGGTCACCAGCAACTGGCGACCGCGCATGCCGGGCTCCGGCCGAGGGGGTTGATGGGCCGTCATGCCTCAGCCCTGCGCCTTGCCGGTGACCAGGCCGACCTGGGCCAGCTCCAGCCGCCGCAGCAGGTCCAGCACCTCGACCACGCGGGCGTACTGCACCTGCGCATCACCGCGCACGATCACCGGGAAATCCGGCGTGGTCGCGCGTTCGGTGCGCAGGCGATCTTCCAGCTCGGCCATCGTCACCGGGTAGGCATCCAGGAACACCTGGCCACTGGGGTCGATGGTGATCGCCTTGGTCTTCGGCTTCTCCAGCGCGACGCTGTTGCTCGCCTTCGGCAGGTTGACCTCGATGCCGGGTATGGAGGCGTTGCTGGTCAGGATGAAGATCACCAGCACCACCAGCAGCACGTCGACGAAGGGCGTCACGTTGATGCCCTTCTCGCGCTTCTTGATGCCGAACTTCGCCTTCTGGCCCATGGCGCGCCCCTCAGCCCTGGACCGCGGCCGGGCCGCGCCCGTCCTGCTCTTCGGCCAGGCGCGCGGCGAACTCGTCGATGAATACCGCCATGTCCGCGCCGATCGCCTCGGCGCGCGCGCCCAGGTAGTTGTAGCCGAACAGCGCCGGAATCGCGACACCAAGGCCGGCTGCGGTACACAGCAGCGCCGCGGCCATGCCCGGTGCCACCGAATTGATGTCCACCGCGCCAGCCATCGCCGCGACCACGAACACCAGCATGATGCCGATCACGGTACCGAACAGGCCCACGTACGGCGCGCCTTCGATGGTGGTCGACAGCCAGTTCATGCGCCGCGCCATCGCCTCCTGCTCGCGCACCATCACCGCATCCATCGAGGCACGGATCGCGGCGATGGTGGCGCCACTCAGGTAACCACTGTTGCCGTCGCGCTGGTGGCGCTGCTGCATTTCATCGATGGCCACCTGGTAGATGCGCCACAGCGAACCGTCGTGCATCGCGGTGGGTGCCTTGCCCTGGCGGTCCATGTCGGACAGGGTGCGCAGCGGCACGCCGGACAGCTTGCCGAAGCTCTCGGTGAACACCGCATTGGCCTTGCTGGTACGGCCGAAGTGCCGCCCCTTGGCAATCATGATCGCCCACGACAGCAGCATCATCAGGCCGAGGATGGCGACCACCACCCAGGCGTCGAACGGCATCGCCTTGAGGATGAAGGCGAAGTGGCTCTGCCCGGCGGATTGCTCGTCGGCGCCGTAGCTGATCAGGCGCGAGTCAGCGCCCTGGGCGGTGGCATCGGCCAGCAGCAGTGCCGCCGGTCGTGCCACGCGCGAGATACGCAGCTCATCCAGTGCACCTTCGAAGTTGGCGAGCGGCTGCGCCGCGCCCGGCGCATCGGCGCCCACCACCGGGGCGGTGGTCAGCGCCGGCAGCTCGCCGCTCAGCTGGGCAACTACGCGCCCATTGAGATACAGCTGCAACGCGCCCTTGTCTGCAGTCAGTGCAACGTGCGCCCACTGTCCTTCCGGAATCGGCTGCGCCGGCGTGCTGCGCTGGCCATTGAGCTGCACGAACGGCACACGGTTCTCGATGCCCAGCACCAGCTCGGACACGCCGTCGCGACGCGCGTAGATCGCCTGAGCCGCATTGTTGCTGCCCGGCTTGATCCAGGCCGAAACGGTGAGCGGCGCGCCCGCCTCCTGTGCGAGCGATGCGCTGGCCGGCAGCGGCAGCGGGCCTGCGCCCAGCTGAACGCCGCGGCCGATCACCGAGCCTTCCGATGGCGGCACCACGGCACCGGCGTTGTTGCCATAGGCGGTGGTGTCGCGTGCCGGCGCATTGGCCTCGGCGAAGTGGTAGACCAGCGTGTAGTCCGGATCGAACACCTGCTGGCCGTTGCCGCTGGCCGGGGCCTTCTCGTTGCCGTAGTACATCCAGATCGTCTGCGGTGCCGCAGCGCTGACCGCCGGCACGTCCACCCATACCAGGGCCAGACCCAGCTTGGGATCGAACTGTTCGATCTGGTGGGCCAGCACGGTGCGGCCATCACCCGAGACAAAGCGGAGGTCGTTGCCCGCGTCCTGGGTGCCGTCGAAACCGAAGTTGCCGGTATGCAGGCGTAGCAGCAGCGGCGTGCGGCCCGGGTCACCGGCCAAGCCCGCGCCCTGCGGGCCGGCGTCGACGGTGATCGGCTTGCGGTACTTCCATTCGGCCTGCCACCAATTGGCATCGGCCGCAGCAGCAGGCAACGCAACCAGCGCGGCCAGCAGCAGCAACACTCGGGAAAGCAAACGGTCCATGCGATGGGTCTCCGGAGAACGCATGTTCAAGGGAAGGGTCAGTAACTGGTGCTGATGTTGAAATGCAGGCGCGGATCGTCCTTGCGCGTGACCGGGCCGTCGGCATAGGGCCAGGCGTAGTCCAGGCGCAGTTGCAGGTGTTCGCCCAGGCGCAGCTGCGCGCCCAGGCCGACCGAGGCCAGGTTGTACTTGTCACGCTGCTCGGGCAGCGGCTGGCGCAGGCGCAGGTACGCCGCGTCAGCAAAGCTGTAGACCCGCAGGTCGGTGCCGCTCCACAGCGACCATGCCGGGGTGCGCCATTCCAGGCTGGCCAGGCCGCCGTAATCGCCGATCGCCTCGGCCGACAGATAGCCGCGCACGGTGTACATGCCACCGGCGGCGAACTGCTCGGCCGACACCAGCGGCGCATCGGTCACCTGCAACGAGCCGCGTGCATACCACTGCCAGTCGCTGCCGAACGTGTGGGTGTTGGCGACGTCCGCCTTGAACGCGACGAAACTGGGGTCTGCCCAGTAGCGCTTCTGCCCGAACCCGATGGCATCGCTGCCATAGCCGAACAGCCGACGGGTACCGGCCACCAGCTGCGTATTGATGCTCAACTGATCCTGCTCGCCCTGGCGCACACCGACAAACCCCAGGGTGATCGGCGCGTACTTCAGCGGCGTCTTCAGGCTCTCCTTGCCCATCTGCGTGTCTTCCTCGGTGTCCTTGAAGTCCACGCCGAGGCTCAGCTGGCGCCACCATTGGCTGCTCCCGGCCAGGCGGTAATTGAGCTTGATGCCGATCGAATGACCGTTGCCGATCACATTGGTGCCAGTGCCGGTACCGACCTGCCCGCCCGCGTTCAGCACGCGGCTGTCGGACTTGTAGCCGGAGGCTTCCAGGCTCCATGGCGTGCCTTCGAACGGCATCGTGTACGAGGCAGAGAACACCTTGGCCTGCTTTGTATCTTCCGGCGCCAGGTACACGCCGATGTTGGCGCTGTGCCCCCGCTTCCACAGGTTGTCGTAGGCCAGCGACGCACTCAGGCGCAGCTTCTCGGTGTCGGCGCTGTGGTCGTTGTTGAGTGACGCGCTGGCACGCCACGGCGACTTCTCTTCGACCTGCAGGTCCACATCCATCGTGCCCGGCACCTGGCCCTCGCGCACCAGCGGCATCACCTGGCGGCGGCCACCTTCGTTCAGCGCGGTCAGTTCCTTCTGCGCCTGGTCGAAGTCCGGCACCTTGCCTTCCGCCAGTGCCGGCACGCGTTCACGGATGCGCTCGGGCGATTCGTGCTTCGTTCCCACGACCCGCAGCTGGCCAATCGGTGTCTGCTGTACCTTCAGCAGCACCACGCCACCGCTGACCTGCTGCCCGGGCAGCTCCACGTAGACCGACTGGTAGCCCGCCTGCTGGTACAGCACATTGACTGCATCGCGTGCCTTCTCGACATCGCCCAGGGTCTTTCCCGGTCCGAGGAACGGCTCCACCGCACGTTCGATCTGGCGCGGATCGAGCACGGTGTTGCCGCGCACGATGTATTCATTGATGTTCACGCTGGGCGCAGGCGCTGCCTCCTGCGCGAACAACGGCAGCGGCATCGCGGCCAGAGCCAGCACCAGCGGATGCAGGCGCAAGGGAAGGTGGACGGCTCGGCACGGAACAGGAGTCATCGAAGGCATCGCGTCGTATCGAAGGGAGTGGCCAGGGAGCGGCGCGTGGGTCTACCAACAGGACGTGTACGTCGCGTCAAAACCGCCAACAGTTTTGTGACAGCACTGTCATCTTTTGACAGCGCCACAACGCACGCAGGCGGACCCTGCCTTCGCCACACGTCTTCATTGCAGAACGTCGATTGCTGCGGGAGATTCGAGATGCGTGAATCATTGATGGTGGAACTGCGCGCTGCCTTCGCCCTTGCCCTGCTGCTGGGGCTGCCATCGGTTCGAGCCGACGAGGCTAAGAAGCAGGAAGACGCTGCGCCCTGCATCGAAGTGCAGGTCAATGGCGAGCGCATTCCGGCGTGGGACTGCCTGCAGCGCAAACTTGCGCCGGCATCGAGAGCGGCGAAATCACCGGCGCTCCCCGAGGCCGAACGGCTGATGCGGCAGCCCGGTAACCAGCTGATGCAGTACAACGTGGAGGGCACGCGGCAGCGCATGGGTGATGCCTTCGGGCGTTCGGTGGTGCCTCAGCGCCCGGCGCGCTGAGCCTGCACAGCTGTAGAGCCGAGCCAGCGCTCGACTGTCCTTCCTATGGAGCGGCCGGCACGATGCCATCGGTCGGCACCGGCGGCAGCTCAGGCACCGGCAGGCTGCGCGATTGCCCGGCCTGGTTCAATTCGACCGCGCTGGGACTGATGCCGGCCAGCACCGTGCAGGGGCCGAGTCGTTGGCCGGGCGCATACGCTTCCGCCGGGCGTCCATCCACCGAGAGCAGGGCCAGTGGCGCGTGGTCGCCGGCCATTACGCCGAGCACGACCACCTCGGTCTGCACCGCACCGGGAGACAGCAGCCGCACCAGAGGCAGGCTGGCCACTGCATCGAACAGGGGCCGCACCGGCGCCTCGGCTTTCGCTTCGCTGGCCGTAGCCGCTGGCGCCACCGCAGACAGGGTGACGCTCCAATAGGCCACCACGGCCAGCAGCAGCGTCGCCGCCAGCAGGGTCAACATGCGATTGCGATCCCAGCGCCTGCCATCCATGTTCCGCACCACCGCCACGTTCGTGTCCGCCTACGCTAGCAGCTGCGGCTGACGCTTTTGTTTCATCATGCCGGCCTACGCTGGCAGGTATCGACCCGGACAGGAGGCAACGTCGATGCAGCGCGTGCCGCGTGGCTTCACCCTGCTGGAACTGATGGTGGTGCTGGTGATCATCGGCATCTGCACGGCCGGAATCGGGCTGGGCCTGGGCAGCCTGCTCGACCCGGGCCGGCAGCTGCGGCAGGAAGCCGAGCGGTTGGCGCAGCGCCTGCAGGTGGCGCGCGACGAGGCGCGCATCGATGGCCGCCCCCTGCGCTGGCAGGCTGATGCCAACGGCTACCGCTTCAGCCGCCGCGAGGGCAACCGCTGGGTGATCGTTGAACGCGATGATCTGCTGCGTCCGCAGAAGTGGCAGGCAACGGGCATCGCGGTGCAGCCCGCCAACCCCATTGAGCTGAGCCCGGAGTGGATCGGTATCGCCTGGGAACTTGGACTGTCGTTGGATGGCCGCAAACTGCGTCTTCGTGATGATGGCAGCGGACAGTTGCAGGTCGTGCAGTGAAGCGGAACGTGCGCGGGTTCACCCTGATCGAAGTACTGATTGCGCTGGCGATCGTTTCGATTGCGCTGGCGGCGGTGATGCGTTCGGTGGCAGTGGCGACCGATGATCAGTCGCGCCTGCGCGACCGTCGGCTGGCACTGATGTGTGCGCAGGACCGCTGGCAGGAGCTGCGCCTGGCCGGGCAACCCCCGCAGGATGCACGGCAGCGCTGCGTGCAGGGGCGCGGCAGCTTCCTGGTGCTTCAGCATCTGGGCACGGGCAGCGACGGCCAGCCGCAGCTGGAACTGAGTGTGGTTGCCGAGGATGCTCCCCGGCAATCGCTGGCGCGGATGCAGTTGCCGTGGACGACGGCGCAATGAAGCGCGCAGTACGTGGTTTCACCCTGATCGAGGTGATGATCGCGATCACCATCATGGGCGTACTGGCGCTGATCTGCTGGCGGGCGCTCGACAGCGTGACCAACAGCGATCAGCGCCTGCGCCAGGCCGATGCCGAGACCACGACGGCGCTGCGCGTGCTGCAGCAGTTCCAGCGTGATATCGAAATGCGCGCAGACGATGCGCTGATGAATGGCGCGGTGCGCCCTGCGGACCGTCTGCAGCGATTGCTGCCGCCGTCGCTGGTGAGCGAACGGCACCCGGATGGCAGCTTCGCGCTGGAGATCACCCGCAGCGTGGGCAGCGATGGGCTGCGCTGGCAGCGGGTGCGCTGGTGGCGGCAGGGCAACACGCTTTGGCGGGCCAGTGGTGCGGCTACGGACCGGTATCCCCTGCCCGCACCGGAGGCGTCGAAAGGCATTGCGGTGGCCAGGGATGTGCAGCGGTTCGAGGTGCGGGCGTGGCAGCCGGGTGCCGGGTGGGCGCTATTGCCGAGCGAAGGCGAGGTGCTGCCGGCCACCGGGCTGGAACTGCGGCTGGGCCTGCGCGATGGGCGTGGGCCGTTGAGTTACCGGCGGGTTCTGGAGCTGTAGGCTTCGTTCGTGGCACCGCATCCACGCATGGCGTGGATCTACTGCCAAGCCCGCTCTGGTGGGTGCCGACCTTGGTCGGCACTGAAGCTGGCCCAGCCATCCACGCATGGCGTGGATCTACTGCCGAGCGGCGCCTGCTGCCACGCCTTCTCTGGTGGGTGCCGACCTTGGTCGGCACTGAAGCTGGCCAAGCCATCGACGCATGGCGTGGATCTACTGCCAACCAAGGTCGGTTATCTACCGTGACACATTCGCGCGTCGCTCCTGCCGCCGGGCGCTCTCCTGCACCCGGCGGCGCTGTGTCGGTGGTCCTCACCGCTGATAGCCGCTCCCTGCCCTCCGTGCCGTCCTGGCTGGGGCCGCCACCGCTCCCTGGCGGCTGGCCCGATGCTGCAGCCCGATGCGGTGCACCGGGCAATGCTTGCCGACCAAGGTCGGCACCTACCGGGGCATGCAATGCCTATCGGCGCTGCGTGCCCTCGTCGCGACTTGCCTGCGGGAACTGGAAGACGCTGTTGGCGTCGTAGCCGCTGTTGGCAGTAGTACCGCGTGCCGGCGGCGCAATGCTGCTGGTGCCACTGCCGAAACCGAGGATCTGCACGCTGATCACCGACGGCTGGTTGCGCCGTGCATCGTCCTGGCTCTTGCGCATCACATCCTGTGCCGCCTGGCTGGCGCTGTTCGCTGCCGCACTGGCCGAAGCCAGCGCATTCACGTTGACCGTGGCCAGCACCGGCAGGCCCTTGCTCTCGCCCTGCACCTGGATGTTGGCCGCGTTCAGCACCTGCAGTGCGGCCAGGTTGATGTTGCCCGAGACACGGATGCCAGCCTCGCCCGCGTCGATGGTGCCCAGCGGCGCGATCAGGTCGACGTCGCCCGGCGGCACTTCGGCAATGGGGTTCAACGTTGCGATGCCTGCACCACTGGCCGGGGCCTGCGGCGACAAGATCACATTGCCCCAGCCGTCATAGACGCGACGCGGTGGCGTGTACAGCAAGGTGGTCTGCGAACCGCGACCGGCATTGATGTCGCCCTGCTCCGACCAGGCCAGGATGTCACCGCCGAACGTCGTCATCACCCGCGACAAGCCCAGCAGCACGCTGTCCTGGCTGAACAGCCGGATGTCACCCTGCCCCTGGGTCACCAGCCCGGCACTGGCCGGTGGCACCACGCCCTGCACACCCACCACGATCTGTCCGCCCGGTGCCATCAGCTCGATGTTGCCGCCGGCTTCGGTACGCACGCCGGAGCCGCCATACATCAGGATATCGCCGGTGCGTTGGATCGTCGCACCCGCTGCATCCTTGTCCGGCATCAGCGTGGCGATGGCCTCGCGGCCGCGCAGGTAAGAACCAACGCGTGGCCCATTCCGATCGTTGTACTCGCGGCCACCTTCGCGCAGCTCAGCGTAGTAGACCTGGCGCAGGAAGATCCGTTGCTGTTCGCTCGGCAACCGGTCGAACGCCGCCAGCGCCTCGGCGCCGTCGGCGGCCAGGCCGAAGCGCTGCTGCAGCCACTGCTTCAACTCCTTGTCATAGATCTTCACCGCCTTGCCGGGCTGCGCAGCCAACGCCTGCGAGGGATCGGCGAGGTTGGCCGGATCCAGGTAGTGCGTGCGCAGTGCATCGAAATCAATGCCCTGGTTGCCGGCAGTCACTGCGATGCTGGCGCCGGGACGGGCATCGCCTTGCACGACGCCGCCCAGGCTCACGATGCTTCCGGCCTCTTCCTGGCGAAGCTGCCGGCCCGCACTCACTTCCACGTTGCCGGGGCCGGCCACCGTCAGGTTGCTGCGGATGATGTCCCGGCCCGCTTCGATCCCGCTGATATCGGTGCCGCTGGTGTTGAGCGCGGTGACATCCGCGCCGATCACATCGCGACCGGCGCGCAGCTGTACCGCCGAGCCCGCTTCGTACCAGTCGAATACGGTACGCGCGCCGTTCTCGGCATTGCGCGACAGTTGCCGCCTGTCGCCGCTTCCCAGCCCGATGATATCGCCGGCCACTGCATAGAACCGGCTGGCCACGGTCGGTGTGGTTGGCAACAGCACGCCGAGCGCGGTATTGGGACCGAAGGCAAAGTACGGCAGCGTAGTGCCAGGACTGGCGCCGTTCCCGTCCGCGGGTACATTGCTGCGCACGGTTCCCGCGTTTCCGGGGCCTTGCGCGATGAAGCCGGGATTGAATGGGCCGGGGACACGGGCATCACTGCTTGAGCGCACAATCTGAGTGGCCCGGTCGGTAGCCAGGATCGATCCTCCCGCCAATACCTCCAGCCGACCCGACGCCGAGGGCGCCAGCACGATGACGTCCTGGGCATCGGGCACGCTGCCACTGCGCAGACTGGCGAGATTTATGTTCCCGGAGGCCGCGATGGCCGTGAACCGGGAGGGATACAACCAGTAGTTGAGATAGGCATCGCCATTGCTGGGGTTGATCCTGATCACCTCCCTACCCTGGTTGCTGCCGGTCGTGTGCTGCGTGCCAACCAGTCCCGGCGAGAGATTTCCGCCTGCGGAGAACAGGTCGAGCGCGGTGCGCGGCGTCCACAGCGAGAACCAGCTTGTGCCCGACGCGTGGCCGCCCCCTTCCAGCAGGATATCGTTGAAATTGGCCACGGGAACCCGGCCGGGATCGGCGGCACTACCCAGTACCACATCGCCGCGCGCCTGCACCTGGGCGGTGGAATCGCCCAGCACCAGCACCGGCCCGGCCATCGCAACGGGTGCGTCGGCCACGAACGGATTGTTCAGGCCCAACGTGCCGTAGCTGCTTTGTATCGCGCTGAGACCGCCGATGCGCGCCGCTTGCAGCAGCGTGCTGCCGCGTAGATTGGTCACGGTGCCGTTGAGATCCAGATCCTGCTGGAAACCTTCGGGCTGCTGCGCGCTTGCGCGCAGGCCCGGGTTGACCGCTCCGCCGCTTCGCAGCGTCAGGTCTCCGCCCCCCGTCAGATGCAATTCACCGTTGCTGACGCGTCCGGTCGACCCGACCGCCGCGACGATCGCGCTGGAATGGGGCGCCGTCAACAATCCCAGAGCATTGCCCATCGGCGCGATCACGCCCGAGTGGCGGCCTGCTTCCAGGGACAGATTGCCGCCGCCCAGCGTGCCGAAACCGGTAAAGCCGACCAGGCGAGGCGTCGCATCCAGCTCAGGGCCCACCGTGCTGTAGGTACCGAAATTGATCCACCAGCTGGTTGCGCTCTGCACTACACCAGCGGTCGTGCCCGATCCCTGGCGCCACAACCAGTTGCCCACCGCGGCGCTGGAATGCCCGGCCTGGTCGCGCTGCGGCGTGCCCGCCTCTGCGCGCGCGCTCCAGGTATCACCGGTGATATCGCGGCCCGCTTGCACGTGCAGATTGCCACCCTGGTCGGGGTACCACGCCTGGTAAGTGGCGATGGCGGCATCGTAGCGGCCGGACGCCTGGACCGGGCCCAGCAGCGCGGTGTTCCTGGGCACTGGGGCCCGCCCCGGGTTGAACTGCGTGTCACGGCCATCACCCAGCGCCGTCGGCGCACCTGCGGTGTACACACCGAAACCGGACTTCATGCGCACATCCTGCGCGGCCAGCAGCGTCAGATCTCCCTTGCCGGTTCGCAGCACGCTCCAGGCGGGAGCGCCCAGGCGCTTGCCGTAGGTGGTCACCTCGGTCAGCGTGCCACCGCCATAGCAGTAGCCCATTGCCGCGCAGATCTCTTCCTCCGACATGCCCATCTCGGCGCCCAGTTCCGTAGCCGGGCGGCCGACCCAGGATTCATCGCCCCACCATGCCAGCGAGCCTTCCTTGTCGACCAGGCGCGGGGCCGGACCGCAGTAGGGTCCGGAATCACAGACATCGCTCTCGGTCATGCCAAGCTCCCGAGCGAGATCCGCTACGGGCTTTCCGGCCCACGATTCATCGCCCCATAGATTCAGCGAGCCATCCACGGTGATCACGCGGTCGCCCTTCCATTCGGTCGTCGTGGTCACCGTCCCGATGGTGCTGTAGTGGCTGTCGGCCAGCACGATGCTGCCGTCACTTCCCCAGCTGCGGGTACGCGGATCGGCAGCGGTCGTATCGGCACCGGCCACTGCAGTCAGATCCCACGAGGTGGTGCCTTCGGGCAGCATCGCCGCCAGCGCCCAGTTGCGTCCCTGGCGCCCGCTGGCGTCGGCAGGCCGCAGTTTCACCGGCGCATCGCCGGCCAGCTCCACCTTGGTCATCGACGGGATGATCGCGCCGGCATGCAGGTCCAGCGCGCCTGACAGCTTCATCGCCATCGGCAGCGCGACGCCGGCCGGCCACACCTGTGCGGCCACCGGCGCCGACGCGCGCAGCCGGAAGCCGGCGCCCAGGCGCGCACCCGCCTGCAACGTCAATGCCTGGGCCAGCACGGTTCCAGCCGCTACCACCTCGCCACCCGCCGTCGTCACTGCTGCGCCCAGCACGGTGCCGGCCGGCAGCAGCAGCGGTCCCGACAACCGCATTTCCGCGGGCAGCACGGTTCCGGCCGGCAGGGTCACGGCCTCGAAGGGCAGTGCATAGTTCAGCGTCGCGCCAGCACGGAATTCGGTGCCGCGCTGCAGCTGTACACCTTCGCCGGGCACGACCAGGTCGCCACCGAACGCCGTGTTGGGCGTACCGGCACTGCGCCCTTCCAGCAGCACCCAGCCGTCCTCATCGGGATTGGCAGGCGGCGGCGCGAATCCATCGTTGATGCTGCCGTAGACGTTGATATCGCCTTCGGCGCGCAGCACCAGCGCTGCCGATTCACCAAAGCCACGGCGCGCTGGATCGGTCCGGTTCGACTGCGGTCCGTAGCGGTAGCCGGACAGATCGATATCGCCGGCCACGACCAGATCGCCACGCGGGTTGTCACTGCTGGTCCGCGCCACGATCTGCACGCCGGGGCGCAGGCGGTAGCTGCCCAGGGCAGCAGTGCGCTGCTGCAATCCTGCATTGGCCAGCGCGGCGTTCATCCATTGGCTGTTGTCCGGGTCCACTACCGTATCCAGCCACTGCTGGTTGATCACCTGCGGACGATGGCCATGCACGTCCGGAGCGCTGGCCAGCGGCGCCGAATCATAGCTGCGGAAGGCGTTGACCTGGAGGTCGGCGGCACCGGCGATACGGATGCCGCTGGCCACGTCGATCGCGGCGTCGTTGCTGCCCATGCGTGGCACGTTGAGCTTGACGCTGCCGCGTGCGCGGCCATCGTTCTGACCCGGGCTGCTACCCGTGGCCACCGAGGTGCCGGCGCGCAGGTCCATCGATGAGATCGCGCCCAGCTGCAGGCTGCCACTGGCCGAGGTCAGTTCGATCATGGCTCGGTTCGGACTGTCGATGATCTTGCCGTAGCTGTCCACGCGCAGTCCGCTTCCGTGCGCATCCAGCGCCCCGTCCACGCGCAGCAGATCGCGGGCGGAGAGACGGATGCTGCCGACCTGCTCACCACTGGCATCGATGCGGCCGTTTACCTGCAGGCTGCCCCCATCGACGCTGATATCAACGTTGCGTGCCTTCACTTCATCGCCGATCACCAGGTCGCCTTCGCTCAACTGGAAGGTCCGGCCACCGGTAATGCCACCGGCGGTAAGCCGGGTGTTCAGGCCGGAGAAGTCCTGCAACTGGCGTGCACGCACTACCAGCTCGCCGCCGTCGTAGGGCACTTCACTGCCACCGGCGTCGTAGCGGCCGCTGGCTCCGCCAAGCAACGTACCTGCCAGATCCACACGGCCGCCCTGCGGGCCCAGCGCAGCGACCGTCAAGCGGCCGCCGCGGTTGTTGCGGGCGGAAAGATCGATGCGCGACGCCGCGTCGGCAACGATGTCACCGTCACGGCTCGACAGCGCTACGTCGCCGCCCCAGCTGTACTTGTCCACGTCGAACAGGCTTACCTTCCGCCCCGCCATGTCCAGCATTGCATTGCTGCCAAGCGCCACGCCCTGGCGGGCATTGGCTTCGAACCGGCCGGACGCCAGCGCCACCCGGCTGTCGATCACAACGCGTTCGGCCGTGATGGACAACTCCGCACCCAACGCATCGCTGCCCGCGGTTGCCGCAGCACCGCGCACCTGCACCGTACCGCCATTGCGGATTGCCAGCTGCGCGCCCGCGCTGCCGGTCAGCAGCGGGGTAACGATATCCAGCGCGCCGCCGCTGAACTGCCAGCCGCTGCCTGCCAGATAGCCGCCCTGCTGCTGGAACACATCGAGGCTGCCCTTGCCCGAGAACAGCATGCGCTCCGACGCTGCCAGGGTAACGCCGGCAAAGCCGAGCACCTGGCGACCGGCCGCCACAGACGAGTTGGGGCGGGTGAACGGCGCACGCCCCAGCTCCAGCACCCGTGTATTGATCTCCAGCTGCCCTTGGCCGAGCCGGCCCACCATCGCCTCGCCGGGCGGTTGTGCCAGCTCGCCGCCGGGCAGGTCGGTGCCGGCCAATGTCCCATCCCAGACCAGCGTGTCGGCGAAGATGCGCGCGCGGTCGGTGGCGGCAGCATAGCCGTGGATGGCCGGCGCACCCAGCACCAGATTGCGCAGGCTGCTGCGACCGGTCACGCCATCGCGCGTATCCAGGTCGACACTGCCGAACACGTTGATGGCATCACGCGCGGTCAGGCTGAGCGCCTCCAGTGCGGGAGCGCCGATGGCGGTGTTTCCGCGCAGCAACCGCTGCAGCACCTCCTGGTTCATGGTCATGCCCGTGGGCAGGCCGCCGGCCGCCGACGCCACCGCAATGGCCTCGGTGCTGCCCAGGTTGAGTGCGGACATGCCCAGGCCGAGCTGGCGCGTGCCGTAGCTCAGCGAGTCACCCATGTTCAAGGCGCCGTCGGTGACCACGTTGATGCTGCCCGCCGACAGCAACCGGGTCTGCCCGCTGCAGTCCGCCTCGCAACCGCCGATGTCGATCGCTACCGGCCCGCCGGCACTTCCGCCCTGTGCGCTGAGCGCCGTCAGGCGCTGGTTGGACACGGCAAGCAGGCCGCCCGCGACCAAGTAGGGCGCCGCGGGCTGCGCCACGCTCGACGGGCCCGACTGGGACAGCGTGTCGATCGAAGCGCCCTGCTCGACCAGGATTCCCTTGCCCCCGAACGCAGCCGACAGCAGCACTTCCTGCGCCGTCAGGTTGACGCCGTTGCGCACCACGATGTGCTGTGCGCCGCCCTCCAGCGCATAGGTGGTTGCATCGCGCCGCAGCGTGCCGCCGATCAGCATCGTTACCGGACGGAATGCATTGAGCGTGGTATCGGAAACGGTAGCGCCGCGTCCGCTGTCGGCATCGGCGCCCTCGCTGGCGATCTCCAGCGTTGCGCCATTGGAGACACGCAGATTGACCGAGAGCGTGCCGCCGAGCCCGTCACTGCTGCCGGCGCCAAAGCGGGACAAGCCGTGGAAGGTTGCCGCCGGGGTACCCGACCGTCCCGCGCCTTCACCGAACACCAGGCTGAGGCTTCCGGCATCCACCGTCCGCCAGCGCAGCGCTTCGCCACGCCGCTCGGCCACGCCCTGCACGAACGCGTTGTAGGAGGTTTCGTTGTAGCCGGCGTGGCGGCGAACCGCTTCCGCCGGGGTCAGCACCAGGTCGGTGAGCAACGGCGACACCGCCCCGCCCAGGCCCTGCGCGCGGTGCCCGCTGACGCGCCAGGAGCCGGTGCCGGTCGCCACCGGCGAGACGTTACCCTGCGCGCTCTCGGCGCCGATCTCGACGCGGAATGCTCCCTTCTGCAATGCGTAGTTCGCCGGCAGCAACGTGTAGGTTCCCGCCGGGAGCCCAGGCACGCCGTCCGGAATGACGATCTCTTGGCCGACACGGGGATCGACGCTGCCGTCACCGGTCGCCAGCGGCGCCTGCACGTCCGCTCGGCCCGGCACGATTGCGTAGACCGCATTGCCCGCGCGACTGAAGCCATAGCGTGGATTGGCATCGGCCAACGAATGCCGCAGGACATCCACCGAGCCACCGCGCCCGGCGACGAACGCAGCGCCGGTCAACTCACCTCCACCGGAGACATCCACGATGCTGCCTGCGGCACCGTTGAAGGTGTTGGCGACGATGTCCACACCGATCGGGGCATCGATCGATCCAGGAACCAGCACATCGAACTCGGCGCCGTTCCGGCGCCATGTCACACCGTCCACGGTACCGCCAAACGGAAGCGCCAGGCCGGCGCCACTGACCGAGGTCACGCTGCCGCCCAGCAGGTCGACGCGGCTGGCGCGATTGGTGTTTCTTTCACCGCCACCCAGTTGGACGCGGCCCCACGGCGCCTGCACGTTGCCGCCCTGCACCACCGTCGCCGCGACCAGTTCCAGGCGGCCGAATGCCGAATCCGGTGCCGGTTGCGTGGCACTGCCAACGCCGTGGATGCGCAATACAGCTTCCGGGTTCTGCCAGGCAGGCTGTCCCGACGGACCGATGTCCGCAACGCCAGCGACGATGCGCCCGCGCGCCCGGGCCGCCGGGTACAGACGGGCTGCACTGATATCGATCGAACCCGGGGACGACAACGAAGTTTCCTGGGCGCTACTGGCTCCCGGTGCCAGCAGGCGGATGTCGCCACGGCTGTCCAGGTTGATCTGGTCGAAGCCCGCCAGCCAGGTAACGTCGCGCAGGTCGATCAGGTTCGCCTTCACATCGAAACGATGTTGCTTCCCTTCGTCGAACCGCGCCTCGACCGGCCGCAGCGTGCCCTCCCCCGCCGGCTGCCACCAGCGTCCCTGCGCAAGGCGCACGTAGGGCGCGCTCAGCAACAGGCGGCTGCCCTCGCTGTTGCCTTCCGCAAACCCCAGGGCGCGCTCATTCATGCCATGGATGCGCAGGCTCTGGTCCATGCGCAGATTGACATCTCCCTGGGCGCGGATGTCGCCGAACAGGGCCAGGTGATCGAAACCACCGGCCTCGATCTGCCCCACCGACAGAGCCGCGTGGCCGTACTCAAGGCGTGCAGGCAGGTCCGCCGTCTGCGCGGCGTGCTGGGTCAACGAGATCACCCGCGGTGCCAGCACGTCCTTGCCCACTGCTGTTCTGCCGTAGGTGCCACCACCGAAGGCGACGCCAAGGGTGCCACCACGCGCGCCGTCGCCGCCCGCCGCCGCGTCCAGTTCGCCGTGCAGGTACAGCGCATTGCCCGCGCGCAGTACGATGCTGCCGCCGTCGCTGTCCACCCGGGTGCGCCCGCTGCCATCAATGTCCAGCAGCGCCGAAGCACCGGACGCGTCCAGCCGCGCACCGCGCTCCACCACCACGAAGGTATCGGGCGGCAGGTGGCGTACGTTGTCCTGGTCTTCCCAGTCCAGCGCCCCCCCGATCTCGATCGTTCCACCCTTGCGCACCTGTCCGCGCAATGTCCGGCGCGCGTCGGGCAGGGAAACGCTATCGCCACTTACGTCAAGCAGTGCGCCTTCAGCGATTGTCCACTGGCGCTCGCGGCGTGCATCGCCGCGTACGCCCGACGGATCGAATGCCTCGTCCAGGCGGATGCGGCCGCCGGCCGCCTTCAGACCGCCAGCCACGTCCAGGTTGCCGGCGCTGAACAGTTCGATCGACTGGCCGGCATCGACCTCGATCCTTGCACCCTTGCCAACGCGCAGATCAGCCGTGGACAGCAGATGCCCTGCGCGCAGTGCCAAACTCGCGCCGCCGCGCTGAGATACACGCCCGCTGGCCGGATCCGCCTCATACAGCGACGGCGTCCAGGCCTGAACGCCCTGCTCGCGGGCCAGTGCCTGCTGTGCGCCCTCGGCCAGGCGCAGCGCCGGTCGTTCCACCTGCAGCTGGGTACCTTCTTCAACCGTCAAACCGTTGTGACCGGCGATGTCATAGCCGGCGAAGCCACTCCTGAACAGTGCTGACTGCAATCGCAACGACGACGCCGATGCATCCGTGCCAGGCGCGCCGATGGACACTGCACCGCCTGTTGCCAACGTGAAGTTGCCGCTGCCATTGCCGAGCGCGCTGAAGCGTGCGTCCTCGCCGATACGGATCCGTCCGCTGCCGTCAGTGCCAACCTCAGTGCTGGCCGCGAGCAGACTGACACTGCCACCCTTGCCTACGCGCCCCTTGCCACTGGCATCGATCGCGCCGCCGCCATCGACCAGAATCGCGGCCCGCTCGCCCACATGGATGTCGTGGCTGCTGTTGAAGCGCACCTGTCCGCCGTCGATCCACGCCTGTGCGGGACCGCCATCCGGCGCAGCAAGCGCGTTGCCCCAACCGCCGCCAAGATCGATCCGTGCGCCGGTCGCAACATCCACCGCACCACGTCCGGACGTCAGCAATGCCGTGGGCCCGCCAAGCGCCGCAAGCAGATTTCCGGCTTCCACCTGCCCGCCGGCAATCTGCACCGTTCCACCAAAGTTGACGCGGCTTGCGGTGAGTCCAAGCCGGCCGCCCTGCTGCAACCTGAGCGTGCCATCGAGGTCGATACGACCGGCCGAAGCGAGGTCCACCTGCCCCCATCGCTGGGCGCTCAGCACCTCACTGTCCAACCACACGGTATTGCGCTGTGCTTCCCCGACTGGCGCCTGCAGCGTCCACGGCCGGGTGTCGGCCTGGAGCGCTCCAATGCGGACATTCGAGTCGAACACCGCGCTGCGCCCGGTGTTGTCAAAACGCCCGAGCCAGAGCTGGGCATTGCGGGCCGCCGCCGTCTGTGCCTGCGCGTAGCCCTCCTGCTCCTGATCGGGCCGGCGCGTCTGCTGTGCGCCCTGGAAGGCCACCGTATCCACCTGGCCCTGCAGAACGGCCGTGGGCGCCGAGATCAACAGGCGGCCAGCATCGCGTCCCACGGTATAGCCATTGTCGAAACGCTGGGTGGGTGCCACCAGCGGATTGCGGAACGATTCGGTCACCCCCCACCGTTCCTGCTTCACTTCATAGCCCTGGTACAGACCGTCGTACAGCATCTCGGCCGGTGCATCATCAAGCCGGTACAACTGCCCGTCGCGGCCCCGCAGCCAGCTCTGCTGCACCACGCCGGACTGCACATCCAGGCTGCCACCGGCCAGATTGATGCGCGAACCGGCATGGCTGACCACTTCCTTGCCTGCCAGCTGGACGGTGCCGCCCTGCGCCGCCCATTCGCTGATCGAATGCCCCTGATTGTCCAGGTAGCCACCCACTTCCAGCAGGCCGCCGCCGGCATACCAGCGCGTGCCTTCATAACCGCCGGTACCGGCGGCAACTTCGGTCAACTGGCGGCGGTCGATCCACACCTCGCTGCTGATCAGCTTGCCGCTGTCACGGTTGTCCGGCGAATCGCGCAACTCATTGCCCTGCACCTTCACCTTGACGTTGTTGCTTTCCATCGCCACCTGCACACCCACCGCACCGGAGACGTCCACGCGCGCGCCATCATCCAGATAGCTGCGCCGGCGGGCGTCGGCGATCACCTGGCCGCCGGTGGCCACCGCCAGCGAGCCGGCCTGGAAGTTCACATCGCCGCCGGAGACGACTTCGATGCGGGATTGCTCACGGCGGTCCTGCAGGCGCGAGAGATTGTCGAAGGTGCCACTGTTGCTGGAACCGCGCAGCTTGTCCTGCTCGGCCGATTCCTTGATGAGCGCGTTGCGCTGGCTGTCCAGCGCCGTGCTCTTGCCATCGTCTTCCAGCAGTACTGCCGTGGTCGAGCCGTCGGCCAGGGTCACGCTGCCGGCCGCATCGGACGCCGAGTTCAACAGGTGCACCGTACCGCGCTGGTTCAACGTGGTGGTAGCAACGGCCACTCCGGCCTGCTCGACGGTGCGGCCGGCCAGCGTGACATCGCCTTCGCGCGCCTGGATCAGACCACTGTTGCGAACACTGCCCGCCGTGCTGTCAGCGACGAAGCGCGGGGCAATCTCATTGCCGCGGGTGGTGGACGCGGTGTTCTGGGCGGTTCCCATGCCGCGACGGATCACGAAACTGTCACCGGCGGCCAGCTGGGTCTGTCCCTTGCGGGTTTCAATCTGGCCCGCGTTCTCCACGCTGTGCCCAGCCAGCAGCACATAGCCACCGCCCCGCGTTGCCGTGGTCGGTTCGTGCGTGGTGATGCGTGCACCGCGTTCGACCATGACTTTGCCCACGGCGTCGGTCAGCGCCGAGGTGTTCGCGTCGGCACTGTACAGACCCTGCTCACGGAACTGCGCGTCGCTGATGCGCGCGGCCGCCGCCACCAGGTTGCGGACATTGACCTGGCTGTTGTTGCCGAACACCACACCGTTGCGGTTGGCCACGAACACCGTGCCATTGGCCTTCAGCTGGCCAAGGATCTGGCTGGGCGTTGCGGCGGGATCATTGACCCGGTTCAACACGGCCCAGTCGGGGTTCTGCAGGAAATTCAGTGTGGTGTTGCCACCAATGTTGAAGGTTTCCCAGTTCAGGATCGCCTGGTCGGCGGTCTGCTCGATGTTGACCAGCACCCGCCCGTCGGCGGCCTGCGACTGGATCGCCTCGCGGGCGTTGATCCAGCCGCGGGTCAGCGGATTCTCGTCGACCTTCAGGCCATCCTTGCCTAGGCCATCGGCGATCACGAAGCCCGCCTCGCGGCGCGCCTGCCGTGCCTGTTCCTGCAGGCGCTGCTGCAGGGCGATGGCCTGCGCGGCCGTACCAAGGTTGTCGATCGACTGCTGCAGCTTCTGCCGTGCCGCATCCTGCTGCTGCGCGGGTAGCTGGAACTGGATCGGCACGCCATTGGGCATGCGCCCGCTCTGTGCCGCCGCGCCCTGCGCCGCACCGCGCTCGGCGAACCAGCCGGGGCTGAACGCCTGTTGGGCCTGAGTGGCCGGAGCCACCACGCTGCCCAGGGCCACGGCGACGGCCCAGGCCATCGGGTGGCTGCGCCACAGGGCAGCAGGGAAACGGGCGGTGGGCGAATGCGGGTGCGACATCGGGGACCTCGTCAACCTGATGGGCCGCGTCGGCGGCGGCGTGTGTACGGATGGGCCTGCGCGAGGCACGCCCTGCACCTCATAGACGGTGGCGGCGGCGTGAAGACGACAGGCGCATCACGGTCATGCAGCGGACATACGCAGAAGGCGCCGGCATTGCTGCCGGCGCCCTTGTGCGTTTCCTGCAACTACCAAAGCAATCGCAGTTACAGCGGACGGCCGATGCCCGAGCAGGTGCTGGGGTTGTTCACGGCACCGGCGTTGGTGGCGGTCGCAAAGCGGGTGCGGATCGCATCACGCCAGGCCTTGGTCAGCGGGATGAACTTGTGCGCGCGAATGGCGGCGTCGTTCGGGCCCTGCTCCACGCCGTTGATCACCGTGCTGCCGTAGTGGCGGGTCAGGAAGCCGCGGATGTTGGCGCCCACGGTGCCGTTCTTGTAGCACTGGCCGAACACGAAGTTGGTGTAGCCCGCGATCGGGTAGCCCGCGTTCGGGTTGCCGAACACCGGCACCCAGTTCGCCGGGTTCTCAGCGGCGGCATCGATCGGCGGAGCGACGGTTTCCAGAGTCGCCTGCACGCTCACTTCGTCCGGCGAGAAACCCTTGACCTTGGCGACCTTGGTGGCATCGGTCAGGCTCGGGATGACGTCCGGGCCGACGTAGCCGACGCGGCCGTCAACGGCATAGACAGCGTTGTACAGCGCGGTGCCGCCGGTGGCCGGGGCAGCGACGAAGTTCGACGGAACCGTGGTGAACAGGTTGGCGAAGGTCGACTGCACCGAGAATGCCGGCACGCCATTGGTCAGCTTCAGCGCGGTACCGGAGACGTCGGCCGGTTTGCAGGCGCTGGTCAGGAAGCGGGCCAGCAGCTCGGTGGTACCGCTGCTCTCGCCACGGTAGACCACCTGGATGGCACCGCTGCGGGCGCTGTCGATGCTCGACCAGTTGGTGATCTTGCCGGAGAAGATGCCGCAGATCTGGGTCACCGACAGGTCAACGGCCGAACCGGCCTTGTTGAACGGAATCGTGACCGAGGTGGCCACCGACGGGATCTGCACCAGGGCGCCGTAGCGGTTTGCATCGCCGGACACGTTGTAGGTGCTGTTGTAGGTGTTCAGCTCGGTGCTGCTCAGCACCGAATCGCTACCGGCGAAGTGCACGGTGCCGGTGGTGGAGAACAGCGCCGAGTTGTTTTCCAGGAAGGCCTTCTTGCCGGTGCCCGACCCGGTCACGGCGTAGCTGAAGTTGGCCGGCAGGATGCTGTCGGCCGAACCCTTGTAGAGGTCGGCCGGCAGCGAGGCGCCGCCACCGGTGACGGCAGTCTGCGCCGAAGCGGCACCGGCGGTGGCGAGCAGCGCGGTAGCAACCAGCGCGGCCAGGGTCTTGTACTTGTTCATGATCTTCTCCTGAAGGGTTTACTGCGAAGGGAAACACCAAGGGAGGAACGGTCACTACACGCCTGCTGCCGCCGAGGGCCTCCCAGCCCACTCTGCGGCGACGTGCCCATGCTGGTCTGCGCCGATGACAGGCCGCTTAAGAAACCTGTGGAAGATCGAAAAAAGGTGTGGAGGATTGTGTGGAGAAATCTAGGTCTCAGTAGATCCACGCCATGCGTGGATGCGCCGCCCAGGGTGCGCGTCGGTTGATCCATCCACGCATGGCGTGGATCTACTGCACCAGCTGATTCATTTCCATGATCGGCATCAGCACCGCCAGTACGATCGTCAGCACCACGCCACCCATCACCAGGATCATGGTCGGCTCCAGCAACGCAGTCAGTGCCATCGCGCGACGCTCGATCTCGCGCGAGATCGTCTGCGCGGCGCGATCCAGCAGCGGCGCCAGCGAACCGGTCTTCTCGCCACTGGCCACCAGATGCACCAGGATTGGCGGATACACCTTCTGCACCTTCAGCGCAGAGCCAAGCGCGGCACCTTCGCGCACGCGCGCGGACACATCATCTGCACAACGCGCCAGCAACGCATTGCCCAGGGTCTGCCGTGCGGCCTCCAGTGCGCGCAACAGCGGCACGCCCGCATCCAGCAGGATCGCCAATGTCGAGGCGAAGCGCGCGCTGTTCACGCCCAGCACGAAGCGCCCGACCATCGGGACCCGCAGCAGCATCGCGTCCCATCGCAGGCGCAGCTCGGGCTTGCGCAGGGCCAACCGCCATGCCACCACCAGCGCAGCGATGCCGAGACCCATCCACATGCCCCAGCTGCGCACGAACGCGCTGGCGGCCAGCATCACCTGGGTCAGCATCGGCAGCGTCTGCCGCGCCTGCACGAACGCGGTCACCACCTGCGGCACCACGTAGCTGAGCAGGAATATCACGATCGCCACCGATACCAGGCTGATCGCCGCTGGATAGATGAAGGCGGTCAGCACCTTGGCCTGCAGCGCATTACGTTCTTCGATGTAGTCGGCCAGGCGCTCCATCACCCGTGCCAGATCGCCGGAGTCTTCGCCTGCTCCCACCAACGCCCGATAGATCGGCGGGAAATCGCGTGGCCGCGCTGCCAGCGCCACGGTCAGGCGCTGGCCAGCACGCACGTCGGCGCGTACCGCGGTGAGCGCCTGGGCCACGTGCGGGCGTTCGGCCTGCTCGATCACCGCACTCAATGCGCCTTCCAACGGCAGGCTGGCCGCCAGCAGGCTGGCCAGCTGGCGGGTGGCCCAGGCCAACTCGCTGGCGGACAACCGCCGAGCACCCCAGCCACTGCCGGCACTGCGCGCCGCGCTCACCTGCACAGGGGTCAGCCCGCGCCCGCGCAGCAGCTGGCGCGCACCGCGCGGGCTGTCGGCATCCAGCTGACCCTTCTCGATGCGGCCCTGCGCGTTGGCAGCCTGGTAGTCGAACAGTGCCATGCAGGCCTCAATCGTCGCCGGTGACGCGCAGGATCTCTTCCAGCGTGGTCACCCCGCTGTCGACCCAACGCTGGCCATCCTGCCGCAACGTCCGCATGCCGGCGCGCCGTGCCGCCTCGCGCAGCGCGGGCTCACCCTGCCCTTCATGGATCAACGCGCGCACGCGGTCGTCGACCACGAACAGCTCATGGATGCCGGTGCGCCCGCGATAGCCGCTGTTGGCGCAGGCTGCGCAGCCCACCGCACGCCATACGGTACGACCTTCGCCATCCACCTCGGCACGCCGGCACTGCGTACACAGCCGCCGCACCAGCCGCTGCGCCAGCACGCCGCGCAACGACGAGGCCAGCAGGAAGGGCTCCACGCCCATGTCGGCCAGGCGGGTCACCGCCGAGATTGCGTCGTTGGTGTGCAGCGAGGCCAGCACGCCATGCCCGGTCAGTGACGACTGCACGGCGATCTGTGCGGTTTCCAGGTCGCGGATCTCGCCGATCATGATGGTGTCCGGGTCCTGGCGCAGGATCGCGCGCAGCGCGGTACCAAAGCTCATGCCGATGCGCGCGTTGACCTGGATCTGGCCGATGCCGGCGAAGTCGTACTCCACCGGATCTTCCACGGTGAGGATGTTGCTGGTGCTGCTGTCGAGCTGGCCCAGTGCGGCATACAGCGACGTGGTCTTGCCGCTGCCGGTCGGCCCGGTGACCAGCACGATGCCGTGCGGCTGACGGATCAACCCGGTGAACGTGGCCAGAGTGTCATCGGCCATGCCCAGGCGCTGCAGCTGCAGGCGACCGGCATCCTTTTCCAGCAGGCGCAGCACGGCGCGTTCGCCATGCCCGGTCGGCACCGTGGAGACACGGATATCCAGCGGCCGCCCGCCCACGCGGATCGCGATGCGCCCGTCCTGGGGCAGGCGCTTCTCGGCAATATCCAAGTGGGCCATGATCTTGATGCGTGATACCAGCGCCGCGTGCAGTGCGCGCCGTGGCTGCACCATGTCGCGCAGCGTGCCGTCCACGCGGTAGCGCACCACCGAATGGGTCTCGAACGGCTCGATATGCAGATCGCTGGCGCCATCGCGTGCAGCCTGTGCCAGCAGTGCATTGATCATGCGGATCACCGGCGCATCGTCCTGTGCATCCAGCAGATCGGTGACCTCCGGCATGTCCTGCATCAGCCGGTCCAGATCGACTTCGCTTTCGGCGGCACCCACTACGGCAGCGGCATCGCCGCCGTCCCGGTACTGCTCACCCAATCGCTGCTGCCAGGTCGCCGCATCCAGTGCCTGGAACGGCAGTGGACCATGCCGGCGGCGCAGTTCGGCCACGGCCCACGCCGCAGTTTCCGCGGTACCCAGCAACACGGGCTCGCCGCCCGCCTCGGCCAGCATCACGCCATGGCTGCGCACCCAGGCGTACGGCAGCGGCGAGGCGGCGCTCACGGCCCGATCACCAGTTCCGGCGTGTAGCCGAGCCCGCGCAGCTGCTGCAGTGCCGGGTCCAGCGTCGCCGGATCGCGTGGCAATCGCACGCGCAGGCGCTGCCCGCTGTCGCCGGGCGTCGCTTCGGCATAGGCCTGCAGGCCCAGTGCCCGCACCTGCGCCACGCCCTGGCTGGCACGCGCCGGGTCCAGCCCCTGTGCGAACTGCACCAGCTGGGCATCGCCCTCACCGGCCGGATACAACGCCGCCAGGCTGGTGTTCTGCAGCGGCTGGCCCTGTCCATCGCGCGCATTGCCCTGACCGAGCACAGACAGGTCCTGCGGTGGCAGCTGCGGCGCCGAAAGCGCGGGCAAGGCCCAGCTCTGTACCGGCTGTGCGCTGGCCTGCGCGTTGCGCATGTAGTCATAGCGGTCGCGGGTCAGGCGCTGGCCGGCGGCGGGGTCGCGCACCACGTGCGGGCGCAGGAACACCATCAGGTTGGTCTTGGAGCGCTTGCGCGTATCACTGCGGAACAGCGCCCCCAGCACCGGCAGCTTGCCCAGCCCCGGCACTGCATCACGGCCATGACTGACGTTGTCCTCCAGCAGGCCACCAAGCACCATGATCTGGCCATCGTCCAACAGCACGCTGGTATCCAGCGCACGCTTGTTGGTGATGATGCCGGCGGCACTGTTGGCACTCTGCGCATCGATGCTGCTGACTTCCTGGTAGATGTCCAGCTTCACCGTGCCGCCCTCGGAAATCTGCGGGCGTACGCGCAGCTTCAGGCCCACGTCCTCGCGCACGATGGTCTGGAACGGGTTGTTGCTGCCGCCACCACCGTCGGTCACGTAACGACCGCTGACGAACGGCACGGTCTGGCCGACCATGATGCTGGCCGCTTCGTTGTCCAGCGTCATCAGGTTCGGCGTGGACAGGATGTTCGCGCCGCCCTTGCTCTGCAGCGCGTTGGCCAGCGCCTTCATGTTGAGGATCTGACCGACACCGGGCAGGTTGATGGTGCCGTCGATCACACCGATCTTCAGGCCGTCCTTGGGCAGCACGTCCAGGGTGGTGCGCGCACCGGTATTGAGCCCGCTGCCGCCGGTGGCGCCACCGAAGTGGGTGCCACCAAAGGTGCGGCCATTGCCCAGCATCCACTGCACGCCCAGCTCTGCCGCATCGGTCTGGTTGACCTCCACGATCAGGCTTTCCACCAGCACCTGCGCACGGCGCTGGTCGAGCTGGTCGATCACACGCCGCAGGTTGCGGTACACCGGTTCCGGTGCCGAGATCAGCAGCGTGTTGGTGGCCACGTCCGCCTGCACCGAGATGCCGTTCTGGCTGAAGCCGGTGCTTCCCGCATCGATCGGGTCACGCCGGCTCGGGTCCAGACGCTGCGATTCCAGCGCATTGCCTCCGGTCTTGGCCTGCTGCGGCTGCGAAGGCTGCGTGGGCGTGGAACGGTTGGCGTCACCCGGCAGTGGCGTGATGCCTTCATTGCTGCCCATAGCTGGTGCATCGCTCTGCCCGGCCACCACGCCACGCAGCACACCGGCCAGCTGGTTGGCCTGGGCATTGCGCAGGTAGACCACATGCAGGTTGCCGGACTCGTCCTGGGCGCGGTCCAGCTTCTCCACCAGCTGCCGCGCCAGACGGGTGCGTCCGGGACTGCTGGAGCGCAGCAGCACGCTGTTGCTGCGCGGGTCGGCCATCACCACCACCTTCTGGGTGGGCTCGGCGCCCTGCGCATCCAGCAGCGGCGCGACCATCGCCGCGACGTCAACGGCAATGCCCTGCTGCAGCTTCACCACGTCGGTGTCCATGCCGGCCGGTGTATCAACGCTGGCGATCACCCGCGCGATGCGCTCCAGGTTGTCGGCATAGTCGGTGATCACCAGGGTGTTGTTTCCCGGATTGGCGGTGATCGGATTGTCCGGGCTGATCATCGGCCGCAGCACCGCCACCAGCGCGGCCGCGTTCTCGTAGCGCAGCGCGAAGGTGCGCGTGGCGACCTCGCCCCCCGCACCGCCGCTGCCAACGCGACCACCGAGCAGCTTGGCATCGGCCTGCGGCACCACCCGGCTGACGCCGCCGTTCTCGACCACGGCGAAGCCACGCATGCGCAGTGCGCCCAGCAGCAACTGGTAGGCCTGGGTACGGCTGACCGGGCCATCGGAAACCACCGTCATCTTGCCGGTCACCCGCGGGTCGACCAGGAACTGGCGGCCGGTGAAGCGCGCCGCCATGCGCAGTACTCCGCCGATATCGGTGTCGACCAGGTTCAACTGCACCGGCTCATCGCGGGTGTCCTGCGCCAGCACTGGCGCCGGTGCGTGGGCCATGCACACGATCAGGGCCAGTGCGGTACTGCAGGCAAGGCTGCGCATCGCCCTCATGGATGGGCACCCGCGGTGGCCACCATCACGATGTTTCCGGAAATCCGTGCCGCCGGCATGTTCGCATCCCCTGTGCGTGTCAGTTGCAGTTGCTGCAGCTCGATGGCCGGGTCGGCCAGTAGCGGCAGCAGCCAGTTCCATAGCGCATCCGCGGGCACCGCCTGCACCTGCAGGTGCCAGCGCCCGTCGCGCGCTTCAATATGCAGTCCGTCGGCAAGGCCGGCGGTCTTGATGCCTTCGCGCAGCCCGGCCAGTGTCGGGTGCTGGCCCTGCGCCAGCTGCTGGCGCTCACGGGCGAGCAGCAGCGGTGCCAGTAGGCGGGACTGCGCCTGCAGCCGCGGTAGCTCGGCCTGCCAGTGCGTGCGCTGCTTCAGCAGGGGCTCCAGCCACAACGACCACAGGCCCGCCACCAGCAGCGCCACCACCATCACCCACAGCATCAGCCGGTCGCGCGGTGGCAGGCGTTGCCAGCGCTGCTGCAGGCCCGTCAGCCCCTCGCCCAACCGCAGGGTGCGGGTCGTCACTGTCCAGCTCCGCTCACCCGCAGGTGTCCACCGGCTTCGCGCACCAGCTGCAGGCCCTGTGCCTGAACTGCTTGCTGCCAGTGCTCAAGCCGCTGTGGATCATCGGCCAATGCCTGGGCATCGGCATCCAGCTCCATGTCCAGCTGGCCCGGTTGGTAATGCAGGCTGCGCACCTGCCCTGCCAGCTCCGGAACCGCCTGCAGCGTGCCGGCTACCTGACGCTGCAGCGCCGGCAACGGCGGCGCCGGCAGCGGCACCGCAAGTGCTCGCCTTGCCTGCAACACCGGGTCCACCACATCGGTGATCTCCGGGAAGCGCGCGCTGAACTGCCGTGCCATGTCCTGCTGCAGCGCTTCACCCTCGATCCGCCAACGCGAGACCTGCAGCTGCAGGCCGAGTGCAGCCAGCAGCACTGCTGCCAGTGCCAGGCCGATCGCCAGTCGCGGTGCTTGCCGGCCTGCGCCGGGCAGCGGCAATGACCAGCCTGGCAAGGGGCCAGAGGTCTGCCGTTCATGCGTGACGGCGGTGGCCGGCAGGCTGCCCGGCCACGTCGGCGGCACACTATCGATCCACTGCACGGCCTGCACGCCCGCCTGTTGCAGGCGCACGGCCAGGGCCTGCATCACCGCACAGGCGTCACGTCCGCCATACCATTGAACGAACGCCCGATCGCGCCCGCTGCGCACCAGCAGGTGCTCACCGCTGACCTGCAGCGTTGCGTGGCTGTCCTGCCACGGCAGCAGCAGCGGCGTCGGATACAGCGCCTGCAGCTGCAGCGCACAGGAGGCCAGCAGTTGCTGCGCCTGCGCGATGGCCTGCTGGCCGAGCCAGGCCACCGGAACTGTGCCGTCTGCCGCCTGGGCGCCGTGGGCCAGCGCCACCTCCTGCAGGTCATCCAGCAGCATCGCCTCCACCTCACCCTGCAGCGCCGACTGCAGGCGGCGCCCGGACAACGGCGGCAGCTGCAGTTCCAGCAGGATCAGGTCGTTCGGATCGAGGCAGGCATGCACCGCGGCCTGCGGATGCCGCAGGCCCAGCGCCGCCAGCGTGTCGCGACCGTGAGCCAGCATCTGGCCCTTGTGCAGCTGCGCCCAGTCCACCGCGCTTTCGGCGCGCAGGTGCTCCAGCGCCGGCAGGCGCACCCGAAGCTGCACGTTCATGCGCCGATCCTCGTCCACACCCGTTGCACACGCACCCCATCGTCGCGGTATTCGCGCCACAACAGCGCGCGAAAATCGACCGCGCTGCCGTCAGCCTGCACCTGGCCGACGGCCAGGAACCATTCGCTATGGATACCCAGGGGAAGCACGGCCATCTGTTCGTTGCTCAGTTGGAGTCGGTTGGCGATGTCGCCGCGATTGAGCAGCCAATGGCCAGCATCGCGCTCACCGAGCAGCGCCTGCAGCCGTGCCGGCTCGACCGCAGGCGTCACCGCCCGCAGAACGCTCAGGTCGCTGGTGTTGGCATTGACCAGGGTCTGCGCCGGCAACACCACGGTGCGCCGCGCCAGCGCCTGCAACGCCACCGGATCGGCACCGGGCAGCGCCTGTTCGATCAGTGACTCGCGTGGCAGCGGCGCCTGCGCCTGGATGTCGCCGTCGCGCAGGCGTGCCTGGATGTGGTCTGCCGCGGATGCGCAGGCGCCCTGGCCCAGCCCCTGCCCGGCACACAACGCGATGAACGCGCGCCGTGCCTCGGGGTCCGGCCTGCCGTGCGCCAGCAGGTTGCGCAGGTTGAACATCGACTGCGCATCCACAAGCTGCACCTGCACCGGCAACGGCGCCTGCAGTTTAAACGGGCGCGCCCAACGCCCGCTGCGCACCGTGGTCAGCTGTTCCTTTACATCCTCACGCAACTGCTGCGCCGCACGCTCCAGCGTGGCATCCACCGCCATGCGCACCTGCGCGCGCAACTGGTCGCCGCGCAGCGCGCGCAGCTGCGCCGACTGCCGGGTCAACAGTGCAGTGGCAATCACCGCCACCAGTGCCACCACCAGCAGGGCGACAATCACCGCCATGCCACGTTGACGGGTGCACGGGACCGAACGCCTCCGGGCTGTCATCAGCACGCCTCACAGCTGCCAGGAGCCGATATCCGCGTTCCCGGCGTCGCCACCGGGCTTGCTGTCCGCCCCCAGCGAGAACACATCGATGTCGCCGTGGGTTCCGGGCACCTGGTACTGGTACGGATGGCCCCACGGGTCATTGGGCAGGCGATCCAGATACGGCGTGAGCGGCATCGCACCGCTACCCTGCGGCGGCTTCACCAGCGCCTGCAGGCCCTGCTCGGCACTGGGATAGCGACCGTTGTCCAGCTTGAACAGTTTCAACGCCTGCATCAATGCAGCGATGTCCTGGCGCGCTGCCACCACGCGCGCCTGGTCGGGACGGTCCATCAACCGCGGCACGATCAATGCGGCGAGGATGCCGATGATCACCACCACCACCATGATTTCGATCAGGCTGAAACCCTGCTGCCGAGCCCTGCGACCACGAACCTGCCTTGCCATTGTTCCGCCCTCATCATCCTGGAAGAGACCGCTGCGCCATGGTCAGCGGTGCATGTGTCAGTACGATAAACATCCGCCGGAAATCCGCTGCGCGTGTGCCGGTGCAGGCGCTACACGTGCAGCCGGTGCACATGCAGACTCGAACAGATGCTGCGGCACGCTGGCCAGCGCATCGTCGATGCAGCCGCGCAGCAACGGGTGCGCACAGGCCTGCAGCAGGCGCACGCACTGCATCGGCGACCACGCTGTTCCATGATCGAGGCCGATGAACATCCGATAGGCCTGGTGATAGCGCAGGTCGTCGTACACGCGCTGGGCACTGTTCAGATCGCGCATGACCACCAGCAGGGCCGCGCGTTGCAGCAGCCGTGCATCGCCTGCATCAAGCGGCAGCGGGCTCATGGCCGCCTCGGGCCAGGGCCGCAGCTGCAGGTCGAGGGCTTTTCGCAGCGCCACCAGTGGGTGCGCACTACCATCCAGTGCCGCCCAGCGCGCCGCGTCTGCCCAGGCGTCACTGGACAGCACCCAGACCCAGGAGTGCCCGTAGCGCTGCACGTTCAATGGCGTATGCCGTGCCTGCTCCAGTGACTGGCTCAGGTGACGATCCAGCTCCAGCATGCTGATCCTGCGACTGTCTGCCATCGGCGCCGCCCGTGCTCCGCGACGCGTGGTGCGTCGTACTCTGGAGAAGACGTCAGCAAGGCAAGTGAAGCGACAGCGCGCATGCAGCTCTGTGCACTGCGTGGCGCTTCATCGGTAACGTCATCGCAGCGTCATCTGCCTGCAGGCTTCGCGCTCCAGCCGCGGCGCTTCGCCTCCACAACGGCGTGCCAGTATCGCCACGTCGCTGCGCGCGGCGAATGTTGCCAGCGCATTGGACATGTCCACGTCATCGAACCATGACGCCATCGCAACCCGCAGCGCCGGCAGCTGCCAGCCGTCCATCACACCATGGGTGCCTGCTACGAACCAATGCCAAAGGCGATGGTGAAGCACCTGGTCGTGCAGCTGTGCGAGATCCTCAAGGCCATGCATGTCCATCAACAGCAGTGCGCGTGCAAGCGCCGCGGGCGGCAGCGCCCCGGCTTCAGCCAGGGGCAGCGCCTGCTGCTGCAGCCGCAGCAGCATCGCCAGCGGGTGCGACTGCGGATCGAAATCCAGCAGCACCGCCTGTCGCTGCCACTGCGCATCGGACACCACGCACACCCATGGCGAGCCATAGCGATGCACCATCAACGGCCGTCGCTGCGTGGTTTCCAGCAGCGCCGACAGATTGCGACGCAGATCCAGCACACCGATGGTCTCGTTGCGCATCCTTGGCTTCTCCTTGCTTGCAACAGCCCTGCGCGGTGCGCACGGCCAGCGTCTTCATCTATCCAAGGACGGCAATGCCACCCGGAAAGCGACGCAGATCCAGCGACATCGTCAGTCGCAGCTGCTCCAGTGCCGCATCCGGATCATCAATGCGGAAGCGGCCGCTGACCGGCGCGCGCGCCAACGCCGATTCGCCCAGCAGTACCTTGCCACGCCGGTAGCGATTGATCTCTTCCACCACCTCGCGCAGCGGTGCGCGACGGAACACCAGCATGCCTTCGGTCCAGGCGCTCACCTCCGAAGCCACGGCCTCGGCCACCACGCCACTGAGGCGCTCGTCATAGTGGGTCTGCTGGCCGGCCTGCAGCTGCAGCCGGCCCTGCGGATGCTCGATGCGGGCGCTGCCCTGCAGGCAGGTCACCCGTACCTGGCCGTGGGTGTTGCGCACATCCAGGCGCACTGCGCCTTCATCGGCAATCACGCAACCCGGGCCCGCGAACAGTGCCAGGCGCAGGCCAGCCCCGGTTTCGATCGAGGCCTGGCCCTGCACCAGCTCGAAGCCTTCGCCCTGCGCGTCCGCGCGGCGGCGCAGGCTGCTCTGCGTATCCAGTTCGATCTTCAGCTGTGGCAAGGGCGCGATCTGCAGACGTTCACCGGTGCCGGTGTGGAAATCGGCCGCCATGGCTGTCACCGAGGGCCACAGCCCCAGCGGCGGGCGGATCGCCGCCACCACTACCAGGCTGGCCGGCGCGGCAATCGCGGCGCCCAGGAAGGCGCGTCGGCTCCAGCGCTGGGCCGGCGTCGGCGCAACCGGTTGACGCGCGGCCGCGGGCAGCTGCTCGCCGGCCAGGCGTACCTGCTCCCATTGCCGACGCGCACGGCCAAACGCTTCACGATGACGCGGGTCGGACTCGCACCACGCACGGAACCGCCGCCCGTCGGCGGCGGTCGCCTCGCCCGAGGTCAGCCGCACCACCCACGCGTGGGCCTGACGCTCGACGGCATCCAGCGGGCGTTGTGGGCGATCGTCAGGATCCATGGGGGCTCATGCCGGACCCGCACGCTGCGGGGTTCTGCTCGGCGTCAAAGTGTAGACGGATGCCGTCGATCAGAACCGCACCTGGCGCCCCTGCCCGCTGCGCTCGGCCAGGTAGTCCTGGGCCGCCTTCAGCTCACGCTGCACCAGCCGCAGCGACACACCGAGGTGATCGGCGACGTCGCGCTGCTGCAGGCCGTCGACACGGATCGCCAGCAGGATGCGGCGACGGCGCTCGGGCATGCGCTGCAGCAGGCCGACCATGTCTTCCAGCGCGAAGTCGAGTTCGGCCGCCTGCGCCGGGCCGGGTGCAGGGTCGGCCATGTCCATCAGCGTATCCACCTCCTCCAGGCTCAGCAGGCGGTGATCTGCACGTTGGCGGTCGATCACGGTGTTCATCGCCATGCGCAGCAGGTAGGCCGCGGGGTTCTGTACGGCGTCCAGGCGATCACGCCGCGCGCTCAGGCGCATCCACGTGTCCTGCAGCGCGTCGCCGGCCAGCTCCTCCGAGCCCAGCTTGCGCACCAGCCGGCGCTTCAACTCGTCGTAGGCCCCCAGAAGGTGGTCCATCAGGTCAACTGCCCCAGCCGTACCGTTGCTCATGTTCGAATCCTTGAAGTCATGGAAGGGGCGCGCGCCGGCCACAGTCGTGGTCGGTGCCGGAAGGTCGGATCTGCAGGGTCACCGGTTGTGGCAGCGCGGCGGCCTCGGTCGCCAGCACCAGGCCCTGCATCGCCTGCAGCAGGCGTGCATCGCGGCGTGCGCTGCCACTGCCTGACAGCAGCTCGGGCGCATGCACCTGGCCTTCGCTGTCGACATGGAAACGCAGCGTCGCGGCATAGCGGCCGGGCGCAATCCCGGGGTCGTCACAGAACACCGCACGCAGCCGCTGCTGCAGCCCGCCATAGCGACGCCGACGTTCGGCCTCGGGAAGTTGGGCGCCAACACCGGCTTCGCTGGCCGAGGGTGTGCCCCGGCGCAGCACCACACGCTGCTCGCCGATCACCTCGGCCTCGATACCGGAGTCCTGCAACAGCACCTGCAAGGCAGGCAGCGGCGCCAGGCTGGCGCGCAGCGCGTGGCTGCTGCGGTCCGCGGCAAGATCGCCCGGGTACATCACCGACCACCCGCTGATGACGCTGAAGCGCTCGACCGCCTGTTCCAGCGGCTGCGCGGGGATGTCGTAGGCATGAACAGCGTCCTGTGCGGCAGCGGCAAAGGACAGCAGCAGCCATGCAGCGATGGCCACCTTCCAAGTTCTGACCGCATGGTGTCCATTCAGCCCCCTGACGTAGAACACATGACCCTCGGCAGCGACAGCAGCTGCAGTGGACGCGCACCACGACCGGAACCCCGGCCCGCGCGCGACCAGCAAGCGGGCTCAAACCGTACCGGGGTCACATGTCATTGCGATGACCGCCGCCCACGGCCTGGTGTCGAGGCAGCTCCATGGAGCCAGTCACGCATCAGGAATCAATGAATCGAACAGACCGCGCTATCTACGCACGGGAGTCGGAGCCCGTTGCGAAGCAACGGGATCCGACCCCGAGCCGACCCAAACGTGTCGACCAAGGTCGACACCCACCAAGAGCAGCTCAAGCCGTTCCGGCAGATCGTGGAAATCTGTCGAAGGCGGGGTGGGTCCGGTTGCGGGTGCGTGAGCCGCATGGGCCCGAGGCATGCCTCGGGCGGGTTGGGCAGGACGCCCAACCCCGGTCTTGCCGTGTGCGCAGGACAGCGCACACGAGCAAGCGGCGACCGAGCTTACATGGGCGTACTTGCAGCGCCCCCCGCAACCGGACCCACCCCGCCATCCCTCAGCAGGCCCGCTGTTGCTGTTGCTGTTGCTGTTGAGGTTGCCGGCCAGCGACCGGCACTACCCGCGGGTGCCGGGTGCAACCCGGCCGCAACCCCATCCCTCAAAGCGGCAGCTGGGTCGTCTGCTTGATCCGCTGCATCGGAATCTCGGTCTTGGTGTTCTGCACCCCGGCAATCCGGTTCAGGTGCTGCATCTGGAACTGCCGGTAGGCATCAAGGTCGGCCACCGCCACCCGCAGCAGGAAATCGCAGTCACCGGCCATCAGATGGCATTCAAGCACTTCCGGGAAAGACTTGATGCTGTTGATGAAGTGGTTGGTGGTGTCCTCATCCTGCCCGCGCAGCCACACCCGCACGAACACGGTGAAGCCACGACCCACCTTGGCCTCGTTCAACAAGGCCACATAGCGGTCGATGTAGCCGCCCTCCTCCAGCAACCGCACCCGGCGCAGGCAGGCCGACGGCGACAGCCCGACCAGGCGAGCCAGCTCCAGGTTCTGCAGGCGGCCGTCGCGCTGCAGGGCGTCGAGGATGCGCCGATCGAGGTTGTCGATCTGGTACTGCATGGAATTTCACCCTTGTCGCCTTCAGCCGCATGGAATATCAATCATCCAGAATCCAGTGGCATCAACGCAACCCGATTTCGTAGTCAGACCGCTAGCATGGGCCACCCCCACATCGTTGTGCCGTTTCATGGACGCCCGTACCACCCTCCCCCTGCCCGACACCTGCGATACCGCCCCGCGTGCCGAATTCCTGCGCGGCCTGCGTGCCGCCGTGCCGGTGATGATCGGCTTCATTCCGTTCGCCCTGGTGCTTGGCGCGCAGGCAGCCCAGAAGGGCCTGAGCGCACTGGAAGTGCCGCTGATGACCGGCCTCAACTTCGCTGGCGGCTCGGAGTTCGCCGCCGTCGAACTGTGGACCTCGCCGCCACACATCGCCCTGATCGTGGCGATCACCGCGCTGGTCAACAGCCGCCACCTGCTGATGGGCGCCAGCCTGGCCCCGCTGCTGCAGCACCTGCCGCGCCGCCGGGTGCTGCCGGCGCTGTTCTTCATGTGCGACGAAAGCTGGGCGATGGGCGTGGCCGATGCGCGCCGCCGTGCGCTCGGCTTCAGCCTGGCCTATTACCTGGGGGTGTCGGCAGGCCTGTACACCGTCTGGGTGGCCTGTACCGCGCTGGGCGCGATCGTCGGCCCGATGCTGGGCGACATCCATGCCTATGGCTTCGACATGGCTTTCCCCGCCGTGTTCCTGGTACTGCTGCGCGGCATGTGGCAGGGCATGAAGGCGGCGCGGCCGTGGCTGGTCAGCCTGGTCGTGGCCGCCGCCACCTATCTGCTGATCCCGGGTGCGTGGTACGTGGCCAGCGGTGCACTGGCCGGCCTGGCCGCCGCCTGGCTGCTGGCGGAGGACGCGGCATGATCTTCAATGGACTGATCCACTGGACCTCTGTGCTGACCATCGTGCTGATGGCTGCCGCCACCTACCTGACCCGCATCGTCGGCTTCCTCGCGCTGCGCAACCGCACGTTGAGCAAGCGCGCAGTAACGGTGATGGAAGCCGCGCCGGGTTGCGTGCTGATCTCGGTGATCGCCCCGGACTTCGTCGCCGACAAGCCCGCCGACCTGGCCGCGCTGGCGATCACCCTGCTGGCCGCCACGCGGCTGTCGATGCTGCCGACGGTGCTGATCGGCGTGGTCTCGGCGGGTGTGCTGCGCTATGTGATGGGCTGACGCGCCTTCGCCGGGCACGCCCCTGCGACACCCGGTCGCAGGCCGTCGCGCCACCCACTTGATCAATATCAAACCGCCCGCCGCCGTGCGGGCGTATTTCTATGCAGGACCCGAACACGCCGGCGTTACCGGCATCCACAAGGACCCTGCGATGAGCTACACCCCCGACAACGCCCAGCTTCTGAACGCCATGCAGAACGTCATGGTGATCTCCACCACCGACCTGCAGGGCAACATCACCTACGCCAACGACCTGTTCTGCACGCTCACCGGCTTCGCCCGCGAGGAACTGATCGGCCAGCCGCACAGCATCGTGCGCCATCCGGATGTGCCCAAGGCGGTCTACAAGGACATGTGGGACACCATCAAGGCCGGCAAGACCTGGACCGGCATCGTGCCCAACCTCGGCAAGGGCGGCGTGCTCTATGTGGTCGACACCACCGTGCAGCCGCTGTTCGATGCTGAGGGCAACATCACCTCGTACATCAGCATCCGCCGCGTGGTGAATGACCTGATGCAGAACTACGACCTGGTCGAGTTCAGCAAGGAAAAGTTCGACGACTTCTACGAGGCCGCGTGAACGCCCTCCCGACCAGTACGCCCTTCAGCCGCCTGCTGGTGGGTTTCGCGTCCGAGTCGGGCAACGCCCGCGCCCTGGCCCAGCGCCTGGGCGCGGACCTGCAGCCACACGGGCCGCAGGTGCTTCCATTCAACGATATCGACGTAGCCAGTCTCGGCCAAGGCGATGTGCTGCTGGCGATCTCCAGTTCCTTCGGTGACGGTGAGCCGCCGGCCAATGGCGAGCAGTTCTTCGAAACGCTGCGCCAGACCCCGACGCTGAGCGGCCTGCGCTATGCAGTGTTCGGCCTCGGTGACACCGGCTACCCCAGCTTCTGCGGCTTCACCAAGGCGCTCGATGCGGCGCTGAGCGAGCGCCAGGCGCAGCCGCTGCTGCATCGCGTGGATGCCGACCTGGGCTACGAGCAGTTCTTCCAGCAATGGCAGCCGGTGCTCGGCCAGGTGCTGGATGGCGACCTCAGTGCCGGCCAGGACCTGCACCTGCAGGTGACCGCCTATGGCGAAGACAATGCCTTTGCCGCCTCCATTCTCGAACGCCGCCGCTTGAACAGCAGCGATCCCGCTGCCTGGCACCTGCAACTGGACATTGCCGGCAGTGGCATGGCCTACCGCGCGGGCGACACCCTGCACGTAGTACCCGAGAACGACCCTGCCCTGCTGCAGGCATTGGCCGCCTGGTATGGCGACACCGCCGCCGTGGCCGCCCTGCACGACCGCGAGCTGCGCCTGCTGAGCAAGGGCGTGCTGCGCGAACTGGCCAAGCTCGGCGGTAGCGAGGTACTGAAGGGCCTGTTGAAGGTCAGCCAGAAGCGCGAGCTGGAAGCCTACCTGCACGGTCTGGACCTGCTGGACGTGCTGCAGGACCACGCCACGCCGGACAGTGTGCCGCTGGCCCGACTGCGCGAACTGCTGTCACCGCGGCTGCCGCGCGCCTATTCGATCGCCTCGCACCCGTGCGACGACCAGCTGAGCCTGTGCGTGCGCGAAGTACGCTACACCCTGCGCGGCCGCGAACGCTTCGGCACTGCCACCGGCAGCCTGCTGCATGGCGGCGACCATGCCCGTGTGTACTGCCGCTCCAACCCTGGTTTCCATTTGTCCGATACCGGCGAGGCACCGCTGCTGCTGGTCGGCACCGGCACTGGCATCGCCCCCTTGATGGGCCTGATGCAGGAACTGCAGGCCAACGCCTGCGAACGGGAAGTGCACCTGGTGTTCGGCGAGAAGCACCGCCAGCACGACTACCTGTATCGCGACCAGCTGCAGGACTGGCACACGCGTGGCGTGCTGGCCGGCCTTCATACCGCGTTCTCGCGCGATGGCGCCGAAAAGGTCTATGTGCAGCACGTGCTGCAGCAGCGCGCCAGCGAAGTGCGCGACGTCCTGGCCCGCGGTGGGCATCTGTACCTGTGCGGCAACAAGAGCCACCTGGAAGGCGCGGTGCGCGAGGCCATCGATGCCATCGGTGGCGAAGGGCACTGGGACGCGCTGCGGGGTGAAGGCCGCACGCACTGTGAGTTGTATTGACCTGTCCATGGGGTAGAGCCGGCCGCTGGCCGGCTGCGCTTCGCATCACGCGCTGCCGGCCAGCGGCCGGCACTACCCAGGACCCCTCTACATCGGCACGCCCACGATCACGCTCGACGCCTTGAACAGCACCGTCGCCGCGGCGCCCTCCTGCAGCTCCAGCGCTGCAGTACTGGCACGGGTGATCACCGCCACCACGCTGCAGCCATGGCCGATATCCACCACCACCTCGTCGTTCACCGCGCCCTCGGTGATCCGCTCCACCGTGCCGACGAACTGGTTGCGTGCCGAGTAACGCGCACCCTCGCCCTGCGCCACGATCACCGACGAGGCCTTCACCAGCGCGTAGGCCGGCACGCCTACCGCCAGGCCCAGCGACTCCACGCTGCCATGGGTGATGGTGGCGACCAGCGCCAGGCCCGGCGCCACTTCGATCTGCACTTCATCGTTGACGGCACCGGTGGCCAGCGCACTGACCCGGCCATGGAACTGGTTGCGTGCACTGGTGATCATGCCGATTCTCCGGATCAGGGCCAGATCCTCGTCCAGCCCGGGGGTGGCCTGCAGCGATTGCAGGAAGGTGCGATGCGCACGCTCGACGTCCTCGAAGCGGGTGATCAGCTGGCGGCCACGTTCAGTCAACTGCGCACCACCACCGCCACGACCGCCTACGCTGCGCACGACCAACGGCTCGCCGGCAGCGGTGTTCATCGCATCCACCGCGTCCCAGGCGTTCTTGTAGGTCATGCCCATGCGCTTGGCGGCCTGGCTGATCGAACCACAGGCATCGATCAACCCCAGCAGCGCGAAGCGGCCACGACCGCCCACACTCTGCCCGGCAATGCTCAGCCACAGGTTGCCCTGCAGCTCCAAAGGCGGTTCGGCCTCGCTCATCGTGCTCGTTTCCCTGCGTTTCGCGCGAACGGCCAGTGTACGGCGTCGCCCCCCTGCACCGGGCTTGATATGGATCAAGGTGGCCGAGTTGGCCAGCAACGAGAATCCCCGGGTCGGTCATCAAGTTGACCCCTGCCAACCGTTATATCATCTTGGATATAACGAACCCGAGGACTCGCGAGGATGCGTACCTGTCGTTTCGTTCTACCCCTGTCTGCCCTGCTGCTGCCGCTTGCCGCCACCGCCGCCGACGCGGCCTCGCCGCCCCCGGTGTTCACCCTGGGCACGATCGACGTGCATGCCGAGCGCGGCACCTCGCCCACCGTCGCCGAACGCAGCCTCGATGCCGAACGCATCCAGCAGCTCGACCGCAATACGGTCGGTGATGCGGTCAGCGTATTGCCGGGCGTCAGCCTGGCGCGCAACTCGCGCAACGAAGACATGGTCTACCTGCGCGGCTTCGACGCACGCCAGGTGCCGGTATTCCTCGACGGCATCCCGCTGTACGTGCCCTATGACGGCTACGTGGACTTCGGCCGCTTCACCACCTTCGACCTCGCCGAGATCCAGGTCGCCAGCGGTGGCGCGTCGCTGTTGTACGGGCCGAACATCCTCGGCGGTGCGATCAACCTGGTCAGCCGCCGCCCGGAACGTGCGCTGGAAGGCGACGTGCGGCTGGGCATCGCCGATGGCGGCGAACGCAAGGCAGCGGTCAATATCGGCGGCCGTCGTGGCGACTGGTACTTCCAGCTCGGTGCGTCGATCCTGAAGGCCGATGAATTCCCGCTGCCGGATGGCTTCGTCGACTACAAGCGCGTGCCCACCGATACCGGCAAGGACCGCCGCAACGCCTCGCGCGACGACCGTCGCCTGTCGTTCAAGCTGGGCTATACCCCGCGCGAGGGCGACGAGTACGCGATCGGCTACGCGCGCCAGGACGGCGAGAAGGACAACCCGGTCTACACCGGCACCGCGCGCAGCGGCATCCGTTACTGGCGCTGGCCGTGGTGGGACAAGGACAGCCTGTACTTCATCGGCAATACCCGCCTGGGCGAGCACACCACGCTGCGCACCCGCGTCTACCGCGATACCTATGGCAACGGACTGGATGCCTACACCGACGGCACCTACCAGGTGGCGATGGACAACAGCAGCTTCCCCAGCATCTACGATGACCGCACCGTGGGCGGCTCGGTGACCCTGGCCACCACGGCGCTGCCGCGCCAGGAGCTGCAGTTCGCGATCCACTACAAGGAAGACCAGCACAGCGAGCGCAACCCGCACTCGCCCACCAAGGACTTCCGTGATGTGACCACGTCGGTGGCGATCGAGGACCGCATCGCGCTGACCGACACCTCGCACCTGCGCGTGGGCATCGGCCATGACCGCCGCGACGCCAAGCGCGTGTACTTCTGGCCGACCGGCAGCACCGATGCCACCAATGCAGTGCTGGAGTACGTGCAGCAACTGGCGCCGGACCAACAGTGGTATGCAAGCGCCGCGCGGCGCACGCGTTTCCCGACCATCAAGGATCGCTACTCCGCGCGCATGGGCTCCGCCCTGCCCAACCCGGACCTGAAAGCCGAGCATGCGACCCACTTCGAGGTGGGCCTGCGCGGCCGCTGGTGGGAAGGCGGCCAGCTGCAGGCGGCGATCTTCCAGAGCCGTATCGATGACCTGATCCAGAACGCGGTGGTGGCCTCGCGCGAATGCGGCGGAAGCATCTGCAACCAGGCGCAGAACATCGGCAAGGCCCGCCATCAGGGTGTCGAACTGGGCCTGCGCCAGCGCATCGGCGACGACTGGGACCTGCAGACCAGCTACACCTGGCTGCGCCGCACCAACCTGGAAAACCGCAGCGTGGCCCTGCTCGACAGCCCGCGCCAACGGCTGTTCATGGCGGTCGGCTGGCAGCTGCTGCCGCAGCTGAAGCTGCAGGCCACGCTGGAAGCCGAACAGGGCCGCAAGGTCAGCTACGCAGACGCCGCACGCCCGGTGCGTGACCTGCCCGGCTATGGCATCACCGGCCTCAAGGCAAGCTGGAGCCCGCGCGATGCCTGGGATTTCGATCTCGGTGTACGCAACATCGGTGACAAATGGTACGAACTGGCCGACGGCTACCCGATGCCGGGTCGCACCTGGTTCGCCAATGCCAACTGGAGGTTCTGAGCATGAGCGCTGTACAGCCGCCGCGCATCGCGGCCATCGTGCATGACCACAGCGGCGAGCCCGATGGCCTGCTGGCCGCCTTCGCCGCACGCCAGCTGGCCGCCGGCCACCGCGTGCGCGGGCTGGTACACCTGCCACACGAGCCCACCGCCAACGGCAAGAAGCGCATGGCACTGATGGACGTGACCGATCCCGGCTCGCGCTATCCGATCAGCCAGGCACTGGGTCCGGCCTCCTGCGGCTGCAACCTGGACCCGGGCGGTATCGCCGATGCAAGCGTGGTGCTGCGCCGGGCATTGCAGGACCACGCCGAGCTGGCCATCGCCAACCGCTTCGGCACCCTGGAATCGGAAGGCGGCGGCATGGCCGATGAACTGCTGGCGCTGATGCTGGCCGGCATCCCGTTGTTGACCGCGGTGAAGCTGCCCTACCTCGACGCGTGGCGCCAGTTCACCGGCGGCATGGCCATCGAGCTGCCCGCCGAGGATGCGGCGCTGCAGGCCTGGTGGGATGCCTGCCGCAACGCGCCGGAGGCCGCTGCATGAGGCGGCGCGCCCTGCTGCAGGCGTTCGCGCTGGCGCCACTGCTGGTCGCCAGTGCCGAGCTGCTGGCGATGCCGGCGCAGCGCGTGCTGCGCCTGGGTGCGCCCAAGACCACGCCCAAGCGCGTGTTCGCGGCCGGTCCGCCGGCTGCGGTTTTGCTCGCCGCCGTGGCACCCGAACGCCTGCTGGGCTGGCCGATGAAGGTCTCGCCCGACGCACTGGCGCAGCTGCCGGCAATGCTGCGTACGTTGCCGGTGGTCGGTCGCCTGGCCGGGCGCGGCAGCACGGTCAGTCTCGAGCGCCTGCTGGCGATGCAGCCAGACCTGGTACTGGATGCCGGTGATTTCGATGCCAATTACCGGGACTCGGCCGAACGGGTCTGGAAGCAGACCGCGATTCCCTTCGAACTGATTGCCGGACGCCTGCCCGATCATCCGGCGCAGCTGCGCCACGTGGGCCGGCTGCTGGGTGTTGCCGCACGCGGCGAAGCGCTGGCGCAGGCGGCCGAGGCGCAGTTGGCGCTGGTGCGTGAGGTGCTGGCGACGCGTCCCGCTGCGACGCGGCCCACGGTGTACTACGGGCGTGGCAGCGACGGCCTGGAAAGTGGCCTGTCCGGCTCGATCAACACCGAAGTCATCGAGTTCTGTGGCGGCCGCAACGTGGCCGCCAGCGCCGGTGCCGGAGGCCTCGCCCGCGTGTCGTTCGAACAACTGCTGGCCTGGGATCCGGACGTGATCCTGACCCAGGATGCCGGGTTCGCCGCGCATGCCGCACAAGATCCGCGCTGGCGCGCCCTGCGTGCCGTACGCGAGCGCCGCCTGCACTGCGCACCGGTACTGCCGTTCGGATGGCTGGATGGTCCGCCCGGCGTCAACCGCCTGCCCGGCCTGCCGTGGCTGCTGTCCAGGCTGCATCCGGGTGCAGTGCCCGCATTGGCGCCTGCCGCGCTGCGCGCGCGCATCGGTGCGCTGCATCAGCTGCTGTGGGGCCAACCCTTGCCCGCCGCGGTGGCACGCAGCCTGGATGCAAACGTCTGAGCATGCGCACGCTTCCACGTTGGGCCTGGCATGCCGCTGGCTGGAGCCTGCTGCTGGCGATGCTGCTGCTGGCGTTCTCGGTCGGCCAGTTCCCGGTGCGCCCTGCAGCGCTGCTGCACGCCATCGGCTGGCAGCTGTTCGGCATCGGCGAACCCAGCCCGCCTGCGGTGCAGGCCACGCTCTGGCACATCCGCCTGCCACGCGTGCTGGCCGCCGTGCTGATCGGCGCAGTGCTTTCGGCGGCCGGCGCGGCCTACCAGGCCATGTTCCGCAATCCGCTGGTGTCGCCGGACATCCTCGGCGTCTCCGCCGGTGCCGGTCTTGGCGCTTCGCTGGGCCTGTTCCTCGGCCTGCCGATGCTGCTGGTGCAGGGCATCGCCTTCGCGGGAGGTCTCGGTGCGGTGGGCCTGGTCTGTCTGGTGGCAGCGCTGGTGCGGCGGCACGATCCAGTGCTGGTCCTGGTACTGGCCGGTGTCGCGGTGTCGGCGCTGCTCGGTGCCGGCATCTCGCTGCTGAAGCTGCTGGCCGATCCGTACACGCAGTTGCCGTCGATCACCTTCTGGCTGCTGGGTGGTTTGAACGCCGTGGTCATCGACGACCTCAAGGTCACCGTGCCGCTGCTGCTGGTCGGGCTGTTGCCGCTGGTGCTGCTGCGCTGGCGGGTGAACCTGCTCGGCCTTGGTGATGAAGAGGCCAGCGCGCTGGGCGTGGCGGTCACCCCGCTGCGCTGGACGCTGATCGCCGCCGCTACGCTATGCACCGCCGCGGCGGTGTCACTGGCCGGCATCATCGGCTGGGTCGGGTTGGTGGTTCCGCACATCGCGCGGCTGCTGGTCGGCGCCGATTTCCGCCGCCTGCTGCCGGCCAGCCTGCTGCTCGGCGCCAGTTTTCTGCTCGCCGCCGATACCTTGGCGCGCACCCTGGCACCGATCGAGCTGCCGCTCGGCATCCTCACCGCATTCGTCGGTGTGCCGTGCTTTTTGCTGGTCCTGGCGCGCAGCGAGCGTCGCCCATGAGCACCGCCTCACCGCTGCTGGAAGCACGCGGATTGGCCATCGGCCATGCCGGCGTAGCACTGGGCGCGCCGTTCGCGCTGTCGGTACAGCCTGGCGAGGTGCTGTGCCTGCTTGGCCCCAACGGCTGTGGCAAGACCACCCTGTTTCGTACGCTGCTCGGCCTGCTGCCTGCAGTGCACGGCGAGGTGGACCTGCAGGGCTCGCCGTTGCGCGCGCATGATCGCGCCGCCCGCGCCCGCCGCATGGGCTATGTGCCGCAGGCCGCGCCGCTGCCCTTTGCCTGGCGCGTGCGCGAGGTGGTCTCGATGGGTCGCGCCGCGCACCTGGGCCTGCTGGCGGCACCCGGTCGCGCTGATGAAGCCATCGCCGATGACTGCCTGCACGAACTGGGCCTGCAGGCGCTGGCCGACCGCACCGTCACCACGCTCAGTGGTGGTGAGCGCCAGCTGGTGCTGATCGCGCGCGCACTGGCCCAGCAGGCGCAGTTGCTGGTGATGGATGAGCCCACCGCCAGCCTCGACTTTGGCAACCAGTTGCGCATCCTCGATACCGTGCGCCGCCTGGCCGACCGTGGCATCGGTGTGCTGCTGTCCACCCATCAACCGCAGCACGCGCTGCAGGTGGCCGACCGCATTGCATTGATGTCCGCCGGCAGCCTGCAGGCGCTCGGTCCTGCCCGCCAGGTCGCAACGCCCGAACGCCTCGCCACCCTGTATGGCGTCGATGCCGCACGCGTCGCCGCCGCCCTGCCCGCTTCTGGAATTTCTACATGAGTACACCCCTACCCACCCCGATCGATCACAGGGCACGTTATCGCCAACACCTGCAGGCCTGTGGCTTCCAGGCAAAGCCGGCCAGTGCCTGGGATGCGCGTGCCGCACAGTCCAGCTGGAAGCGCCGTCACGACGACTATAGCGAGGCATTCCTCGCCCGGCTTGATCTTTCCGGCGTGGCCACCGTGCTCGACGTGGGCTGTGGCCCCGGCCTGCTGAGCCTGCCGATTGCCGCGCAGGTCGGCCATGTGCACGCGCTCGACTACAGCACCGGCATGCTCGACGGCCTGCGCGCCGCAATCGCCCGCGACGGCGTTTCCAACGTCACACCGTGGGCACTGTCGTGGACCGACGACTGGCACGACGTGCCGCGCTGTGATCTGGCCATTGCCTCGCGCTCGCTGATGGTGGCGGATCTGGAGGCCGCGCTGCGCAGGTTGGATGCGCACGCTCGCCAGCGTGCCTGCATTACTTTCGCCACCGGCCCCCGTGCCGGCGTACCGGAGCTGGCCGAGCTGCTCGGTCGTGACTGGGTGCCCATGCCCGACCACCGCTACCCGATCAACATGCTGCTGGACATGGGCCGCGAACCGCAGGTGGACTACCTGCCCGAATCGGTGCGCGACGTCACGCAGGATGCCGACGGCCTGGTGCGCCAGGCAGTGGAGCTGTTCGGTGCGTTGGATGCGGATGAGGAAGCACGCGTACGTGCATGGCATGCACGTTCGCCGCAGCATCGTTTCGGCATGGCACCGACGCGGCGCTGGGCGTTCATCCAATGGGCGACGAACCCCTGATGTCCTCGCTTCTGTAGAGCCGAGCCCACGCTCGGCTGCCGCGGGTGGCAACGCGGCAAGCAGCCGAGCATGGGCTCGGCTCTACAGTCACCGGTCAACTGCCGACGATGCGGCCGTCCACCACGCGCGCGACCTGCTGGCCGAACACGGCCACATCCTGTGGATCGTGGCTGATCAACAACAACGGGATGCCGGTCTTGTCCAGCACGGCCTCCAGCTCCTGCCGCAGGTGCTGGCGCAGGTCATGGTCCAGCGCAGAGAACGGCTCATCCAGCAGCAACGCCTGCGGCTGCGTCACCAGGGCGCGCGCCAATGCAGTGCGCTGGCGCTGGCCACCGGATACCTGCGAGGGCAGAAGATCGCCCACCGTGTCGATGCGGAATGCGTGCAACCACTGCTCCACCGCGTCGAAGCGCTGGCCGATCCGCGGATTCAACCACCCCTTCTGCAGACCGAACGCCACGTTCTGGCGCACGCTCAGGTGCGGGAACAACGCGTAATCCTGGAACACGTAGCCCAGCCGGCGACGCTGCGGCGGCAGATCCACGCCGGTGGCCGCATCGAACAGGGTCTGCCCCTGCAGGCGCACATGGCCCTGGCCCGGCCGCAGCAGCCCGGCCACCGCCTTCAAGGTCAGGCTCTTGCCCGCGCCCGAGGGTCCGAACAGCACCACCTGGCGTTGCGTGCACTGCAGCGATACGTCCAACACGAAATCCTGGCCGGCCGCCTGCAGGCGGCGCTGCGCCTGCAGGTCAAGCCACATCGCGCAGCTCCCGTCGACGCCCGCCCACCAGCCGCGCGGCCAGCAACAGGATCACGATGCAGACCACCGAGGTCAGGATGACCAGCGCATTGGCCTTGCCATCCTGTCCGGCCTGCACCGCCTCGTAGATGGCGATCGACAGCGTCTGCGTGCGACCCGGAATGCTGCCAGCCACCATCAGCGTCGCGCCGAACTCACCCATCGCGCGCGCAAACGCCAGCAGCAGCCCGGCGAGGATGCCGCGCCAGGCCAGCGGCAACGTGATGCGGAAGAACACCGCTGCTTCGGACACTCCCAGCGTGCGCGCGGCCTGCTCCAGCTGACCGTCCACTTCCTCGAATGCCGCGCGTGCCGGCTTGAATACCAGTGGCAGCGAAGCCACCGCCGCGGCGATCACCGCGGCCTGCCAGGTGAACACCAGGTTGATGCCGAACCAGGACTGCAGCCACGCGCCGATCGGGCCGTTGCGACCGATCAGCACCAGCAGGTAATAGCCCAGCACCGTCGGTGGCAGCACCATCGGCAGGGTCAGCAGTGAATCCAGCAGCTCACGGCCAGGAAAGCGCCGACGCGCCAGCAGCGCGCCCAGTGCCACGCCCAGCACCAGATTGATCGCGGTGGCCCAGCCGGCCACCTTCAGCGACAACCACAGTGCGCTCCAGTCGAGATCCATGCCTCAGGGCTTGCCGAACCCGTGCTTGGCCAGGATCGCCTGGCCCTGTGCCGAACGTACGAAGGCGGTGAAGCGCTTGGCTTCGGCGGGCTGCGCGCTGGCCTTGGTCACCGCCAGCGGATAGGCAATGCGCCCCGCCACCGGCACCGCGAAGGCTCGGCGCACGCGGTCGGGCATCGCCTGTGCATCGGTGGCATAGACGAAGCCGGCGTCCACTTCACCGCGCGCCACGTAATCCAGCGACTGGCGTACGTTCTGCGTGGTGATGGTCTTGCCCTGCACCGACGGCCACAGGCCCGCCGCTTCCAGCGCACCCTTGGCATAGCGACCGACCGGCACGCTGTCCGGGTTGCCCAGTGCGATGCGCTGCACGCCGGCACCGGACAGATCCTTCAGGGTACGCGGCGCAGCCTTGGCCTGCGGCGGCACCACCACCCACAGCGCATTCACCGCGAACACCTCGCGGGTACCGGCCGCCAGCAGGTCCTGCTGCTGGGCCTGGTCCATCGTGGTTTCGTCGGCCGACGCGAACACATCCACCGGTGCGCCACGGCTGATCTGCTGCAGCAGCACGCCGGACGCGGCGAAGTTGAAATCCACCTTGGTCCCCGGGTGCGCCTTCTCATAGGCGGCGCCCAGTTCGCGGAAGCTCTCGGTCAGGCTTGATGCCCCCGACACCGTCAGCTCGGCCGCCCAGGCCGGCACCGTGGCCAGCAGGCCCAGCAACAACAGTCCAGCTCGCTTCATCGTCGGCTCCCGGCCAGGTTCAGTTCGGATCGGATTCGTCGGCCACCGCCAGCGCTGCCAGGCGCTCGGGCTGCAGCAACAGGATCTCGCGCTGCTTCACCGCGATGATCCCATCATCGCTCAGGCGGCGCAGCACGCGGCTGGCGGTTTCCGGCGCCATCCGCAGGTAATTGGCGATCTCGGTACGCGCCATCGTCAGGTTGAAGCGCGTGGCGGAAAAGCCGCGCCGCGCGTAGCGCTCGGACATGTCCAGCAGGAACGCAGCCATGCGTTCTTCGGTACGGTGGTTGGCGGCCAGGGTCGCGACCTTGCCGATCTCCGCGCTGAGCAGGCTGAACAGCTTGGCCTGCAGCCCCGGCATGCGGGTGGCCAACAGGCTGAGCTTGGGGAACGAGATGCGGCACAGGTGCACGGTGTCCAGCGCCACCGCATTGCAGGGAAAGCGTGAACCGTGGATCGCGTTGAGGCCGATCACTTCACCCGGCAGGCTGAAGCCCAGCACCTGCTCGTTGCCCTGGCTGTCATCGACGAAGGTCTTGACCATGCCAGCGCGCACCGCAGCAATCGAATCGAACGATTCGCCAGCGCGGAAAATGTAGTCACCCGCATGGAACGGACCGACATGGTCCACCAGCACGTGCAGATCGCCCAGTGCTGTCTTGTCGTAACCCTGCGACATGCATGCGTCGGAGAACGCACAGGTGCTGCAGAAGTGCAGTGCGTCGCCATCATCGGCGGCGGCGGGGTTGGGTGTGGCCCGGCCGAGACGGCCCTGCGAAGGCGGAATTGAAGACATCGGGGCAAGACTCAAGCGATGGCGGCCGCCGGCCGGAAGCATGCGGCCATCATACGCCACAGCAGGCGCCCTTCTTCGGCCAGGCGCAGTACGCGCGCATCCCACTGCGCCCAGCCGCGTGCCAGCAACGGCGACAACGCGGGCAGCTGTTCGGCAAAACATTCCTCGAACGGTTCATCGTTGCGCCACTCGAAGGCAGCCGCATCGAGGGCGTGGTCACAGGCGATGCTCTGCGCCACTTCGGCCACCAACCGCTCGTCCTCGGACAGGATCAACCCGGCAGACACGCCCATGTGCCCGGCCTGCAGCCGCGCACGCCATTCGCCCAGTTCGTCCTCCAGCCGGTAGAACACCTCGCCGATCTGGCTGCAGGCGGACAGCCCAAGGCCGATGAAATCGCTGCGGTCGCGGCGTGGCACACCGGCAAGATCGCAATGGCGCTGGCCATCGCCCGGACCGTGCGGGTTCGGCAGATCGCCGCGCTGATAGTGATCGCCACCAATCGGTTCGTAACCCGCAGCGCGCAGCAGGCGCCAGGCCTGCAGCCAATGGACGGCCGAGGGGTGTTCCGGCAGCGCACACGGCGCCGGCAGCAGGATGCGCTCCGGTGCTTCGGCCAGCACCTCGTGCAGCCGTTCGATGAAGCCGGTGTCATCACTGCCGGGTACCCGCAACTGGTAGTAGCGCGCGGTGAAGCCCACCTGTCGCGCCTGTGCCAGCAGGGTCGGCCCCGGTGCATCGGCACGATCGATCACGTTCAAGCGGGTGCAGCCCACCGCACGCAGCTGCGCCGGCGCCAGCGCGCTGCCTGCGTCCAGCCGCACCTCCACCTGGGGCCGCGCCACGGTGCGCAGGTGCTGCGGCACCGCATCCAGCAGCTGGCCCAGCTGCGGCGGCGGCAACGTCTCGGCCAGCCCCAGCTGCAGTACCATCGCCACCACTTCACGGTCCTCGGCCAGCGCGTCGGCCTGCAGCCGCAGCGCCAGCAGCAGGGTATCCAGATACGCCTGCGGTGGCGCATCGCGTCCGCCACGGCCGGCCTGGAAGCCGAGCGTCAAGCCACGCGGAATCAGGTGCTCGTTGCTGGCGCGCACGGCGGCGCGCCACCCGCTTTCGCCAAAGCCGGTGCTGAACTGGTCAGCCGGCGGAAACAGCACGTGCCGGGGCTGCCGCAGCAATGCCGCCTGCAGCGCAGTGTCCTCGCTCTCGTCAACGTGGAAGCTCATGGCAGACATCTTCGGGCGTTCCTCTTCGCGTGGCCCTGATTGAAATCAAGCGCGGCGCATCTGATGGTTGCTGCCGGCCAGCGGCCGGCACTACCCCTTCACCCACCATTTGGTAGTGCCGGCCGCTGGCCGGCAAACACCTTCACCCGCCGCGCACCCGCTCGGCGGCGGCCGCATCGATGGCTTCGGGCAGATCGGTTTCGCGGTCGATCTGCGGGAAGTGGCGGCGTTCCATGCGACGGATCGCAAAGTGCATCCACGCCAGTGCAGCCGCCACCAGCACGAACAGCAGCATGAAGCAGCTGCTCCAGATGCCCACCGCGTCATTCAGCGCGCCAAACACGATCGGCAGGATGAAGCCACCCAGGCCACCGATCATGCCGACCACGCCGCCCACGGCACCCACATGCTTGGGGTAGTACACCGGAATGTGCTTGTAGACCGCGGCCTTGCCCAGCGACATGAAGAAGCCCAGCACGAACACCAGCACGGTGAACATCACCACGCCGATGGCCAGATGGAAGTGGATCGGGCCATGGATGCCCTTCACCACATACTCGGTATCCGGGTAGGCCAGCAGGAAGGTGCAGATGGCCGACACGCCGAAGGTCCAGTACATCACCCGGCGCGCGCCCATCCGGTCCGACATCCAGCCACCGACCACACGGAACAGGCTGGCCGGGATCGAATAGCACGCCGCCAGCATGCCGGCGTGGCCCACGTCCATGCCATAGGCGCCCACCAGGTAGTGCGGCAGCCACAACGCCAGCGCCACGAAGCCGCCAAACACGAAGAAGTAGTACAGCGAGAACCGCCAGACCTGCAGGTTCTTCAGCGGTGCCATCTGCTCGGCGAACGGCACCGGCTTCACGCCTTCACGGCGGCGCTGCTCCAGCGACGGGTCTTCCTTACTGAAGAGGAAGAACAGCACCGCAGTGACAGCCAGCGCAACGGCCCAGACCTTGGCGACCATGGTCCAGCCGGCCGCCACCATCACCAGCGGCGCCAGCAGCTTGGTCACCGCCGAGCCGATGTTGCCGGCACCGAAGATCCCCAGCGCGGTGCCCTGCTTGCTGGCCGGGAACCACTTCGAGACGTAGGCCACGCCCACCGAGAAGTTGCCGCCGGCGATGCCCACGCACAGCGCGGCAATCAGGAACTGGGTGTAGGTCTGCGCGTAGGTCAGCATCCAGGTGGCCACTGCGCCACACAGCATCACCAGCACCATCACCTTGCGGCCACCGAACTGGTCGGACCAGATGCCGAGGAAGACGCGGCTGACCGAACCGGTCAGCACCGGCGTGGCGATCAACAGGCCGAACTGGGTGTCATTCAAGCCGAGCTGTTGACTGATCTGGATGCCGATGATCGAAAAGATCATCCACACCGCAAAGCACACGGTGAAGGCAAACGTGCTCAGCCACAGTGCACGTTGCTGCTGCCCGGCGCTGGCGGGGGCAAGGGCCTGGTTCATGAATTCTCCTCGTTCATGGGGTTTCAGCCGATATCCGCTTCGGCTTCGATCTCATCCAGCCCGCGCACCGGGTAGCGCTCCTGCAGCTGCAGCAGGTAGGCCTGCACTTCACGCTGGCGCACCTGCAGTTCCAGGTAGTCACGCAGCTGCGGCAGCACCGCCTCGAACGGCTGCGGCTGGCCTTCCTCGCGGGCATCGACGCAGACCACGTGGTAGCCCCAGCGTGATTCCACCGGGAAACCGGCCAGGCCCTCGCGCAGGCGGAACACCTGGCGGTCGAACTCCGGCGTGGTCTGCCCGCGCTGTAGCCAGCCCAGGTCGCCGCCTTCGCTGCTGGATGGGCAACGCGAATGGCGCAAGGCGAAATCGGCGAACAGGTGCGGCGACTCCTTCAGCAGCCCGACCAGCCGCTCGCCCTCGGTACGTGCGGCGAAGCGCCCAGCCACGTCGTCGGCCGGCGCGGCCAGCAGGATATGGCGCAGGCGCACGCGGTCGGGCGAGCGGAAGCGCTCCGGGTTCTGCTCGAAGTAGCGGCGGCAGTCTGCATCGGTCGGCACGCGGTCTTCGATCGCGTCTTCCAGCAGTTGCTGGATCAGCACTTCCTCATCGCTTACCCGGTTGCCCTCCGGTGCCTGCAGGCCAAGCCGCTGCGCTTCCAGGCGCAGCAGCTCGCGCACCACCAGTGCACGTGCCGCTTCGGCACGTGACTGTTCCGGGCGCATCGCCCGGTGGTGCTGCATCTCGCGGGCGATGTCGGCCTCGCTGATCGCGGTCTCGTCCACGAACAGCCGGCACGGTGCCGGCTGCCCGAGCGAGCGCGGCCCCTGCGCTGCCGCGTCATGGTGGTGCGAATGCGCCTCGGCGGGAACCGGCGCAGCGGAGTCGATCACGGTGATCGGCAGGAATTTCGGCAGGCTGCCCATGGCTTACTCCCGCGGACCGTAGCGCAGCGTGGCCTGGCGGCGGCGCACCACCTGGTAGGGCCTCCACAGGTAGCTGATCGGAATGCTCCACACGTGCACCAGGCGGGTGAACGGCGCGATCAGGAACAGGGTCAGGCCCAGGAAGATATGCATCTTGTAGACCCAGCTGACGCCTTCGATGTAATCAGCAGCACCGGCACGGAAGGTCACGATGTGCTGCGCCCACTCGGCCAGCTGCACCATCACCCCGCCGTCCAGGTGCCCGGACGAGATGCGGATGCTGTACAGGCCCAGGCACAGCTGCGCGAACAGCAGCACCAGTACCAGGGTGTCACCGAAGCTGCCGGTAGCCCGAACACGCGCATTGAACAGGCGTCGTACCAGCAGGATGCTGATGCCGATGAAGCACAGTGCGCCGAACACACCACCGACCACCATCGCCAGCATCTGCTTCTGCGAGGAGGTGATGAAGTGCTCGTACACCGCGTGCGGGGTCAGCAGGCCGACCAGGTGGCCACCAAGGATGGCCAGGATGCCGATGTGGAAGCAGTTGCTGCCGATCCGCATGCCCTTGTCCGACAACATCTGGCTGGAGCCGGTGCGCCAGGTGTACATGGCCTTGTCATAGCGGGCCCAGCTGCCGATCAGCAGCACCGCCACGGCGATGTACGGGTAGTACTGGAAGGCGAATTGATGCAGGGAATAACTCATGGCTGGACCTCTCGATGCGAAGGACGGGCCGGCGAACGCACGGGCGGCTTGCAGTCTTCGGCGGGGGCTTCGGCACCGAAGCGCACCGCCTCCTCCTCCCACAAGCGGTCCATGGCCTCGGCGGTATCGTCGCGGACTTCCTCGCTGGCACGCTGGCGCAGCGCCTGCAGATCGGCCTTGCCGTCACCGGCTTCGACCAGGATCTCGAAAAGCACCCGGTGCGGCAGCTCACGCTCGGCAGCACGTGCCGCCAGCATCCCGGCGATATGGCCGATGTGGTGCAGCCACTCGCGGGCCTCGCTGCCGGGGCGATGGGCCAGGAACTCCAGCAGCAGCGGCAGGTAATCCGGCAGCTCGCGTGCATCCAGTTCGAACCCGTTGCGGCGGTAGGTTTCGACCAGATCGACCATGGCCTGGCCGCGGTCGCGCGACTCGCCATGGATGTGCTCGAACAGCAGCAGGCTCATCGAGCGGCCGCGGTCGAAACTGGCCAGCCACGCCGCCTGCGCATCCAGCGCGTCGGTGGCCAGCAGCTGCTGCACGAAGCTGCGCAGCTGCTGGCGGCGGGCGGCATTCAGCGCCGGGTCGTCGCAGGCGGTGAGCAGTTCCTCGCCGTGCTGCCACAGTTCTTCGCGGGGGTAGTCCAGCAACACCCCGACCAGCTTGAGCACGCTCATCACACCACCTCCTTGCGGCGGTGGTTCGGGCCCTTGTCCACCACGAAGGTGGTGGTCTTGCGCTGGCCGAACAGGTCGGCCGGGCTGTCACCATTGCAGCCGTTGCCGAAGGTGAAGCCGCAGCCGCCGCGCTCGCCGAAGGCGTCGTTGGCGTACTCGCGGTGGCCGGTCGGAATCACGAAACGGTCCTCGTAGTTGGCGATGGCCAAGTAGCGGTACATCTCTTCCACCTGGGCGATGCTCAGCCCGGTCTGTTCCAGCACGGCGGTATCTTCCACGCCGTCCACGTTCTTGGCCCGGCGCCAGGCACGCATCGCCATCAGCCGCTCCAGCGCGCGTACCACCGGCGCCTCGTCACCGGCCGTCAGCAGGTTGGCCAGGTAGCGCATCGGAATGCGCAGCGACGCCACGTCCGGCAGCTCGCCGCTCATGCCCACGCGGCCACGCTCGGCGGCGGACTGGATCGGCGACAGCGGCGGCACGTACCAGACCATCGGCAGCGTGCGGTATTCCGGGTGCAGCGGCAGCGCCAGCTTCCAGTCGATCGCCAGCTTGTACACCGGCGACTGCTTGGCCGACTCCAGCCAGCTGTCCGGGATGCCCTCCTTGCGCGCGGCGGCGATCACCGCCGGATCGTTCGGGTCCAGGAAGATGTCCAGGTGGGCCTGGTAAAGATCCTTCTCGGCGGCCACCGAAGCGGCCTCGGCAATGCGGTCGGCGTCGTACAGCATCACCCCCAGGTAGCGGATGCGGCCCACGCAGGTTTCCGAGCACACGGTCGGCTCACCCATCTCGATGCGCGGGTAGCAGAAGATGCACTTCTCCGACTTGCCGCTCTTCCAGTTGTAGTAGATCTTCTTGTACGGGCAGGCCGACACGCACATGCGCCAGCCGCGGCACTTGTCCTGGTCGATCAGCACGATGCCATCTTCCTCGCGCTTGTAGATCGCGCCCGAGGGGCACGCCGACACGCACGCCGGGTTCAGGCAGTGCTCGCACAGGCGCGGCAGGTACATCATGAAGGTCTTCTCGAAGGCGCCGTAGATCTCCTTCTGCACCTGGTCGAAGTTGTAGTCGCGCGAGCGCTTGCTGAACTCCGAACCGAGGATCTCCTCCCAGTTCGGGCCCCACTCGATCTTCTGCATGCGCTCGCCACTGATCAGCGAACGCGGCCGCGCGGTGGGCTGGTGCTGGCTGTCCTTGGCGGTGTGCAGGTTCTGGTAGTCGAAATCGAACGGCTCGTAGTAGTCGTCGATCTGCGGCAGGTCCGGGTTGGCGAAGATCTTGGCCAGCATGCGCCAGCGGCCACCCGCGCGTGGCACCAGCTTGCCGGCGCGGGTGCGCACCCAGCCGCCGTTCCACTTGTCCTGGTTCTCCCATTCCTTCGGGTAGCCGATGCCCGGCTTGGTTTCCACGTTGTTGAACCAGGCGTACTCGACGCCCTCGCGCGATGTCCAGACGTTCTTGCAGGTGATCGAGCAGGTATGGCAGCCGATGCACTTGTCCAGATTCAGCACCATCGCGATCTGTGCACGGACCTTCATCACACCACCTCCTTGCTGGCCGATGCCGAAGCACCAGCGGGCTGCTCATCGTCCAACCAATCGATCTTGTCCATCTTGCGTACGATCACGAACTCGTCGCGGTTGGTACCGCAGGTGCCGTAGTAGTTGAAGCCATAGGCCAGCTGCGCGTAGCCGCCGATCATGTGGGTGGGCTTGAGCACGATGCGGGTCACCGAGTTGTGGATGCCGCCGCGGGTGCCGGAGATCTCCGAGCCCGGCACGTTGATGATGCGTTCCTGGGCGTGGTACATCATCGCCATGCCCGGCATCACGCGCTGGCTGACCACCGCACGCGCGGCGATCGCACCGTTGACGTTGAACAGCTCGATCCAGTCGTTGTCGACGATGCCGGCGCTGCGCGCGTCGTCCTCGCTGATCCACACGATCGGGCCACCGCGCGACAGTGTCTGCATGATCAGGTTGTCGCTGTAGGTGCTGTGGATGCCCCACTTCTGGTGCGGGGTGATCCAGTTCAGCACGATCTCCTTGTTGCCGTTCGGGCGCTGGTTCAGCAGCGGCTCCACCGTGCGCGTGTTGACCGGCGGCCGGTAGCTCATGAAGGCCTCGCCGAAGTCGATCATCCACTCATGGTCCTGGTAGAACTGCTGGCGACCGGTCACCGTGCGCCACGGAATCAGCTCGTGCACGTTGGTATAGCCGGCGTTGTAGCTGACGTTGTCGTCTTCCAGACCCGACCAGATCGGCGAAGAGATGATCTTGCGCGGCTGCGCCTGGATGTCACGGAAACGGATTGCTTCGTGTTCCTTGCCCACCGCCAGATGCGTATGCTCGCGACCGGTGAAGGTGCCCAGCGATTCCCAGGCCTTCACCGCCACGTGGCCGTTGGTTTCCGGCGCCAGGTGCAGGATCACTTCGGCCGCGTCGATCGCGGTCGAGATGGCCGGGCGGCCCTGGCTTACGCCTTCTTCGTGCACGGTGTGGTTCAACTTGCCGAGGAACTCGACCTCGTGCTTCGTGTCCCAGCTCATGCCCTTGCCACCGTTGCCCTGCTTGTCCAGCAGTGGGCCGAGCGAGGTGAACTTGCGGTACAGGTTCGGGTAGTCACGCTCCACCACCGTCATCGACGGCATGGTCTGGCCCGGGATGGCCTCGCACTCGCCCTTCTTCCAGTCGGCCACGCCGAACGGCATGCCCAGCTCGTTGGGGGTGTCGTGCAGGGTCGGCACCAGCACCAGGTCCTTCTCCACACCCAGCACGCCCGGCGCCATCTCGCTCACGGTGCGGGCCACCTCCTTGAAGATGTCCCAGTCACTGCGCGATTCCCACGCAGGGTCCACCGCCTTCGACAGCGGGTGGATGAAGGGGTGCATGTCCGAGGTGTTGAGGTCGTCCTTCTCGTACCAGGTTGCCGTCGGCAGCACGATGTCCGAGTACAGCGCGGTGGTGCACATGCGGAAGTCAAGCGTGACCAGCAGGTCCAGCTTGCCTTCCGGCGCCTCGTCGCGCCACTTCACCTCCTGCGGCTTCACTGCGCCCATTTCGCCCAGGTCCTTGCCCTGCAGCCCGTGGCGCGTACCCAGCAGGTGCCGCAGCATGTACTCATGGCCCTTGCCCGAGGAACCGAGCAGGTTCGAGCGCCAGATGAACATCATGCGCGGGTGGTTCTGGCTGGCGTCCGGGTCGGCGAAGGCGAAGTCCAGCGAGCCATCCTTGAACTTGCCCAGCGCGTAGTCCGCCGGGGCCACGCCGGCCGCTTCGGCCTCGCGTACCAGCTGCAGCGGGTTACGGTCCAGCTGCGGGGTGCTCGGCAGCCAGCCCATGCGCACCGCGCGCAGGTTCAGGTCAGCCAGGCTGCCGCTGTACTTGCTGGCATCAGCCAGCGGTGACAGCAGCTCGTCCACCTGCAGCTTCTCGTAGCGCCACTGCCCGGTGTTGAAGTAGAAGAACGAGGTGCCGTTCATGTGGCGCGGCGGCTTGCTCCAGTCCAGGCCGAATGCGAGCGGCTGCCAGCCGGTCTGCGGGCGCAGCTTTTCCTGGCCCACGTAATGCGCCCAGCCGCCACCGGTCTGGCCCACGCAACCGCACATGATCAGCATGTTGATCAGGCCGCGGTAGTTCATGTCGTTGTGGAACCAGTGGTTCATGCCCGCGCCGACGATGATCATCGATCGGCCGTGGGTCTTGTCGGCGGTACGCGCGAACTCGCGGGCGATCTCGATCACCTCGGCGCGCGACACGCCGGTGATGCGTTCCTGCCACGCCGGCGTGCCCGGCACCATGTCATCGAAGCTCGATGCCACGTTGCCGCCGCCAAAGCCACGGTCCACGCCGTACTGAGCCAGCAGCAGGTCGTAGACCGTGGCCACCAGCGTCTCGCCGCCATCGGCCGTGGCCAGCCGGCGCACCGGAATGTTGCGGTCCAGTACTTCTTCGGCCGGTGCAGCGGTCCAGCCATCGCTTTCAATGCCACCGAAGTACGGGAAGCTCACCGCCTCGATGCCGTCGTTGGCCTCGGACAAGCTCAGGCGCAGGCGTGTGTCGGCGCCGTTGCTGGCCTTCTCTTCGATGTTCCAACGACCCTTCTCGCCCCAGCGGAAACCGATCGAGCCGTTGGGCACCACGATCTGGCCGCTGTTCTCGTCGTAGGCCAGGGTCTTCCAGTCCGGGTTGTTGGCTTCACCCAGCCCGCCCAGCTCACTGGCACGCAGGAAGCGGCCCGCCACCAGGCGGCCATCGTCGCGACGCTCCAGGCGCACCAGCATCGGCATGTCCGAGTACTGGCGGCAGTAGTCCTGGAAATACTGCGAGGGCGAATCAACATGGAACTCGCGCAGGATCACATGGCCGAAGGCAAAGGCCAGCGCCGCGTCGGTGCCCTGCTTGGGGTGCAGCCAGTGGTCGGTCAGCTTGGCCAGCTCGGAATAGTCCGGGCAGATCGCCACCGTCTTGGTGCCGTTGTAGCGCGCCTCGGTGAAGAAATGTGCATCGGGCGTACGCGTCTGCGGCACGTTCGAGCCCCAGGCGATGATGTAGCGACTGTTGTACCAGTCGGCCGATTCGGGCACGTCGGTCTGCTCGCCCCAGATCTGCGGCGAGGCCGGCGGCAGGTCGCAGTACCAGTCGTAGAAGGACAGGCAGGCGCCACCCAGCAGCGACAAATATCGCGCACCGGCGGCGTAGGACACCATCGACATCGCCGGAATCGGCGAGAACCCGACCACGCGGTCCGGGCCGTACTGCTTCACCGTATACAGGTTGGAGGCGGCGATGATCTCGTTGGCCTCCTCCCACTGCAGGCGCACGAAGCCGCCCATGCCGCGGCGGGTCTTGTACGAACGCGCCTTCTCCTTGTCCTCCACGATGCTGGCCCACGCATCGACCGGGGCCTTGCTCTTGCGTGCTTCGCGCCACAGGCGCAGCAGCGTGCCGCGGATCAGCGGGTACTTCAGCCGGTTGGCGCTGTACAGGTACCAGGAATAGCTGGCGCCACGCGGGCAGCCACGCGGTTCATGGTTGGGCAGGTCCGGGCGCGTGCGCGGGTAGTCGGTCTGCTGGGTTTCCCAAGTGACCAGGCCGTTCTTGACGTAGATCTTCCAGCTGCAGGAGCCGGTGCAGTTCACGCCGTGGGTGGATCGTACGATCTTGTCGTACTGCCAACGGGCGCGGTAACTGTTTTCCCAGTCGCGGCCCTCGCTCTTGGCAAATCCATGGCCATCGGCAAAGGTCTGGGGGTCACGCTTGAAGAACTGCAAGCGATCGAGGAAATAACTCATCGGGGATCTCCCTTTGCGGACATCGGCATCGTGGCTGTGTGTGTCATCTGGCTGCGGTGCGTTTTCATGTCGTCAGCAGGGTGTCTCGGCACCGCGCCGGTAGTACCACCACCAGGTCACGGCCAGGCAGGTGACATAGAAAACAACGAATCCGTACAGCGCCATGTCGGGGCTGCCGGTCAACGTAATGGACGAGCCGTAGCTCTTGGGAATGAAGAAGCCGCCGTAGGCGCCGATCGCACCGGAGAAGCCGACCACCGCGGCCGACTCGATGCTGGCCTGGTGCGCGGCCGTGGCCTTGCCCTCGGCGTTGTCGTTGGCCGACCAGCGCTCATGCAGGGTGCGGAAGATCACCGGGATCATGCGGAAGGTGGTGCCGTTGCCGATGCCACTGAGCACGAACAGCGCCATGAAGCTGAGCAGGAAGCCGTAGAAGTTGCCGCCCTGGCCATCGCTGGGCAGGAAGTGCAGTACGCCGAACACTGCCGCGATCATCAGCGCGAACACCCAGAAGGTCAGGCGTGCGCCGCCCCAGCGGTCGGCCATGCTGCCACCCACCGAGCGCATCAGCGCGCCCAGCAGCGGGCCGATGAAGGCGTAGGCCAGCGGGTTCACGTCCGGGAACTGGCTCTTCACCAGCATCGGGAAGCCGGCCGAGAAACCGATGTAGGAACCGAAGGTGCCGATGTACAACCAGCACATCAGCCAGTTGTGCTTGCGGCGGAAGATCACCGCCTGCTCGGAGAACGACGAGCGGGCGCTGGTCAGGTCATTCATGCCGAACCAGGCCGCGATGGCGCACAGCGCGATGGCCGGCACCCAGATGAAACCGGCGTTCTGCAGGAACAGCGGTGCCCCACCCTCCACCGCGGGCTGCGGTGCACCACCCAGCGCACCGAACACGCCCACGGTGATGACCAGCGGGATCACCGCCTGCGCCACCGACACACCCACATTGCCCAGGCCGGCATTCAGGCCCAGCGCCAGGCCCTGCTTCTGCTTGGGGTAGAAGAAGGAGATGTTGGACATCGACGACGAGAAGTTCGCGCCACCGAAGCCACACAGGATCGCGATGGCCACGAACACCCAGTACGGCGTGGCCGGGTTCTGCACCGCAAAGCCGAGCCAGAGCGTCGGCGCCAGCAGCGAGGCGGTGGACAGCGCGGTCCAGCGGCGGCCGCCGAAGATCGGGATCACGAACGAATAGAAGATGCGCAGGGTCGCGCCGGACAGGCTGGGCAGCGCCACCAGCCAGAACAGCTGGTCGGTGCTGAAGTTGAAGCCGATCTTCGGAAGGCTGATCGACACCGCCGAGAACAGCACCCAGACCGAGAAGGCCAGCAGCAGCGAGGGAATCGAAATGACCAGGTTGCGGGTGGCGACCCGCTTGCCGGTGCGCTCCCAATAGCCGGGATCCTCCGGCGTCCAGTCGCTGATGACGCGACCGGGACTGGCAGTGCTGCGGACAACAGGATCGCTACCGACGGTCATACATGGCTCCAAGGCTGTGGAATGACGTGGGTACTGCGTTTCAAGTTGTGACCCGTCGTCATGCAGCCATTAGGCCGTGCAGCACGGACGACGGAGTTGATCTGGATCAATCAGGGGCCGGTTTCCACCCTGCCCCTGACAAATGTCAAACCGATGAAGCGGTGCTGCGGCGGGTCACCCCGCGCTGGCGCACGCTGTCGCGCACGTCCACATCGAACTGCAGCTGAAGCTGGCTGCCATCTTCCAGGGCAATCTCGAATGGCAGGCCATCGCGGCACGGCAGCCGTCCCGCCAAGGCCTCGACTGCCGGGCGCGGCAGTACCAGGCGACAGAAGGTGCCACCATCGAGCAGCACCGGCTGCTCGCCGCCATGCAGCGACACCGCCATGCCCCAGCCCTCGATACCGCCAAAGCGGGTCATGTTCTCGACCGATTCACCGGCCAGCAGGCGCGCCAGTTCGGCCTCGTCCAGGCGAAGCCGTACCGATTGGTCCTGCAACTGCACTTTCATGACGCAACATCCTCCCATTGTTCGGGGGTATTGCAGTTGACCAGCCCGGCCTCGTCAACCGGCGCCAGCGCCACGGTGTTCACGCCAAGACGACGCTGCAGGGCCTGCAGCGAGCGCGGACCGTCCGGGTCATCCAGCATCGATCCAAGTACGTTGCGACAAGCATCGTCTATATCCACCAGCATGGGCAGGGGGTGGCCGGCAAAGATCGTGCATGGACCGCGATGGCCGTCACGCAATTGCTGCAGCAATTGCTGCAGCAATCGCGGCGGCAGCAGCGGCGTATCCACCGGCACCACCCAGGCCGGGCCATCGGGCATGCGCATCGCCACGCTGTAGAGCCCGCCAAGCGGCCCGCAACGTGCCACGCGGTCCGGCACGCCGCCGAACGCCGGGTAATTTCCGCTGACCCAGACCTCGCGTGCGCCAGCCTGCATCAACAGGCCCCGCATGTGTTCCAGCAGCGTGCGGCCCTGCCACGGCAGCAGTGCCTTGTCGCGGCCCATCCGGGTGGACAGGCCACCGGCCAGCACGATGCCGTTGATGCTCATCGCAGTAGAGCGACGCCATGCGTGGCTGCGCCGGCCGGATGCGCGGGAAAGGGCTCATCCACGCATGGCGTGGATCTACTGAATCCAAAGGCCGCCCGAGCGCCCCGCAGTAGAGCCACGCCATGCGTGGCTGCGCCGGCCGGGTGCACGGGAAAGGCCTCATCCACGCATGGCGTGGATCTACTGAATCCAAAGGCCGCCCGAGCGCCCCGCAGTAGAGCCACGCCATGCGTGGCTGCGCCGGCCGGGTGCACGGGAAAGGCCTCATCCACGCATGGCGTGGATCTACTGAATCCCAAGGCCGCCCGAATGCCCCGCAGTAGAGCCACGCCATGCGTGGCTGCGCCGGCCGGATGCGCGGAAAGGACCTCATCCACGCATGGCGTGGATCTACTGCATCCCGCGCCGCCCTGAAGGGTGGGGTCAATGCCCGTGGTCGTGCGCATGATCATGGGCATGTGCGGGTTCGCTGTCCGCATGGCACAGACTGCAACCCTCGCTCCACTCGCTGTCGCCGTCCTCGTAATGTTCCTGCTTCCAGATCGGGCACTGGTGCTTGACCACCTCGATCAACTGCCGGCATGCGCGGAACGCCTCGTCACGGTGCGGGCTGCCCGCAGCCACCACCACAGCCACATCGCCGATGCCCAACCGCCCCTTGGCGTGGGCCACATACAGCTTCAGCTTCGGACCGAACGTGGCCTCGACCTCGGCGGCCAGGCGCTTGAACTCGTTCAACACCAGCGGCTCGAACAGGTCGTAGGTGATCCCGGTCACCGGCCGGCCGATGTTGACGTCGCGCACCTTGCCGATGAACACGTCGATGCCGCCGAAGCCCGGATCAGAGACCGCAGCGATGCCCTCGGCCGGATCGATCGCCGCCTGCGCGCGGTCCACCACCTTCGCGATGATCTTCTCGCTCATCGCTCAGCCCCCGCTCACCGGCGGCAGGATCGCCACCCGGCCATCGTCGGGCAGCGCCTCGTGGTCGCGCAGCACGCGTTGCTGGTCGGCGAACGCCGAATAATCCAGCAGGCCGGCACGGAATCCCGGCCAACGCACCGGCAGCAGCTCGCGCAGCGCCTGGCGCAGATCGGCCACGGTGCCACCGGCCACATCCACGGCGATCTCGCGGCTGGCATCCAGATCGGAAAACGCACCGAACAACTGCAGATTCACCTGTTTCATCATGACTCCTGGCTCACCAGCTGCACCGGTTCGTGGTGACCCCAGCCCTGCACGCGCACGTAGGTGCCAGCGCTGGCCAGGTCTCCCTCGGCCTCAAGCACCACCCAGGCGTTGGCCTGCAGCATGGACATCAAACGGAACGACTCCTGCCCGGACAGCACGCGCGCACTCAGGCGGCCCTGCCCGTCCATTTCCACCCGCGCACGCGCGTGGAAGCGCAGGCCCGGCGGCTTGCGTACGTCGGCCTGCAGCGGCAGCTGCAACATGACTTCCGGCGCCAGCCCCAACAGGCGGCGCAGCACCGGCTCGACGAAGAAACGCTGGCCCACGGCAGCGGAGACCGGGTTGCCCGGTAGGCCGAAGTACAGCGCACCATTGGGCAGCACCGCGAACAGCAGCGGCTTGCCCGGGCGGATCGCCACCTTGTGGAACACGATGCGCGCACCACGGCCGCGCAGCGCATCGGGAACGAAATCGTAGCGCCCGGCCGACACCGCGCCGGTGCTGATCAGCACCTGCGCGCCCGCGGCCAGCGCTTCATCCAGCACCGCATTGAACGCGGCCACGTCGTCGCCCACCGTGCCCTGCCAGACCACCTCGGCACCGGCGGCCTGCAGGCGGCCGACCAGGTACGGCCGGTTGCTGTCTCGGATCTGCCCGGATTCCAGCGTCTGCGCAGCTTCAGTCACCAGCTCCTTGCCGGTGGCGATCACCGCCGCCTTCGGCCGTGCCACCACCGCCACCTGCCCCACGCCGATGGCATGCAGCAGGGTGCGCGCATTGATATCCAGCACCTGCCCGGCCTGCAGCACGCGCTCGCCTTCACTCACGTCCTGGCCGCGCAGGCGCACATGCTGGCCCGGCTTCACCGATGCCTTCAGGGCGATGCGGGTCGGGCGTCCCTCCTCGCTGGCGAGGATGTCCACGTTCTCGACCGGTACCACCGTATCCAGCCCCGACGGCATGCGCGCGCCGGTCATGATTTCCCAGGCACCCTCGCCGCCTTCGGCGCCGGCATCGCCTGCTGCCTGCCAGCCCTGCACCGCGAATTCGGTACCGGCGTCGAACGCCGCGCCGTTGGCGCACAGCGCGAAGCCGTCCATCGCCGAATTGTGGAACGGCGGCAACGACTGCCCGCTGTGGATGTCACTGGCCAAGGTACGGCCGCCGGCCTCATGCAGCGGCAGGCGCTCGGCCGGCAGCGGCGCGGCCGCGTCCAGCAGGTGCTGCAAGGCTTCGCTATAGGCAATCATCAGTGGCCACCACCCTCGACCATCGCCAGGGCGTGGCCCAGTACCGGCGCCAGGATGTCGAGGCACTGCGCCGCCGCCTTCGGGCTGCCAGGCAATGCAAACACCAGCATGTTGCCCAGCTGCACCACCTCGGCGCGGCTCAACCAGGCCATCGGCGTGTGCTGTGCACTCAGTGCCCGCACCATCTGAGCCAGGCCATGCACCGGCCGCGCGTTCAAGGAACGCAGCGCCTCCGGCGTCAGGTCACGCGGGCCCAGCCCGGTACCACCGGTACACAGGCACAGGCGCACGCCCTCGGCGGCCAAGGCCTGCAGGCGGCCCGCCAATGGCTCGATGCCATCAGGTAACACCTCGGCGACCACTACGTCGCCGCCCAGCTTTTTCAGGCCGGTCACCAGGGTCGGGCCAGAGATATCGTCATAGGTGCCCTCGCTGGCGCGATCGCTCAGCGTGATCACCGCGCAGGCCGCGCCCTCCAGGCTCTTCGGCGCACGCGGCTTGAAACGCGCGCGCTCGGCATCGTCCATGCCGTCGGGGTGCAGCCAGACACCGCGCTTGCCGCCTTCCTTGAACAGCAGGCGGATGCCTTCGATGCGCAGGGCCGGCTCCACCGGCTTGCTCAGGTCGTACAGGGTCAGCAGCGCCGCGTTGACGCCGGCCAGTGCCTCCATCTCCACGCCGGTGCGCGCCTCGCTGGCGCACTCGCACCACACGCGGATCGCCTGCCGTTCCGGCACCGGCGCGCAGAACACCTGCACCAGCTCCAGCGGCAGCGGATGGCACAGCGGCATCAGCATCGAGGCCATCTTGGCGCCCTGCAGGCCGGCAATCTCGGCCATCACCAGCGCATCGCCCTTGGGCAGGCGGCGCTCGACGATCAGCGGATAGGCCACTGGACCGGCATGCAGCTCGCCCACCGCAACCGCACGGCGGCGGGTGATGCGCTTGTCGCGGACATCGGCCATATGGAAGGCCGCATTCAATTCCCCACTCATCGTGTTGCTCATCCTCCGATGGAGGCCAGGTGCGGGGTCAGCCCGGTCTGGCCCTGGTGCAGTCCATGCCCGGCCGCTTTCAGGCCAAGCTGTGTGGTGATGCGTGCCAGCAGCGCGTCATGGTCGTCGTCGCTCTGCAGCAGCGGGCGCAGCGGCACGCCGAACTCGCCGAACAGGCACAGCCGCAGGTCGCCCTTGGCGGTCACCCGCAGGCGGTTGCAGCCCTTGCAGAAGTCACGCGAATACGGGGCGATGATGCCGATGCTGCCGCGATGGTCGGGGTGGCCGAACTCGCGCGCCGGGCCGGCGTCGGCCGCGCGCGGCCGCTCGTGCCAGCCAGCGGCCAGCAGCTGCTCGATCACCACATCGGCACGCAGGTGGTGGCGCTGAAAATAGGCTTCGTTGTCGCCGGTGCGCATCAGTTCGATGAAGCGCACGCTGAAGGGGCGGTCACGCAGGTAGTCCATCCACTGCGGCAGCTCGTCGTCGTTCAGGCCACGCAGCAGCACCGCGTTGAGCTTGATCGCCGGCAGGCCCAGCGCCTGCGCCAGGGCCAGGCCCTGTTCGATCTCCGGCAGGCGGTCGTGCCCGGTGATGGTCTTGAAGCGTTCGCGCTGCAGGCTGTCCATGCTCACGTTCAGCGCAGTCAGGCCGGCCCGGTGCCACCCCGGCAGGCGCCGCGGCAGCAACGTGCCATTGGTGGTGATGGCCACCTTGCGGATGCCCGGCACCGCCGCCACGGTGGCGATGATCTCGTCCAGGTCCTTGCGCAGGCTGGGCTCGCCGCCGGTCAGGCGGATCTTGCTCATGCCCAGCGCGGCAAACGCACGCACCAGGCGCGCGATTTCATCCACCTGCAGGAAGCGCGGGCGACCATCGGCCTGGTAGCCGTCGGGCAGGCAGTAGCTGCAACGGAAGTTGCAGGCTTCGGTCAACGACAGGCGCAGGTACGGAAAGCTGCGTCCGAAACCGTCGGTGAGTTGGCTCATGGCTGGTCCACCTTGTTGCTCCACCGTCTTGCCTGTGCCCGGAACGGCCCGGATACCCTCGCCTGCTGGAACAATTGCCAGAGTACGCGGCCTTCAGTTTCATGGGCATGACTTAAATCAATTGCGTTCGGCCCCGCGCGGCAGGCGTTGTGGCAGCATGCGGCTTTCCGTGCAGCGGGCGTGTGACAACCCTCATGATGATGAACGATTTCCAGCAACTGCTGCATGCCGCCGGCGAGCAGGCTGAACCGCAACGCCTGCTGTTCGTATTCGTGCGCGCCGAGCTGCCCGAATCGCCCACCAGCGACCAGCGTGACCGGCATGACCGCCGCGAGGGCGGCACCCTGTCGCCGGTGCTGTGCGTGGACAAGCTGCCAGCCGAGGTGCCCAGCTTCCAGGCGCTGGCGACCGAATCGACCACCACCGGCATCGACTGGGACCTGGTGTTCGTGGCGGCGCTGGATGGCAGAGGCGGTTTCGCACCCAACAGCGACGAAGCCGCGCGCCCGCTGAAGCTGATGGTCAACGCCATCCATGACGGTCAGATCGGCCGCTTCGCCGCCTTCGACCGTGGCGGCGAGCCCGTTCAGTTCTATTGAGCCACCAGCTGCAGGGTCAGGAAGAAGATCACCAGCACGGTGTTCAGCCCCCAGGCCACGGTCAGCCCGCGCGCCGCCACGCCCAGGTTGGGGTTGTGCGCGGTGGGCGCCGCCCGCCAGACCGCCGGGATGATCCAGCCGGTATAGAGCAGCAGCACGGCAAATACCCCCAGCAGCAGCGTGGTGCGCTGGTTGGCCAGGGCCCAGAGGGCTACCGCCCACAGAATGTTGCTGGGAATGACGCCCTGCAGCCAGAACACACTCCACAGGCGGGAACGGCCCTGGGTGTCGGGGGTTGGGTGCAGCGAAGCGGTCGCGGTCATAAGTCTCCTTCTGTTTAGGAAACGTGCTGAACAAGCCTGCGCTTGGCGGCTGGGAACGTCAACCCGAGTCGCACATCACGCTTTGACGCCTGTAGCGGCGGGCCATGCTCGACTCAGGCCCTTCCCTTCAGAGCCTGTCGTCATCGCCCCTCCCCCCTTGTTCCCTAACGCCCCCCAACCTCGACACCTGTCGCAGATTGCACGGTGCGGGCGGACCACCGCGCCAGCCAGCGCTGGCGGTGCTTAACAGCGTGGGAGAATGCCGAAAGCGTCTCCAATCGAGTGATGTTTGCAACTCTTCTGATTGGCATTGCACAGCGCCACGGGCTCAGATGGCGTGCCACCGGAAAAGGGTGGCCGGGTTTCGAATCCCGAGTTGGTCCTGAGTGATTGCGCTTGCCAGTCGGCGCCACCTTAGCGTGGCGCCGGCTGGCAATCCGTCTGCCGGCTATGGCGGGCGGTGCGTGGGGGCGTTCGCGCCCACCGGCTTGGGACCAACCCGGATTCGAACCACGTACCGTCCGCCACTTTTATGGGTGGCGGCTACCGATTGCCCTGCACGGAGCCTTGCCATGAACGAATCGGACTTCCCGCATCTGCACGCCTACCGCAGCACCGCCGGCGACGACGGTTCGCCACAGGCTGCGCCAACAGTGGACAGAAACACCTTCATTGCCAACCTCAACCGCATCGGCTCCGGTGCGGCGGCCGATGGACAGCCCTGGCCGGAGCGGCATCAACTGCCCGGCCGCTGCTTGGCCCTGGCCGATGCCGATTGTGCGTTGAACGGGTTGCGGGTGGTGCTGGAGATGCTGCTGGCGGCGGAGCGCACCCGCCAGAACGGCGAACCGGAAGAGTACGTGGGCGACCGGGTGATGGAGGGATTGGTCATGGCCTGCCAGTCGTTGTGCGCGCAGGCGGTGGGGCGGTTGCAGGTCGACCCGTGATGGCAGTGGACGATCAGACTGCTCCTTCCATCATCCGACATTGACTCCTTCATGACCCAACCGATTGCGGCCTTCCCGCCCGACATGCCAGCGGCGTAGCGCCCTTGTCCGGTGGAATCGCGAGTACATTCCAGCGCTCGGCCAAGGTGCGTTCAACACGGACAGAAAATGACTGGGCCTCGGCAGGCATCCTCCCTTCAGAGAAGCCGATGGCTATTTCGAAGCGATCCAATCCGAGGTTCCCCGCCTCCAGTCCGGAGCCATCTTCCCGCTTGACTCCGACGTAGACGACAGGACGCTTCACGTCGACCTTTGACTTGGCAAGCTGCCGATCCAGTTCAGCACTGCCATCAAAGAACTGCATTCTTTCGTCCTTGGCGATAGCGCTGAGGGTCTGCTTGAACAGATCCAAGCCCTCTTGGTCGTGCACGCAGAACTGGATCATCTTGAAGGGCCGTTTTCCGATGGCGCAAGCGCCATCGGATAATCCAAATCCCACTCCAATCAGAAGTACCACTGTCAGGAGCTTTACCATCAACGTGGCCCAACGATGCAAAGCGTTGCGGCCAATGTCGCCGCCGGACCAAAAATCAGGAAACCAAGCGCATCGTTGAGTATCGGATTGGGCCCGGATCCTTCGCCCACGATTGTGATCTGCGACCCGATTCCCAGCGGCCCAGGCGCCACCTTCCACGATACCGTACCCGGATGGAACTGATGGCCCGGACGGGTTGAATTTACGATCGTCATGTTCTTTGAGTCCACCCACTGAGTAATGTGGTTTCGTCCACCGTTCCCGACAAGCTCAACGTCCGGAGTGAACCCCTCTCGGGCCGGCGGCGCACCTGGAGCACTTACCACTCTCGCAGCTCTGAATGCGGACTGCGGAGAGCAGAGACTGAATCGATCAATGCGGTAGACGTGATCATCCTCGCACAGACCAAACGGATCAGCAGCACCAAGCGGACCCGACGATACGTATGCGTAAGTCGTCATCCCCGCGCTCAGCCCGAGTGGGTCGCTCTGCGAGTACCGCCCCACTGCGGGGTCATACTCGCGCTGGTAGTTGTAGAACAGCCCACTCGCATCCGTCGCCTGCTGCCCGGCGAAGCGCAGCGCCAGCTCGAACGCCACACCGTCACCATCCGGGTCAGCACTCGGAATCTGGTTGCCGAATACTTCGCTCTTGTTGCTCCACTCCCACATCGTGACATCCCGCACCGGATCAATCACTACACGTGGCGTACCCAGATGATCCGGCTGGACGTAGGCCAGCTCCGGCACGCCGGTACTCGGCACATTGATCAGCGCCACCGGGTAGTTGTCCAGCCAGATGGCCTGCTGCTGCGCCTGGCCAGTGGCTGAGTAGTTGCCCAGCCACTGCCCTGCTTCGTCGTACAGCGTGATCTGGGCAGTTCCACCGGTCGGGGTGCGCAGCACGCGCTCCCCACGATGGTTGTAGGCGTAGCTTTCAAGTACGGCATTGCCCTGCTTCACCGCGTTCATGCGGTTGGCATCGTTGTAGGTGAACGCCTTGCTGCCGATGCTGGTGGTGTTGCCCGCTGCGTCATGGTTGCGTGCTTCGCCATCCACCGCAGTCAGGCGATGACTGGTTGCTGGATAGGTGTAGCTGGCAGTGCCCGCCGAAGTGGTCAGCGAAGTGCGATTACCCGTGGTGTCGTAGGCATAGGTTTCGATCGGCGTGCCGGTCGTACCGTCCTGGGTCTGGGTCAGGCGGCCCAGCGTGTCGTAGGCGTACTTGGCCAGCACCGTCGAGCCTGTGCCGTTCTTCAGTTCGGTGATCGAACCGACTGGGTCATAGTTAAAACTCAGCGACAGGCCGCCTGCGGCCGGGTCATGCACCGCCTGCGGGCGATAGTCCAGATCCAGCGGACGCTGCAACTGGCGGCCATTGCCGTAGGTCCAGCCAGTGGCCGGGCCGAAGGCCGCGTAGGTCACGTTGTTCACCACGATCTGGCGCGCCTGGCCGGTTCGGGTCAGGCCGACCTGGCTGATGCGGCCCTGAATATCGCGCACGTAGTCGGCCACGGTGCCGTCGGGGTAGGTCAACGCGGTCAGGCGACCCGACTTGCTGTAGGCATAGCGCAGCGTGCTGGCGACACCATTAACGGTCTGCACCTTGCGGGTGACCTGCCCGAAGCGGTCATGGCAGTACTGGGTGCTGCCATTGGCGTGCAGCACCTGCCCCAGACGCCCCTTGGCGAAGCGCTCGTCTGCGGCGCAGGCTGCTGGCGCCACGTCATAGCTGTAGCCCACATCCAGATTTGGGTCTGGATAGGCGATGCCGATCAGGCGGTTGAGTGCATCGTAGTGATAGGTGGCGGTGACGCCGCGTGCATCGGTAGCTGTCTTGCGGTTGCCTGCCGCATCGACGGTGAAGCTGCTGGCGCCACTGTCCGGGCTGACCTGCCCGGTCAGATTACCGAAACCGTTGTAGGCGTAGGTGGTGTGCAGTCCCTTCGGGTCGGTGATCTGGGTGACTTGGTCCAGCGCGTTGTACTGGCTGCGGATCTCCGCCGCCACGCCGCCGAGGTCCTGCAGGGTCTGGGCCAGGCGGTTCAGCGGATCGAACTGCTGGCTGGTCACGCGCTGCAGGGCGTCGGTCACGGTCTGCGGGTTGCCGTTGGCATCGTACGCAAAGCCGGTGGCGTGATTGCCTGCGTCCTTCAGCGTGGTCAGCTGGCCGAGCGTGTTGAACGTCCTTGCCAGGGTGCGACGCAGGGTGCCGCCGGTATCCAGCGTGTCTTCCTTGAGGCGGTTGCCGGCGTTGTCCAGCGTGTAGTGAATCGTGTTGCCTACGTTGTCCTCGATGTCAGTCAAGCGCAGGGCAGCATCGTAGACGTAGGAAACGCTACTGCCATCCGGCTCGGTGATTTTCTGCACCTGGCCGGTTGGCCAGTAGCTCAGCTGGGTAACGCGGTCCTCGGCCATGCTGGCACCGCGTACGGTGATCGAAGTCGGCCAGCCGCGGGCATGGTAGGTGTAGTCGGTGACCACGCCGTTGGCGTCCTTGACCGACAACGGCCGCCCGAACGCGTCGTAGGCCAAGGTCTCGACCGTCTGGCCCAGCGCATTAGTCACGCTGCGCAGGTCGCCCTTGCGATAGCTGCAGGCGCCATTGGCCGCGCATCCCGCATCATCCGCCGGGTAGTAGGCGTAGGTAACGGCATCAACCACATCCGTGCGCGGGCCATCCACGCTCTTCAGCAACCCTTCCACGGGGCAGCTGCCTGCGGCAGCCACGTCCGCGGCTTCGCAGTAGGTATAGCTGGTAATGCGCGTCTGGCCGGACGCGGTGTCGGTTACCGTGTTGGTCGTTGGCTGGCGCCGGGCATTGAAGGCCGTGCGGGTTTCGCGGCTGCCAATCCGGGTGGTCAGTACCGCATTGGTTTCGATGTCGCGCGCGGTGGTCACCACACGCTGTTCGGGCAGGCCGACCGCTTCGGTCACGGTATGGATGCTGACGGCGCGACTGCTCACCGGATCGGTGTCCTGCGCATAGGTGTGCTTGGTCTGGATACCGCGGCGATCGGTGTAGGTATCCAGGCGTCGGCGGAAGTCGACACTCTGGTCGTAGTAGGTTCGGCTGACGGTTCCCTGCGAATCCGTCAGGCCGGTCACCTTGCGCGACGGAGCGCTATCGCCGCCGGGTGTCAGGGTGTAGTCGGTCTGCCGCCCCAGCGCGTCGGTCACCACCGCACCGCCATTGGGGCTGTAGGCCAGTGTCACACCATCGGCACCGCCAGCGTGTTGACTGGAAATGACACGACCGTCGGAATCATAGACAAAGGTGCTGTAGCGACGCCCATCTTCCGCCGTAATGCCGGTCAGGTGCTGGGGGAAATCCTGGTTCTCATAGTGATACGTGCGCACGCCGCCACCCGCATAGGTCACCGTAGCAACCTGGTTCTGCGGCGTGTAGGTATAGGTGGCGAGCGGAATGCCTTCGACCAGCACCGAACTGATCAGCGCCTCATAGTCGTTGGACTGATAGACGAACTCCAGTGTGCGGCCACTGCTGTGGGTGACGGCCGCAAGGCGGTCGCTGTCGTCGTAGATGTAGGTCAGAGACGTGCCATCCGGGAAGCGCTTGGCGGTCAGACGCCCGTCCGCGCCGAAGATCGAGATGGAGCCCGCCGAATACAGTGTCCAGTTGCCGTTCTGGACGAGACGATCACCACTGTCGTCGTCCGCCTCATAGGCTTGCCCGATTTTCTTGAATGCCCTTTGGAAACCGGTACTTTCAATGATGCCAACACTGTCAACACCATCCAGTGCCAGGTGGGCGCCCAGCGAATGGGTCCAGCCATGACCGAAGCCACCGGAGGACGTGGAGATGCCGGAGTGATAGAAACGCGTCAGTGCGATCCAGCCAAGCTCGAAGTCCCGCGCGATCTCATACTTTTCACCGGTCTTGACATCGCAGGGGTTGCCGACATTGCCGTCGCAGGCGCCACCATCCGTTTCCGGCTCATTTCGGGCAACTGGGCTCATATCCATGCCGGACTCAGAAGCATTATCTCTGCCCGTCAAAGGGCAACTACCATTGCCACCGTCCTTGTCGCACTTCTGCGACTTGGAAGTGATGGTGGCAACGAACTCTTCGCTGACGCAGGCGTTATGCGTGTTGGACCACTGCGTAAGAGGAACAGGGCAATCAAGGCGGCGTTTGCGTCCGAAGGCCATCTGGCTCACGTAGGGAGCGCAAGGCGATTCGGCCGTGTTCTGCCCGATCATATGAGTGATCTGATAGAACCTCGACTCCACAACGCCTTCCGTTTCCGGCGTACCAGAGAACCAGTCGCCTTGAGGTGTGACAGCAGCACCCGGACAGACAGGGTTGCTTGCCTGGACTTCCGCGAGGAAGCTCGCAACCATCGCCTCTTCCGTCGAAAACTCTTCTGTACTCAGATAGGTCCAGTCTGGATCGGAGGGTTGCGCCTTCCCCATCCAGTAGGTGATCGACGTGTTGCCGTTCAAGTCCACGACTTTCGACTTGATCTTGTCGACGTACTGCCAGCCGAACTGGAACTCCGGCGGGAACGGGCTGGGTGCGGGCAGGTTCTTGATGGCAGCCACCGCCGCCTGCTGGGTCTTGTATTGGGTCGCATCGCCGCCGGGCTGCGAAATACGCCAGGTGATCCTGCTTTCCTGCGCCTGTACCACGGCAGGGGCGAAGCCGCCGACGGCAACGATCGCCAGCATGGCACACGAAATGGTCTTCAGTCGTTCCAACATCCCTGTTCTCCTTCCTGGACGAACACAGCGCCGGCGGGAACGAGAACGCGGAGCTGTGCCCCGCGTCATGCTTCGGATCGTCCCTGGTCCGGAATGCGGCAGTGCCACATACCGCCTTTATCGTTGATGACGCTTGCACATTCAAGTGTGGAGTCGCGTAAGCGGTCACAGATTCAAGTATCCAGCGCCATTCAGCGGACTGCCCCTCTGTTCCCATGACTTCCTGCACAGGGAGTTAGTGTTATACATCACTACATTCCCAGCACGAACTGTCGCGAGGTCGGCAGGCTGTGGCACTCCGCTGCAGACCTGACCCATCGGAAGGGCTGGCACGCGGCACGGCCCGGGGGAATGGCAATGAAGAGCAGCCGACTAACGTTGTGCGTGCTGGCCGCGGTGATGGCCGCAGCAGGCACCGTCCACGCCGGGGAGATCCAGGTGGATCGGGGCGCTTATGCACTGCAGGCCGAAGAGACGGGGGCCGGCCCGATCACCGTGGTCTTTGAATCCGGTTTCGGCCAGGGCGCGGGCGCCTGGCAAGAGGTGGTTGCCGGTCTCGGGCGCGACTACCACAGCATCACCTACGCCCGTGCAGGACTCGGCAAGTCCGGCAGCGACGGTCACGCCAAGCGCATTGATGCGCATCTGGCCGACCTCACGGCCGTGATTGATACGCTCGCACCCGGTCGCCGCGTTGTGCTGGTGGGTCATTCCTATGGCGGCCTGCTGGCCACGGAGTTTGCACGCCGCCATCCGGAGCGCCTGCGGGGCCTGGTGCTGGTGGATCCGGCCACGATGGGGCAGCGCCATGCCTTCAGGCAGGCCGACAGTGCACGCGTGCAGGCAGATGATGCCCAGCTGCGGGCAATGCTGCCGCCAGCCATGGCCGCCGACTACGCCGTGCTGACCGAACAACTGGATGCACCCGGTGCGCAGACCCCGCGCACGATGCCGGATGTGCCGGTGGCGTTGCTGACTGCAACGAAGCTGGCTGCCGAACCGCTGTTCTTCGAAGAAACCGCAGCGGGCAAGGCACTCTGGAAGGCACAGCACGCCCTGCTCTTCTCGGGATTCACGCGCGGCTCGCACCGCTACCTGGCAACCGGCCACACCCTCCAGCGCGAGGATCCTGCTGCGGTGGTGGCCGCGATTCAATCAGTCTCCGACACCTTGAAGTAGCCATTCCAGGCAACGGCTTTCCGGGTTGTTCCCTGCTACTGCCCACGCAGGCGCACCGCAAAATACCGCGCCGGGGAAAGGCCAAGCGCCTTCTTGAACATCGTGATGAAAGCCGTCACTGACTCATAGCCCAGCGTCTCGGAAACGCGTTGTACTGGTGCACCACCGGCGAGTTCACGAATGGCGATGAGCAGATGCAGCTGCTGCCGCCAGCGCCCGAAGGACAAGCCCGTTTCCCGTTCGATGAGCCGGGTCAACGTGCGCTCGCCCAGGGCCAGGCGCACAGCCCACTGGCTGATGGTGCTGCGGTCTGCCGGATCAGCCGACAGCGACGCAGCCAACGCCCGCACCTTCGGGTGATGGCTGACCGGCAGGGAGAGGTGCTCGGCCGGCATCTGCACCAGTTCGTCCAGCAGCACCCGCGCCAGCCGATCGATGTGGCTGCCATGCGGGTAGTCCAGTGGCGCATCGGCCAGGTGCAGGATCATCTCGCGCAGCATCGGGGAGATCGCCAGCGTCACGCACTGCGCTGGCAGTTCGACGATGCCAGGCTCGACGAACAGGTAGCACAGGCGCGCGTTGGCGGTGGCGCGATTGCTGTGCGCCATGCCACCCGGAATCCAGACGCCACACTGGGGCGGCACGATCCACAACGCATTGGCCACTTCGCAGGTCACCGCCCCATGCAACGCGAGAATGAGCTGGCCCTTGCGGTGCTCATGTACGGGAATTTCTGCGTCGTGCTCGGCCACCTGGAGGCGGCTGGCGACCGCCGGGCGATCGGTCTCGTCCGGGTCCAGGTCAAAGCCGGGGAGCGAAATGCGAGCCATTCTCACATTGACCGGTTTTAGCGATTGGTTGTCATTGTAGCGAAATTCGCCATGCCGGCCGATCACTAGCATGAGCCGCATGCACTCCCCCAGCCCACTCCGCCCCCATGTGCTCCAGGCATTTGCCCGGTTGAAATGCCCCGCCCTCAGGACCGACCAGGAGGCGGTGCTGTTCTCGCTCAAATGCCTGCTCGCCGCATCGCTTGGGCTGTATGTCTCTCTACGGATCGGCTTGAACCGCCCGTTCTGGGTGATCGGCACGGTCTATCTGGTGTCGCAGCCCTTTTCCGGGGCAACACTGAGCCGCGGCCTGTTCCGCCTGCTCGGTACCGTCGGCGGGGCCATCGCCACCGTCGCGTTGGTGCCACGCTTCGCCAATGCGCCCCTGGTGCTGAGCGCCGCACTCGCCACGTGGATGGCGCTGTGCCTGTACCTGGCGATGCTCGACCGCACGCCACGTGCGTACGCGTTCCTGCTGGCCGGCTATACCACCAGCCTGATCGGGTTTCCCGCGGTGATGGTGCCGGGAGACGTGTTCACCATCGCCATCACGCGCGTGCAGGAAATCGCCATCGGCATCCTGGCCGCAACGCTGGTACATGGGCTGGTGCTACCGCGCCGGGTCTCGATGCGCGTGCACGCACGGGTTGCTGCCGTACTGGAAGATGCGGAACGATGGACACGCGACATGCGCGCCAGTGCATCGGACACGGTGCTGGCGACGGACCGCTCAAAAGTAGCAGCCGACCTGCTCGAGCTGCATGTGCTGTCGATCCACCTGCCCTTCGACAGCGCCCACGGCGTGGCCCAGGTGCAGATCCTGCGTGCCCTGCATGACCGGATGCTGGACGTACTGATGCTGTCCAGCGCGGTGGAAGATTCCTTCGCCCGGCTGCGTTCACCACAGGCCGGCGCGATGGATGCAACGGGCTGGCGCGATCTGCTGCGGGCCGGCCTGGTCGCGCAACAGGCCGAGCTCGACCTCGCCCACGCCGACTGCCGCGTGCTGCAGGCACAACTGCACACTGCCCGCCCCGGCTGGCGCCTGCAGGTACCTGACCGTCTTGCGCGGAATGTGCAGGGCGCAGTGATTCACCGGGATCACAGGAACGCCGCGCGCAGCGCACTGGGGGCGTTCGTAGGCATCCTGCTGAGCTGCGTGCTGTGGATCATTACGGGCTGGTCGGACGGCGCCACGGCGGTGTCCATCATCGGCACTGCATGCGTCCTGTTCGGCACCCTCGAAGCACCGGCACCACACGTCACGCGCTATCTGGTGGGATCGTGCATCGGCGTTGCCGTCGGCCTGCTCTACGGTCTGCTGATCTTCCCGGCGCTGTCCGATTTCGTCGGCCTGATTGCCGCGCTCGCGCCGGTGCTGCTGCTGTGCGGATCGTTCCTGGCCCGACCGCCCTTCATCATGGCCGCCCTGGGCGTGGTGCTGACCTTCCCGCTCATCGCAGGCCTGGGTGCGACCAATACGGTCAACATCGTCGGCGCACTCAACAACAGCGTTGCGTTGTTCGTCGGTACGGCAATGGCACTGTGCAGCATGCAGTTGTTCCAGACCGCCGATGCGGGCCGCAACCGCGCACGGTTGGAGCGTTCCATCCGTCGGGACATCGCACGACACGCCGCCGGACAAGGTGATGTGACCCGCGCCTGGCTCAGCCGCATGCTGGATCGAATCGGGCTGCTCGCTCCCAGGTTGCAGGGCCGTTCCAGCGCCGCGCACGACCTGCGGGCATTGTTTGCGGACGTTCGTGCGGCACGTGCATCCAGCCAACTCCGCGCGCTGGAAAAGCGGCTGCACAACCCGCAGGTTCGGGCGCTTCATGCGGGGCTGATCGAACGCATCGCTGCACATTTCAGGGTTCGCGCCCATTCGGCACGCAGTGTCGACATCCATCTTCTGGAACTGCTGGACCGCATGCGCGAGGCAGCGGCGGCCAGCAGCGGGGCTGATCAGAGGCATCTGTCCTACCTGCTCTGCGGGTTGCGCCGTGACCTGCTGGCATCCCCGCTTACCCATCGGCACTGACCTCATGTTTTCTGACCTTTCCATTGATGGCGTGCTGATCCCCGGCCTGCTCGCCGTGGCCGCCGCCGCGCTGGTGCTGTCGATGCTGACCTCACGTCTGTTCGCCAGCCTCGGCCTGTACCGGTTGTTCGCCGCGCGGCCCTTGGTGGGCCTGTCCCTGTTCGTGATCCTGGCGGAGCTGATGATCCGGCTCTCGCCCCTGCTCGAGAAATGAAATGAAACACCTGCTTGCTGTCATCGGACGCTGGAGCGCAACGCTGGCCGTGTGTGCGCTCGCCGCCATTGCCGCGCTCTCCCTCTGGAATCGTTACGAAATGCGCCCATGGACGCGGGATGGGCGGGTGCGCGCCGATGTGGTACGCGTTGCGTCGGACATGGGGGGACTGGTCACCCAGGTGCTGGTGCACGACAACCAGCGGGTCAGCGCCGGACAACTGCTGCTGGTGCTGGATCAACCGCGCTTCGCTGCCGCGCTTGAGAAGGCCGATGCAGCGGTCAGCAGCGCACGCGCGACGCTGGCGCTGGCCCGCCGCGAATCGACGCGGGACAACGCACTTGGCAACCTGGTCGCCTCGGAAACACGCGAACGCAATGCCGCCAAGGTCGATACCGAGCTGGCCGCGCTGGCGCAGGCACGGACCGAACAGCGTGTAGCCCAGCTCAACGTGCAACGCACCGAGGTACGCGCGACCACCGATGGCATCATCACCAACCTGGACCTGCACGCGGGCGACTACCTGCAACCCGGTGCGCAGGCGCTGGCGCTGATCGACACCCGCAGCCTGCGTATCGAGGGCTACTTCGAGGAAACCAAACTGGGCTGCATCACCGAGGGCGATGCCGCCGTGGCCCGGCTGATGGGCGACAACCACGACGTCCGCGGACACGTGGACACCATCGCCGCCGGCATTGCCGACGATCAGCGCTCAAGCACACACAACCTGCTGCCCGCCGTGGCGCCGACCTATACCTGGGTGAGGCTGGCACAGCGCATCCCGGTACGCATCCGTATCGATGATGCTCCACCGGATACGCGTCTGATCGTGGGTCGCACTGCAAATGTGACCATCACGCCCTCGGCACAGGGAGCCTGCAAGTGAGCTTGCGAACAGTGCGAGGTGGGCTGCTTGCCCTGCTGCTGCCCATGACGGCCTGCGTGTCCGGCCCCGACTATCACCTGCCTGCGAATGCCGTCGCAGCCTCCCCCCGGGCGGCGCGGGCGTTCGTCTCGGGCCAGGAGGCATCGTTCAGCCACGACGCGCCACCGGATCGATGGTGGCAACTGTATGGCGACCCCCAGCTTGACGCCTACGTACGCGAAGCACTGGCGGCCAATACCGACCTGCGCGCCGCCGATGCCAACCTTCGGCGCGCCAGCGCAACCGTGCTGGAGTATCGCGCACGCGGTGCCGTGCAGGCCGACGTGGATGCATCGGGCACGCTCGCCCATGCCGGTGGTTACACCCAGGCGTCGGCCGCGCCGCAGTCCTATGCGCTGGGTCTTCACCTCTCCTATCCGCTGGACCTCGCAGGCGGCATCCGCCGCGGCATCGAAGCCGCCAACGCGAACGCGGAGGCGGTTGCTGCGGCACGGGACCAGGTCCGCGTGGTCGTCGCTGCTGCCGTCACCCGCGCCTATCTCCAGGTGTGCACAAGCAATCACACGCTCGCTGCAACCCGGCAGGTGCTGGCGATACAGCGCGCCACGCTGGAGGCAACCCGACGCCTGGCTGCAGGCGGGCGCGGAACGGACTTCGATGTCAGCCGTGCCGGTGCCGCCGCCAATCGCAGCGCGGCCGCGATACCGCACCTGCTGGCGGAACGGCAGGCCTCACTGTTCGAACTGGCCGCACTGATGGGCAAAGTCCCGGCAGACTATCCCAGGGAAGCAGAAGGGTGCCCACAGCCCCCTGAGCTGGAGCGAGCATTGCCGGTCGGTGACGGCTGGCAGCTGCTCCAGCGGCGCCCTGACGTACGCGCAGCCGAACGCAGCCTGGCCGCCGCGACTGCAATGATCGGTGTCGAGACGGCGGGGCTCTATCCGCAGATCACTCTGGGCGCCTCTTCGGGCGTGGCTGGCACACCGGCGCATCTGCTGTCAGCCGACAGCTTCGGTGCGAGCATCGGCCCCGTGCTGTTATGGCACTGGCCCAACCGCCGCGCTGCCAAGGCCCGCATCGCAGCGGCGGGTGCCAATGCGGATACTGCTCTCGCTTCCTTTGACGGCATCGTGCTGCAGGCACTGCGCCAGACCGAGACCGCGCTTTCTGCCTGCACGCAGGAGCTTGAACGCGAGCGCAGCCTGGCGCAGGCGCGTGGGGACGCAGCGCGGGCCGCTGGACAGGCACAGCAGCTCTACCGTTTCGGCAGGATCGATTTTCTCGACGTGCTTTCGGCGCAGGCCGCGCTGGCAGATGCGGAGTCCGCGTTGGCCGCCTCGCGCGCGCAGCGCATTGACCGGCAGATGGATCTTTTCCTGTCGTTGGGTGGTGGCTGGGCCGCGAGCAGTCCGGCCGAGGGTGTGGCGCGCTGAGGCAGTGTTGTGGCGGCGATCTGCACAACCGGAACGAGCCAATCCTGCGCCGCGCGTCCGCGCATCATCCACGCAGACCTTCTTCAACCCGACGTCAAACCGGCCTGTTGCGGTGCCCGGCATCCGTGCTAGCGTGCGCCGTCAAACTCGCCATGAGGTGCAGGATGCGCAATGGAATGGGACGGGACCTGGTAATCGCAGGCATGGCCCTGGTTGTTGCCTCAGCTGCGGCAACAGCGACGGCGACGCCCGGTGATCGTGGGCAGGACTTCGTGCAGACACAGGCCATCGCAGCGCGCTGCCAGAAGACCCTGCCCGGCCTGAAACTGCAGTTGCGGGAGGGCCGCCAGCACTGGCTGTCGACACTCGACGCCGCGCAACTGCAGGCCGCCGAGACCTATGCCAGCAGCAAGGAAGGCAAGGCTCTGGAAAAGGGTGTAGAGCAGGATGCCTCCCGGGCCTTCGGTCGCAACCCCCTGTCCGCGGCAGCGACCTGCGTTGGCCTGCTCGCCGAGTACGGCCCACCCCATCCGCTGCCTGCCGGCACGGCAATGCCGGCCGACCGGATGCAGCACTACATGCTGCACTTCGCGCCGATGGCGCTGGCCCGGTTGCAGTGCGCTCGTCTGGAGGGCATCGACGTGACAGCCCAACCCGATGGTTCGGAAATCTGGCAGTACCGGGCCTGCGGTCGGACTGAATCCGTGCGCATGGCCCCGCTCGGTCAGAGCTGGTCGATGAGCGACGCGGATCGCAATCGCCTGTTCGACGCCCTGACCCGATAGGTCGGACTGCATCCCACGGGGCCGCAAGGACGATGTTTCCACCCGCCTGCGCAGGGTGATGCGCCAGCGCCACCTCACTCCTCATCAGGAACCCATGATGCCCAACGCACGTGCACGCTTCACCGCCCTCGCCCTCTTCCTTCCGGCGTGCTTGCCAGCCTACGCTGCAAAGAACACACCCGCCGACGTCAAGGCGATCGAACAGGTGGTCGAATCGTTCCGCACCTCGCTGATCAACAAGGACAAGCCGACTTACATGAGCCTGTTCTTCTCGGACAAACCAGAAGATATCGGCTGGCAGTTCGTTTCCGAGGACGTGCGCCTGCAGGACATCCGCAAGGCCAAGCCCGATGCGATCAAGGCACGGCAGATTCCCACCAACAACTTCATCGCGCTGATCGACGGGGCGGTGGCCTCGCCCAAGCCGAAGGAGGAGACATTCTCCAACACCAAGATCGAGACGGATGGCGATGTGGCTTCGGTGTCGTTCGACTACAGCTTCCACGACGATGGGGTGAAGACCAACTGGGGCAAGGAAATGTGGCAGCTGATCCGCACAGAGCAGGGCTGGAAGATCTTCTCGGTGGTCTATTCGGTCCGCGATTCACGCAGCCCCGCGGACTGATGGGATCAGTCGCCTGACTGGCTGCTTGAAGCTGAACCTCCAGCACCCGTGACTTGCTACCTACCGGTCGGTAGGCTATAGTGACGCCCACGCCATAGGGTGCCGCCCCGTGGCGCCCCAAGGCACGGAAGGCGCAGCTGCATGAACCGTCACACGAACTCAAAACACGCGGAACTGTTCACCGTCCAGGTGAAGTCGATTGAAGCGCTCTCGCCCCATATGCGGCGGATCACGGTAACCGGGCCGGGCGCTGCGGCATTCCTGATGACTCCGGGCGTCGAGCATCCGGCCGCATGGGTGAAGGTGTTCCTGCCGACCGGCGAAGGGCGCGCTTACACGCTCCGGCGTATCGATCGACAGCAGGCTGAAATCGACCTGGACTTCGTTCTCCACAGCCACGGCAACGCAACCGGACCACTCTCCAGCTGGGCCGAGCAGGCCAGGATGGGCGATGAGATTGGCATTGCCGGCCCTCGTAGCGGTGAGTGGGCTTTGCCCGAGGATGCGCGCTGGGTGATTCTGGCCGGCGATGCGACGGCGCTTCCGGCAATGCAGGCCATTGCCGCAACTCTGCCCATTGGCATCGATGTGCGTGCCTACGTGGAGATTCCTTCGGCGGCGGACCGGCAACCGATCGAGGCCCCTTCCGGCGTCCTGGTCAACTGGATCGAGGAGGGAGCCAGTCCGGGCATCTCATTGCAGCACGCCGTACTGAACCTCTCGCTTCCTCTTGGCCCGGGCTACGTCTGGATCGCCGGCGAATCAACGTCCGTGCGCGCGCTGCGCCTTCATCTAAAGAAGGAGCATGCGATCGATCAACGACGGCTCAGCGCCATGGGCTACTGGAAAGCCGGCAGCGCCGACCATCGCGAATAGCTCCGCCTGACGACCAGCGCCATCCCTACCCTATCGAGGAACACCTCCATGACAACGCGTTCGCCAGCAGTCCAGAGAATCTGCGATGCCGCCGTCATCCATTTCGCCGAACGTGGTTATGACGGCTCATCGCTCAATGAAATCGCTGAAGCCGTTGGCATACGGAAAGCGTCGCTGTATGCGCATTTCTCCGGGAAGGACGCCCTGTTCCTTGAGGTCTATGCCGATGCGCTGACGCAGGAAATGCACTTCGCGCAACAGTGCTTTGCCGATGAACGCACCACCGCGCAGCCAGGCTCGCTGTACTGCGAACGCCTGGCCAAGCGCTATCTCCAATCCCAGCATCTGCGCTTCCTGCTGCGTACGGCCTATATCCCGCCGCAGGCACTGGTCGAACAGATCGACGAAGGATACATCCGCTATCTCGCGACCCTGTCCGACAATTTCGAGCACAAGCTGCTTCAGTCGCATGCCGTGGACGGACGAATCTCCAGAGCCGATATCGCGCTCTACGGCAACGCCTATCTGGCCATCGTCGACAGCCTGCACGTCAAGCTGATCTACACCAATGGGCGTCAGGTCAACGACCGGCTCAAGGCCATGCAGCGCCTTCTCTCCGACTCGCTGCAGGCGGCCGCAGGACCATGAACAATACGCAGGAAAGAATCCCCGCACACTCCGCAGTGGCTATTGGTCCAACACTCATCGTGCTGCTGGCCCTGCTTACCGCGCTGGACGCGATGGCCATCGACATGTACCTGCCGGCCATGCCGGCCATCGCCGGTGAATTCGGCGTCGATGCAGGGCGTGTGCAGCAGACGCTATCAGTATTCCTGGCGGGGCTGGCGATCGGGCAAGCCCTGTATGGCCCACTGCTGGATCGCTATGGCCGCCGGCTGCCACTGCTGGCAGGCCTCGTGCTGTTCGTGCTGGGGTCGATCCTCGCCGCGCTGGCCCCTTCAATCGAATGGCTGCTGGTCGCACGCCTGCTGCAGGCACTGGGTGCCGCTGGCGGCCTGGTCGCCCCTCGTGCCATCGTCGCCGACCGCTGCAACACGGCTGCGGCGGCGCGCATCTTCTCCCTGCTGATGCAGGTGATGATGATCGCACCGATTCTTGCTCCCTTGCTGGGAGGCTTCCTGCTCGGCCACGGTGGCTGGCGCTTCATCTTCTGGACGCTGTCGGCGCTGGGCGCGGCGGGTCTCGGTTGGTGCCTGCTTGCACTGCAGGACTCCCTGCCCCGCCACGAACGGGTGCCGATCCACTTCACAGGCGTGCTGCGCGCCTACGCGCGGCAGCTGGGCAGCGCCGTGTTCGTTGCCTACACCCTCGCCGGTGGATTCATCCTGGGCTCGCTGTTCCTCTACATCAGCAGCTCGGCGTTCGTCTTCACACAGCATTTCGCACTGACACCACTGCAGTTCAGCTATCTGTTCGCGGGCAACTCCATTGGCCTGGTGCTGGGCGGACAGATCGGCAACCGAATGCTGGCGCGGGGTGTACACCCGCAGAGAGCGATGCTCCTCGGCATCGCCGCGCATGGTCTTGCGGGAATTGCCTTGCTCCTGTCGGTGAAGAGCGGCATCGCCGGGCTATGGCTCTATGCGCTACTGCTGGCCGTGGCCATCGGAGCGCTTGGTCTGGTCTTCGGCAACCTGACTGCGTTGACGATGGCAAGTGCAGGCCGCCAGGTCGGCGTTGCGTCGGCTTTGATGGGCACATTGCACTATCTGCTGTCCGCGATCATCGGCTATGCCGCCAGCTTCACGACCCAGGGGCCCGCACTACTGCCATTGGCCATTGCATCCTGCGCGGCGGCGGCTGCACTTCTTTGCCACCTTGCCCGGCGCCTGGAGGCTGGAAAGTAGTCCTCCTGCACCATCGGCGCCGACGCCAGGGCACGGCCGTCAGCCCATGGCTTCCTGGCAGGACACTGGTGGTTCTGCAATGATCAGCCCCCGGTCCGTTGGTGGCGGTGTCACCGCAGGCCCTTCGCAACCAGATGGAACCACGATGACCCGCATTGCCGACCTCAGCGCCGACCAGCTCGCGCACCATGCCCTCAACATCTTCATCGCCCAGGGCCGTCACGTGGAAGGCGCACGGGTGATCTACCGGGCGCTGCAACTGGACCCGCACCATCCCGGTGCGCTGCGCTGTCTGAGCGATTTCCTGGCCCACGAAGGCACCGAACCGTTCGCAGCAGCCACGCTGGAGCACGCTTTGTCCGGCGCGGTCGCGCTGAATGACGATGCGCGCCGGATGCTGGATGACCTGCGTTTCCTCGACATCTGGTCCTGGGGATTCTCGCGGCACGTCTCCGGCGAAGCCAACCTCAGCGGCGATGCCTTCCAGCAGCGCGAGGACTTCGTCTTCGATGGGCCGGCCTATGCGGCCTTCCTCAACACGGTCACCGAGCCAGCCGGATCGCTGCAGGGCGCCTTCCAGGCGGCCGTCCGTATCTGCGGGTTGATGTCCGGCCTGCTGCGCCATGCGGAGAAGGACAATCCGGCGTTCGACGATGTGCTGCGATCTTCCGCCTTCGTCGAGACCGAGGCGTACCCGGCATGGCTGGCCTCGCCGACGGATGAGCTGGACACCCTCGACCAGGCCATCCAGGCACAGCGCCAGGGCGGCTGAAGGAAAATTCAACGGGCGTCCGACGCTTTCCCGACGCCCGCCTGCACATGCTGTCGTGAGGTCAATTCATGGCAGGACCGGCATGCAGCCACCTCACCCCAGGGACAGCGGCAAGTATCCGCACGGCAAGACCGGGCTTCGCCGCATCTTCCATACGCTGATCCATTCGCGCGATGGCTTCATTGCCACCTTCCGTGGCGAAGCAGCCTTCCGGCAGCTGTTGCTGCTGCATGCATTGCTGATCGCCACCGCCTTCCTGCTGGACATCAGCAGGGTCGAACGTGCCGTGGTGCTGGCAGTCTGCTTCATCAGCCTGCTGGTGGAGCTGCTCAACTCGGCCATCGAAGCGGTGGTCGACCGCATCTCGCTTGACCATCACCCACTGTCCAAGAACGCCAAGGACATGGGCAGCGCCGCACAGACCACCGCGCTGCTGATGGTCGGCACAGTGTGGGGCGTGATCCTGCTGGGCTAGCTCACGCCCGACCCGCCGGGCGTGACCCGGCGCTACCCTGTGCTGATTCGTTACTGCGCCGCCAGGGCGAAATCCAGGCCCGCACACACCGCCGCTACCTGGGCGTCGTTGCATTCCTGCGGGTTGGTGCGCGGGCTGTCCGGGTAGACCTCGGTGGTGGTGGCAAAGCGCGCGTCGGTGAAGCCGGCGCAGGCGCCGATCGAACGCGACTCGCCCCAGACCACGCCTGGCGACTGCAGCGGCAGGCCGACCAGGTTGCCCTCGGCGTCGGCCGGGGCGATATGGGTGACCGGGGCGACGGCGGTGATCAATGCCTTCTGGAATTCGGCCTGCGGATCTTCGCTGTTGCCGATCACGTAGAAACCATCCGGAATGGTGTCGCGCTCGAACGGCTTGCCGTCGCGGGCGCAGCGGGCCGGATCGAACTCCTGCAGGTCGCTGTCGGTGGTCTCGTGCAGGTCCAGGTGCACCAGCAGGTTCGGCTTGCGCTCGGCAACCCAGCGCATCAGCGCAGCCGCTTCCTCGATCTGGCCGCCGTCACGGAAGCTGCGGTTGGGGTCGATGGCGTCCGGGTTCCAGCGCTGGATGCGCTCGTAACCCCACGGGCTGACGCACGGCGCCACGATCAGGTTCAGGCGGCCCAGGTAACGCTCGGCCTGCTGTTCCAGGAACTGCAGGGCGCCGTGCACGCCGCTGGTCTCGTAGCCATGCACGCCACCGGTGATCAGCGCGGCCGGCAGCGCCGGGTTCCAGTCGTGGTTGACCACGGCGAACAGCGGGTAATGGTCCGGCGCATAGTCCAGCTGGCCGTACTGGATCACGTCGAAGCTGTCGTCCAGGCGCTCAAGGGCAGCCACCACGTCATCGTGATAGCTGCGCTGGCGCTGCTGTCGGGCCCGCCACTGTGCGCGTTCCGCGTCGCCCCAGGGCTGTCCGGGGGTGCCGATCGGGTAGAACTGCGCAACAGTCATTGGGTACTCCAAGGGTCGAACGGATGGGTGCAGCCGGTCATTCTAAGCCTTGTCGCGCCTGCGGGTCGCCTCCCCCGGCCCCGCCTTCATCCAGGCCGGGTCATCTGGTTGTAAAATCAACGGTTTTTGGCCCCTCACCCCTTGATGGCGAACGCAGCGCAGCCGGTCCTGGGTGGACCGGAGTTCCTCCGCCTGCTCGCCCGTCTCAGCGACGGCGCGATGCCGGCCAGCAGTCCCGCCCTGACCGATCGCCTCGGCCAGTGGGTGGACTGGAGCCGTGCCGTGGCCCTGTCCGGGGCGCTCGGCGGACGCCTGCCCGAGCCCGGTGAAGCCGCCGAAGCGGTCGAGGATGTGCTGGCCGACTGCGCCCAGGCGCACGCCAGCCTGTTGGCCTCGATCCGTGAGGATGCCGAGGCCGAGCGCCTGCTGGACCTGGCCGAAGCTGCCGCTGCACCCAACTTCGCCTCGCTGCGCCAGCGCTACCGGGTGCTGCAGCAGGCCATCCAGACCGCCACCGGGCGCCTTCGCGGCCGCCTGCGCGACCAGCTGGTGCAGGTTTCGCCCGAGCTGGCGCGGCTGGCCGAGGTCGATGCGGTGATGGAACAGACCCTCACCCCGCGCGAGCACAGCCTGCTGGCCACCGCGCCGGCAGTGCTCGGGGCCCGATTTGAACGCGTGCATGGCCAACCTGGCTGGCGCACGGCCTTCCGCCATGACATGCGCACGCTGCTGCTCGCCGAGCTGCAGCTGCGCTTCCACCCGATCGAAGGGCTGCAAGACGCCCTGCGCTCCCACTGACCGGAACACCATGTCCAGAACTGCTTTCCATGTCGTTGTTTTCCTTGTCGGCCTGCTGGCCGTGTGCTGGATCGGCATTGGCTACGTTTCGGTGCATCCGCTGGGTGCAGCGGTGGCGGCGATCATCGCGGCCTGCTACATCGCCGGTGGCGTGGAGCTGTACCGCTACCGCCAGGCCAGCAACGGCCTGCGCAACGCACTAAGTGACCTGTCCAGCGCGAAGGAAAGCCTCGCCCCCTGGCTGGAGCGCGTGCCGGTGGGCCTGCGCAACGCCGTGCGCCTGCGCGTGGAAGGCGAGCGCACCGCCCTGCCCGCACCGGTGCTGACCCCGTACCTGGTTGGCCTGCTGGTGCTGCTGGGCATGCTCGGCACCCTGCTGGGCATGATGGACACGCTGCGCGGCACCGGCCTGGCCCTGCAGAGCGCGACCGACATGGCCGCCATCCGCGGCTCGCTGGCGTCGCCGGTGCAAGGCCTGGCGGTGGCATTTGGGACCTCGATCGCCGGTGTGGCCAGCTCGGCCATGCTCGGCCTGCTGGCAGCGCTGCTGCGCCGCGACCGCCTGCAGGCCGTGCAGCAGCTGGACCGCGCCATTGCCGGCGACCTGCATCCGTACTCGCAGGCCTGGCAGCGCGCCGAATCGCTGCGCCTGCTGCAGGCACAGTCTGCGGCGCTGCCGGCGCTGGTCGACCGCCTGCAGGCGATGACCAGCGCGTTCGAACAACACAGTTCGGCTGCCAATGAGCGCCTGCTCGCCGGCCAGGCCGAGTTCCTGACCCAGAGCCAGGCCCTGCAGGAACGCCTGGCGGTGTCGCTGCAGCAGTCGCTGCGCGAAGGCGCCGAAGCCAGCGCCGCCGCCATCGGTGGCGCGCTGCAGCCGATGGCCGAGACCACGCTGGTTGGCCTGGCCCGTCACGGCGAGGCACTGCACGCCCGCGTCGAGCAGGCCGTGCAGCAGCAGCTGGCCGGCCTGAGCGACGGTTTCGAGCGCAGCCGCGTTGCAACCGAGGCCAGCTGGGCCAAGGTGGTGAGTGAACAGACCCAGGCACAGCAGGCACTGGTTGGCGATCTGCGCCAGCACCTGCAGGCCTTCAGCGATGGCCAGGGCACGCATGCCGAAGCGCTGGTCACACGTATCGGCGAGCGCCTGCAAGCCGATGCACAGGGCAATGCGGAGGCCTTGCGTGCCGCCGCCGAACAGCAGCAGGCCCTGAACAGCGCGCTGGTCGAACGCCAGCAGCAGGCGCTGCTCGCAGCCGGTCAGCAGCTGGACGAGCACGCGCAGGCGTTGCTGCAGGCACTGGAGCAGCGCCACAGCGCCAGCCAGTCGCTGCTGCAGGACCACGAACAGCAGCGCTCGCAGGATTGGCAGGCCGCGCAGACCGCCGCCGCAACCGCGCATGCCGAACTGCAGGCCAGCCTGGACAGCCGCGAGCAGCAGCGCCAGGCGCGCTGGGACGCGGTCAGCGCCGAGCTGCAGCAGGCCCACGCCACGCTGCAGGCGCAGCTGCAGGCCGGCGACGAACAGCGCCTGCAACGCTGGAGCGATGCCTTGCAGCACGTTTCCACCGACCTGGCCGAGCGCCTGCAGGCCAACGGCGAACGCCTGGCCGCGCAGCAGCAGCAGGTCTGCGACACGCTGGCCGAGACCGCACAGCAGATCGGCGAGAACGGTCGCGCGCAGGCCAGCGCCACGCTGGCCGAAGTGTCTACCCTGCTGCAGACTGCCGCCGCCGCGCCGAAGGCTGCTGCCGACGTCATCAACGAGCTGCGCAGCACGCTCTCTGAAAGCCTGGTGCGTGACAACGCGATGCTGGAAGAACGCGGCCGCCTGCTGGCCACCGTGCAGACCCTGCTGGACGCGATCAATCATGCTTCGCACGAACAGCGCACCGCCGTGGACGCGCTGGTCGGCGGTTCGGCCGAGCTGTTGGAACGCGTCGGCAACCGCTTCACCGACCATATCGCCGCCGAGACCGGCAAGCTGGATGGCATTGCCGCAGCGCTCAACGGCAGCGCCGGTGAAGTCGGCCAGCTGGCCGGCACCTTTGGTGAGGCGGTCGCGCAGTTCGGCAGCGCCTCCACCGAGCTGTCCGGCCGCCTGGAACAGATTGGCGGCGCACTGGATGCCTCGCTGGCCCGCAGCGATGAGCAGCTGGCCTACTACGTGGCGCAGGCGCGCGAGGTGGTCGACCTCAGCCTGCTGTCGCAGAAGCAGGTGATGGAAGAACTGCAGCAGCTGGCCGCGCGCCGCAGCAAGGCCGGTAGCGCATGAGCGACGAGCTGGAGGTCGACGGCGGCTCACACGCCCCGATCTGGGCCGCCTTTGGCGACCTGATGTCGGTGCTGCTGGGTGCGTTCGTGCTGATCCTGGTCGGCGTGGTCGCCGTGCAGCTGGAGCTGTCGCAGCGGCTGGACCAGGAGGTGAAGCAGCGCCAGGCCGAAGCCAAGCGCCTGCAGACGCTGGAACAGGCGCTGGCGGGCCCGTTGGCGGCCGGTCGCGTGACCCTGGTCGACGGCCGCATCGGCATCAGCGGCAGCGTGCTGTTCGCGCTGAACTCCGACCAGCTGCAGCCGGAAGGCCAGGAGCTGCTGCGCAGCCTGGCCGCACCGCTGGCCGCCTACCTGGGCAGCCGCGAAGAGATCCTGATGGTCAGCGGCTTCACCGATGACGCGCCGGTGCGCGAAGGCAACCGCCGCTTTGCCGACAACTGGGAGCTGTCCGCGCAGCGATCGCTGACCGTAACCCGCACCCTGATCGCCGATGGCGTACCGGCCGACGCCGTGTTCGCCGCCGCGTTCGGCAGCGAGCAGCCGGTCAGCTCCAATGCAAGCGAAGACGGCCGCGCACGCAACCGCCGCGTGGAGATCGCGCCGATTCCCAAGCCCAAGGCTCCGGATGCCAAGTAAGCCACCAGTGCTCGAAGGCCTGCGCGCACTGGTGCGCGACCTTGATGCGGGGTCGCGCTCGCTGCCGCATTACCCGCAGGTGCCGATGCTGCAGCAGGTGCAGCGCGAGTGGTCCGAGCTGCGCAGCGAACTGCAGGTACGCCGCTCGCTGCGCACCGAGGCTCCCGCCGATGGCGGCCCGCTGAACTCGGCGGTGCTGGTGCAGCGCATGCTGGACACGATGCAGGCGACCAGCCCCGGTTACCTGCGCCACTTCATCGATTATGTGGATACGTTGTCGTGGCTGCAGGCGCTGCAGGATGGCGCCGCCAGCGGTGCAGATACCGCGAAGCCGAAGCGCACGCGCAAGCCGCGCCAGACACCAAAGGGGTAGTGCCGGCCGCTGGCCGGCAACGGATTGATGGGCTGCCGGCCAGCGGCCGGCACTACCACCTCACAACAACTGAACATGTCACCAGACAGTCATCTGTCTAGCGCACCATTTTCACGTTGACCCACGGCGCCTGCAGCGTCCGCAGTCACCTCTGTTGTCTCCCCTTTCAAACTCCATGAGCTCCGCGCCCATGCGGTGGCTCGTGCCTGCCTGAGTGTCCGTAACATGACGAAAACTTTGTTGGCCGCCGCGCTGTCGATCGCGCTCGCACCCGCGGCCTGGGCGCAGGATGCTGCCCCGACCTCCAGCACGCCCTCCGCCACCACCCTCGATGCGGTCTCGGTGATCGGAAGCGGTGAAGCGCGCCAGGTGCAGCGCATCACCCGCGAGAACCTCGACATCCTGCCGCCGGGCACCAGCCTGCAGAAAACCCTGAACCTGCTGCCGGGCGTCAACGCGCAGTCGGCCGATGCGCTGGGCACCAACGAGCAGTCGATGACGCTCAGCCTGCGCGGCTTCAACTCCACCCGCCTCGGCTACACGCTCGACGGCGTGCCGCTGGGCGACGGTGCGTACAACAACTACAACGGCCTGACCATCAATCGCGCGTTGATCAGCGAGAACATGGCCGGCGCCGAGCTGGCGGTGGGTATCGGCAGCCTCGGCACGCCGTCCACCAGCAACCTCGGCGGTACCATCTCCTATACCTCCGACCGCCCGGCCCAGGAGCTGGGTGGCCGCGTGGTGCAGACCTTCGGCAGCGATGCCAACCGCCGCACCTTCGTGCGCGTGGACAGCGGCGAGTACAACGGCTTCTCCGGCTACGTCTCCGGCATGAATGCCGTCTCCGATCTGTGGAACGACCAGACCGCCTACAACAAATCCACCACCAAGCAGTTCAATGCCAAGGGCGTGTGGAACTTCGACCGCGGCCAGATCACCGGTTTCGTCGATACCTCGCGGACCACGCAGGCTGACTACTTCTACCTGTCCAAGGACGAGATGTCGCGTGGCCTCGGTTGGGACTGGGGCGGCTACGCGCCGGACTGGAACAAGGCGGTGGCCAAGGCCTACTGCAATACCGCCAGCCTCAACGCGAAGAAGTGCGACAACAGCGGCACGGACAAGGATGCCGATGGTGCCTTCACCGCCGGGCAGATCCTGCGCGACGACAACCTGTACTACCTGGCCGGCGATTTCTTCCTGGCCGATGGCTTCAGCCTGCGCGCCCTGGCCTACCACCATGATGACCGCGGCGAAGGCCACAACTGGAACAGTGGCGCGTGGTCGAACAAGGGCACGGCGCAGGAGATTCCGATCATCTTCCGCAACACCATCTACACCATCGACCGCGATGGCGGCACGCTGTCGTTCGACTGGGAGCTGGGTGCACATCGCATCGAAGGCGGCGTCTGGTACGAGCGCAACACCAGCAGCGCCGAGCGCTACCAGACCGCCGTGGATGGCCCGCGCGACCTGAGTGGCATGAATACCCTGCCCTCCGACGTCGGCGTGTTCGCCCAGCGCACGCGCTGGAAGACCCATCAGTTCTTCCTGAAAGACACCTGGCGCCTGCTTGATGATCGCCTGACGCTGGAGTTCGGTGCCAAGAGCCCGCATGCCACCTCCGATGCACAAGCACTACCGGGCGACGCGAAGACGCCGATCTCGCCGACCTCGAACAACCAGTTCGCCACCGGTTCACTGAAGGCCAGCAAGAATTTCCTGCCCAGCATCGGCGCCAACTTCCGCCTGGCCGAGCACCACGAGATCTTCGCCAGCTACGCCGAGAACATCGCCATGTTCCAGGGCGGGTTCAAGCTGGGCCCGCAGGCGGTCAGCCAGGCCACCTGGAATGCGCAGGGCAACCTGAAGCCGGAGGAATCGCGCTCGCTCGAAGCCGGCTACCGCTTCGTCACCGATACCCTGCAGGCCTCGATCGCCGCCTACAGCGTGCGCTTCGACAACCGCCTGCTGCAGTACAACCCCTGTGACTCGCGCCAGCCGGTCGGCCCGACCTGCGGCAACCGCTTCTACAACGTGGGCGGCGTCGACAGCCGCGGCGCCGAGCTGACCGTGCTGTGGACCCCGAACGAGCACTTCAGCTGGTACACCTCGGCCTCGCTGAACCGTTCCACGTACGCCTCCAACTACGTGCAGGCCGGTGTCGAGCAGCAGATCAAGGGCAAGATCCAGACCGACACACCCAAGCAGCTGCTGGCCACCGAGATCACCTGGCGCGACAACGGCTGGTTCGCCAGCCTGCGCGGCAAGTACACCGGTGAACGTTTCTACACCTACACCAACGACCAGGGCTTCGGCGGCTTTACCGTGTTCGATCTGGCCGGTGGCTATGACTTCGGCCAGGTCGGCTTCGCCAAGGGCATGCGCCTGTCGTTCAACGTGACCAACCTGACCAACAAGCGCTACGCCAGCAACCTGGATTCGAGCGTGTTCGCACCCAGTGACCCGGCCGGCAAGCTGTACGTGTTCCATGCCTCGGCACCGCGCCAGGTGTTCGGTACGATCGACCTTCGCTTCTGATTGACCGCCTGGAGTCCACTGATGCTCGCGACCACGCTGCTGCTGGCCACCCTCACCGCCAGCGGATACTCCGCTCCGCATGAGGCGACGGGCGCACCGCCGCGCACCCTGCAGCTGGGCGGTCGCACCTATGTGGACAAAGGCCTGGTCGCCGCCGGGCGGCTACCCGCGGGCACGGTGGACTTCCTGGGCGATACGCTCGGCTCGTTCTCGTCGCTGGCGGTGCAGCCCGGCACCTGGAAGCGCACCGCCAGCGGCTATGAAGGCGTGCTGTGGACCCTGCCCGACCGCGGCCGCAATGATCCCGAGGCCGGCCTGTTCTACGACTACACCGGCCGCGTGGAGCGCATGCAGCTGCGCATCGACATTTCCCCGGGCAAGTCCGAGCTTGGCACGCTGACGATGGTGCCCGACAAGGGCGTGGTACTGAAGGATTTCAACGGGCAGCCGTTCACCGGTGCCGACCCGGGTGACCACACGGTCACCCAGCGCCAGGTGGTGCTGCCCTCGCCCGCCAGCGGCGCTGGTGCGGGCAAGGTCTCGCTGGATGCCGAGTCACTGCAGTTCACCGCAGATGGCCACTTCTACGTCGGCGACGAGTACAGCGCCAACGTCTACTACTTCGATGCGCGGGGCCAGCTGCAGGGTGTGATCGTGGCACCGCCTGCGATCCGTCCACAGCGCGAAGGCAAACCGGCGTTCGGTTCACTGGCGCCACCGCAGACCGGCCGACGCAACAACCAGGGCGTGGAAGGCATGGGCCTGTCACCCGACGGCACCCGCCTGTTCGTCGCTCTGCAGAGCGCCACGCTGCAGGACAGTGCGCAGGGGAACGCGGCGGGCCGCATCAACACCCGCGTACTGGTCTACGACGTGACGGCCTCGCCGACGCCACAGCAACCAATCGGCCATTACGTGATGGCCCTGCCCGCCTACGCGCATGACGGCAAGGGCAAGCTGGACCGCACCGCCGCGCAGAGCGAGCTGCGCGCGCTGGACGACCATCGCTTCCTGTTGCTGGCCCGCGACGGCAACGGGCTGGGCAAGGACGGCGATGACCCGATCGTCTTCAAGTCGGTGCTGCTGGTGGATGTGGCCGATGCCAGCAATCTGGCGGGAAGCAACCATGAATCCGGTACGGCCTCGGTGTTGGCCAACCCGGCGGACACCGTGTTGAAGGACGGCATCGTGCCCGCACGCAGCGACGAACTGCTGAACCTGCTGGACCGCCCGCAGCTGGCCCGTGCCGGGCTGGATCTGGACACCAAGCGCGGCCCGCATGCCGGACTGCTCTCGGAGAAGTGGGAAGCCATGGACGTGCTGCCGGCACTGGACCCGCAGCACCCGAACGACGTACTGCTGCTGATCGGCAACGACAACGACTTCATCGCCCGCCACTGCCGCATGCAGGGCCAGGCCTGCGACAGCGCGTACGACAACGACAACCGTGTGCTGGTGTACCGCCTGACCCTGCCCTGACTGCAATGGGTAGTGCCGGCCGCTGGCCGGCATCACAAGCAGCACGACCACGCATACGGATACTCACCAATCTGCCCAGTAATACCAGCGCGTACCGGATTCCCCAGGATGTACAGCGCTTGCCCCGCCAGCGACTCCTCGGCCCTCACGGCATGGTCGAAGTAACCAGGCTGCCAGACCGTACATCGACGCCCCACCAAGCGATTCAGCGCAAGCGCGCTCGACGATTTCATCCGGCGTGCGATGTCTGGAAGGTGAGCTGCGCGCAGCTCGAGCATCCAGTGGACGTGATCCGGCATGACTACCCATGCGTGTGACTGTACGAGCCCGCGCTGTTCGATGTAGTGGAACTGGTCGATTACACATGCTGCTGAAGCTTCGCTTTCAAGGAGCCGGCGGCGCTGGTGTGTCGTGGTTGTCAGAACGTAGGACTGGCCGATGATCGAGTGACGGCCCAGGCGGAGGCGATGGCTGCTCATGCGCCATGGTGGGTCGATCATTGGGCGTTGGCTGTCAGGCCATGCCTCGATGGGGGTCGGGAGATGTCTGAAGTTGAATGAGGTTGCCGGCCAGCGGCCGGCACTACCAGGGATCATGCATTGCCGGCCAGCGGCTGTTGGAGCTCAACCGCGCAGGGTGGCGCCGCCGTCCACGTACAGGTCACTCATCGCCACATGTCCGGCCTGTTCGGAGAGCAGGAACATCACCGAGTGCGCGATGTCCTCGGGGGTGGCCAGCTTGCGCAGCGGAATGCCGGCCTTGTAGGTCTCCAGATTGCCGGCGATCACGCGCTCGGCACCGCGCTCGTCCTGCCACATGCCGGTCTGCATCGGGGTCAGCGTCGATCCCGGGGCGACGATGTTACAGCGGATGCCCAGCGGCGCCAGTTCCAGCCCGAGGCAGCGGGTGAACATCGTGGCGGCGGCCTTGGATGCGGCGTAGGCGGCCATGCCATGCCGCGGCACGCCGGCCGCATTCGAGCTGACGGTAACCATCGCGCCCTGCCCGCGCGGCGACATCACCCGCGCCAGCGCACGACCGACATGGAACACGCCATCGGCATTGACCGCGAACACCCGGCGCCAGTCATCGTCGCCGGTTTCGGTGACACTGCCCACATGCAGTACGCCGGCCACGCTGGCGGCCAGCATGATCGGCCCGATACTGGACTCGACCTGATCCACCAAGCCGTCCACCGCGGCGCTGTCGGTCACATCGAGTGCGAACGACCTGACCCGGGTATCGGCCATGCGCGGTACCTCGCGATCGGTCGCCACCACCGTGCAGCCGGCCTCGGCCAACAGCCGTACCAGCGCCTCTCCGATGCCACCGGAGGCACCGGTCACCAATGCCACGCGGCCATCAAAACCGGTCAACTGCATGTTGCGATCTCCTCTTGCTCGTCCCATTGGCGCAGTCGCGCCGACAGCCACGGCGCCAGCTGCGCCACCGCATCGCGGCCGGTCAGTTCGGCGTGCAGGAACGGCAGTTCCAGCGCCTGCACCTTGCGCGCGTGGGTCCGCCACAACGCCGACTGCAGCTGTGGCCGCGCCTGATGATCCCGGCCAGCGCGGACGTGCACCAGCGTGCCGTCGAACGGTTGGTGGATGTGTTCGCGGATCAGCCGATTGGTGCCGGTCACTGCGCGCACCACGCCATCGAGCACCACATCCGGCAGGCTGCCGAGTGCACTACCGCCACGTCGCAGGAACGCCAGAATGCGTTCACGGCTGTCCAGTTCCGGATGCGCATCCGGATCGTGGCCGGCAATCGCCAGCAGTGCCCGCAATGCAGCGATGGCATCGGGTTCCGGCTCGGCCCGCCAGCACTCGCTGGGATAAGCGTCCAGCAACACCAGCTCGCCGACCTCGCGGCCGATCTCATGCAGGCGCACCGCCATCGCCTGGGCGAGGATGCCACCCACCGACCAGCCCAGCAGATGCACCGGCCCCTTCGGCTGCAATGCGACCACGCGCTGCACGTAGTCGTTGGCCATCGCCTCGATGCTGCTCGGCAGCGGCTGCCGCGCGTCCAGTGCCGGCGACTGCAGGCCGTACACCGGGCGTGCCGGCTGCAGTGCCCGGGCCAGGGTGCGGTAGTTCCAGGCGATGCCACCGGCCGGATGCAGCACGAACAGCGGCGTGGGCCCGGCAGCGTCGGTCGCGGCCAGCGCGATCACTGGCCCCAGTGCGTGATCGGCCAGCGCCGGCGGCTCGGCAATGCGAACCGCCAGCGCGGCCACGGTGGGCTGCGCGAACAAGGCACCCAGACCCAGATCGCAGCGCCAGCGCTGCTCGATGGCCAGCAGCAGGTGCACCGCCGACAGCGAGTCACCGCCGAGACTGAAGAAATCCGCATCCACCGCAACTGGCACTTCACGCCCGAGTGCCTGGGCAAACAGCAACGCCAGTTCCTGTTCCAACGGAGTGCGCGGCGCCAAGCCGGCAATTTCAAATTGTGTTGGTTTCGGCAACGCGTTGCGGTCGAGCTTGCCGTTGGCGGTCACCGGCCAGTGGTCCACGCCGACGAATGCCGAGGGCACCATATAGTCCGGCACGCGCGTGGCCAGGTGGCTGCGCAGCGTCACGGCATCGGCAAGCGCCGCTGGCACATAGGCCACCAGCCGGGCATCACCCGGCGCGTCCTGGCGCAGCAGCACTTCCACGCGCTCCATGCCAGGCAGCTCGCGCAGTGCCGCCTCGATCTCGCCCAGCTCGATACGCAGGCCGCGTAGTTTTACCTGATGGTCACTGCGGCCGAGATACTCAACGGCACCATCGTGGCGCCAGCGCGCCACATCACCGGTGCGGTAGATGCGCTCGCCCGGCAGGAAAGGATCCGCGAGAAAGCGCTCCGCAGTGAGATCATCGCGACCGAGGTAGCCGCGTGCCAGCTGCACCCCGCCCAGGTACAGGTCACCGGCCACACCGACCGGCACCGGCTGCATCCGGGCGTCCAGCACGTACAGGCGGGTGTTCCAGACCGGGAACCCGATCGGCACCGGCCGCGAACGATCCTGCGCCGACGCCGGCCAGTAGCTGACATCCACCGCAGCTTCGGTCGGGCCATACAGGTTATGCAGTTCTGCGTGCACACGCGCGTGGAAGCGGTCGCGCAACGCGGCATCCAGCGCTTCGCCACTGGTGAAGACCCGGCGCAGCTGCAGCCCCGCCGAGGCCGGCGCAGCCAGGAAGGCATCGAGCATCGACGGCACGAAATGCGCCGTGGTGATGCCATGCCCACGGATCAAGCGCGCCAGTTCAGTGGGATCGCGGTGTGCATCGGGCCCGGCGACCACCAGCGTGGCCCCGCACAGCAGCGGCAGGAAGAATTCCCAGACCGAGACATCGAAGGTGGCCGGGGTCTTCTGCAGCACGCGGTCGTCGGCACGGATGCCGTAGTGCTCGCGCATCCACAGCAGGCGGTTGACGATGGCACGATGTTCGACGACCACTCCCTTCGGCTCGCCGGTCGAACCGGAGGTATAGATCACATAAGCCGCATCGCTGGGCGCAGGATCGGCCCATGGCGCGGCGAAACTCAGCGCAGTCCACTGCTCCGGCGCAAGCACCGGCACACCGGCCATGCGCGCCGATACGTCCGTCGCAGCCAGTACGCACACCGGCTGCGCCGAGGCGAGGATACGCGCCAGCCGCTCGTCGGGGTGGGCAAGGTCCAGCGGAAGATAGGCCGCGCCTGCGCGCAGCACTGCGACCAGCGCGAGCACCAGGTCCAGTGAGCGCGGCAATGCCACCGCCACCACGCGGCCCGGGCCGATGTCCATCGCCCGCAGCTGTGCCGCCAGCGCGAAACTGCGCGCTTCCAGCGTTGCGTAATCCAAGACAGCGTCGCCGAACACCAGCGCCGGCACGTGCGGATCCCGATCCATGCCCTGCTGCAGCAGCTCGACCAGGGTCGTCTCCGGCAGCGCGTGCGCGGTGGCATTGAAGTCCTGCAGCACCTGCTGCGCCTCCGCGGGCGTCGCCAGAGGCACGGCTGCGATATCGTCAGCCTGCAGCGCCGCCGACACGAAATGCAGCAGCCGCGCCGCGTGCGCTTCGACATCCTCGCGACTGTACAGCGCGGGATTGGCCTCGATCTCCAGGTCCAGCAGGTGCTGGCCGTCGCCACGGAAGCCCAGCGTCAGATCATCCACCGGCCCGGTGCACAGCACCTCCAGCGTCGCCTGCACGCCGGTCAGCGCCAGCGGCTTGTAGAACGGCTGCACGTTCACCAGCGGACCGTGCAGGCGCTGCTGCGCGCCGACCAGGCCCAGGTCCCGGCGCAGCTGCTCGCCGCGATAGCGGCCATGCTTGCGGCCCTGGCTGAGCTGGCGACCCAGGCCGCGCGTAAAGGCCTCGACGCTGCCCTCGCCGGCCGCCACGCGCAGCGGCAACACGTTCATCACCATCGCCGGCACCCGCGCCGACGCGTTGCCGAGCCGCCCCATGTAGGGCACGCCCAGCACCACTTCATCGGCAGCGCTCATCCGCCGCAGGTACTCGGCCGACAACGCCGCCAGAACGTCGGGCCAGGCCTGCAACCAACGTACCGAGGCCTGCAGCAGCTGCTCACGAAATGCCGCATCGAGCGGTTGCACCCAACGCAGCGCGTCGTCGCTGGCCGCGAGCGTGCCGGCCAGGCCCACGCCCGCCGGTGCGCCCTGCATGTGCTCGCGCCACCATTGCCCGGCCTGCGTGCGGCGCGGGTCGGCACGATAGGCGGCATCATCGGCCAGCACGCCCGCCAGCCCCGGCAGTGGCTCACCCGTACGACCGGCATACAACGCGCACACGCGATCAGTGAACAGCGCCATGCCGTAACCATCGGTGGCCAGATGATGCACGCGCAGGTACCAGACCCAGCGCTGCCCGCCCAGCTCAAGCAGCACCTGCTGGCTGATCCGGTCGCGGGTGGGGTCGACCGGGCTCATCCGGTCGGCGTGCATCAGGCTGCGTGCCGCAGCAGCAGCGTCCGCCTCGGCGGAAACATCACGCACCGAAAGCAGCGGCACGTGTGCCGGGTCATGCCACTGCAGCGGCTGGCCATCGGCCCCTTCGGCAAAGCGCAGTGCAAAGGCCTCGGCCTCGCCCGCAGCCTGGTCTGCCGCTGCGACGAACGCGGCCACGTCCAGCGGGCCGTCGATCCACACCGCGTGCGCGGTATTGAATGACGGGTTGTCCGGTGCCAGCCGCTGTGCGAACCACAGTCCAGCCTGGGCCTCGGTCAATGCCACCGGCGTGGCCAGCGCGACGGCGTTCATGCGTTCTGCGCGGCCTGCAGCGTCTGCACCACGTTCCACCACTGGCGCAGCGTGGTGTGTTCGGCCAACTGCGAGAACTCCAGCGGCAGGCCCGTGTTGCCCCAGGCCAGGACCAGGCCGAGCATGCGCATCGAATCCAGGTCCAGGTCGATCAGGTTGTCGTCGTCACCGATCTCGGCCGGCGTGCACTCCAACACGCGCGCCACATCGGCACGCATCCGCTCCAGATCCAGCACCTCACCGGTGGCAGCCATCACAGCACCTCCAGCAGCTGGTCGGTGGTCATCGGCACCCCGCTGGTACGCGCGATCCAGTGCAGCGCCTGATCGTGATCGGCGCGCGAGAAGTCCGCCACCGCATCGGCGGCGATGAAGGCCTCGATATCACGCTGGAAGGCTTCGACCACGGTCGCGGTGCAGCCGATATGGGCGTACACGCCGGTCACCAGCAGCTGGTCGCGCCCACGTACCCGCATCAGCGTCTCCAGGTTGCTGCGCTGGAACGCGCTGTAGCGGTGCTTCACCAGCACGTGCTCGCCCGGCTGGGGTGCCAGCGCCTCGATGATCGGTTCGTGATCGGCGCTGCGGCGCATGCCCGGCCCCCACAGGTCGGCCTGCAGGCCACGGTCACGGCGATCCTGGTCGCCATGCTGGGCGGTGTAGAACACCGGAATGCCGTGCGCGCGGCAATGCGCCAACAAGCGTGCGATGTTGTCCACGGCCGGCCGCAGCGGCGCGTTGCCAGCGTCGAATGCGGCCAGGAAGTAACGTTGCATGTCGTGCACCAGCAGCGCAATGCGATCGCGCTGGGGGCGCCACGGGCCACGCGCCTGCGGGAGTTCAGCGGCGGTCGGCAAGGGGTAATCGGTGATACGGGGCAGCGCCATCAGCGCGTTCCTCCTGTCTGTTGCAGATGACGCGCACGCAGCTGCGCGCGCAGTTCGCGGCGGCTGATCTTGCCGACCGCGGTGGTATCGAAGCTGTCGACGAACACGATCTGGTCCGGCACCTTGAACGCCGCCAGGCCGCGCCCGCGCATCCAGGATTTCAGAGCCGGCGCCTTGAACGGTTCGCCCTGCGGAATCACGAAGGCGCAGCTGCGCTCACCCAGATACTCATCGGGAATGGAGACCACGGCGGCGTCGAACACGCCGGGGTGGGCCAGCAGATGATCTTCAATCTCTTCGGCGGAGATCTTCTCGCCGGCTCGGTTGATGTGGTCACCCGCGCGGCCCTGCACCACCAGGTAGCCTCCGGGCAGCTGCTGCACACGGTCGCCGGTGCGATAGAAGCCGTCGTCGGTGAACGAGCGCGCATTGGCCACCGCATCGTTGTGGTAGCCACGGATGGTGTACGGGCCACGGGTGAGCAGATGCCCCACCTCGCCTTCGGCCACCGGCTGGTCATGGTCATCGACCACGCGCACTTCGTCGTCCGGACTGATCGGCCGGCCCTGGCAGGCCACGATCAGTTCCTCCGGATCATCCAGCCGCGTGTAGTTGACCAGGCCTTCGGCCATGCCGAACACCTGCTGCAGCGTGCAGCCCAGGCCGTCGATCACCCGTCGTGCGGCTTCCGGCACCAGTTTGGCACCGCCCACCTGCAGTACCTGCAGGCTGGACAGGTCATGCTTGCTGGTGGCGGCGGCCTGTGCCCACAGCAGCGCCAGCGGCGGCACCAGCCCGCAGCAGGTCACCTGTTCGCGGGCGATCAGCGGGAAGGCCGCATCCGGCCCGGGGCCGGGGCTGAGCACCACGCGGGCACCGGCATACAGCGCGCCGAAGAAACCAGGCGAGCTCATCGGAAAATTGTGCGCGGCCGGCAACGCGACCAGGTAGACGCTGTCGCGGTCGATGCCGCAGAGGTCATTGCTGGCACGGAACGAATAGATGTAGTCGTCGTGGGTGCGCGGAATCAGCTTGGACAGCCCGGTGCTGCCTCCGGAAATCTGCAGGAACGCCACCGACTGCGGATCCGGATCGGCCGGCAGCTGGCTGCGATCGCCCTGCAGCGCCTCCAGCGCGATGAACTCCGCCGCCTCGCCGTCGATCACCACATGGCGCACGGCCGGCATTTCGGCCTGCAGCGCCCGCGCCAGCCCGCGATGATCGAAGCCATCGTGCAATGCGGTGGTGATGTAGGCACTGGCTTCAGCCTTGTTGGCGAAGTGGACCAGCTCGGTGATGCGGTGCGCCGGCAACGCGTACACCGGCACCAGCCCGGCGCGGAACAGTCCACAGACCGTGGTCATGAAGCCTGCCGTGTTGCCCAGCTGCACCAGCACCCGTTCTCCGGGCTGCAGGCCGAGCGCCAGCAGGCCGGCACCAATCCGCCCGGCCTCGTGCCACAGCTGCGCGTAGCTCAGGCGGACATCACCGGCGACCACCGCGATGTCATCGGCATAGCGTTCTGCACGTTCGCGCAGAAACGCCGGGAAGGTCTCGCCACGCCAATGACCGGCTTCGCGATAGCGCGCCACCAGCGCGTCGGGCCACACCTGCTGCAGCGGCAGGCGGGAAGAGTCAGTGGAGGTACTCATGCGGCAGGCTCGATGGCGGGCGCGGATTCATGGACACCCAGCGCGTTCAACAGGGCAGCGAACTTCGCTGCGGTTTCGGCCACCTCGGCCTCCGGTTGCGACTCGGCGACGATGCCGGCACCGGCATACAGGCGCAGCTGCGTGCCCTGCAGACGCGCGCAGCGGATCGCCACATACCAGTCGCCGTCACCCTGCGCGTCCAACCAACCCACGGCGCCGGCATAGAAGCCACGCGGGACCGATTCCAGCTCGCGGATGCGCTGCAATGCCGCCAGCATCGGTGTCCCGCATACGGCCGGCGTGGGGTGCAGCTGCGCCAGCAGTTCGGCGGCAGACGTCTGCGGATCCTTCAGCGTGGCGTGGATGCGGGTGCCCAGATGCCACATGCTGGCGGTGGCATGCAGCACCGGCCGCGGCTGTGCATCGACATGGCTGCAGTACGGTGCCAGGCCCTCGACGATGGCCTCGACCACATGGCGGTGCTCGTCGTGGTCCTTGGTCGAGGCCAGCAGCGCCTGCGCCGCACGCTCGTCCTCGGCGGCATCGGCACTGCGCCGCGCGGAACCCGCCAGCGGATGCGACAGCAGCTCGGCGCCGCGCTTGCGCAGCAGCAGTTCCGGCGTCGCGCCCACCAGCCAGGCCGGCGCTTGGCCCAGCTCCACCGGCAACGGCACCGCATAGGTCGCCACCGACGGATCCGCACCCAGACGTGCCAGCAGCACATCCGGAGACAGCGCCTGGCGGGTATGTGCCAGCAGGCTGCGCGCCAGCACCACCTTCTGCAGGCTCAGTTCGGGCGCGCGCAGTACCTGCACCGCAGCAGCCACCGACGCCGCGTACGCATCCGGCGCAGGCTCGGCCCGCAGAGCGCCGTCCATCGGCGGTGCGGCCTGCGGCTGCAGTGCCAGCGCCGGCAGCAGGCGCTCGGGCTGGTACAACGCATCGTCCGCACGCGGTTCGAACGGCACTGCGCCAACCAGCAGGCCCGGGCCGCCACGCTGCTGGGCAAAAAATTCCGAGACGCGTTCTGCCAATGTCGCCAGTGCACCGGACGGCAGCGCGGCGCGGCAACCGCGTGCGTGCACATGCTGGCCCGCATGCTGCAGCAGGAACAGCGACGCGTCGTCGGTGCTCTCCTGCGGCGCTGGCGCGGCCTCCGGCCACGCGCGCTGCATCAGGGAATCGTTCATGGGGTCTCCTTCATCCGATGCGCTGCAGCCAGCGCGCACAGCAACAGCAGCAGCGCACCGACCAGCAGATAAGGCAGGCTTGGCCCGCCGCGATACAACAGCGTGCCGAGCATCGGCCCGGCCACCATGCCCAGCCCCTGCGCAGCAGCGACGGTGCCGGCGGCGGTGCCCTGCTCGTGCGCCTCCACCGCATCGGCGGCCAGCGCCTGGAACGAGGGGAATACGAAGCCCATGCCAAACGCGGCCAGCGCATACGCCGCCGGCAACTGCCAGGCCTGCTGCACGCCCGCCACCGAAGCAAAGCCGATGCCGGAAATGAGGGCGCCAAGGACGATCCAGCGGCGTGGATGGACCTCCAGCTTCATCACCAGCGCCTGCGCCAGGATCAGGCCGACACCAACGGCGGTGAGTGCGATGCCGGCCATGCGTGCACCAGCCGCGGCATCCAGGCCCAGGCGATCAATCGCGAAGAAGCCGACCGTCACCTGCGCGATGGTCACCGAGACCATGGCGATGAACGCTGCCAGCTGCGGCAGGCGCAGGCGCGTGTCGAGGCGACTCATCGGCGTGCGGCGCTGTGCGGACGCACCCACCACGGGCGGCGTGGCCGGCAGCCGCCAAGCCAGCAACGCCAGTGCCAGCAACGGCAGCAGCGCGGCCACGTACAGCGCCAACGACAGGTTCGTATAGGCCAGCCAGCCCGCGGCGGCCGGGCCGAGCACCATACCCAGCGCGTTGGCGCTGCCCAGGCGGGCGAGGAATTTCGCACGTTGGCCGGTCGGTGCCTTGTCGGCGATGAGCGCGGCTGCGGTAGGAGGCACGGCGGCGTAGAACAGGCCGATCAGGCCACGCGCACCGACCAGCACCAGCACTGACACCAGCACCGGCGGCACCGCCTGCAGGGCGACGTCGATGAACACCGCCAGCGCGATGTAGACCACGGTGTAGGCACTCATCGCCAGCATCAGCACGCGCTTGCGGCCGATGCGGTCGCTGAGCTGGCCCCAGGGGCGCGCGGCCAGCATCCACAACACGCCTGCGGCGGTGACCGACAGGCCGGCATGCCACTCGGACAAGCCGAGCATGCGGACCACCGGGCCGATCACAGCGACGAAGGACATCATCGCCATGGTGCCGATCAGGGCAGCCAACACCAGCGCCGGCAAGCCGGGAACGACGGGACGTGCATGCATGGAACACCAGCCGTAACAGGAAAGGATGGGCGGGCGCACCTGCGCGCCCCACCCGGCACCGGCCCTGCTCAGGACCAGACACCACCCTTAAATGATAACGGCTCGTATTTGCATTTGATACCCATTCTCTTGAATGGGCATGCAACAGTGGGTTCAGCGCATTGCACGCAGGCCCAGCAGACCACGGCGCTTGAACCACCACTCCAGCGGCAGCGTCACCAGCGGCGGGATGGCCGCCAGCAGGGCCAGGGCACTGGCCCACCACGGCCAGCGCAGGCGCACCGCCGCAAACAGGGTGACTGCCACATAGACCAGGAAGGCCACGCCGTGCAGGGGCCCGAACACCTTCACCAGTGCCACGTTGGCCATCGGGCCGTACTTCATCCACATGCCGATGAGCAGGCCGGCCCAGGTCACGGCCTCGATGAAAGCGACTGCGGCAAACAGGCGTCCGGTCGGGTGCATGGGGGAACGTTGGGTCACGCGGGGCTCCGGCATCGGGATATCAAATGCGAATGATACGCAGATGCGAACCCCATGTAGAGTCGAGCCGTGCTCGACTGCTGGAGCGTGTCCACCAAGGTGGACACCTACCGGAGCGTGTATGGCAGAACCTGCTCCCCGATCTCACGCAGCACCCCGTCTATCGACCGCCCGTTGTCGACCAGGTTGAACATCACGTGTGCCACGCCCTGCGCATGCACGCGCAGCAGATAGTCACGCAGGCCATCGCGGCCGACCTTCAGGCCCAGCGGCAGCGGCTCGGCTGGCGCCTGCGGATCTGCCTGCAGATCCAGCAGCATCGACTGCACGAACGGTTTGCCTGGCCCACCACGCTGCACCAGCGCCTGTTGCCACAGGCCGATGCGCCCCTCCTGCGCGGCCTCCTCGCGGTGATAGGTGGCCCAGCCTTCGGCCGCGCGCGCGATCCACTGCAGGCTCTGCCGCGCGGTACCCACCACCAGCATCGGGATGCGGGTTGCCGGGGCCGGCAGCACGTCGAAGCCACCGGTCGCCTGCAGTACGGCGGTCCGCTCATCGGCCTCCGGTGACAGCGCCGCGCGCAACAAGGTCCAGCGCTCACGGAACGTCGCCGCCCTGCCCTCCAGGTCCTCGCCGAAGGCGGCGAATTCTTCCGGGCGGTCACCCGAACCCAGGCCCAGCGCGAACCGTCCGCCGCTGATCCGGTCCAGGCTCAAGGCCGACTTCGCCACCTGCAGCGGCTGCCGCAATGGCAGCACGATGGCCGCGCTGCCGACCACGATGCGCTCGGTCGCAGCGGCCAGCATACCCAGCCACAGGAACGGGTCATCCAGCGCGCTCGCTGTCGCGTCCGGCCCCTGCGGCACCATCAGCGGGACATCACGCGTCCACAACGCGGCAAAGCCCAGATCATCGGCCAGTCGCGCAATGCGCCGCGCCTCGTGCGGATCGGCCAGCCCATGTGCGGCGACAGGCGTCATCAGGCCCAGGCTCAGGCCCTGTTGCGGAAACAAGGCAGCGTAAGCAGGATTGAAATCACTCATGCCGCCAGCTTAGCGTGCAGGCCTGCGGCAACGATGACGCGCCGCCCACCACCGGAAGAACACTGCATGCCGACGATCCGCCCTGCCCACGTCGATGACCTGCCTGCGATCAGCACGGTGTGCCTGGCCGCGTTCACTGCGGCGGTCGCGCCTTCGCTCAGCGCGGCCGGCATCGCCACCTTCGGCAGTGTCGCCGCTGCCGAAGCGTTCGGCGCGCGCCTGCAGGGCGACAACCACATCCTGGTGGCCGAGCAGGACGGCCGTGTCGTCGGCGTGATCGAACTGAAGGAGGGCCGGCACCTTGCGATGCTGTTCGTCGATCCCGCCTGCCAGGGCCAGGGCATCGGCCATGCTTTGTTCGAGGCGGTGCTTCCACAGGTGCGCGAGCCGGTCATGACCGTGCGCGCCTCGCTCAATGCAGTACCGACCTACCTGCGCTATGGCTTTGCGCTGGACGGTGACGTCGGCGAGTTCAATGGGTTGGTGTATCAGCAGATGGTGCGGGCAGCGGCCTGAAGGCATCCGCCCGGCGTTGCCCGGCAATGCCCGGTGGGCGTCATGCCCTGCAGCACGCCCGTCATAAGCAAACTGAATCAGCGGGCTCCCCGGCGGTTCCTACAATGGCCTGTCACCCTGCCCTTCGAGATGCTGCCGATGCGCGTCGCGCTTTCCGTGTTGCTGCTGGCTTCGGCGCTGAGCGCCTGCACCCCGGCCCCGGTTTCCACCGCCAACTCCGCCGAGGCACCCGCGCCGGCGTCCGCCATTGCCTGGCGCCAGGGCGATGTGGACGATGCCTTCGCCGAAGCCGTCGACAGCGGCAAGCCGGTGCTGCTGTACTGGGGCGCGGTCTGGTGCCCACCGTGCAACCAGCTCAAGGCGGGCCTGTTCAAGGACCCGGCCTTCATCGCGTTGACCAGCAAATTCGTGCCCGTCTACCTGGATGGCGACGAGGAAGGTGCGCAGGCCTGGGGCGAACGCTTCGGCGTACGCGGCTATCCGACCCTGATCGTGCTGGACCCACAGCGCAACGAAATCACCCGCGTGGCCGGCGGCAATGACGCCGCCGAACTGACCCGGGCACTGACCGTTGCCGCAGGCCGCCGCAGTGCTGTTGCCGCCACCCTGGCCACCGCGTTGGCAACGCCGGACCGACTGGCCACCGAAGACTGGCAGGTACTGGGCGACTACGGCTGGGAAGTGGACGCAAACCGCCTGGCCGGCGAGCGCAGGAGCCAGGACGTACTGCGCCAGTTATCCAAGGCCGCACCGGATGCCGCCCTGCAGCGCCGCTTCGCTCTGCTTGCCTTGGCAACGGCCGAAAAACCCGATGCCTCGCCCACCGAAGTACGCGAGCTGCTGCAGGCAGTGCTGGCGCAACCGGCAGAAGTACGCCGCAACCGTGAGTTGCTGGGCTATGCAGGCGTGCAGCTGGTCAAGCAGGCCAGTGCCGGGCCGGCCACCAGCAACACGCTGGGACAGCAGCTGCTGGTCGCACTGGAGCGCGCAGATGCCGAGCGCGGTGATCGCGCGGACGACGCGTTGTCGCGTGCGCTGACCGAAGTATCGCTGGCCCGCCAGCAGCAGCCGAAGGGCGCACTGCCCGCGGCCCTGGTTGAGCGGGTCAAGCAGCGCGTGGCCGCTGCCGATGCCGCCGCCACCGATGCGCATGCGCGCCAGGCCACAATCAGCAGCGCGGTCTATGCCCTGCGTGAGGTCGGCGACGACGCGGGTGCCGAGGCGCTGTTGCTGGCCGAGCTGAAGCGCAGCGAACAGCCCTACTACTACATGCCCGAGCTGGCCGAACTGGCCGAGCAGCGCGGCGACACCGCCGGTGCGCTGGAGTGGCTGAAGCGTGCCTACGACGGTGCCCAGGGCCCGGCCACCCGCGTGCAATGGGGCGTGCTGTACGTGGAGGGCCTGCTGAAGCTGGCGCCGGACGATGCACCACGCATCGAGCAGGCCACCACCTCGCTGATCGCCGAACTGGAAGCGCAGCCGTCGGGCTACCACCAGCGCACCCGCCAGCGCTTCGAGCGGCTGGCCGGGCAGTTGAAGACGTGGAGTGGCAAGCACCAGGGTGCGGAGACACTGGCGCGGCTGCAGCAGCGGATGCAGCAGGCATGCGGTGACCAGGTGGATGGTGCGTGCAAGGACTGGTTGAGTTGAGTTGATGAAAACGCTGGCAGCGGGCACGTCAGCGCGCCGGTGAGGTTCGAAAAGCGGGTTCTGGTAGTGCCGGCCGCTGGCCGGCAACCCGACCTTCGCTGATTGCCGGCCAGCGGCCGGCACTACCATGCCGCTCTTGCTCCCTTTCACGCATTTCAATCCTTCCCCTTGACCTCAACCAATGTTGAGGTGCGATAACAGTCTCCCCACGGCCAGCCCCCTGGCCTTCCCCACGGAGACTGATTCGATGTCGTACTCGCTTCCCCCGCTCCCCTACGCCTACGACGCCCTTGAGCCGCATTTCGATGCGCGCACGATGGAGATCCACCACAGCAAGCACCACCAGACCTACGTCAACAACCTCAACGCCGCCATCGAGCAGGCCGGCATCGCCGAGCAGCCGGTCGAGGCGCTGATCGCCAACCTCGATGCCGTGCCCGAGGCGCAGCGTGGCGCAGTCCGCAACAACGGCGGTGGCCACGCCAACCACAGCCTGTTCTGGACCGTACTCAGCACCCACGGTGGTGCACCCGATGATGAGCTGGCCGCCGCCATCGACCGCGATCTTGGCGGCTTCGATGCCTTCAAGGACGCCTTCACCAAGGCGGCGCAGACCCGCTTCGGCAGCGGCTGGGCCTGGCTGACCAGCGATCGCGATGGCCGCCTGCAGGTGGAAAGCAGCGCCAACCAGGACAGCCCGCTGATGGGTGCAGCCGTGGGCCTGTCCGGCAACACCCCGATCCTCGCACTGGATGTCTGGGAACACGCCTACTACCTGCACTACCAGAATCGTCGCCCGGACTACATCGGTGCGTTCTTCAACATCATCAACTGGGCCGAGGTCGGCCGGCGCTACCGCCAGGCCAGGGCCTCATGAGCGGCGAAACACTGCCGTACGCCGGGCCGTGGGCGGGGGTCTTCCCCGCCCCGGCCCCGGTGCCGTCGGTCGAGATGCCGCCGCGTGCACTGCGGCGGCTGCTCGGCCACTTTCCTACCGGCGTGGCCATCGTCTGCGCACGTGATGCGCAGGGCATACCCATCGGCCTGACCATCAATTCGTTCGTGCCGGTGTCATTGCAGCCGCCGCTGGTGCTGTGGAACCTGGCGTTGCACGCGCAGAGCCTGTCCACCTTCCAGCGCGCCACCCGCTTTGCGATCAGCGTGCTGGCGGCCGACCAGGAAGCGCTGGCCCGGCGCTTTGCCGATCCGCAGGTACGCAACCGCTTCGACGGCCTCGCATTGCTGGATGACGACGAGGACGCCCCGCCACGCATCGCCGGTGCGGTAGCGCATCTCAGCTGTACCCGCCACGCACAGTGGCCGGTGGGCGATCATCTGCTGCTGGCCGGCCGCATCATCGAAGTGCACGAGAACGGCGGCGCGCCGCTGCTGTTCCATCGGGGCCGCTTCCAGCCCGGTCCGGCCGAGCTGCTGGTGGAGGTGCGCTGATGAACATTGAAGCTCTGGAATGCATGCTTGCCGCCGGCAAGGACGGCGCGCTGCTGCGCTTCGGCCTGGGCAAGGGCTGGCTGGATGCCGGCAACCCGGTGCGCGCGGCCACCCATCTGGGCCGTTGCGTGGTGCTTGATCCGCAGTACTCAGCGGCGTGGAAGCTGCTGGGCAAGGCCTGGCTGGCCAGTGGCCAGCCGCAGGCGGCGCGCGAAGCATGGCAACGCGGCCTGAGCGTGGCCGGCAGCAAGGGCGACCAGCAGGCACGCAAGGAAATGCAGGTGTTCCTGCGACGCCTGGACCGCGAGCAGGCGGACCTGGCGAAAGCGGGCTGAGTCGATCAGCCCGCGTTGGCCGATGCCGGTGCGGACATGATGTCCGACATCGGCAGGCGGCGCGGCTTGCTCGGGAACGCGTGACGCAGGATGCGCCAGACCACCTGGCCGAACTGGCGCGGCAGCGAGCCGTTGTTGTAGTGCTGGCCGTAACGGCGGCAGATGTCCTTCACTTCCTTGGCAATGGCCGCATAGCGGTTGGCCGGCAGGTCCGGGTAGAAGTGGTGCTCGATCTGGTGGCTGAGGTTGCCCGACAGCACGTTGATCAGGAAGCCGCCGCTGATGTTGGACGAACCCCGCAGCTGGCGCAGGTACCAGTGACCGCGCGATTCATTGCGCAGGCATTCCTTCGGGAAGGTTTCCGATTCGGCGGTGAAGTGGCCGCAGAAGATGATCACGTAGGTCCAGATGTTGCGCAGGCCGTTGGCCACCATGTTGCCCAGCATCACGGTGAGGAAGAACGGGCCGGCCAGCAGCGGGAAGAACACGTAGTCCTTCAGCACCTGGCGGGCCATTTTCCGCGCCACCGGGCGGGTCTGCATCCACATCGCACGGCCGCTGATGCGGCCCTTCAGCCAACGGCCCAGGCGCAGGTCCTGCGCGGCCACGCCCCACTGGAACAGCAGCGCGAAGATCGGCGCGATGATCGGCTGCAGCAGGTAGAACGGCTTCCAGCGCTGTTCCGGGAAGATGCGCAGCAGGCCGTAGCCGATGTCATCGTCCATGCCACGCACGTTGGTGTAGGTGTGGTGGCGGAAATTGTGGGTCTTGCGCCAGTTGTCGGCGGTGGCAACGATGTCCCACTCGTAGGTGTTGCCATTGAGCTTGGGGTCGCCGGTCCAGTCGAACTGGCCATGCATGACGTTGTGGCCCAGCTCCATGTTCTCCAGGATCTTCGACAGCGCCAGCAGCAGCGTGCCGGTGATCGCAGCCGGCCACAGCAGCGGCATCCAGAACAGCGGCGAGAATGCCGCCAGGAACAGCAGGCCGCGGCCACCCACGCCGAACCAGCGCACGGCGGCAGCCACGCGGCGGATGTAGCGTGTATCGGAGGCGCCGAGGCTGCCGATCACACGGTCGCGGATCGCATCGAGTTCCTCACCGAAGGCATGCATCTCGGCGGTGCTCAGGGCACGGTCGGTAGCGCGGGTCATGGCAGGCGTCCTCAGAGATCCAGGGTCAGGTCGGTAGTCGGTGCGCTCACGCAGATCCGCACCGGCTGTGCCGATTCGGACTGCAGGTCGCCGGTGCGTAGGTGGCGGGTGGCGCCGCTGACGCGGTCACAGCTGCAGCTGTTGCAGATGCCCATGCGGCAACCATGCTTGGGCTTGATGCCATGGGCTTCGAGGCTTTCCAGCAGCGAGCGGCCACGCGGCACGCTCAGCTGGCGGCCACTGCGCGCAAGCGTCAGCGACACCTCGCCTTCGCTGCTGGCATCGCGCAGCGGCGCCGGCGGGGTAAAGGCTTCGGCCTGGAAGCCAGCCACCTGGTGTGCCAGGCGTTCGCGCGCAGCGGCAACGAAGCCGTCCGGGCCGCAGGCCAGCACATGGCGCTGCGCAAGCGGCGTGTCATCACCGGCCACCTGCAGATCATGGGTATCGATTCGCGCGGCCGGCACCTCACCCTCGCGGGTGGTCAGCAGGTGTACGCGCAGGTTCGGATGCGCTGCGGCCAGCGCCTGCAGTTCATCACGGAACTGCAGATGGGCGGCGGTGCGCTCCCAGTAGAACAGGTCCACCGGCGCCGCCAGCGGGCGCTGGCAGGCGTCGCGCAACAGGCTGCGCATCGGCGTGATGCCGCTGCCGGCAGCCAGCAGCAGCACCGGCGCCGCGGCCGGCATATGGAACTCGCCGAAGGCGGCATCGAGGCGGAACAGTTCGCCCGGCTGCGCGTGGTTGACCAGATGCTGGCTGACCCGGCCGCCGTCGATCGCCTTGACGGTGATCGCCAGCTCGCGCCGCCCCAGTGCGGTGGGGCTGTAGCTGCGCTGCCACAGGCGTCCTTCAATCTCGACGCCGAGGGTGACGTGCTGGCCAGCGCGCATGCCGGCCCAGTGCCGGTTGGTGCGCAGGACCAGGGTCGCCGCGCCCTCGCCCGCCGACTCACGCCGGACCAGGCGGGCCACCGGCTCGCGCAGGGTCCACAGGGGATTGAGCTGGCCCGCCCAGAAGTCGAACAGCGACGGCGAGACCCAGCGGTACGGAGAGAACAGGGACGGACGGACGACAGCGCTCATGAGCGAACTATACGGGCGCACATACACCTGTGTATACATGTGTATATTGAACCGGATTGGGTATGATTCAGCCTCGCCCCACCGGAACCCCCATGGCCGCCGCCACCGCCTTGTCGACGCCCGAAGATGCCAACAGCCCGGCCCGCCGTACGGTGAGCCGCGAGGATCTGCTGGCCGCCGCCCTGAAACTGATCGGGCCGCACCGCAGCCTGTCCACGCTCAGCCTGCGCGAAGTGGCACGTGAGGCCGGCATCGCGCCGAACAGCTTCTACCGGCAGTTCCGCGACATGGATGAACTGGCCGTGGCGCTGATCGATGCCGCTGGCCGCTCGCTGCGCACCATCATCGGCGAGGCCCGCCAGCGCGCCACCTCCACCGCCACCAGCGTGGTGCGGGTCTCGGTGGAGACCTTCATGGAGCAGCTGCGCGCCGACGACAAGCTGCTGCACGTGCTGCTGCGTGAAGGCGCGGTCGGCTCGGACGACTTCAAGCACGCGGTCGAACGCGAGCTGCACTACTTCGAAGAAGAGTTGCAGCACGACCTGGTGCGACTGGCCGCACTGGATGGCGCCGTACTGCATGCCCCGGAACTGGTGGCCAAGGCCATCACCCGGCTGGTGTTCGCGATGGGCGCGACCGCCATGGACCTGCCGCCGGAGAAGGATCCGGAACTGGTCGAGCAGATCTCCACGATGATCCGCATGATCATCGTCGGCGCCCGCACGCCCGCCGCATTCCGCCGCGGCTGACGATCGCCCCCGAGGGTCGGATCCCTTTCCAAGGGAAAGGGCTCTGACCCCAACCTCCCCGCCCACACGGCAACTCCAACCGCCGCGCATGACCACCGGCAGGGTTGCGACCCGATAATGTAATGTTATAACACCACCATGATCTGACTCGGCCGGCGCTCACTCGGAATTGCTGCGGCTTCGTTATATAGCACTTGCTATATTGATAAGCCACTGCTTTCATATGCGTCAGCCAGGTCGCCCTCGCCGCCTTTCTTCCCCCAAGGACGACGCCCTCATGCCCGTTGCCACCCCCCTCTTCCATCGGCTGCCCCTGGCCGCCGCCATCGCCCTGACCCTGCCGCTGCCCGCACTGGCCGCCACACCGAAGCCAACCGAGCTGGACCGCGTGCAGGTCAAGGTCAGCACCGCCACCCGCAGCGAACGCCTGCTGTCCGATGTCCCGATCCGCACCGAAGTGCTGCGCAAGGAAGACATCGCGCTGCGCGCGGCCACCGACTTCTCGCGTGCCGCCGAGCTGATCAACGGCCTGCGCGTGGAGAGCAACTGCCAGAACTGCAACACCAGCGAAGTACAGCTGCTGGGCCTGCCCGGCGCCTACAACCAGCTGTTGTTCGATGGCATCCCGCTGCTGTCCACGCTGGGCAGCGTGTACGGCCTGGAACAGATTCCTGCCGGATTCGTCGACCGCATCGAAGTGGTCAAGGGCGGTGGTTCGGCGCTGTATGGGCCGGGTGCGGTTGCCGGTGTGATCAACCTGATTCCGCCGCTGCCGGCGCGCAGCGGTGGGCATGTCCAGGCCGGCGTGGATGTATTGAAAGGTACGCCGCAGAAGAACGCCGATGTGCGGCTGGACCTGGTGGCCAAGGAAGCAGACGCCGGCCTGTCGGTGATTGCCCAGCGCAACTGGAACAGCGGCATCGACTACAACGGTGACGGCTACACCGAGATCACCCGCAAGAACCTCAAGGTCGGCGGGCTGCAGGCCTGGTACGCGCCCACGCCGGGTACGCGGCTGCGCCTGGACCTGCAGGTGACCGATGAAACCCGGCGTGGCGGCAACCGCCTGGACCAGCCGGAATACCTGGCCAACATCGCCGAATCGCTGGATACGAAATACCGCCGCGGCAGCGTGTCGTGGGACCAAGAAATCAACGCCGACGTCGATTTCCGCCTGGCCTACGCCTTCGCAGACATCGATCGCGACAGCTTCTATGGCGGTCTTGGCGACGTCGTTACCGATCCGTCAGCGCCCGGCTATGACCCCTCGCAGCTGGACCCCAACGTGGCCGGCAGCGCGGCCTCGCGTTCGTGGCGCCAGTACGGCCGCACCCACAACCCGCTGCACTACATCGACAGCCAGTTGAACTGGCGGCTGGGCGCGCACGCGCTGGCCTTCGGCGTGCAGTACAAGCACGAGGCGCTGCGCGACGACAATCGCACCGGTGACGGCCAGCGTCTTGCCGTGCTGGAGGATGCGACCTTCCACAACCTGGGCGCCTTCATCCAGGACGAGTGGAGCCTGCGCGACAACGTCGACGTGGTGCTGGGTGCACGCGTGGACAAGAGCTCGGAGTTGGACAACGCGGTGTTCTCGCCGCGCATCGCGCTGGCCTGGCAGGCCACGCCAAACCTGAAATGGCGAGCGGGCATTGCCACCGGCTTCCGTGCACCGGAGATCTTCGTCGAGGATGTGCACGTCGACACGCTGGGTGGCGAACAGGTGCGCGTGCGCAATACCGATGGCCTGAAGGAAGAGCGCGCGTTGACCACCCTGTTCGGCTTCGATTGGCGGTCGGACCCGGCCAATCCGGTGTGGAGCTGGGATGCCACTGCGTCCTATGCACGCATCCGCGATACCTTCGCGCTGGGCGAGATCCAGCGCGGCGATGACGGCCAGCTGAGCCAGCTGCGCTACAACGCCTCCGGCTCGAACGTGCTGGGCGCGGAAACCAACCTGGGCTGGCAACCCTCGCCGCAATGGCGCCTGACCGCCGGTGCTTCGTGGTATCGCTCGCGCTTCCGCGAACCGCAGCGCATCTTCGACGATACCGGCGACGGTGGCGACACCGTGATCGAAAGCCGCGACTACCTGAAGACCCCACGCTGGACCGGCCTGGCCCAGCTCAGCTGGATGCCGGCCGAACCGTGGGAAACCTTCGTCGCGCTGCGCCATACCGGGCCGATGTCGGTGCTGAACAACCGGCTGGGCGAGCTGCACCGCACGCGGTCATTCTTGGTCACCGACCTCGGTGCGCGCTGGCACCGCCACCTGGGCGCGCAGGCGCAGCAGGAAGTGTCGGTAGCCGCAGGCGTCAAGAACGTGTTCGACCAGCGCCAGAAGGACCTGGAAGTGGGCGCGCTGCGAGACAGCGACTATGTCTACGGGCCGCGTTTCGCACGTTCGTGGTACGTCAACCTGCGCTATGCGTTCTGAGCTGCAGCGAGCGTTGTTGCTGGCCTGTGCCGTGTTGCTGGCCGCACCGGCGATGGCTGCGGACCTGCACGCGCAGGTTTCGGCCTCGCTGATGCGGCCGGAACAGCGCTCGCTGCGGCCGATGCAGTGGTCGCCGCCGCCGAAACTGGTGGCGCTGTACTTCGGCGCCGACTGGTGTGCACCGTGCCACGCCTTCGTACCCACGTTGCGCAGCGTGCGCGACGCGTTGCGCGAGGCCGGCGCCGATACCGAAGTGGTGTACGTCAGCCTGGATGAGAGTGAGAGCGCTCTGCGCCGCTACATGCACGCACAGGACATGCCGTGGCCGGTGCTGGACCCGCGCCGTGCCGCGCGCATGCCGGCACTGCAGGCAATGGCCGGGCTGGCTCCGCCGAACCTGGTGCTGATCGATGCCGACGGGAATGTACTTGCCAATGGCTGGCACGGGCGCCGCTACGATGGCTTGCAGCCAGTGTTGAAGGAATGGACGAAACGCGCGTGCGCGCAGCAGCAAGCGCGCTGCCCGCCCGCATTCTAGAGTCGCGGGAACAAAAGCAGATTCAGCCGCCCTCGGCCTTGCGCACGAACGCTTCAAACAACGCCAGCGTCTGCTCGCTCACATGGTGCTCGATGCCCTCGGCATCGCGCCGTGCGGTATCCGGGTCCACGCCCAGCGCCAGCAGGAATCGCTCCACGGTCTGGTGGCGCTGGCGGCTGGCATGGGCCAGCGCCTCGCCTTCCGGAGTCAGGAACACGCCGCGGTACGGCCGCTGCACCACCCAACCATCGCGGGCCAGGCGCCGCAGCATCTTCGCCACGGTGGGCTGGGCCACGCCCAGGCGGGTGGCGATATCGACCTGGCGGGCCTCGCCGCCGTCGGCCAGCAGGTCCGAGATCAGCTCGACATAGTCCTCCACCAGCTCCATCCGGTGCGCCTCGCGCACTTGCCGGAAGCTCTCGACCTGGCGCTCGGCCTCGATCAAGGGGGTGCTTTTCAGCGATGTCGAATCGTCGGTCTTGCCCACGCCTGCGCCTGTCCTTCCGGGGTGATCCGGTGTTGAACCTGAATTCTGGACCAGTAACGCGATAAAGACGATTGTTTCACATTGCTAATGACTATAGCAGGAGCTATATTCGGACCCATGAACACCTTGGCGCCCCGCGACCCTTCGGCCTCCACTGCGGCCAGCCTGGGTGCGCTCAACGCCTCGGTGGCGGTGCCCGACAAGGGTCACTGGTGGTTCCGCCTGCTGGCCTTCCTCGGCCCGGGCTACATGATCTCGGTCGGCTACATGGACCCGGGCAACTGGGCCACCGACCTCGCCGGCGGTTCGCGCTTCGGCTACCTGTTGTTGTCGGTCATCCTCATTTCCAACCTGATGGCGGTGATCCTGCAGGCGCTGTCGGCGCGGCTCGGTATCGCCACCGGCATGGACCTGGCCCAGGCCTGCCGCGCGCGGTACCCGAAGCCGGTGAATCTGGCGCTGTGGGCGCTGTGCGAGGCGGCGATCATCGCCTGTGACCTGGCCGAGGTGATCGGCACCGCGATCGCATTGAAGCTGCTGTTCGACCTGCCGCTGCTGTGGGGCGCGGTGATCACTGCGCTGGACACGCTGCTGGTACTGCTGCTGATGAACCGCGGCTTCCGGGCGCTGGAAGCGTTCGTGATCGCGCTGCTGATGGTGATCTTCGGCTGCTTCATGGTGCAGATCGCGCTGGCTGCACCGCCGGTGATGGACGTGCTGGGCGGATTCATCCCGCGCGCCCAGGTGGTAACTGATCCGCACGCGCTGTACATCGCCATCGGCATCATTGGTGCCACGGTGATGCCGCACAATCTCTATCTGCATTCGTCCATCGTGCAGACCCGCGCGTATCCGCGTACCGACGAGGGCCGTCGCAGTGCCCTGCGCTGGGCAGTGACCGACAGCACTCTCGCGCTGACCCTGGCATTGTTCATCAACGCCAGCATCCTGATCCTGGCCGCGGCAGTGTTCCATGCCAACGGCCGGTTCGATGTGGAAGACATCGAGCAGGCGCACCAGCTGCTGGCGCCGATGCTGGGCGTGGGCGCGGCGGCGACACTGTTTGCGATTGCCCTGTTGGCCTCGGGCCTGAATTCAACGGTGACCGCTACGCTGGCCGGCCAGATTGTGATGGAGGGCTTCCTGCATCTGCGACTGCCGCCATGGCTGCGTCGACTGATCACGCGCGCACTGGCAATCATTCCGGTGGTGGTGGTGATCATGCTGTTCGGCGACCAGGGCGCGGTGAAGCTACTGGTGCTGAGCCAGGTGGTGCTGTCGATGCAACTGCCGTTCGCGATCATTCCACTGGTACGGATCGTGACCGACAAGGTGACGATGGGGGCGTTGGTAGCGCCGCGCTGGCTGGGCGCGATCGCCTGGGTGATCGCCGTGGTGATCGTGGTGTTGAACGTGAAGCTGCTGGTGGATACCTTCAGCGGCGGGTGATGCCAGATCCAGGGGGTGGACCCAGTAGATCCACGCCATGCGTGGATGCTTTTGTAGAGTCGAGCCATGCTCGACTCTACAAAAGCCGGGATCGCGGACTACAGATGCAGCGCGATCGCGGCCTCGATCTGCTGCGGCGACTGGAACCCGGCCAGGCGCGTGCGCTCATCACCGTCACGGAACAGGGACAGCGTTGGCGTCTGCCGCAGCCCCAGCTCCCTGAAGAACGCCTCGCCCAGCACTTCCAGCTGCACGCGCAACAGGGTCGTGCCCTGCCCCGCCACGCTGTTGGCCACCCGGTGCAACGACATCTCCAGCATCCGGCACCCCGGGCACTGGTCCTTGTGGAAATCCACCAGCACCCGCGGGTGTTCGGCCAGCAGCTGCTGGAACTGCTCAGGCGTGGTGGCGTCGATGATCTGCATCGGTGTTGCTCCAGTAATGGGCCAGGACCGCATCGGTCCAGGCCTCAATGGCCCCGGCATGGCGTTCACCATGCGGCATCTGTTCGATTTCCAGCGGCGGATAGTCGCTGTGGAAGTAGCGGATCAGGCGGTGCACGGCGCCGCAGTAATACTCCTGCCCCCACTGCGTTTCGCCGGTGCCGAACACCGCCAGCTGCCGTGGCTGCTCGCCGCGCTCGGCGATGCCGGCCACCCATGCCTTCATCTCCGCCGGTGTGCGGCCTGCGTTGTCAGTCCAGCAGCCCAGCAGCACCAGGTCGGCCTCATCGGCCGCCAGCGGCGGCGCTTGGCGCAGGTCGTCCGCCTCCTGCCAGTGCACCGCATGGCCGGCAGTGCGGCAGCGCTCGGCGATCTGCCGGCCGAGTTCGCGGGTGTTGCCGCTCAAGGAGGCGACCACCACCAGGATGCTCAGCGCGGCGCTGGGCTCAGAGGTCGTCGAAGCCGTTGTCGACGTTGGTCTTCTTGTAACTTGCATTGCGCATCTCGAAGAAGTCGGTCTTGGTTTCGGTGAAGTTGTCGGCGTAGGCCTTGATCCACGGCATCACGTTGTCGGTGGTGTCGCTGTACAGGCGCTCGATGCCGAGCATGCCGGCCATCTTGTTGGCGCGGTACTTCACGTAGCGCACCATCTCGTCCACGTCGATGCCGTCGATGCCGTCCAGCACCTCCGACGACCACTGCGTCTCCAGCTCGATGGCGTGCTCGAACGATTGATGCACGTAGGCAGTCAACTCGTTGGTCTGCAGCTCCGGGTTCTCGCCGATGATGGCGCGGATCAGCTCGCTGATGAATTTGGTATGCGCCAGCTCGTCGCGGTTGATGAAGCTGATGATCTTGCCGGTGCCGTTCATGCGGTTCTGCCGCACCATGTTGTAGAAGTACGCGAACCCGGAATAGAAGTTGATGCCCTCCAGGATCGAGGACTGGATCAACGACTTGAGCAGGGTCTCGGCGGTCTTCTCGCGCATGAAGTCGTCATACGCGCCCATGATCGGGGCATTGCGCTTGATGATGGTCGGGTGGGTACGGGCAATCTCGAAGATGCGGTTCTGGTTCGGCAGGTCGGTGATCGAGGCCAGCACGTAGCTGTAGCTCTCGTTGTGGATCACCTCCTGCTGCCCGATGATCGCCGCATTGGCGTGCGCGGCCGGGTCGGTGATGTACTCGGCCACGTTGTAGATGAAGCGGGTCTGCGGTGAGTCGAGCGTGGCGAGCAGGCCGATGATCGAGTCGTAGGCGTTCTTCTCGCGCGCGTTGAGCTCGCCGTACTGGCGCGCGTCCAGCTTCATGTCAACCTCGTCGGGAATCCAGAAGTTGGTCGACAGCTCCTTGTAGGCCCGATAGAACGACGGGTACGGAATGTCGTTCCAGTTGAGGATGCCGCTGGTCTGGCCATTGATGATGCCGGTGCTGCGGTTGGGATGGCGCGGTTCGAGGATCTTGATGCGGTCGAGGGGGGTTGCCATGGGTTTCTGCCTTCGTTCTCTTTCTATCGTGTTGCCGGCCAGCGGCCGGCACTACCGAAGATCGCGGGGTTGCCGGCCAGCGGCCGGCACTACCGTGGGTCGCCGGTGATCAGCTGGAGCACCATTCGCATTCGCTGATGTCGATGTCGTTGGAGCGCACGTAGTAGGTGGTCTTCAGGCCTTCGCGCCAGGCGCTCAGGTGCAGCTCCAGCAGCGTGCTGGCGCGGATCGTGCTGGGCACGTACAGGTTGAAGCTGATCGACTGGTCGACATGGCGCTGGCGGCGCGCGTTCTGGCGCACGCTGGCGAACTGGTCGACCTTGTAGGCGCCCTTCTCGTAGTACGGCCAGGTTTCCAGCGACAGGCCCGGCGCCGCCACCGGCCGCCGGAAGTCTTTCTTTTCCTCGTAGTAGAACGCGCTGTAGATCGGGTCGATCGAGGCCGTGGAGCCTGCAATCTGCGCGGTACTCATGTTCGGCGCCACCGCCAGCAGCCAGCCGTTGCGCAGGCCGTGCGTGGCCACTTCGCGGGCCAGGCTGTCCCATGCGGCGCCACTGTAGTCGCGGTCGCGGAAGTAACGCCCGTTGTGCCAGTCACTGCCAGCGAACATCGGGTAGCTGCCCTTCTCCTTCGCCAGCTGCGCGCTGGCCTGGATGGTCAGGAAGTTGATGCGCTCGTACAGGCGGTCGGCCAGCGCTTCAGCATCCGGTGATTCCCACTGGATCGCCTGCTGCGCCAGCAGGTGGTGCCAACCGAACGTGCCCAGGCCGATGGCGCGGTACTTGCGGTTGGTGATCGTGGCCTGCGGCACCGGCAGCGCATTGAGATCGATCACGTTGTCGAGCATGCGCACCTGGATCGGGATCAGGCGCTCCAGCACGTCGGTGGCCAGCAGGTCATCCGGCGCACTGATCGCCCGGCCGAGGTTGATCGAGGACAGGTTGCAGACCACGAAGTCACCGGCGCGGCGTGTGGTGACGATCTGGTCGCCGCTGACGATCTCCTGGATCATCCGCGTCGGGCTCATGTTCTGCAGGATCTCGGTGCACAGGTTGCTGGAATAGATCATGCCCGCGTGCTTGTTCGGGTTCCGGCGATTGACCTCGTCGCGGTAGAACAGGAACGGGTTGCCGGTTTCCAGCTGGCTGAGCATGATCCGCTTGAACAGATCGATGGCCTTCACCGTGCGGCGGCTGATGCGCTCATCGGCCACCAGTTCGGCGTAGCGGTCGCGGAAGCTGCCTGAGCCGCGCTTCTCGTCGTAGAAGTCCTGCAGGTACCAGCCCTTGGCCTGCTTCACCTCGTGCGGGTCGAACAGGTACCAGTCGGCGCGGCGCTCCACCGCTTCCATGAACAGGTCGGGCACGCACACCGAGGTGAACACATCGTGTGCGCGCAGGCGCTGGTCGCCGTTGTTGAGGCGCAGGTCCATGAACGCTTCGATGTCGCGGTGCCAGATGTCCAGGTACACCGCCACCGCGCCCTTGCGCTGGCCAAGCTGGTCGACCGACACTGCGGTGTTGTTGAGCTGCTTGATCCACGGCACCACGCCGCCGGAGGAATTGGCCACGCCACGGATCGGTGCGCCACTGCTGCGCACATAGCCCAGGTAGGCGCCAACGCCGCCGCCATGCTTGGACACGCGGGCGATATCGGTGTTGGAGTCATAGATGCCCTGCAGGCTGTCGTCCACCGTATCGATGAAGCAGCTGGACAGTTGCCCCCCCACCTTGCCGGCATTGGCCAACGTCGGTGTGGCGACCGTCATGTACAGGTTGGACAGCGCCCAGTACGCCTCGCCGACCAGCTGCATGCGCCGCTCACGCGGTTTTTCTTCCTGCATGAGGTACAGCGCGATGGTCAGCCAACGCTCCTGCGGCAGCTCGTAGACTTCGCGGCTGCGGTCGCTGGCCAGATAGCGTGTGGCCAGCAGATACAGGCCGTTGTAGGCGAACAGCCGGTCGCGCTCCGGATCGATCATCTCGCCGGCCTGCTGCAATTCTTCCTTCGAGTAGCAGCGCAGGATGTCGTTGCTGTAGATGCCGCGGTCGGCCAGGCTTTCCTGCAGGCCCACATACGAGCCGTACTTCAGGCCGACGTCGTAGAAGCGGTTGCGGCTGGCGCGCTTGTACAGGCGGCGCAGGTAGATGCGTGCGGCAAACTGTTCCCACTCGGGTGCAACCAGGTCCACCCGCGACTCGGCCTCGCGGATCAGCAGATCGACCAGGTCATCGGCGCTGATGCTCGGTTTGCGTTCGACCATCGACTGCACTACGCGGCGATAGTCGCTCACGTCCAGCTGCGGGAACTCGGCATGCACCGCATCGATGCTGCGCTGCAGGCGTTCGGCCTCGAACGGCAGGCGGCGGTTGCCGGCCTCCTTGGTGATCCAGGTCGGCACGCGCTCGCCACCGGCGCGCAAGGCGTCGCCAGCGCCGGCCAGATCGGCCACGCGGAAGGTACTGTCGGTCATGGTGGTGAAACTCCAGGCTCGCACGCGCGTTGGCGGTCGATGCCATGGCGGCCCTGCACGCGATACCGGCGCACGGGGCGAACGGGTGGATTGCCAGGGCACGGGAACGTAGGTCGTCGGCATCTGCCTGCGCCTGCGGCCGGTATCCGGGCCGTGGGGGCGACCTGCGTCCGCACGATGGCGGCCGCGTCGACACGGCAAGCCTCAGGGGCGGGCCGCGGGACGTTTGCTGCATGTCCGGCGGCGGCGGCTGACCGGGAGTGACGGACACAACATAGTGGGGATATCCGAACTCGTCAACACAAGATGCGGTAATCAGCACATGTCGCGACGATCAGTCGCAGGATGCCGTGTTGCACCTGCGGCGCCTTGTCGACAGCGCCTGCGTCCCCAGTTCGGTACAACATCAACTTTCCCCGGAACACCGCCCATGCGCGCTGCCCAGTACCCCTCCTTCGGCGACCCAACCGACGTCCTTGCCATTGCCGATGCGCCGCTGCCTGAGCCCGGCCCCGGCGAGGTGCGCATCCGCACCGTACTGGCCTCGATCCACAACCACGACCTGCTGACCGTGCGTGGCCTCTACGGCTACAAGCCGACGCTGCCGGCGATCGGTGGCAGTGAAGCACTGGGCGTGGTCGATGCACTCGGCGACGGTGTCGACGGCCTGCAGATCGGCCAGCGGGTTGCCGCCGCCTCGGTGCACGGCACCTGGGCCGAAGCGTTCATCGCACCGGCACGCATGGTGATTCCGATGCCGGAGGAGATCCCGGACGAGATGGCCGCACAGCTGATCGCCATGCCGCTGAGCGCGCTGATGCTGCTGGAATTCCTGCACGTCGAAGCGGGCCAGTGGATCGTGCAGAACACCGCCAATGGCGCGGTGGGCAAGTCGCTGGCGATGCTGGCGCGGGCGCGTGGCGTGCATGTGGCCAACCTGGTGCGCAATGCCGATGCGGTCGCGCAGTTGCAGGCGCTGGGCATCGATCATGTGTTCGACACCTCGGTGGATGGTTGGAAGGATCGCGTGCGTGAAGCGACCGGCGAAGCACAGGCCGCGGCCGCGGTGGATTCCATCGGCGGCGACGCCAGCGGTGACCTGGTCGACCTGCTCGGCCACCACGGCACCCTGGTGTCGTTCGGTGTGATGAGCGGCGAACCGATGCGCATTCCCGCCGGCGGCCTGATCTACAAGGAAGCCACGGTGAAGGGCTTCTGGGGCAGCAAGGTCAGCCAGGCGATGGCGGTGGAGGACAAGCGCCGGCTGGTTGGCGAACTGCTGAAGCGTGCGGCGAGCGGCGAACTGACGCTGCCGGTGGAGCAGATCTTCGCACTGGACGACATTGCCCAGGCAGCGGAGGCTGGCGCCGGTTCGGGCCGTAACGGCAAGGTGCTGCTGCGGCCTTGAGGGTCTCCGGGTCGGATCCCTTTCCACAAGGAAAGGGCACTGACCCTGCAGGGGTGTGCGGACCAACGGTCCGCACCCACCAGAGATCGGTCCCGCACCCACCGAGTTGGTCTGCTTCAGCGGACGCACCGACTTTCGTTAAGAACCTGTGATGTATAACTGAATGCGCTTTCGTCATTGGAAGGCGCATATGCCTGCGTGCGGTACTGACGGCTCCTCCCCCGTTCGGCGTTGTCGCTTCCATGTACCGCACCACCCTGAACCTGCTTGCCGGCGCGATCGCGCTGGGCCTCACCGCCGGCGCTGCCGGCGCCGCTGAATCCGCCGACACCGGCAAGGACAGCACCACCCTCGGCGCCGTGCTGGTGACCGGTTCCAACATCAAGCGCAGCGATACCGCCGGGCCGAACCCGGTGCAGATCGTCAGCCGCGAACAGATCGAGCAGACCGGCCGCTCCACCCTCACCGACGTGCTGCGCAACCTGTCGGCCAATGCCGGCAACAGCTTCGACGAACAGTACACCGGCAGCTTCGCCGCCGGCTCGGCCTCGATCGGCCTGCGTGGCCTGTCGCCGAAGAACACGCTGGTGCTGGTCAACGGCTACCGCGTCTCCAACTTCGGCTTCGCGCTCAACACCCAGGACACCTTCGTCGACCTCAACGCGCTGCCGATCAGCGCGGTCGAACGCATCGAAGTGCTGAAGGACGGCGCCTCGGCGGTGTATGGCTCCGACGCCATCGCCGGTGTCATCAACATCATCCTGCGCAGGAACTTCCAGGGCGTGGAAGTGGGCGGCGGTTTCGGTACCGCCACACAGGGCGGCCTGGACGAACGCAAGGCCAACCTGCTGGCCGGCTTCGGTGACCTCGAACAGCAGGGCTGGAACGTGCTGTTCGGGCTGGACCTGCTCAAGCGCGACCGCCTCGATGGCGACGACCGCGCCTATACCCGCAGCGGCGATTTCCGCGACAAGCCCGGTGGCCGCCTGGCCGGCTGGTCCACTGCCGGTGGCAACTGGCTGTCCAACCCACGCGCGCCGCAGCCGTTCGCCAACTGCCCCGACGGCAGCCAGCTGCGCCCATACAGCGACTTCGGCAGCACCCTGCCCGGTCAGGCCTGCGCCTTCAACGCGCAGCCGTTCAAGACCCTGCAGCCCGGCGCCGAGCGCCTGCAGGCGTCGTTGAGCGCGACCTACCGCTTCAACGACAGCGTCGAAGCCTTCGCCGACGTGCTGTACAGCCACAACAAGGCCGACCAGATCTTCAGCGCGCCGCTGACCGTCGGCCCCGGCCTGCGCGCCTACAACCCGGCCACCGGCACCCTGATCGACGTGCCGGCGGTGCTGCCGGTCGGCCACCCGAACAACCCGGGCAGCGCGCCGCTGCCGTTCGAGTACACCTTCTTCGATCTCGGCCCGCGGCTGAAGGACAACACGCAGGTGTTCTACCGTGCCTTGGCCGGCGTGCGTGGCAGTGGCGAGCGCTGGGACTGGGAAGTGGCAGCGCTGACCTCGCAGAGCGCGCAGCGCGAGTACGTGGACAATTTCGTCAATCGCTACGCGTTCGAACAGATCCTGCGCGATGGCAGTTACAACTTCCTCAACCCGTCCGCCACGCCGGGCGCGCTGGATGCACTGCGCCTGCAGACCAAGCGACCAGGCTGGTACAAGCTGCACTCGTTGAACCTGAAGGCCTCGACCTCGCTGTGGGAGATGCCCGCCGGTACGGTCGGCTTTGCCTGGGGTGCGGAGTTCCGCAAGGAATCGCTGGACGCGCGCACCAGCGCGCAGGTGCTGTCGGGCACCGAACTGCGCCCGGCCATCAACGTGGTCAACGGCGAGCGTCAGGTCAGCGCCGCCTATGCCGAACTGAGCGTGCCACTGCACCGCACGTTGGAGCTGCAGGTGGCCGGTCGCGGCGATCACTATGACGACTTCGGCAACGCGTTCTCGCCGAAGGTGGCGCTGCGCTGGCAGCCGCTGGACAGCCTGCTGCTGCGCGGCTCGTTCTCGCGTGGTTTCCGCGCCCCGTCGCTGCCGGAAATCGCGCCGGGCCAGACCGTCAGCTATGGCTCGGTGATCGATCCGCTGGACCCGCTGCAGCCCGGCGGCAGCCGTGGCGTGACCAACATCCGTACCGGCAACCCGGACCTGAAGGCCGAGCGCTCGCGCAACTTCAACGTGGGTGCGGTGTGGTCGCCGGATGGCGACACCAGCATCGGCCTGGACTGGTACCGCATCGAGCAGGACAACCTGGTCAAGCCGGACAGCGCGCAGTTCATCGTCGACAACCCGACGCTGTTCCCCGGCCGCGTGCAGCGTGATGCACAGGGACGCATCCAGTTCATCACCAACCAGTACGCCAACCAGGGCGAACTGACCACCTCGGGGCTGGACCTGGACGCCAACCACACCTTCCGCACCGAGGGCTGGGGCAACTTCACCGTGGCCGGCAGCTGGACCCACCTGCTCAGCTTCAAGCAGCCGCTGGTGGCCGGCCAGGCGCCCTATGACGGGGCAGGCAACAACCGCCACGGCGCACTACCGCGCACCCGCGGCACCACCTCGCTGAACTGGGCGGTGGGCGACTGGAGCAGCACGCTGAGCCTGCAGTACGTGAGCGGCTACGACCAGCGCGTGGCGACGGCGACCAGCAACCCGGGCCTGCGCGACCGCATCAAGCCGTATCACCAGCTGGACCTGTACGTGGCGTACGAAGGCATTCCCAACACCACGCTGTCGCTGTCGGTGCTGAACCTGACCGACAAGGATCCGCCGTTCGACCCGGCCGGTGGCTCCAACGGCTTCGACATCAGCCAGTACAACCTGCGCGGGCAGTTCGTCTCGCTGGGGGCGCGCTACCGGTTCTGATGGGCCCCCTGTAGAGCCGAGCATGGGCTCGGCTCTACAGGGGTGTGCGGACCAACGGTCCGCACCCACCGCATCACCGGCTCAGGTGCAGGAACTGCAGGTGCCGTTCGTACTGGCTGATGATGTCGTTGATGATCTGCTTGCGGCTGTAGCCCACCAGGTCATAGTCCTGGCTGCCTTCGAACAGGTGCACCTCGGCGCGGTAGTAGCGCTGGTTGCGCAGCTGCTGTGCGGCGAACGACGGGGTCAGGTAGCCGCTCAGGATCACCCGGTACAGGAAGTCCTGCTGCTCGCCGTGGTTCACCGTCAGCTCCATGTCGCCGGCCTCGAAGCGGGTGGATACATCCCAACCCTGCCCGCGCAGCTGTTCGGCCACCGCTTCCATCGCCGGCTTCACCGTGTCGTCCATGAAGCGGTAGACCTGGTCGCGCACCGGGAAGTGCATGGCCTGGCTCAGGCGCTGGCGCCAGCCCTGGTGATGGCGATCGTCGCCGATCAGCGGCGATGGCCGGTACTGCAGCGCGCGCTTGCGGTGCGATTCATCACTGAAGGCGCGGGTCAGGCCCCACATCATCAGCAGCAGTACCGCCGAGAACGGCAACGAGGCCAATACCACCGCCGATTTCAGTGCATCGATGCTGCCGGCCAGCAGCAGCCCGGCGGTCAGCACCGCGATCACCGTGCCCCAGAACACGCGCAGCCAACGCGGACCATCATCCTCCGGCGCACCGCCGTGCGAGGACAGCGTGGACAACACCACTGCCCCCGAGTCGGCCGACGTCACAAAGAAGATGAAGCTGACCAGCACCGTCACCGCAATCACCGTGCGGCTCCACGGGTAGCCATCGAGCAGTGCATACAGCACCGTCGGTGGATCATCCACTGCCAGCTGTGCCAACTGCTGCTGGCCGTGGTGCAGCACCTGGTCCAGGGCACTGTTGCCGAAGATCGACAGCCAGGCCAGGGTGAAGCCCAGCGGAATCAGCAGCACGCCGAACACGAATTCGCGGATGGTGCGGCCACGCGAGATGCGCGCGATGAACAGGCCGACGAACGGTGCCCAGCCGATCCACCAGGCCCAGTAGAACACCGTCCAGCCACCCAGCCATTCCGGCCGGCCGCCATAGGCGTACACATCGAAACTCTTGCCGACCACGCTGCCCAGGTAGTCGCCGAGGTTCTGCATCAGCGTGCTGAGCAGGTACTGGGTCGGCCCGGCGCAGAGCATGAACAGCACCAGCGCGATTGCCAGCAGCATGTTGATGTTGGCCATCCAGCGCACGCCCTTCTCCACGCCGGAAACCGCCACGGCCACCGCCGCGCCCATCATGCTGACCACCAGGATGATCTGCACCAGGTTGGAGTGCGGGATGTTGAACAGGTGCGACAGGCCCGCGTTGAGGTGCAGCACGCCGAAGCCCATGTCGGCACCGATGCCGAACACGGTGGCGACAATGCCCAGCGCGTCCACGGTGTAGCCGATCGGGCCGTTGATGCGTTTGCCGATGAGCGGGTACAGCGCCGAGCGCAGGGCCAGTGGCAGGTTGTGACGGTAGGCGAAATAGGCCATCGCCATCGCTGCAAGCGCGAACACGCCCCAACCATGCAGGCCCCAGTGCAGGAACAGCAGCTGCATGGCCTGGCGCGCGCCAGCCTCGCCCGCGGCCGCATCGCCCTGCGGCGGTTGCAGGTAGTGGGTCAGCGGTTCGGAAACGCAGAAGAAGAACAGGGTGATGCTGATGCCGGCGGCGAACAGCATGCCGGCCCAGGAGAGGTAGCTGAACTCCGGCTCGTCATGGTCGGCACCCAGCTTGATGCCACCGTACTTGGACAGCGCCACCCCCACCACGAACACAAGGTAGAGGGTCATCGCCAGCAGGTAGTACCAGCCGACATTGAGTGCGGCCCAGTCCTGCGCCTTGACCAGAAGGCGGCCCGCACCGAGCGGGAACAGGCTGACGAACAGCGCGAACGCCACGACAACGATCGCCGCGAAGGCGAACACAGGCCGAAGGGTGCGCACCGGGGATTGTTGCGGCTCCAGTACATCCATGGGGCGGCGTTCTCCGGTAGATCAAAGGGTTAGCCGACCGATTCTGGCTGAACCGCAGTGGACAGAGCATGAAGTTGCGGCCTGCGGTCACAGGCCCATCCTGCGATTCCGTGTTATCACGCGCGCGCTGCTGCGTACCTGCGCCTGATGGCACCGCACGGGCCACGTTGATCGCGGCCCGCGCGTTTCCATCCGATCACGACATCACATGCACCGCGCACAGCTTGTTGCCGTCCGGGTCGCGCAGGTAGGCCAGGAACAACTGGCGCCCGGCCATGCTGCGGATGCCGGCCGGATCTTCGATGGCGGTACCACCGTGGGCGACACCGGCGTCCTGCCAACCGCGCACGGCCTCGGCGCTGTCGAGGGTGAAACCAATCGTGCCGCCGTTGGCATGGCATGCGGGCTGGCCGTCGATCGGTGCGGTGACGATGAACATGCGGCCGTCCTTGAAGTACACCAGCCGGCCCTTGTCATCGAACACTCCCGGACGTGCACCCAGAGCGGTGAACAGGGCATCGTAGAAGCGATGCGCGACGTCCATGTCGTTCGTTCCAACGGTGATGTGGCTGAACATGCGGGCACTCCTTGTGGAAAGCCGCAGTGTCGGCGAGCACGCCGGGCATCGCAAATCCGGCGATCTCCCCCGCTGCGGCATGCGCAGGGTTTGTCGTGCGCCTCCCGATCACTCTATAATGGGAATCATTCTCATTAATGGCCCATACCGATGGCCGTGCCCGCCGCCTCCAGCACTGCGCTGGCGGGGTTCTACCGCGAACACCATGGCTGGCTGCTCGGCTGGCTGCGCCGCCGTACGCACAACGCCGACTGCGCCGCCGACCTGACCCAGGACACCTTCCTGCGCCTGCTCAGCCGTCGCGTCGATCCATCCGAACTGCGCCTGCCGCGCGCCTACCTCAGCACCATCGCGCACGCACTGCTGGTCAACCACTGGCAGCGCGCGGACCTGGAGCGCGCCTATCTGGCCGCGCTGGCCGCACAACCCGAGCCGGTGCATCCCTCTGCGGAGGAGCGTACGCAGGCGCTGCAGCTGCTGCATGCCATCGCTGACATGCTGTCCGGCCTGGCCGAGCGGCCACGGCGTGCCTTCCTGCTGGCCCGGCTGTCCGGACTGGGCTATGCGGAGATCGGCCAACAACTGGGCGTGTCCGAGCGCATGGTCAAGAAGTACATGGCGCAGGCGATGCTGCATTGCCTGCGCCTGTCCGGCGACGCGGCGGCATGAGCGCGGCGGTGGCCGGCCCGGCGCTGGAGCAGGCGGCAGAGTGGTTCGCGCTGCGCCAACAGGGCTGGAGCGACGACGACCAGCAACACTGGCGCGCGTGGCTGCACGCCGACGCCGGTCACGCCGACGCCTGGCGCCGGGTCGAGGCGGTCTGGCAGTCGTTCGCCCCGCTGTCGGCACCGGCGGCTGCAACGGCGCTCGATGCCGCCGGCCATCGCCGCCGCCGCGCGCTTCGCAGTCTCGGCGGCGCGCTCGGCATCGGTGCGGTCTCGCTTCTCGGCCTGCACGGGCTGCAGGCGCAGCGCCACCTGCAGACGCAACGCACCGCTGCCGGGCGCACCGGTCATTGGACGCTGGCCGATGGCAGCCAGTTGTGGCTCAACGCCGGCAGCGAAGTGACCGTCGACATCGGCAACGGCAACCGCGCCCTGCATCTGCTGCGCGGCGAACTGCTGCTGCAGACCGGCCACCACCCCGCATTCACCGGGTTGCCCCTGAGCGTGCATGTACCCGGGGCGCGCCTGCAGCCGATCGGCACCCGCTTCGCGGTCGGCCGCGAGGCCCAGGACAGCCGGTTGGACGTGTTCGAGGGCGTGGTGCGGTGCCTGCCGATGTTCGGCGCGGCGCTGGATGTGCCTGCAGGAAGTGCGCTGCAGATCGGACCGATGGGGGGACTCACAGCGGGCGCTGCCGATCCTCTGCGCGGCGACTGGCAGGACGGACGCCTGCAGGTGCAGGACACGCAACTGATCCGGGTGATCGACGAACTGGCCCGTCACCATCGGGGCTATCTGGGCTGTGATCCGGCACTGTCCGCACTGAATGTCACCGCGGTATTGCCGCGCCTGGACAGCCTGCAGGCCCTGAAACTGCTGGCGCGCGCCCTGCCGATCCGCATCGAGCAGCGCTGGCCATGGTGGACCGTTGTGCGTCCGCGTTGAAATCGCGGTTCCCTTTCTGCGCGCTCGGCGGGCCCTACAAGGGAACCCATTGCGGATGTCGCCGCCCCCATGAAACTACCCTGCCCTTCTCCTCGCCCGCTTGCCATCGCGCTGTGCCTGGCCCTGGCCACGCCATGCCTGTTTCCGGCCGCCGCCCACGCACAGGATGCCGCTGCCGTCCGCTGGCAGATCCCGGCCGGACCGCTCGACCAGGCCTTGACCACATTCGGTCAGCAGTCGGGCCTGTCCATCGCTGCCGATGCGCGTCTGACCCGCGGCCGCCACAGCGGTGGCGTGCAGGCCTCGCTCAACACCGAGGCCGCGCTGGCACAGCTGCTCTCCGGCACCGGCCTTTCGTTCCAGCGTGATGCCAGCGGCGTGGTGCTGCAGGCCGCCCCCGCCACCGATGCCGGCGTGCGCCAGATCGGCACCCTGCGTGTGGCCGGCCAGGCCGGCGACGGCGCTTCGCCGTGGGGGCTGGCCGATGCCGACGCCGTCTATCGCGACAGCGGCTCGCGCGTTCATCTGGACCACCAGCAGCTGGAACGCTTCCGCGGCCAGTCGATCGGCGATGTGCTGGCCGGCGCAGTCGGCGTGCACACCGGAGACGTACGCAATGGTGGTGCGCTGGACGTCAACATCCGCGGCCTGCAGGGCCAGAACCGGGTGCCGGTGATCATTGATGGTGGCCAACAGGCCATCGATGTCTATCGCGGCTATGCCGGCGTACAGCAGCGCAGCTACCTGGACCCGGACCTGATCAGCGCGATCAGCATCGAAAAGGGACCGAGCCTGGCCGCCAATGCCGCCAGCGCGATCGGTGGCGTGGTCTACATGGAAACGCTGAAGGCCGAGGACATACTCGACGACGGCCAGGCCTGGGGACTGCGCGTGCGTGGCGGCGTGGCCGACAACAGCATCGACCGCACCCGTACGTTCAAGCAGATCGCGCGTGGCAGCGACAACCGCAACAGCCTGCGCGACCCGCGCGACTGGAACGGCAGCGTGGCCTTCGCCCAGCGCGGCGAAGACTGGCAGCTGGTCGCGGCCTACGCACGGCGCCGCCAGGGCAACTACTTCGCCGGCAGCAACGGCGCGCATCGCTACGACGACCAGCATCTGTCCAGCGGCGGTACCGGCATGTCCAGCCAGGCCGTTTCCAAGCTGTACCACCCGGGCGATGAAGTCCTGAACACCCACACCGACAACGAATCGGCGTTGCTGAAATTCACCTGGACGCCCAACCCGGACCAGCGCCTGGAGCTGAGCCACCGCTTCTTCAACTCCAGCTTCGGCGAAATCATGCCGTCGGCGATCGGCCGCGTGGGCGAGTCCAACGAATGGGTGACCTACGTGGACAAGGCCAACACCATGTTCCAGTTCGAGCCCGGGAAGATGCGGGTCAACGCCACGTCCCTACGCCATCGCTACCGCCCCGAGGCGCACCCGTGGCTGGACCTGAGCAGCACGCTGTGGTTCACCACGGCCACCAGCCGCATGTTCAACAGCAATATCGCCAACACGCCGCTGTTCAAGGAAATGGCCTCCGACCAGATGCCCGACACGCTGGGCGAGACCTATGGCCCGGGCCTGCAGTCGGATGTGAAGACCCAGCGCTGGGGCCTGGACAGCAGCAACACCACCCGCTTCAGCAATGATCTGGGCGACTGGACGCTGCGCTATGGCGCGTCCTTCCAGCATGAAGACACCGCACCCAACTCGCCGGTGCTGCCGGTGGACTACAACAACAACCGTTACCTGCGCTCGGGAACGCGCCGCGAGGCCAGCGTGGTGGCGTCGTTGCAATGGCAGCCGTGGGACTGGCTGTCGCTGACCGCAGGCGGCCGCTTCATCGACTACCGCACCCGCGACCGTAACCGCGTGGCCTTCGTCAGTGAATCGCGCGACCTGCGCTACACCTTCGCGCGCCTGAGCAAGGGCGGCCAGCTGCTGCCGGGCTGGTACAAGGAGTGGTACCCGGATGCACAGGGCAACTACACCTACGACTCGCTGCGCGCCACGCCGTATGGCGACAGCACGCTGGGCCAGACCTACGATTTCGACGGTTTCATCCGCGACCCGCGTGGTGCCAATGGCTTCTATACCAAGCAGATTCCCACCGCCTGGGGCTACAAGCCGGCGATCCGGCGCTCCGGCCACGGCTTCGCGCCGTATGCCGAGGCGCGCTTCAACCTCGATGCGGACATGTTCTTCTACGTGAAGTACGCGCAGGGCTGGAAGATGCCCAGCCTGTTCGAATCGACGCTGGGCAACAGCACCTCGGCCCCGGTGGCCGACCTGAAGCCGGAGAAGAACCGTTCCTGGGACATCGGCTTCAGCCTGCTCAAGCAAGACCTGTGGCGTGACGGTGATCGCCTGGCGTTCAAGGTGGCCTGGTTCAAGAACGATATCGACAACGCCATCACCCGCCGCTTCGATTCCAGCAACTGGGCCTTCTACGTCGACAATGTCGACAACTACACGGTGTCCGGCTACGAGCTGCAGTCCGGTTATGACGCCGGCATTGCCTACCTGGACCTGTCGGCCAGCTACTACCAGCGCGCGCGCACCTGCGATGCGGCCACCGCCAAGCGCATGCGCGAAGACCCGTATGCGAAGTGGAGCAAGCTGGACACCACGCCGGACTGCGTGGACGGCGGCTTCGGCACCTCGTTCGTCAACGCGCAGAACCCGCCGAAGTACTCGATCCACAGCACGCTGGGCTTCCGCCTGTTCGACAAGCGACTGGATACCGGCATCCGCCGCACCTACAACAGCGGCCCCACCCATGAACTGGACAAGCCCTGGAACACCACCGGCTCGACCGGCCTGCAGAACATCTACCTGCCGACCGCGATCTATGACTTCTATGCGCGCTGGCAGTTCACCCCGAAGGCCGAAGTGGAACTGGTGGTCAGCAACCTGCGCAACACCTACTACATGGACACGCTGGCGATGAGCCTGATGCCGGGCCCGGGCCGCACCACGCGGCTGAACTTCACCGCACGTTTCTAACTGCGGCAGGAACAGCAACGCCCCGGGGAGATCATTTCCGGGGCGCTTGCTTGCGGCGGCTCACGCTCTGGCAGGTGCCAACTGGCACAGCGACTCAGCACCGGTAGGTGCCAACCTTGGTTGGCACAGCGGCTCAGCACTGGTAGGTGCCAACCTTGGTTGGCACGGCGACGCGTTACTTCGCAGTACTCAGCAACAGCACCGCAACAGTGACCAGACCGATGCCGATCCAGCCGATCGGACGCAGGCGGTTGCCGAACAACAGGCGACCGCAGGTGGCGGTGCCGATCACACCGATGGCTCCCCACATCGCATACGCGGTGGCCAGGTCCATGTAGCGCACGGCCTGGCCCAGCAGGGCAAAGGCGATCCAGACCATGACGATCGCACCGACGCCCCAGCGCCAACGACGGAACCCCTCCGACTTGGCCACCATCATGTTGGCGGCGACGTCGATCAGCGCCGAACAGATCACGAAAAACAGAGCCAGGGTGTTCATCAGTGCGCCTCCCCGAGGGTGACGCAGACGATGCCGACCACCGCCAGCACCAGGCCGGCCAGCTGCTGCAGCGACAGGCTCTCACCGAACACGGTGAGGCCGACTACGGTCAGCAGGGTCAGGCCCAGGCCTTCCCACACTGCGTAGGCCACGCCCACGGCGATGCGGCGCACCGACTGCGCCAGGAAGAAGTAGGACAGCGCCAGTGCGCCGGCCATGATCAGGTAGCCGGTCCAGCCGCCATCGCGGGCGGCATGGGCCATGAACGAGGTGCCGACCACTTCGGCGACGATCGCCACGGTCAGGCAGGCCCAGGCGACCAGCGCGCCACGGGCGGGAACAGTACGGGACATGTGAAACTCCTTGCAGGACGGGGACCGCACCGCCTCATCAATAGATCCACGGCATGCGTGGAGGGTCCGGAACGCCCCGCAGACAGGGGCGACGGCGACCAGTATCATCGCCTTTTACGGTGGGATCAAAATGGATTCCATCGAAAGGAGCGATGGATCAATGCCGTACTCCCCTGAATCCCTGCAGGCCTTCGTGGAAGCCGCGGCGCTGGGCTCGTTCTCGGCGGCGGCGCGACGCCTGCGCAAGACCCAGTCGACAGTCAGTACCGCCATTGCCCACCTGGAAACCGACCTGGGCGTGAGCCTGTTCGATCGCAGCGGGCGCTACCCGCAGCTGACCGAGGCCGGGCGACAGGTATTGGGCCACGCGCAGGAGATCCTGGCTGCCGATGCGCGCCTGCAACAGTTGAGCGTGCGCCTGGCCGCACCGGTCGAGCCGCGCCTGACCGTGGTGTTTTCCGATGTCTACCAGCTCGATCCAGAGCAACGGATCCTGCAGCGCTTCGCCGAGGCGTTCCCGGAGATCGAACTGGAATGGCTGGATGCCGAGGGTGAGGACGTGCTGGAGCTGGTCGGCAGTGGTCGCGCCGCGCTGGGCCTGCTGCCCAGGCAGGAGCGCTATCCCGATGAACTGACGGCCCGGCCGCTGGCCCACCACAGCGAACTGTCGGTGTACGTGGCGCGCGAACATCCGCTGGCCAGCGCCGGGCGTCGCGCCGCCGCACAACTGGCGCGGCATCGGCAGGTGCGCCTGAGCGCGGAAGTCGATCAGTCCCGCGTGGTCACCGGCCTGGCCTGGACCGCCACCGACTACCTGATGGTGATGGAGATGGCCGAGGACGGCATCGGCTGGGCTGAATTGCCGCGGGCGCTGGTGCAGCGCTACGACCGTGGGCGACTGGTGGAACTGGTGCTGCCCGGTTGGCCGCGGCGCATCCACAGCGACCTGCTGTGGCGCCGCGACACGCCGCCGGGACCGGCCGCACTGTGGTGGGCCGACGCACTTGGATGAGGTGAGGTAGTGCCGGCCGCTGGCCGGCAATCCCAGTGTCCCGTGGTTGCCGGCCAGCGGCCGGCACTACCGATCAACGATGGGCGAGCGCGTAATCCAGCGCCGAGCACACCGCTGCCACCTGCGCGTCGTTGCACTGCTGCGGGGTCGCCCGTGGGCTGTCCGGGTAGACCTCGGTGGTGGTGGTGTACTTCGCACCGGTAATGCCGGCGCACAGGCCCAGCTTCACCAGCGGGTACTCGATCACACCATGGGCCACCACCGGCGAACCGATGATCTCGCCCTTGTCGTCAGCCGGCGCGATGTGGGTGACCTTCTCCACCGCGGCGATCACCGCCTGCTGGAACGCCGCCTGCGGGTTCTCGCTGTCGTCCACCAGATAGAAGCCATCCGGAATCAGGCCCGGCTCGAACGGCTTGCCGTCACGCGCAGCCAGCGCCGGGCGGAACTCGCTCTCGTCGCTGTCGGTGGTTTCGTGCAGGTCGATGTGCAGCACGAACTGGCCCTTGTACGGCGCGATCAGTTCGATGACGGCGGTCGATTCACGGGCCGGGCCGCCGGCGCGGAAATTGCGGTTCGGGTCGATCGCATCAAAGTTCCAGCGGTTGATGCGCTCGAAGCCCCACGGATTCACGCACGGTGCCACCAGCAGGTTGGCCTTGCCGGCGTAGTCGGCGGCGTGCTTTTCGAGGAATTCCAGCGCGCCCATCACGCCGCTGGTCTCATAGCCGTGCACGCCACCGGTGACCAGGGCGGCGGGCAGCGCCGGGTTCCAGTCGCGGCTGCGCAGGGCGAACAGGGTGTAGGTCTCGCCAGCGTAGTCGAGCTGGCCGTAGGCCACCCTGTCGAAGCGCGAGGCCAGCGCCTCGATGCGCGGCAGTACCTCCTCGTCATAGCGACGCAGGCGCTGCTGGCGGCCACGCCACAGGTCCCGTTCCGCCGCTCCCCACGGCTGGCCAGGGGTTCCGACGGGGTAGAAGGCGGCTTGGGACATGGCGGATCTCAGCGAGTCAGGAAGCAATCGGACACTTTATCACCGGGGCATCGGCATGAACCCGGGATGCATTCCAATAGCGAATGGAATCAGCAATAATTCTCATTTACGACCTTCCACAGCCCGCACCGATGCCCATCCACGCCCTGCAACCGGCCCGCTTGCCCCTGGCCGCCGCCCTCGCCCTGTGCCTGCTTCCGGCCGCCGGCGCCTTCGCCCAGGACAGCGCCACCACGCTGGACAGCATCCAGGTTTCCGGCAGCTGGCTGGGCACCGGCCTGCATGACAGCGTCAAGAGCTTTGCCGGCGCACGCACGGTGGTCGACCGCCAGCGCATCGAGGCCAGCGGCGCGGCCAGCATCGGCGATGCCATGCGCCGCATCCCCGGCGTGCAGGTCACCGACAACTCCGGCACCGCCGGCAGCTCGGTCTCGCTGAACATCGGCGTGCGCGGCCTGACCGGGCGCTACTCGCCGCGCTCGACGGTACTGCTGGACGGTGTACCGCTGGCGGTGGCGCCGTATGGCCAGCCACAGCTGTCATTCGCGCCGACCAGCCTGTCCAACATCGAATCGATCGACGTGGTGCGCGGCGGCGGCGCGGTGCGCTACGGCCCACAGAACGTGGGCGGCATCATCAACTTCAGCACCCGCGCCATTCCGACCGGCGCGGGCCTGCACGGCGAAGCGGGTGTGCGCTACACCGCCTACGACCATGGCGGCGGTGACAGCACCCAGTACAACGCCTTCCTGGGCGGCACCGGCGACAACGGCCTGGGCGCGGCCCTGCTGTACTCCGGCCAGGACGGGCGTGGCTGGCGCCAGGGCAGCGATGACCGCTTCAACGACCTCGCCCTGAAGTTCGCCTATGCCATCGACGAACAGCAGGAACTGCGCGCCAAACTGTCCTACTACGATGTGCGTTCGCTGACCCCGGGCGGCCTGACCCGCGCGCAGTACGAGGCCGATCCGTTCCAGAACACCCGCCCTACCGATTTCTGGAAGGGCCACCGCACCGGCATCGACCTGGGCTACACCAACACGCTGTCGGCCAACAGCGAGTTCGAGGTGCTGGCCTATTACAACGAAAGCAGCCGTGCCAGTTCGCTGATCAATGCCGCCAATACCCAGTTGACCGTGCAGCCGCGCGACTACCGCGTGCTCGGCATCGAACCGCGCTACACCCAGCGGCTGCACTGGGGCGCCAGCGTGCACGACATCACCGCCGGCTACCGCTTCCTGCGCGAGCGCGGCAACGACCGCAGCTACACCGTCACCCGCCGCACCGGCGTGGCCAGCGCCACCAACCGCTTCGACAACGCCACCGACGCCCACGCGTTCTACATCGACGACCGCATTGCGATCGGCCAGTGGCGGATCACCCCGGGCGTGCGCATGGAATGGATCGACATGGACCGCCGCCAGGCCGGTGGCACGGCGACCTTCAGCAGCCGCAACGACAAGGCCCTGCCCTCGCTCAACATCGCCTACCTGCTGACCCCGCAGCTGACCGTGTTCGGCAACTACACCACCTCGTTCGGGCCGGTGCAGAACATCCAACTGAACTCGCAGACCGCCAGCAATCCGCTGAACCCGGAAATCGCCAAAACCACCGAACTCGGTGCGCGCTGGCAGGACGGTGCACTGCGCGCGGAAGTGACCGTGTTCAAGATGCGCTTCGACAACCAGATCCTGCAGGTGCCGGGCATCACCCCGCCGACCTTCCAGAACATCGGCGCCACCGACCACAAGGGTGTGGAGAGTGCACTGGAGTACCGCTTCGCCGAGGACAGCGCACTGACGGGGCTGGAGCTGTACGCCAACTACACCTGGACCAAGGCGATCCAGCAGTCCGGCGACAACCGTGGCCTGGACGTGCCGTTCTACTCGCGCGACACCGACAGCGTCGGCGCCCGCTACGCGCTGGCCGGCTGGACCTTCAATGTCTCCAGCACCCACCAGAGCGGCCAGTACGCCGACGCCGCCAACACCTGGGCCGAGAGCGCCGATGCGCGCGTGGGCCGCGTGCCGGGCGTGCGCCTGTGGAATGCACAGGTCGCCTGGCAGGTGCCAGGCCTGGGCGACAGCGAGATCGCACTGGGCGTGAACAACCTGGCCGACAAGCGCTGGTACACCCGCAACGTTGATGGCAATGCCGGCCGCATGGTGGCCGCGCCGCGCACCTTCTACGTGCAGGGCCGCTACCGCTTCTGAGGCGGTAACCGCCCGATGCAGTGACGGTGGCGATCACGGTGGCGGCGTATCATGCCGCCACCATGTCACTGCCTGTTTCGCCATCGCGCCTGCATTCGGCCTTCCAGGGCCTGCGCCTGCGGCTGCGCGGCAGTGATCTGTGGTTCATCGCGCTTGCCCTGCTGGTCGGCCTGATCGCCGGCTACCTGACCCTGCTGCAGTCCGGCATCGCTCGCTGGCTGCAGGGCACCCTGTACGGGCTGGATGAAGGCATGCGCCTCAGCTCCCTGCCCTCGCTGACCTGGACTGCGCTGCTGGTGCTGCCGTTGGGTGGCCTGCTGGTGGGCCTGGTCAGCCTGGCCGCGACCCGGCGCAAACGCCCCCTGCTCGATGCGGTGGAAGCCAATGCCCTGCATGGCGGCCGCATGTCGATGCGCGACAACCTGATCGTGCTGACCCAGACCCTGCTGTCCAATGGCTGCGGCGCCTCGGTCGGGCTGGAGGCTTCGTATACGCAGATGGGCGCCGGCAGCGGTTCCCAGCTGGGCCGGGTGATGCGCCTGCGCCGCAACGACGTGCGCATCCTGGTCGGCGCCGGTGCCGCCGGTGCCATCGCCGCCGCCTTCGGTGCGCCCTTGGCCGGTGCGTTCTACGCCTTCGAGATCGTCATCGGCGCCTACACCCCGGCCGCTCTGGCGCCGGTGGCCGTGGCCGCGTTGGCCGGCGCGTTCGTGGCCGACCAGGCCGGGATCGAGGCCTACCTGCTGCCCGCCGCCTCGACGATTGATGTCCGCGCCGCCGACTACGCCATCTACGGCCTGCTCGGCTGCTGCTGCGCGATGGTCGGCATCGCGGTGATGCGGCTGATCGCCTCGATCGAAGGCACGGTCAAGCGCAGTCCGTTGCCGCTGTGGGGCCGGCCGGTGGTGGGCGGCCTGCTTCTGATTCCGCTGGCCCTGTCCAGCCCGCAGGTGCTGTCGTCCGGCCATGGCGCCCTGCACCTGGACCTGACCACGCACCTGCCGCTGATCTGGATCGGCGGCCTGTTGACTCTCAAGTGCCTGGCCTCGGGCATCTCACTGGGCTTCGGCTTCCGTGGCGGCCTGTTCTTCGCCTCGCTGTTCATGGGCACCCTGGTCGGCGCGTTGTTCGCCGGGCTGCTGGCGATGGCCACCGGCGTGCCGGTGATCGACGCCACCTCGGCCGCACTGGCCGGCATGGCGGCACTGGCCGCGGCGGTGGTCGGCGCGCCGATGACCATGGCCATGCTGGTGCTGGAAGGCACCCACGACTTCCTGCTGACCAGCGTGGTGATGAGCGCGGTGCTGGTGTCCAGCACGCTGGTACGGCAGTGGTTCGGCTACTCGTTCTCGACCTGGCGCATGCACCTGCGCGGCGAGACCATCAAGAGCGCCCGCGACGTGGGCTGGGTGCAGAACCTCAACGCCGGCCGGCTGATGCGCAAGGGCGTGGCCACCGCCCCGGCCGATCTCGATGCCGCCGCGTTCCGCCAGCGCTTCCCGCTGGGCTCGGGCAGCCGGGTGATCCTGATCGACAGCGAAGGCCACTACGCCGGCATCGTGCAGATTCCGCGCGTCTACGGCGACGGCGTGAAGCCGGAAACCATGATCGGCGAGCTGGCCGAGAACCGTGATGTGTCGCTGTCCCCTGCCTCGGACGTGGTCAGCGTGATGCAGCGCTTCGACCAGACCCAGGCCGACGAACTGGCCGTGGTCGCCGCCGACGGCCAGGTGCTGGGCGTGGTTTCCGAAGCCTTCGTACGCAAGCGCTACGCCGAGGAACTGGACAAGCGCCAGCGCGAACTGATGGGCGAGCGCGTCGAGGACACCGACTGACCCTGCGAAAAGGGGACGGAGGGGATTAAGTCGTTTCTGGCACCTTCGAAATCCACGCATGGCGTGGATCTACTGTCACCTCGACCGGGTAGACTCCGGCCATGCGCTTCATTGAGACCTTCCAGGCCGGTCCTTTCGCCGACACCGTGGTGAGCCTGCTGGCCGCCTTCGTGCTGGGCACGCTGATCGGCGCCGAGCGCCAGTACCGGCAACGCACCGCCGGCCTGCGCACCAACGTGCTGGTGGCCGTCGGCGCCGCCGCCTTCGTCGACCTGGGCATGCGCATCGCCGGCAGCGCCGAGGCGGTGCGGGTGATCTCCTACGTGGTCTCCGGCGTCGGCTTCCTCGGCGCCGGCGTGATCATGAAGGAAGGCATGAACGTGCGCGGCCTGAACACCGCCGCCACCCTGTGGTGCTCGGCGGCGGTGGGCAGCTGCACCGGCGCGGACATGCTGGCCGAAGGCGTGCTGCTGACCGTGCTGATCATCGCCGGCAACACCCTGCTGCGGCCGCTGGTGAATGCGATCAACCGCATCCCGATCAACGAGGCGGCGACCGAAGCCACCTACGAAGTGCGCCTGAGCGTGGATGCCGAAGCCGTGCCGCGGGTGCGCGAGCGCCTGGTCGATGCGCTGGAAGCGGCGCAGTATCCGGTCGGTGATGTGCAGGTGGTCGAGCATGCCGATTCGCCCACCGATGTGATCGCGGTGCTGGTCAGTACCGCGGTCAGCGCCGACGAGCTGGACGTGGTGCTGGCGCGGATGGAGCACGTGCCGGGCGTGCTGCACGCCACGTGGGAAGTGAGTACCCGCGATTGATTCATCCACGCATGGCGTGGATGCGCTTCTCTCACCCACCCGCCATGCGCTGCTGTGCCCGCAGCAGCTTGCGGAATGAACCGCACTGCCGCGCATCCTGCGCTTCCGGGCAGGCCGCCGCGCGCTGCAGGTGCCGGCGCACCCGCTGCAACTGGGTGATCTGCCGCTGCAGCACATCGGCCTGTGCCAGCAGTGCCTCACGGTCCAGCGAGATACATCCACGCTGCGGCGGCAGCGATGCCCCGATCTGCTGCAGTGACAGCCCGGCCGCCTGGCCAAGACCGATCAGCGCCAGCCGTTCCAGCACCTGCTCGTCGTACTGCCGGCGCAGGCCGCGACGGCCCAGTGCCTGCAGCAGCCCAAGCTGTTCGTAGTAGCGCAGGGTCGAGGCCGGCACGCCACTGCGCTTGACCACCTCGCCGATATCCAGTTCACGCACGGGCTTGACCTCAAGTGACCTTCAAGCGCCAACCTATGGGCGACTTCCCCGCAAGGCAAGACCATGACCAGTACACCCCCCGTTGATCAGAACGCCCTGTGGAACGGCCCCGGCGGCCAGATCTGGGTTGCGCAGCAGGCCATCCTCGACGGTCTGTTCCAACCCCTGGCCGACCTGCTGGTCGACGAACTGCCCGACACCGTCACGCAACTGCTGGATGTAGGCTGCGGTACCGGTGCCAGCCTGCTGGCATCAGCCGCCGCACGCCCGTCGGCGCACTGCACCGGCCTGGACATCTCCGCGCCGATGCTGGCGCTGGCCCGTGAACGCGCCGAGGCGGCAGGACTGGACGCAGACTTCATCGTCGCCGACGCACAGCAGCATCCGTTGCCCACCGCGCACTTCGACTGGATCCAATCTCGTTTGGGCGTGATGTTCTTCGAGGATACCGAAGCGGCCTTCGCCAACCTGCACCGCGCCGCGCGGCCAGGTGCCGGCCTGCGTTTCATCGCCTGGCGCAGCGCAGCGGAGAACCCGTTCATGACAACGGCCGAACGCGCCATTGGCGATGAACTCGATCTACCCCCACGCGCGCCAGGAGCACCCGGCCAGTTCGCCTTTGCCGATGGCCAGCGCGTGCAGCGCCTGTTGCAGGCCGCCGGCTGGAAGGATGTGGAGGTGGTTGCGGTGGACCTTCCGTGTTCGATCGCACGCGATGCGCTGCCGACCTACGTGGGACAGCTGGGCCCACTGGGCTTGGCGCTGCGCAACCTGCCTGAAGAACGGGCCACCTCGCTCCGCAACACGGCGCTGGCGGCATTCAACCCATTCATCGAGGGCGACCGTGTGCGCGTCGATGCCGCCTGCTGGCTGGTCCGCGCCTGCGCCTAAAAAGGGGACGGAGGGGATTAAGTCGTTTCCGGCACAGCCGGGGCAAGAACGACTTAATCCCCTCCGTCCCCTTTTTCTTCTACAGCGCCTCGCCAGCGTCGGCCAGGCGCGATTCAATCAGCGCATACCACTGCTGCAGCACGTCAATCAGCATGTCCAGTTCGGCGTCGGTGCGCTGTGCGCGGCCACTGCGCAGGCAAGCCTGGGCTTCCTGCAACTGGGCAAGGAAGCCGGCCACGGTGTCCGCCTGCAGGATCAACCCCGGCAGGCGCCGCCCGGGAATGCGCACCACCGCATGGTTGCCGAGCTGGCCGTACACGCTGAGTGTGGTTTCCGTCTTCATGGAAAGAGGCAGGAATTGAGCGTTCATCGCGTGCACCAGGGAAAACCTGAGCCGCCAGCAGGCGTGGTCAACGGGGGAGACGTAACCACGTCCTGCCGACGGTCAGGGGGGACTCGGGATACCGGGGCATGGCCCCGGTGCGGGACTCTCAGCGCAGCTGGGCCATCCCGGCGATCTGCACGCGACGGTTCGGCGCCAGGCAGGCGATCAGCTCGCGACGGTTGCGCTGCTCGCACTGCACGATCGGCTCGGCTGCGCCCCGCCCTTCGGCGCTGATGCTGGCCGCAGGCACCCCACCCTGCACCAGCGCGCTGCGCACGGCCTCGGCCCGTCGCTGCGACAGGGTCTGGTTGTAGCTGGCACTGCCGATACGGTCGGTGTACCCGGTCACCCGGATCGACTGCACTTGGCTGGCCTCGCGCACCTGCGCCAGCACACCCTGGACGGCCTGCTGGCCTTCGGCACTGAGCACCGCGCTGTCGAAGCCGAACAGCGCGTCGGCCGACAATCGCAGCGGCTGCTCCGGCAGCGGCGCCGGTGCAGGCGGCGCCGGCGGCCGCGGCGGGTCGAGCACCGCCGCACATGATTCAGGCTTCCAGTAGCCACCCTGGGCGATGCCCTTGCTGTCGAAGCGCACCTGGAACTGGCAGGTGAAATACTCCGCGCCCTGCGCGGTGCGGAAGTTGAAGAGGTAGTTCCACTCGCGCACGCCCCACATGCCTTCGTTGAAGTGCGGCGTGCCCAGCAAGGTATACAGCTGCCGCTTGCTCATGCCCGGCGCGAAGCGGCGCAGGTCGGCGACGTCGGGATAGATGCCTTCCTTCAACGAGGCCTTCGAGGCCTCCGGGAACTGCACGGCGGTGGTTTCGGCAGGACCCTCGGCGGCCGGCGCATGGCTGCGGCAGGCGGCCAACAGGCCCATTCCCAGGACCAGGCCCAGCACTGCGGCCATCTGGCCGGTGCGGGCGATGCGATGCTGTTTCATGTCATTCCCCCTTTGGACGTTTCCGCGATGCCGGGCCGCGCATGCGGCCCGGCGGCGGGGATCACCACTGGATGCCGGCACCGACGGCCACACCGGCCTCGCCACGGCTGTTGGTGGAGCCGCTGAACTTGTAGATCCAGCGCCCTCCCTCGGAGACACCGGAGATACCGACTGCCACGCCCGACTCGCCGTTGTAGCTGCCGGCGGCGACCGAGGCCATGCTGCGACCCGCTTCGCTGGGCTGCGGCAGGGCTGCGGTGGCCATCGCCGAGGCGATACCGGCCGAAGCGCGGTTGTCGGTCTTGCGCAGGTCGCGCTCGAAGCCACCCATGCGCTCGTCGGTGTAGGCCTTCGACCAATCCAGGGTCTGCGCCATGCCCGACTTCAGCTGGTCCACGTTGACCGCGTCGGTACCGGCGGTGCCGGCGGCGACGTTGCGCACCGTGGTCGGGCCGCTGTTGGTGCTGCCCAAGGTGACGCTGTTGTAGTTGGTCGCACCGTTCACCGTGGTGTCGTAGCGGATCGTGCCCTGCTGCGAGGCCTGCAGCTGGCGCACGTTGACCGCATCGGTGGCCTGCGAACCGTCGGCCACGTTGACCACCTGGCGTTCGGCACCGGCGGCACCCACCGAGACCGTGTTGGCCCGATTCGCCACCGAACCCGCACCCAGCGCCACCGAGTTGTCGGCCTGCGCCTGCGAACCATTGCCCAGCGCGGTCGAGTTGGCACCGGCGGCAGTGGAGCCTGCGCCACCTGCGGCCGAGTTGGCACCGCTGGCGGACGGATCGGCCAGGTTGTTGGTGTTGTTGGCGCGGAAGCTGCCGGCCACGTTGGTGATGTTCTGGATCTTCTGGTCGGTGTACTTCTTCGATTCGTCGATGGCGTAGTTCACGCCGTTCTTCAGCTGGCCGACATTGGTTGCGTCGTACGTATCGGAGCCGTCGGCGACATGGGTGATCTTGCGCTCGCTGCCAGTGCTGCCGATGGACACCTCACCGGCCGAGTTGCTGGCGCCGGTCTGCCCGTACGCGCCGGTATAGCCGCTCTGGGCGCCAACGCTGGCCACCGAACCGGCACCCAGCGCCACGCTGTTGCCGGCGCTGGCGCTGGCGCCGTTGCCGACCGCCACGCTGTTGGCACCGGCTGCACTGGCCTGCGGCCCGACCGCCACCGCTTCCGCACCGGCAGCCGTTGCAGCCGCTGCCGTCGAGTTCACCGCCAGGTAGGCACTGCCACCGCCACCGTTGGTGATGCGCTGGTTGAGGACCTTCAGCGAGCCGTCCACTGCAGTGAAGGCGGCGGTGACGTTGTTGTAGTCGCCGCTGGTGAAGGTGCCATCGGTGGCGATGCTGGAGATGCTGAACTTCGGCGCGGTCCACACGTTGGTGGTGCCGTTGTAGGCGGTCGTGCCACCGAAGTAGTTGGCGATGGTGCTGTTCGTGTTGAACAGCTGGTCGCCGGTGATGGCATCGCTGCTGCCGGCCAGGATGCTGCCGGCGGCGACGTTGGTGATCTTCACCGCGCCGGTGCCGGTGCCCGTCAGCGTCACGCTGTTGAGCACGTTGCCGCTGCCGTCGACGTCGTACTTCACGGCAAGCTTGTCGATCTCGCCGGTCTGGTCGGCGACGTTGGCCAGCGAGTTGCTGACCGCATCGAAGGCGGTACCGACGTCGTTGTAGCTGCCCTTGGTCACGGTGCCGTTGGCGGCGACGTTGTTGATCGAGTACGTCGGTGCGGTCAGTACGCCGCTGGCGTTGACCGCCGCGCCACCACCCAGATGAGTGGCCACGGCCTGGTTGGCAGCAAACAGCTGGGCTCCGTTGATGGCCTCGCTGCTGGTGGCACTGACCTGGCCCGGGCCGAGGTTGCGCAGCGTGGTGGCGGTGCCGGTCTGGCCGAGCGTGGCACTGGCGTAGTTGACGCTGCCGTCGCCGTTGAGGTCATAGCGCAGAGCGCCCTGCTCAGAGGCCTGCAGCTGGCCCAGGTTGACCGCGTCGGTCGCTGCGGTACCGGCCGCCAGGTTGGTGACCTGGCGCTCGGCACCGGCGGCACCGATGGACACGCTGTTGGCACGGTCAGCCAGGCTGCCGGCGCCAACCGCGATGCTGTTGGCGGCGGTTGCGCGGGCGTTGGTACCGACCGCAATCGAGTCGGCGCCGCTGGCCAGTGCCTCGGTACCGGTCGAGTTCACCCGCAGGTACTTGGTGCCACCGTTACGGATGTCGGTGATCTGCGTGTTGAGGTTGACCAGCGAACCGTCCACCGCAGCGAAGGCATCGGTGGCGTTCTCATACAGGCCCTTGGCGATGGCGCCGCCGGTGGAGATGGTGCTGATCTCGAACAGGGGTGCGGTGAAGGCACCGCTGGCCGGGTCGAACGCCGCGCGACCACCGAAGAAGCCGGCGATGGCAGCGTTGGTCGTGGACAGCTGGCCGCCATTGACCGCTTCCAGACTGCCGGCCGTGACTGCGCCGCCGGCCAGGTTGCCGATGGTGGTGGTGCCGGTGCCCGCCCCGAGCGTGACACGGCGATAGTTCGGATTGCCGGCGCCGTCCAGGTCGTAGGTCACCGCAGCGGCCGCCACATCATCGATCAGGCTGATGGCGCCCTTCAACTGGGCCACGTTGACCGCATCGGTATTGACACTACCCGCCGCGACGTTGGTGATCTGGCGCTCGCCGCCACCGGCGGTGCCCACCGACACTTCACCGGCAGAGACCTGCGGCGCGGTGAGGCCATAGGCGCTGTAGCTGGCCTGGGCACCGCGCAGCGCGGCCGAGCGGTAGCCCAGTGCGACCGAGTTGGCCTGGTTCGAGGTGGCCTCGGCACCGAGCAGGGTCTGCCCGTTGGCGGTACCCACCGCGCTGTCACCAACGATCACCGAATGGCCCATGCGCGCAGCGTAGTCGGCGGTCGGCACGCCAGTGGGGTTGCTCGGGTCATTGGTGCCTGCACCCGGGAAGGCGACGTTGGCATCGACCTTCGGCAGTTCGTGCCGTGCATTGGCACCGATCACCACCTCCTTCGAACCATTGGCGAAGGCACCGTCGCCCATCAGCACCTGGTAGTCCTGCGCCGCATTGACGGCCCAGCAGGAGATGTCAGCCAGAACGATGTCCAGGCACTTGGCGGCCCATGCCGGCGAGTCCTTCGGCAGCAGCAGCCCGAGCAGGCCGCCGGGATTGCCGTTGTTGATGTTGTAGATGTAGCTGTCGGAGGTGACGCCACCGATCAGGGTCAGGTGCGAGCTGCCGCCGGTGACGGCGCCGCCGAGGCCATTGAGGGTGCTGCCGACCGGCGACAGGTTGACCACCGGCAGGCCCAGCACATTGACCGTCGAGTAGGTCTGCATCACGTTGGCGTTGCTGAGCTTGAGGTTGCCGTTGCTCAGGTAGCCGTTGCCACCGAACAGGCTGGTGGTGGTCGGGCCGATCAGCTGGCCGACATTGCCGACCAGGCCGCCAGTGCCGATGATCAGGCCCGCATTCGGGTCGGCCGGAGCCGGCGCCTTCGGGCTGGTCGGCGGGATCGCCGAGGGCTTGGTCAGGCCGAGGCCGCCGAGCGTGCCACCGACCAGGCCGCCCACGGCACTGCCGAGATTGCCGATGGTGCCATTGAGGTTGCCATTGAGCAGGTTGCCGACGGCGCCGCCGACATTGCCAAGCGTATCGCCCAGCAGGCCACCGAGGCCACCGGTGCTGCCACCTGTAGCGCCATTGAGTACACCGCCGACGGTGCTGCCCACCGCACCCACTGTAGTGTTGAGCGTGCCGCCCACGGCGCCACCAACTGCACCCACCGTGCCAACCGCACCGTTGAGTGCGCCGCCGACTGTGCTGCCGACCGAACCGACCGTGCCGTTGAGTGCACCACCCACGGTGCCGCCGACTGCACCCACCGTGCCAACTGCACCATTGAGTGCGCCGCCCACTGCGCTGCCGGCCGAACCGACCGTGCCGTTGAGTGCACCACCCACGGTGCCGCCGACTGCGCCAACCGTGCCAACTGCACCGTTGAGTACGCCGCCGACTGCGCTACCAACAGTTCCAACAGTGCCGTTGAGCGCGCCGCCTACAACACCACCAACCGTGCCAACTGCGCCGTTGAGCGTGCTGCCCACTGCGCCGCCCACCGTTCCAACGGTACCGTGCACGGCGCCGCCGACCGCATCGACCGTGTTGCCTACGGTGCCATCAAGCACGCCACCCACGGCGCCACCTGCCGCGCCGACAACGCCGCCCACCAGGCCACCGACGCCCAACGCGCTGTTCTGCGCTGCCACGGTCGCTTGCCCGGCCAGCTTCAGATTGCGGTCGGCCACGACTTCCTGGCCATCCGGCGCCTGCACGCGCACCTTGCCGGCAACACCGGTATCGAAGGCTGCGGTGATCGCGCGATCATGGGTCTCGCCCGGCAGCTCCTCCTTGGCCGGCAGCGTGACCGCCGCCGTCGCCTTGACCTGCCCTTGGCCGTCGATCTGGTGGCCCGCCAGCTTCAGCTGCGAATCCACCTTGCCGTCAACGGACGCCTTGAGGCCGGACAGCGCGCCAGCGGATGCGCCAGCAACAGCGGCGGCCGCCTTGGCACCGGTGTTGATCGAGGCCACCTGGGCACCGGCGATGCCAACCCCGGCCTTCGCCTGCACATCCGCAGCCACACCGAGCGGCGCATGCGCGGACGGCGCAACGTTGGCCGCCAGCGAGGCATCAATCTTCGCCACATTGGACGCTGCGTGCCCCAACCCGACATCGGCGCGGACATCGGCAGCCAGCGCAGGAACCGCGACCTGCTTCGGCGCGGCATTTGCCGCCAGCTTCACCTGCACGGTGGCCGGCAGCACGTCGCGCACGATCGGCAGCGCGTTGGTACTCAGCTGCAGGCCGACACGCGCATCAGCGCTGATCGCCGGACTGCTCTGCGCCTGGCGCGATGCGGCGGCCAGCGCCACTTCCGCGTCGACCTTGACCGGCATCGGCTGCGCGTACTTTGCGGCCAGTGCCTGCAGGTCACGTAGAGACTGATTGGATTCGGATGCTCCTGCATGCCCGCTGGCCAGCGCGCACAGCAGGGCCAGGGCCAGTGCGGTCGGCATTAGCAGGGCACTGCGGGGATCGCGGGCGGCGCTGCCGCCGCTGTCGCCGGTGGCCAGTTCCGAGGCCACAACCAGAGCATTGAGCTGGCGGTTCCATACACGCCGGTAGATGCGGTTCATGAGCATTTCCCCCGTAGGCGAACAACTGGAATGTCAGTGGACTTGCCGTTAGGCAGGTGACTGACATTTCAGCGTTTGCAACGGCGGCTGCGCACTTCATTCCGGCACGGCAATCGCGCATTCCGGCAAATCCACGGTCGGAATCGGCAGCCGGTTATGCAGAAGCGGCAACCATATCGGCAAGCGGATATGCAATTCCGGCAGGAACTGCCGGGAAACCCTTACGGGGCCTGGATCAGGCGGGCTGGCCGATCTGCGCGGGCGCGCGCATCAGGGTGTCGCGCGGCAGTTCGCCGAAGACCTTGCGGTAGTTATCGGCGAAACGCGACAGGTCCCACAGGCCGCAACTGAGGGCGATGGCCTTGACCGAACGGCGGCTGGAATCGGCCATCGACAGGCTGCGGCAGGCCGCGCACAGTCGCAGCATCGACAGGTAACGATTGGGCGACGTACCGAACAGATCCTCGAACGCGTAGCGCAGTCCGCGCTCGCTGACACCGGCCGCATCGCAGATCTCATTCATGTAGATATTGCGGCGCAGGTTGAGGCGCATGAAGTTTTCCGCCCGCTGCGCGATCAGATAATGCGTGCGCCGCGCACGGCTGCAACCCGGGCGATCGGCGGAACCCGCGCCCAGCAGTGCCTGCACGTGTTCGTGCAGCAGCCGCTCGGTTTCTTCCGGCTGCAGGCCTGTGCCCTGGCCCAGCTGCAGGTGCAGCTGCTGGTAGTGCTGTGCCAGCGGGGCGGCCTCGCTGGCGAGGTTGAACAGTGAAAGCGCCTGTCCGGCCGGCGGCGTGCTGCGCAGGCTCAGTTCGGTCAGCTTGCGCTGCACCCGTGCTACCGGTACCAGCATCAGGGTCATGTGCGTGCCCGGGCTCAGGGTGAACTCGCTGATGCCCTCGGGCATCACGGTCAACGCCATCCCAGGTGCAAGCGGTACGCCATGGCACCAGCTCAGGGTTTCATCGGTCGCATGCAGATACCCCAGCATCGCCCAGTCCGGCGGCAGCATGAAACGTCCACGGCAATGGAATCCACAGCTGATGCTGCAGAACAACGCCTCCTCGTGCACGCGTGAAGCGAAGGCCGCCCGCGGCCCATTGCCATCGAGCAGAAGCAGTTCGACATCACATACACGAAGCACGCCGCTCAGCGTCGCCAGGTCGATCGACCGCAGGCCGCTGTCGTCGCTGTCTCCTACCCCACCATCGACCATGACAGTGTCGTCCCCCCGATTATCCGTCGTGCGATACGGCCCCCACTGCCTGACAGGGCGCGCACCTCTCATGGAATCTCTTCCATCACCGGGATGCGCGCCGCCAACGTGCGCACCCCAAAGAAACGCGAGTACTTGAATACGAGTATGCCCGATAATTCAACGAGGTAAACATCTGCACCGCGCTGAATAAGATGGATACAGAAGTGAAAATCAGGTTGTCGCTTTTGGCACAGTTTTCGCATGCGGCTGAAAACTCAAATCACATTATCTGCACGTCGATGAATCGTTGTGCGAGCGAACGGATTTCCGTCACAGAACTCGGCTTAAAAATTAAGGAGCGAAGGGATTCTGCCGAATTTGCATATAGGTTCCGGTTGCAGCCGGCCGCCATTCAGGCAAAGTCGATAACACGGTGATCCGGTCTTTGATAATGACCGCACCCAGGGGGACAGCATGACCATGCACGTATCGCTCGACACGTCGACCACCGGCCCCGCGCCGCGCGGTCGCGGTTGTGCGAACGGCGTCCCGCCTGGAAACGATCACCCTGCTTGAGCACAGCGGGTCCATCCCGCCGTGCCTCCTCCGCCAGGACGTGCGGAGGTCCACGGACGATCCCGGCGGAGCCGGGCCACCGCCCAACAGGTGTCCTGTAGCAGACAGGTAGAGGGAGACAAACGTCATGAACGCATCGATCCGCAAGTTCCTGAAGGAAGAAGATGGCGTCACCGCACTCGAGTACGGCCTGCTGGCCGCTGTGATTGCGGGTGTCCTGATCGCACTGGGCAGCACGCAGATCAAGGATTTCTTCGAAACGCTCTTTGAGAATCTCACCAAGCTTGCCGACAAGGCATCGGGCAACCCGCCGGCCTGAGCCGCGTCCCAGGCTGATCAGGGACAGCAACTGCTGAGCGTCCACTGACGGACAATGGAGGGTGCGATGACACTGCTGGGATTGTTGGCCATCGGTGTGTGCCTGCGGATCGCGATCAGCGATCTGTACGCCCGTCGGGTGCCCAACGCCTGGCTGCTGTCCGCATGCGCGATCACCGCTGTCGTGCTTATCGCCGGACAGTTCAACGCGCCGCGCCTGCCGTGGGCTTCCCACGTTGCCGGCGCGGCGCTCGGCCTGGTCGCATTGCTGCCTTTCCATGCGGTGCGCTGGATGGGCGCCGGCGATGTCAAGTTCTTTTCGGTACTGGGATTGATGCTGGGTTGGCAGGCACTGCTGCCGATCTGGATCGCGGCCAGCCTCGCAGCAGGCGCACATGCCGCACTGGTGCTGGTGTCACGCCGGCTGGGTCCAGTACTGCCCATCGGTCTTCAAGCCCATATGCATCGGGCAAGTTCGCAATGGCATTCGCACCCGGCGCTGCGCGGGATGCAGAGCGCCCGCCAGGGACGCCAAGGTATTCCCTACGCCGCCTACCTGGCGGTATCCGCCATCGCCTGGATCCTCATCAGCACGTACGGAGGTGTGGCATGAACATCCACAACCCACGCCGGCAACGCGGCGTGGCCAGCATCGAGTTCGCGCTGATGTTGATGCTGGGCCTGCTGCCACTGCTGCTGTTCACGTTCTCAGGCGTGATGATCATGGCGGCCCAGCAGACGCTGGCAACCGCCTCGGCCGAGGGTGCGCGTGCATCGCTGCGCTATGGCAGCGCCAACGAACGCCGTACGGCCGCCTGCGTTGCGGCACGCAGTTCGATGCAGTGGCTGCTGAACTTCTCGGGTCAGCCGGTCGACTGCAGCAATGGCGGAAGCAACGCCATTCTGGTCTCCGCGCAGGCCCCCTGCGCCGGACTGGCCAGCGCCCAGTGCATGACCGTGACAGTCAGCTACGACTACGCAAGCCATCCCTTCCTGCCCGGCACCGCCACGCTTTACAAGTGGGTGATGCGGGCTCCCATCCGCAGCGTCGCGGTCGCTCAGCTCGACCTCGGCAGCGGCAACTGACGTTCGGTACAGGAGACGGTTCCATGCTCAAGTTGACCCGCATCGCTGCCGTCGCCCTGATCGGGCTGGCCGTGCTGCTGGCGGTGATCGCCTTGATGATCGGGCGCAAGCAGGCCGCGCCGGCCACGGTTGCCCCGGTCGCGCGGAGCGATGCCCAGGCGATCACCGTGGTGGAGGCGGTGGCACGACTGCCGGCCGGCGAACCGATCTCTGCCAATGGATTGCGTCTCGCACAGCGCAGCGCCCCGGTTGCCGGCGCCGCCACCAGCATTTCCGCCGTAGTCGGAAAGGTGCCGGTGCAGGACATCGCCGAAGGCACGGCGATCAGCAGCAATGCACTCGCGCAGGGATTCTCGCTGCAGCTGCGCCCCGGAGAACGCGCACTCGCGGTCCCGGTCGACGAGCTGGTGGGTGCCGGCAACCGCATCCTGCCGGGTGATTTCGTCGACGTGTTCCTCAACCTGCGCACTGCCCAATCCAACCCCAGCGGCCCGGCCGAGGCGGCACAGACGCGCCTGCTGTTGTCGCGCCTGCGCGTGCTCAGCTATGGCCAGCAGGACATCGCCCCGGCCAACCATGACGCTGTTGCCAGCAGTGAGGCTGATGTCCGCAACGATCCACGCGCCGCCGACATCACTGGAAGCAGCAGCACCCAGAGCACGGGCAGCGAGACCGCCCAGCCCGCACGCAGCGCGGTACTGGCGGTGCCGGTGGCCGATGCCAACCGGCTGCTGCTGGGTGCACAGCAGGGCAAGCTGTTCCTTGCCCTGCGCAACCCTGCCGATTCCGGCCAGCCCGATCTGGCGCTGTTCCCGCAGGCACGCGGCGTGATCGATCCGCTGCGCGGCCTGGATGCGGAACAGCAGCTCGCGCTGCAGCGGCCAGAGAATCACGCCTTTGCCGGCATCGACGGCGATGCATTGGCCGGCCGCAGCAACACGCCGGCGCGCAGCACCCAGGATGCCCCGGCACGTGCACCCGCACCGCGGCGCAGCGCCCCGCGCGCATCGGGCATCGAGATCATCCGAGGTGACAGCTCCGCCCCCCGTGGTTCCCTTTGACCTGCATCGAGCGCATCCATGACCGAACGTCGCCGCAGTCCACGCCCTTCCCCCCGCCAGCGCTGGCTGGCCCTGCTGCTGGTGCTGCTGGCACCGGCGACGAGCGTGGCCGCCGACGACCTGGTGCTGCAGGCACGTGAGCAACGCCCCTGGACTCTGCCGGGTGATCTGGAGCGGGTTGCGATTGCCGATCCGGGCGTGGCCGATATCGTGATGCTGCGCGGCCAGCGCCAGGCATTGCTGGTCGGCAAGGCGCCGGGCACCACCACGCTCCTGCTCTGGCACCGCAAGCAGGCCGAGCCACAGCGCCTGCAGGTGCGGGTACAAAGCGCGGTGCAGGGTGCGGCCGATGCCGGCGCGAACGGACTGGTATTCACCCAGCAGGACAATCAGGGCCTGCTGCAGGGAAGCACTGACAGTGTGCTTTCGCACATGCAGGAGCAGAAGACTGCCGCCATGGCCCTGGGCAAGGATGGCCTGCTTGCCGACGCATCCACGGTGAGCAGCGGCGGCGTGGTCCAGGTCGAGGTCAAGGTGGTCGAATTCAACAAGACCGCACTGAAGCAGATCGGCATCAGCTTCCAGAACCGCAATGGCAACTTCGCCTACGGCTTCGCCCGACCGGGTGGCCAGCTGCCGGGCAACACCGGCATCCTGCCCGGCATGAAGGAAGGCAACTCCGGCAACGAAGCCGAATCGCCCATTTCTTCGGCCTTCCGCCTGGTATTCGGCTCGACCAAGGGCCTGTGGAATGCCGACGTCGACCTGCTGCAGAGCAATGGCATGGCCCGTGTGCTGGCCGAGCCGACACTGGTCGCGTTGTCCGGGCAGAGCGCCAGTTTCCTGGCCGGCGGCGAGCTGCCGATCCTGGAACCGCAGGGGCTGGGCACCACTACGATCACCTACAAGCCCTTCGGCATCGGCCTGACGGTGACACCAACGGTACTGGCGCCGAACCGCATCGCCCTGAAAGTCGCTCCGGAAGCCAGCGACCTGGACTACAGCAACGCCATCGCGCTCAACGGCGTGCAGATTCCCTCGATCACCACCCGCCGCGCCGACACCACGGTCGAGCTGGGCGATGGCGAGAGCTTCGTGATCGGCGGCCTGGTCAGTTCCAACGTGGTTTCCAGCGTCGGCAAGATTCCGCTGCTGGGTGACCTGCCGATCATCGGCTCGTTCTTCCGCAACTTCGACTACAAGCGCCAGGACAAGGAACTGGTGATCATCGTCACACCACGCCTGGTGAAGCCGCTGGCACGCAACACCGAGCTGCCACTGCCCGGCGACCGCGAAGCCAAGCCGCACATGCCCGAATGGGGCGCCTGGCTGCTGGGTCCGATCAGCCAGGACCCGGTGCCCGGCTTCTCACGCTGATTCCATGATGCCTGCGATACCACGCCCATGCCCTACGCCACTGCCCAGCCGCTGCATCCGCAAGGACCGCCGATGAACCTGGTCCTGTACGGAATGGATCGCGAACTGCTGCCCCGGCTGGCGGCCAAACTGCCGCCGACCACCACCCTGCACTGGCAGGACAGCAGCATGCCGACCTCCGCCCAGGACCTGCAACGCGGGCCGCAGAGCCTTGTGCTGCTCGACTTCCGCCCCGAACATGCTGCCGCCTCCAGCGTGCTGGCGCAGCAACTGCAACAGACAGAGCCGGACCTAGCATTGGTTGCCGTCGGTGCCACCAGTGCCGGCCAGGTGGAAGGCGTCGTCATCGCATTGCGGGCGGGCCTGCGTGATGTGCTGGACCTGGACAGCGACAACGTCGGCATCGAGGCCGCGCTGCGTCGCGCCCTGTCGCCACGACCGGCTGCCGCCGCGCAACACGCGCACAAGGCGCGCCTGATCGTGCTGCTGGGCGTGCGCGCCGGGGTCGGCACCAGTACGCTGGCCGCACATCTTTCGGTGCTGGCTCAGCAGACCCGTGCGCTGGCACAGGGCGAGGCACTGCTGCAGGACGGCCTGCTGATGGAGCTGGCCCAGCCTTCGGGTGACCTCGCGCTGTACCTCAACCTGGACAGCCGCTTCCACTACGAAGACGCGCTGCGCAACGCCAGCCGCATCGACGCCACGCTCGCCCGCACGGCCATGGCCCGTCACGATTCCGGGCTGGTGCTGCTGGACCGCGCCAGCGGCAGCGATGCGGTGCCGCCGTCCGATCCGGGTGCCCTGCTGCAGCGCTTGCGCACTGTGTTCGCCAGCGTGCTGTGTGATGCCGGTGGCTGCCCGCTGCGTCAGCTGCCGCCGTTGCTGCTGGACCAGGCCGACGAGATCTGGCTGGTCACCGATGCCTCCATCGCCACGCTGGTGTCGCTCGACCAGGCACTGAAGCACCTTGCCGGGCAGCGCGAGCGCGAGAAGCGACTGCAGCTGGTGATCAACCGCCACGATGACAGCAGCGGCATGAGCCCGGAGCAGATCGCGCGCCGCTTCGAGGTACCCCTGCTGGCCACGCTTCCCGAACGACCGCGCGTGCGCCTGGCTGCCAGCCAGGGCCACCTGCTGCTGCAGGATGCGCCGCGCGACCCCTACCTGCGTGCCCTCGCCCCGCTGGTTTCGCGCCTGGATCCGGCTGCCTGCCCGGTCCAGGCGCAGGGCCTGCGGGAAAGACTCTCCCTTGCCCTGGGTGGATCGCAATGGAAGACAAGGTAACCCCGTTCCCGCATGCCGTTGCCCGGCCGGTGCTGCCCGAAAGCGCGCCGGGCCACCAACCGTTCGCGCAGACCGAGCAGTACCAGAAGGTGCTGTCGGCCGCACATGAGCACCTGCTCAACAGCATCGAGGACGAGCGGATCGACATCGATTCCTGGGCCCCCGACACCATCGCCCGCTGGGTGCAGGTGCAGACGGTGGGCTTCATCCAGGAGTGGCGCATCCCGATCAACGAAGAGGAAATGCAGGTGGTCGCCGACGGCCTGGTCAAGGAGCTGACCGGCTTCGGCCCGCTGGACGACCTGCTGCACGACCCGTCCATCGAAGACATCCTGATCAACGGTTTCAAGGATGTGCACGTGTCCCAGGGCGGCCAGCTCAAGCGGGCCACCCAGCGCTTCACCGACGATACGCATCTGCTGCGCATCCTGCGCCGCATCCTCGCCCCGCTTGGGCGCCGGCTGGATGATTCCAATCCGATGGTCGATGCGCGCCTGCCCAACGGCGGCCGCCTCAACGCGATCATCTCGCCACTGGCGGTGGACGGACCGATGGTGTCCATCCGCAAGTTCCGCAAGGATCCGTTCACGCCCGATGAACTGCTGGCCAAGGGCACCTTCGATGCGCCGATGCAGGCCCTGCTGAAGGCGATGGTGCTGGGCCGCTGCAACATCCTGGTGTCCGGCGGCACCAGCTCGGGCAAGACCTCGCTGCTGAACGCCCTGGCCAGCTACGTCCCCGCGAACGAGCGCGTGATCACCGTCGAGGACACCGCCGAACTCTCGCTCAACCACCCGCATGTGGTTCGTCTGGAAAGCCGTATCGGTGGCGCCGAAGGCCACGGTGCGGTCAGCATCCGCGATCTGGTCCGCAACAGCCTGCGCATGCGCCCCGACCGCATCGTGGTCGGCGAGGTGCGCGGCGCCGAGGTGCTGGAAATGCTGCAGGCGATGAACACCGGCCACGACGGCTCGATGGCGACCATCCACGCCAACTCACCGCGCGACTGCCTGTACCGGATCGAGATGCTGGCCGGCTTTGCCGGCTTCCAGGGCAGCGAGGACAGCCTGCGCCGGCAGATCGCCAGTGCCATCGACTTCATCGTGCAGATCTCGCGCCTGGGCAGCGGCCGCCGCGTGCTGGTCTCGATCACCGAGATCACCGGTGTCAGCGACAACCTGATCACCACCCAGGAAATGTTCCGCCACGAACTGCAGATCGACGGCAACGGCAAGGAAACCGATCGCTGGATCGGGCTGGGCTTCCACCCGCACTCGCACAAGCTGGAGCCGTTCCGCCAGCAGCTGCGTGAATCGCTTTACGGAGACTTCTGAGCATGGGCACCGGCGCGCTGCTGGGCGTGTTGAGCATCATCGCGGTGCTGCTGGCGCTGGCGGCGTGGCTGTGGGGCACGGCCAGCAGCCGTGAACAACGACAGGTTTCATTGCGCCACGCCGAGCAGCAGCTTTCGCGTGGAAGCGCCACGGGCGGAGCACCCGCCGGGCCGTCCGTCACCGCGGCCAACGACCCGGCACGGCCTGCCGGCGGCGGGCGCCGCGTGCTGCCGCTGGATGGCCTGCTGCAGCGCGCCGGCCTGCAGACCGGCTGGAAAATTCCGATCATGCTGCTGGTGCCGGGGCTGGTACTGTCGGTGGTCGCGATGCTGCGGCTGGGCACCGCGTGGATGTTTCCTCTGACCCTGCTGCTGTACCTGCTTGGCTGCTGGCTGTGGGTGATGCGGCGGACCACGAAGCTGCGTGCGCAACTGCTGCATCAACTGCCGGACTTCCTCGACAACCTTGTGCGGCTGACTGCACTGGGCAACAGCCTGCAGGCTGCGTTCCAGGTTGCATCGATGCAGACCAGTGCGCCGTTGCGCGGGCTGCTGGACACCACGGTGCGCTTTGCGCGCAGCGGCATGGAGCTGGACCGTGCACTCGCACAGTCCTCGCATCCCTATCGCATGGATGTACTGAAGGTATTGTCGGTGGTGATCGGTGTCAGCGTGCGCATCGGCGGCCGCTCCGACCAGATCCTGCAGCGCATGGGCGATTTCATGCGCGATCTGGAACAGGCCCAGCAGGAGCTTGCAGCGACGACCTCGGAGACGCGGATGTCAGCGTGGGTGCTGGGCCTGTTGCCCCCGGCCTGCGCGGTATTGATGGCGATCGCCAGCCCGGATTTCTTCCAGCCGGTGCTGCACGATCCGCTCGGCCACAAGATCCTGCTGCTTGCACTGGGCATGGAGCTTGTCGGTGGCTTCCTGCTGTATCGCCTGGCCAAATCACTATGAGCCACCCCCGCCCCGCCGGAGATGACCGATGAGCGCCAGCGCCTGGTTCGCCCTCTCCCTGCTCGTGCTGGCTGCCGGTATCGCCCTGCTCGGTATCGGCGGCTGGGTACGCAGCCATCGTGAGCAGCGTACAACGGCCACCTTGAAGACCGCCCTGCAGCCGCGCGAGGAGTCCCGTGACACCGAACCTGCACGGCACGATTCACTGGGCTGGCTCGAACGCTTCGGCCGTGCCCTGAGCGGCGGCCGCCTGGAAACGGCATTGCTGGCCAACGAAGACCGACTGCTGTTGGATCTGGCCGGGTGGAACACCCGCCGCGGTACGGCCATCTACCTCGGCCTGCGCCTGCTGCTGGCCGTGCTGGTGCTGGCACTGGTGCTGACATTCAGCAGCGTCACGGGTCTGGCCAGGATCATGGTGATCATCGGCGCCCTGGCCGCCGGCCTGCTGCTGCCCAAGTTCATTCTCTCCTCCTGGGTGAAGCGGCGCCGGCGCGCGGTCGACAACGAGCTGCCGCTGCTGATCGACCTGCTGCGCCTGCTGCAGGGCGTGGGTTTCAGCATGGACCAGAGCCTGCAGACGCTCGGCGACAAGCTGCGCGATGCATTGCCGGTCCTCGGCGGCGAGCTGCAGGAGGCCAACGTCGCCTATACCCATGGCCGCACGCGCGCGCAGTCGCTGCGCCGGCTGAGCGAGGTCTATGCCGACGATGACCTGACCAGTCTGATGCAGCTGATCCTGCAGGTGCACGCCCATGGCGGCGCGGTACAGGAGCCGCTGCGGCAGTTCAGCGTCCGCCTGCGCGAACAGCGTCGCAACACGCTGAAGGAAAAGGTCGGCAAGCTCTCGGTGAAGATGACCGTGGTGATGATGCTGACCCTGCTGCCAGCGCTGATGCTGGTCCTTGCCGGCCCGGCGCTGGTCGCGCTGGCCACCACCATGTCCAAGATGGGGTCCCCCTGATGCCTGCCCTGCGCACTTCCTGCCTGATTGTTGCCCTGGCCGCCGTTGCCGGCGCCAGCGGCTGTGCATCGACCACGCCGAAGTACCTGCGCGCGCCCAGCCTGGCCGCGCCCGAACCGGCGCCACAGGACAGCCGCAATGCCTACCTGGAACTGATCGAGCGCATGCAGCAGCAAGGCGCATGGTATGCCTCGCTCGCTCACGTCGACGCCTTCCGCCAGCGCTACGGCGATCCGCCGGCATTGCGCCTGCTGCAGGCCGACGCGCTACGCGAGACCGGCCAGGCCGATGCGGCGATCCCCCTGTACCGCGATCTTTCCGGTGGCCCCCAGGCCGCCGCGGCCGCCCATGGCCTGGGCCTGATTGCCGCGCGCCGCGACGACGACGCCGGCAGTGAGCAGGCACTGGCGCGGGCGACCGAACTGCAGCCCTTGAATACAAGCTATCTCGGTGACCTCGGCTATGCGCGGCTGCGCGCCGGGCAGTTCGAGCGCGCACGCGAACCCTTGGCCAAGGCGCTGGAGCTGTCGCCAGGCAATGCCAAGGCCACCGCCAACCTCGCCCTGTGGGCGGTGCTGCGTGGCGACACCGCCACCGCCGAACGCCTCGCCCAGCAGGCCAACCTCAATGAGGACACCCGGCTCAGCATCCAGCAGCAGGCGGCACAGATCCGTGCCCGCCTGCAGCAGCGCCAGGCCGCAGCGGCAGCTGCCGCAGTCGTGCCGGCCCTTGCGCGTGCTCCCGCCAGCGATGCCGCCAGCAACCCGCCCGGCGCCACGCGATTGGCGGCGGAACCACGCCGCGACAGCCACGATGAGCGCGATCCGCAGCGCCTGCCGCCCTCGATGCTGGAACGCTTCAGCGCCTCCGACCACCCGAACGGGAACACACCATGACCGCGACGCCCCTGACCCGACGCCTGCTGCCCGTTCTGATCTGCCTGTTACCGGCCGCCGCCGTGCAGGCGCAGCAACAGCCGCTGACCGGGCAGATGCTTGGCGGCAGCACGCCGGCTGCGCCGGCTTCGCAACCGCTGCAGTCCGAATCACTGGCCACCGTGGACCTGGCGACCCCGCCAGCACCGGTGCCGCAGGCGGCGCCTGCAGCGGTGGCCATCACCGACGGCAGCGCTGCGGCCGCGCGACCCGGCCGCAGCCAGATCGGCGATACCACGCGCAACCTGTTCCGCCTGCAGGCATCGGGGCAACAGGCCGGGCAGCACCTGCCGATCCTTGGCGACCAGGCGACGCTGAGCTACGCCCGCTACATGAAGAGCTTCGAACACGAGATCCCGGACTTCTTTGAAACCGATGTCGCCAAGTCCAAGGGATCATCCTCATCCGGACGCTGAGGTAGGCCATGAAACGCCCACGCCAGTTCAGTTTCAGCCGCCCACGGGGCGGCATGTCGATCACCATGATGCTGGTCATGCTGGCGTTGCTGGCGATGCTGGGCCTGATCGAGATCGGTTACCTGTTCTGGGCCAAGCGCGATGCGCAGAAAGCCGCTGATCTGGCCGCACTGGCTGGAGCGCAACGACTGGAGCTGTGCACCTCGGACAACAGCGACAACAGTGCTGCGCGGCAGAGTGCACTCACCCAGAACAAGTTCGCCGGAAGCCTGGAAATCCGTTGCGGAAACTGGAACGTGACCCGGGCCACCGAGGGGCACTTCAGTCCGGTCGTCGATGCAGCGAATCAACGCAACGCCGTCCGTGTCATCACCCGCCGCGCGGTGCTTCCCTTCTTCGGGCAGAACAGCAGCCTGCCGACCGTGACCGCGCAGGCCGTGGCGCGCCGTGCAGAGCCTACGGCAGCTTTCAGTGTCGGCTCGCAACTGCTGCGCATCAACGGCAACACGCCACTGGGAAATGTCCTGAAACTGGTGGGTGCCGACCTCGACAAGACCACCCTGCTCGGCTACGACGGCCTTGCACAGGCGCACATCACCCCGAATGGCTTGCTGCAGGCACTGGGCATTCCGATCGACGTCAACATGGGCGTGGCGGAGTTCAACAATCTGCTGGCTGGCCGCACGGTCAAGCTGGGCAAGATCCTTCAGGCGACCGTTGACCTGCTGAGCCAGCAGGGCGTTGCCCACGTGGACCTGAGTGCACTGGAGAATGCCCTGGTCGTGAAGGGCATCGACCTCAAGCAGCTGGAGGTGAAACTCGGCTCCGATGACAGCGGCGGCGGCTTGTTCGCACGCGTGGTCGCGCCGGATGGAACGATTTCCAGCGCGCTGCAGGCCGATGTCAATGTGCTGGACCTGATCGGCACCAGCATCAGCATCGCCAATGGCGGCCGTGCAGTTTCGGTCAATGAACTCAACCTGCTGGGCCTGGTCAATGCGAAAGCCGCCGTGGTGGAACCGCCGTCGATCGCCATCGGTGGCATTGGCTCGCGCGCCTACAACGCGCAGATCCGCGTCTTCCTCGACATCGACACCAACAACATTCCCGTTGCAGGCGGCGTGCTTTCACTGCTGGGCATCCGCCTGAAGCTGCCGGTCCATGCAGACGTGACCAATGCAATGGCGACCCTGACCAGCCTCCAATGTGGCAGCACGCCTCCCACCGCGACGATCAAGGTCGAGTCCTCCGTACTGCGCGCCTGCGTCGGCAAGGTGGCCGACAGCGAGCGGTTCTCCAAGCAGAATGTCTGTGGCGACACCCTGCAGAAGGAACAGATGCTGACGCTGCTCGGCGCTCCGTTGATCAATGACAGCATCAAGGTCAATACGCTGACCGACACTCAAAGCCTCACCCTCCCCGCCGGCGCGACCGGTTCAACCCAGGTCAACTCCCTGGAGGTGGGCACCGCCGTGTCCGAACTGGTCAGCGAACTGCTGCGCGTACTGTCCGGCGTGCTCGATCCGCGCGACGATGGCATGAGCCAGGGCTCGACCGCAGCGCAGTTGGCCGATCGCTACCTGAAAGCAGCCAACGTTGGTCGCAATCGCTATGACGTCGATGCGTCGATCAAGCTGCTGGAACTTGGCGACCAGACACGGGGGCTGAAGCCATTGGGCGCGTGGAATGTACCCAAGGGTGTTCCAAAACCCTGCCTGGTGGGCCTGCTCACATGCTGGGAGGATGGCTCGGTCTGGAAAGGCTATCGCACGGCCGTGACTGGCGAAGGGCTGGGCGTGCTGCCGGCACTGCTGGGTAGCCTGCTCGGCGGACTGACCGTCAACCGTTGTGCAAGCCTGCTGATTTCCTTGAGCGACCAGGCCTACAACAACTGCATGACGCAGAACCTCGCGTCTTACCTGCAGACCGCCCAGGACGGCTTCCTGGACCAGTTCGCCGGCGACGGCGTCACCGCCCCCGGCAATGGCCCGGTCAGCTGTTCGGGACTGCTGTGCTTCCTGCTGAAGCCCGCCCTGGATGTCCTGAAGCCACTGCTCAACAGCGTCGGCTCGCTGCTGCGCTCGCTGCTGGCCCAGGTGCTGGGCCTGGAACTGGGCCGTACGGATGTGCATGTCCAGTCCATCCAGTGCACGCCCGCACAACTGGTCTACTGACCCGTGACGGGCGCCCTTGGCGGCGCCCGTGCACATGCTAGACTCCCGGCGGGGAACCACCTTCATCTCAACCCACACTCATCCGTGGATGGTCTAGACATGCGAGAAACTTCAGGGGGCGCGGTCTTCGCCCGGCACGCGCGCGGCGCGGCACTGCTGGCCGTGGCCATGATGCTGGTGGCACCGGCGGCAATGGCTGCCCGTGGCGACCGCGAGGCAGCCGCAGAGCCGGCCGCACGTACCGCACCGGTGGTGCGCAACACCGTTGACGAGCTCAAGCAGCTGATGGATGCCCGCCAGCTGACCGAGCTGCGCACCACCTACAACGGCAACTACGGCGCCAGCCTGCTGTTCAATGCCAGCACCCTGACCTACTACGTCGCCCTGTTCCAGGAGAAGAACTTCTGGCGGGTGATCAAGACCGATGCCGTCGACAACGCCGAGCGTGTCTACCGCACCTTCGCGCAGCAGTCCGAGCAACTGGCCCAGGTCTACATCGACACCACCCGCCTGGAAGCCGGCAAGCGCTATACCGAGCGCCTGGTGGCCTACAACGAGGAACGCCTGCGCACCCTGCAGCAGGAAATGGAACAGCAGCAGGCACAGTCGGCCCAGGTCAGCGCTGCCCTGCAGCAGGCCCAGCAGCAGGCGGTCAGCCTGAGCAGCGACGTGCAGAGCACCAACAGCCAGCTGGATTCCCTGCAGCGCCGCATCCAGATACTGCAGGCCGAACAGGGCAACCCGGAACTGAGCCTGCCCAAGCCGGACAGCGTGCCCTCGCCGGCACCGGCGGCGGCCAGCGACGGTCGCTGAGGTCCAGCACCTTGCATCCTGTCCAACGGCGCCCACGGGCGCCGTTGTCGTTTCCGGCACCATTCCATTTCAACGGCACGCCTCGTGCACGGCATCGTCCAGTTGCCGGCGCTGCACGAAGTCCATGCGCTTGCCATTGGCCAGCACCTTCCCGCGTTGCTGCCGCGCACGCTCACAGGCGGCGGGATCCGCGCTGATCGGTATCAGTGCAGCCCGCGCACGGCCCTGCTGCACCACACGCGGACGGCTTGAGGCCGGGCTCGCTGCCTTGGCCGCGGTCGCACCTGTTGAGGGCAGCTCCGCCGGCACCTCCCAGCGCCATTCGGCACGCCCCTGGCACGGCGTCTGCTGATAGACCGGATGCGCCCCGTCCACGCATTTGTAGACGTTGGTCTGAGCGTTGGCCCCCGTGGCCAGCAGCAGGCACAACAACACACTCCAACACGCATTCGACATTGCAGGCTCCTCGGCAGGGCTACCTCCATCCTCAATGCCGGAACGGCTTCGTGCCAGAGCGATACGCGTCACATCCGACGTAATCCAGCACACCCGTGCAAGTCGCCGGTCTGGCGCTGCGCTGTACTGCCGGCGGCACCGGCATCCACGCCAGTGCCTTCCCTCCCTTCCGCCAAGGAAACCGCAATGAGCAACTTCGTCACCGTCGCCGACGGCGCCCGCATCTTCTACAAGGATTGGGGTACCGGCCAGCCGATCGTGTTCGCCCACGGCTGGCCGCTGTCGTCCGATGCCTGGGACCCGCAGATGCTGTTCATGGGCCAGAACGGCTTCCGCGTGATCGCTCACGACCGTCGCAGCCACGGCCGCTCCAGCCAGACCTGGGACGGCAACAACATGGACACCTACGCCGATGACCTGGCCGCGATGATCGAGACGCTGGACCTGAAGGACGCGATCCTGGTCGGCCATTCCACCGGCGGCGGCGAAGTGGCCCATTACATCGGCCGCCACGGCAGCAAGCGCGTGTCCAAGGTGGTGCTGGTCGGCGCCGTTCCGCCGCTGATGCTGAAGACCGCCGGCAACCCGGCCGGCACCCCGCTGGAGGTCTTCGACGGTATCCGCAACGGTACCGGCGGCGACCGTTCGCAGTTCTTCAAGGACCTGACCACACCGTTCTTCGGTGCGAACCGCGACGGCAACACCGTTACCCAGGGCATGCGTGATTCGTTCTGGCTGCAGGGCATGCTCGGTGGCGTCAAGGGCCAGTACGACTGCGTGCACGAGTTCTCGGAAGTGGACTACACCGAGGACCTGAAGAAGATCGACGTCCCGGCGCTGGTCGTGCACGGTGATGACGACCAGATCGTGCCGTTCGATGCCTCAGCCAGGCTGTCCTCGCAGATCATCAAGGACGCCGAGTTGAAGGTGTACCCCGGTGCGCCGCACGGCCTGACCGTCACCCACGCCGACCAGTTCAACGCCGACCTGCTCGCGTTCGCACGAAGCTGATGTGCCGCGGCGGCGCCGTAACGGTGCCGCCGCCCCTTCGGTCGCAAAAAGGGGACGGAGGGGATTAAGTCGCTTGTGCACAAACGACTTAATCCCCTCCGTCCCCTTTTTTGTCAGATGTCGCTGTGGTGGTGCGGGACCCCGGCCTTCGGCAGCGGGTCATGCCCACCCACGAAGTGGCGTACCACCGGTGCACGCTCACCGCGATGCAGCTCCCGCAGCACTTCCTGGATCGCCTTGTCGTCGGCGGTGATGCGCTCGTGTTGGCGCAAGTGCTCCAGCCACGACGGGGTCACGAAATACTCCAGGTGGATGCCTGGGCTGGCCACGTCCTCGACCACGCCCCAGACCACCGCGCCATCGCGGCGGCGGATCGTGCCCAGCGCGCGCACCTGCGCCTGGAACGCGGCACGATCAGCATCGTCGATTCGGTACTCGATGGTGACCAGCACCGGGCCGCGATCGTTCGACACCGGCACCGACAGCTCCGGCGCCGGCCAGTGCCCGGCTGGTTGCAGGTTCAGATCCTCGGTGCCAGCAATGCGCACGCGCCACACCAGCAGCCCCCCGATCACCGCGCCTGCGGCAGCCACCAGCAACGCCAGCTCCGGCGAGGTGCGCTGTGCCAGCGCGCCCCAGCTCAGGCCACCGGCCGCCATGCCGGCAGAGAACACCATGATGTAAAGCGCCAGTGCACGCGCGCGTACCCACGCTGGCACTGCGGTCTGCGCCGCAATCTGCAGCGACGACAGCACGGTGATCCACGCAAAACCGTTGATCAGCATCACCAATGGCAGCACGTACCAGCTGCGGGTCAGCGCCAGCCCGACCAGGCTGAGCGCCAGCGACAGCGTGGCCAGCAGCACCAGCAGGTCGCGATCCAACTGCGCGCGCAGCTTCGGCAGCAGCAAGGCCCCGCCCACTGCACCGATACCGATGCAGCCCAGCAGCATGCCGTACTGCCCCGCCCCACCCTGCATCTGGCCGCGTACCACCACCGGCAGCAGTGCATTCATCGCCGCAGCAAAGAAGAAGAAGCCCACCGACTTGATCAGCACGGCCTGCAGCCGCCCGGCACGGCTGGCATAGCGCAGGCCCGCCTTCAGGCCGGCGCCGAAGCCTTCCGGCGGCAGGCTGGACTGCTTCGGGTCGCGCTTCCAGCCCCACACCACGAACAGCATCGCGGCGAACGTGATGGCGTTGAAGCCGAACGCCCAGACCGCACCGAGCTGGGCGACGATCACACCGCCGATGGCAGGGCCGATCGAGCGGGCGATGTTGATGCCGATCGAGTTCAGCGCCACCGCCGAAGCCAGCATCGGCTGCGGCACCAGCTCGGACACGATCGCGGCCTGCGCCGGCATCGCCATCGCTGCACCGCAGCCCATGCAGAAGATCAGCAGTACCAGCAGCTGCGGGGTCAGCAGGTCCTTCGCGGTCAGCGTCGCCATCACGGCGGCGACCAGCAGCATCCAGCCCTGGGTCGCCAACAGGTACCTGCGGCGATCAACGATGTCGGCCAGCGTGCCTGCGGCCAGCGCCAGCAGCACGATCGGCACGGTGGTGGCCGACTGCACCAGGGCCACCATCAACGGCGAGCCGGTACGCTCGGCCATCACCCAGGCGGCGGCCACGTCGTTGACCCAGGTGCCGATGTTGCTGGCCAGGATCGCCAGCCAGATCGAACGGAACATCCGGATCTTCAGCGGGGACCAGGCACCTGCGGCCTGTGCGGGGGGTTGCGACGCGGTTGCGTTCACCATTGCCATGCTCCAACGATCGAGGCGAACAGCGTGTCCTGGCCACCGGCCTGCTTCAGTGCAGGACCTGCGTCGACCCAGGCCAGCTGCAGCTGCCATTGCCAGTGTTCGCTGGCCTGCCAGCGGGTTTCGGATTTGTACTGATTACCAATGCGGCGCGCGCCACCGGCGCTGCCCGGCAATGCCACCAGCGGTGCCGGCGTGGTGTAGACCGCATCGGCACGCCGATGCTTCCACGCCATCTGTACGCCCAGCTCCGTCGTCACCGCGTCGTGCAGGCGCAGGGTCAGGGTGGGCTGGATGTCCATCAGGTTGGCCGGGGCCAGCAGGCTGGCCTCGCTGAAATAGGCCGATTTCGGGAACAGTGCATTGAAGGTCCCCAGGCGGCCGTCTCGCGGATTGCCATCGCCACTGGCGATGTCCGCCTTCAGCCCCAACCGCGGTTGCAACGGCAGGTCCGTCCAGCGCCAACCCGTATCGGTGGCCAGCGTCCAGGCGCGGATATCGAGCGTGTCGACGGCCGTTCGCAGTTCACCGCCCTGCGCCACCAGCTCGCTGTTCCAGTCCAGTGCACCGGCCTGGCCGAACCAGCGTGCACCCACGGTCTGCCGCCTCTCGGTGCCGGAACCTGCCGCGAAGCGTGCGCCTTCGCGGCGGTAGTCCAGCAGATACAGATCCCACTGTCCCGCGCCCTGCCCGCGTGCCGTGGTGGCATAGGCACCCCACAGGTGGGCACCGTGTTCGCCGCGATCATCAAAGGCACCCGGCCGGTTCTCCACCGGTCGCAGTGCCATCAGATCAAGCGTGCCGAGGCGGCTCTTCCAGCCCAGGCGCACACCGTCGAAGGCCAGGCGGATGTTCGGCCCATCGCGCACCGACAACAGCCGTGAGCTTCCGTAGCCGGCTTCCTGCCGACCGAGTTGCAGGTGGAAGCCGCTGCGCTGCCAGCGCCAGTACGCCTGCTGCACGTCCAACGCGCCACGGTCGGTGCGGCCCGGGCCGCCTGCCTTGCCATTCTCGGCATGCACGCCCAGCTGCAGCTTCGCCTGCCAGCTGTCCTCCGCATAGGTGGCCGAGGCCAGCGCGCGCAGCAGGCCGTAGCCATCTTCACTGCCACCGATGCCGAACCGGGTCGGGTCGTAGTACAGGCCACGTAGGCGCAGCGACGCGTCCAGCTGCAGCTGACCGTTGCCAGCATCACTGCAGCGGCCCCCATCGCAGGCCAGCGCCAGCGAGGGCATGGCCAGCAGCGCCAGGCTCAGAACGCGAAGCACGAGCATCCCATCGCGCCCCAGAACGCGGTCAGGTCATCGGTGGGCGCCGCATGCTGCGCGGCATGACCGTGAGCGCCATGCGTACTGCAGGCCACACCGTGATGGTGGCGATGGGCGGCGGCCAATCCGGTAGCAGCACCGCCGACGTGGTAGCCACCGAACCGGTTGACCGGCGACCAGTCCGGCATCGCCGGCGGCAGCTGCGGCGCGAGCCCTGCATAGTCGGCATCTGCATGCACGATGCGCCCGCCGACCACGGTCAGCACGCTGGTGATGTCGGCGATCTGCGCGTCATCCACGCGGAAGAAGTCGGCCGAAAGCAGGATGAAATCAGCCAGCTGACCGGCTTTCAGCGTGCCCTTCACCGCTTCGTCGCCGGAGAACCAGGCGCTGCCCTGGGTCCACAGGCGCAGCGCCTGCTCGCGTTCGAGCAGGTTCTCATCGCCATACAGGGCCAGCCCGCCCACGGTGCGCCCGGTCACCAGCCAGGACAACGCCACCCACGGGTTGTAGCTGGCCACGCGGGTGGCGTCGGTACCGGCACCGACCGGCACGCCTTCGGCCAGCATGCGCTTGACCGGCGGTGTATGCCGCGCGGCCTGCACGCCATAGCGCTCGACAAAGGCTTCGCCCTGGTAGGCCATGCGGTGCTGCACGGCGATGCCGCCGCCCAGCGCACGGATGCGCTCGATGTTGCGTGGGGTGATGGTCTCGGCGTGATCGATGAACCAGTGCAGGCCATCGAACGGCACCTCGCGGTTGACCTGTTCGTAGACATCGAGAATGCGCGTGATGCTCTCGTCGTAGGTGGCGTGGATGCGGAACGGCCAGCGCTTCTCGACCAGCAGCTTCACCACGTCGCGCAGTTCGGGCTCAAGCTCCGGCGGCAGTTCCGGACGTGGCTCGTTGAACAGTTCAAAGTCGGCCGCTGAGAACACCAGCATCTCGCCGGCACCGTTGTGGCGCAGCAGGTCATCGCCCTGGCGCGGCTGCAGGATCTCGCTCCAGCCACGGAAGTCGTCCACTTCCCTGCCCTTGTTCTGGGTGAACAGGTTGTAGGCAATGCGCACTGTCAGCTGGTCATCGCGATGCAACTGCTCGATGACCTGGTAGTCCTCAGGATAGTTCTGGAAGCCACCGCCGGCATCGATCACCGAGGTGATGCCGAGACGGTTCAGTTCACGCATGAAGTGACGCGTCGAGTTGGCCTGATACTCGATCGGCAGGCGCGGGCCCTTGGCCAGCGTCGCGTAGAGGATCAGCGCATTCGGCTTGGCCAGCAGCAGTCCGGTCGGGTTGCCCAGCGAATCACGCACGATCTGCCCGCCCGGCGGATCCGGCGTGTCCTTGGTGTAGCCGCAGGCGCGCAGCGCGGCACGGTTGAGCAGCGCGCGGTCGTACAGGTGCAGCAGGAACACCGGCGTATCCGGCGCGATGTCGTTGAGCTCCTGCAGCGTCGGCAGGCGCTTCTCGTTGAACTGCGCGGCAGTGAAGCCACCGACCACGCGTACCCACTGCGGTGCGGGCGTGCGGTCGACCTGGGCCTTCAGCATGTCCAGCGCGTCGCCGAGCGATCGCAGGCCGTCCCAGCGCAGCTCCAGGTTGTAGTTCAGGCCACCACGGATCAGGTGGGTATGGCTGTCGTTGAGGCCGGGCAGCAGGCGCCGCCCCTGGGCGTCGATCAGGGTCGCTTCATTGCCCCAGCCGCGCATGATCTCCTCATCGCTGCCGACGGCAACGATGCGTCCTTCCTGCACGACCAGCGCCTGCGCATGCGGCTGCTGCGGGTCGAGCGTGGTGATGCGGGCATTGCGGATGACCAGCGTGCTCATGCGACGCTCCTTGGAAGTGGAATCGAGTGCGGCACCGGCGCGGCCGGCCAGGCCGAGCGCTACGGCAGCGCCGCTGGCCAGCACCACGTTGCGGCGGCCGTGATCGAGTGGATCGTGACTCATGCGAGGTCTCCCGGAAGACGGTGGACGTCCAGTGCCCAGGTGCCGGGCCCGGCCAGCGCGATGACCAGCAGTACCGTGGTCCACATCAACGAGTACTCACTGCCACCGCGCATCCAGAACCAGCCCTTGGGCAGGGCCAACAGGACGGTGAAGCCGATGAAAGCGGCCGCTGCAAGCGCGGCGATGCGGGTCTGCCATCCCAGCAGCACAGCCATCCCGGACAGCACCTGCAGCAGGGCCAGCAACAGCGGCAACGGTGCCACCGCTGGCAGCCCGAAGCTGCGCAGCTCGGTAGCGAAACCGGACAGCCCCGGCCCACCGAACCAGCCGAACAGCTTGCCCAGCGCGTGCGGCAGCAGGAAGCCTCCTGCCGCCACGCGCAGCATCAGCAGGGCCAGGTCGAGGCCATGGCCAGCCAGCATGCTCAGTGCCCGCCTTCCTGCGCGCCGAACATGCTCTTGGCGTACTGGATGCCGATGCCGTAGCCGCCGGCATGGTCGCGGGCGATGCCAGTGGTCAGATCGTAGGTTTCACCGCGTGCCCAGTCGCGCTGCAGCTCAAGCAGGTACTGCACGCTGGTCATCGGCACCGCGCCGGCCTGCACCATGCGGGTGATCGCACGCTCGTGCGCCTCTTCGCTGACATCGCCACAGGCATCGGTAATCACATACACCTCGAAGCCCTGCGCCAACGCCGACAGCGCCGGCCCGACGATGCAGACGCTGGTCCACAGGCCAGCAACAACCAGACGACGCCTGCCGATGCGGTTGATCTCATCGATCACCGGCTGGTCTTCCCAGGTGTTCATCGAGGTGCGGTCGAACACCGTCTGGCCCGGGAAAATCTGCGGCAGTTCGGGGAACATCGGGCCGGAGAACGACGTTTCGGCGACGGTGGTCAGCACCACCGGCACGTTGAAGCCCTTGGCACCCTTGCTGATCAGCGACACGTTGTTGCGCAGCGCAGAGATGTCGATGGTGTGGGTGGCAAACGCCATCTGCGACTGGAAGTCGATCAGCACCAGGGCATGGTCGGTCGGCGACAGCAGCGCCGGGGCGGGAGTAGCGGTGGCAAGGCTCATGGGTGGACTCCGTTGGAAACACGATCAAGGGGAAGCAACAGGGCCGCATCGCCGGCAAGGTACTGGCCGGGGCTGCAGCCGGTCTCCGCGCGGAAGCTGCGGACGAAGTGGCTCTGGTCGAAGAAGCCCAACTGCTGGGCCAGGCAGGCCATCGGCAGCTGCGCACCCGGCAGCAACTGGCGCGCACGCTCGATGCGGCGCCGGCGCACATAGCGCAGCGGGCTGGCGCCGGTACCGGTGCGGAACAGGCGCACCAGATGGAAGCGGCTGACGCAGGCGGCTGCCGCCAGTTCGGTCACCCGCAGCGGTTGCGACAGGTGCGCATCGACATAGCGCAGGGCGCGCTGCAACGCGGCAGCCTGCTGCGGTGCCAGTGATGCGGCGGGCGGATCAGGCGGGAAAACGGTGGCCATGCGGGACGCCGCGAGGGGGTGCCCCATGGTGCGTGGCCGCTGCGCGATGCCCTACCCCCGTCGGTCGAGGCCAGCACCTACCCGAATGGGGGAGGCCGACGGCCAAGCAGGCGGCGCCCGAACAAGCGCGCATCCAGTGAATAGGCCCCCGGCCCCACCATCAGCAGCGCCGGCGGCAACGCCACCAGCGGCCAAGGTGCCTGCTGCGCGAACATGCCCACGGCCGCCAGCAGCACTGCCAGTGGCGTCAACACGCCCAGCATGAGCATGGCCGCCGCCAGCAGGCACAGCGCCGACCACCCGCCCGCATGCGGGCCAGAGGTGCACAGCGCGGCGGCCAGGCACAGCCGCAGCCACAGCAGGCCGATGCCCGGACCGCGGTCGGGGAACATCACGAACAGGCGCTGCATGGCGGGGCTCCAGGGGACATGCCGGCGTGATAGCCGACGTCGGCGCATGCCGCCTACCCCGTTCGGGTCACCCCGGGCTGCCCCACACCTGCCAGAATGCGCGCCATGCGAGGCCGCCCCTTCCCGTTCCTGTGTCGCTTGCCGACGCTGCTGACGTGCCTGCTGTTGTTGACCGCCCTGCCCGCCCTTGCCGTGCAGCGCCCGCCGGTGAGCGGCGGGTTGCCCGATTTCGAGCACACTGCCTGGCGGGTCGGCCAGGGCGCGCCCGGCGATATCTGGGACATTGCCCAGGACCGCGACGGCCTGTTGTGGCTGGCCACGGGCTCGGGCCTGTACCGCTTCGATGGCCGTCGTTTCGAACGGCAGGCGGCGCCCGTCGGCAGCCAGTTCCCGTCCACCAACATGGTCACGCTGGCACAGGGCCGCGATGGCGCCCTGTGGATCGGCTACTTCCAGGCCGGCATCAGCCGGTTCGCGCAGGGGCGGCTGCACAGCTATGGCCGCGAACAGGGAGTGCCGGTCGGTGTGGTCCCGCACTTCAGCCAGGATCGCGGGGGCCAGCTGTGGGCGGCGATCAATGGCGGGCTGCGCCGCTTTGATGGACAACGCTGGCAGTCACTGCCGGCCAATGCAGGGCTGCCGGAGCGCCGTGTGCAGTGGCTGCTGCACGACAGCCGGGACACGTTCTGGGTCCTGGCCGATCTGAAGGTCTGGATGCGTGCGGCCGGCCAGGCCGCGTTCGAAGACACCGGCATCGCGGTCTCGCAGATGGCGACGCTGGCCGAAAGCCCGCAGGGCGAAGTGTGGCTGGCCGACCGGGTGCGCGGCACCTTGCCCCTGGCCAACGCGCAGGGCCTGTTGGCGGCCAGCGAACGTGAAGCGCGGCGTCTTCCGGAACTGGTTGCTGCGCGCCTGCAGTTCACTGCCGATGGCGCGCTGTGGGCCACGATGAGCCCGCACGGCGGCGTTGCCCGTATCACCTTCGACGGCACCCGGGCCGTACGCATGGAGCGCTTCGATTCGCCGCACGGACTGACCGCCACCTCGGCGGTGCCGATCATCGTCGATCGCGAAGGCAATCTCTGGGTCGGTACCAATCTCGGCCTCAACCGCTTCCGCGCGCGCAGCGTGCACACCCTGCTGGTCGGCCCGAGCGATCCCTACCGCTCGCTGGTGCGTGCCAGCGATGGCCGCGTATATGGCTATGGCGAAGACCTCAAGCCCTACGATCTGCGGCGCACGCTGCTGGATGGCAGCGCCACGCAGTTGCAGTCCGCCGCACGCCAGGCACCCACGCCAATCTGGCAGTTCGACTGGGTCAATCTTGCGCGCACGGTCGCCGGCCACACCTCGTTGATCCCGCTGCCGGCCCCGTTCACCGGGCAACCGCTGCATGCGCTGCTGTTCCCCGACGACGCGCAGGCCTGGGTGTGCACCGGCGAACGCGGCGTCCTGCACCACCAGCACGGCCAGTGGCAGCGCGAGGTCCGCCTGCCCGAGCAGGCCTGCTCGTCGCTGGCGCTGGATGCCCAAGGCCAGCTGCTGCTTGGCTATGCCGACGGCCGCCTGCGCCGGAAGAGTGCGAACCGCATCGAGAGCTTCGATGCCAGCCAGGGCCTGTCGGTGGGGCCGATCACCGCAATGCTGCATCACCAGGACCTGCTGCTGGTCGCCGGCGAAGCCGGGCTGGCTGCGCGCGTTGGTAACGGTCGTTTCGCCCCGGTGCGCACCGACATGGCCGGTGTCCTGGAAGGCATCACCGGGATGGTCGCCGATCCGAACGGACACATCTGGTTCAATGGCAGCCGTGGCCTGGTGCGGATGGAAAGCGGGCAGCTGCGCCGAGCCCTGCGCAGCGGACTACCGGTCACGCCACGCCTGTTCGACGCGATCGACGGCATGCCTGGCATTGCCCTGCAGAGTGGACCAATCGCAACCGCGACACTGGCCGACGACGGCCTGCTATGGCTGGCCACCAACCAGGGCCTGGCCTGGCTGGACACCACCCGCTCCCATGTCAATTCGATGGCCCCCAGCGTGCGCATCGGCGAGGTGCTGTATGGCAGCAAGCACGAGCCGCTACGCGATGGACTGCGCCTTCCCGCCGGCACCAGCCAGCTGCAGATCGACTACGTAGCGCTGTCGCTGGCGCGCCCGGAGCGCAACCGCTACCGCTATCGCCTCTCCGGCGTCGACGATGGCTGGCAGGACGCAGGCAGCAGCACCCGCGCGTATTACACCAACCTGGCGCCGGGCAACTACCGGTTCGAAGTGGAAGCCGCCAACGAAGACGGTATCTGGAGCACCGCACCGGCCAGCCGCAGCTTCCGCATCGCCCCCACCTTCATGCAGACCGTGTGGTTCAAGTTGCTGTGCGCAGCCGCGATACTCGCGCTGCTGGTGCTGGCAGTGCGCATCCGCAGCGGGCAGCTGGCTGCGCTGTTCCGTGCTCGCCTGCAGGAACGCAATGGCGAACGCGAACGCATCGCACGCGACCTGCACGACACCCTGCTGCAGGGCAGCCAGGGCCTGATCCTGCGCCTGCACGCAATCAGCCAGTCACCCCAGACCCCGGAGCCGGTACGCGGCCAGCTGGAGTCAGCGATGCAATTGGCCGAGCGCAACCTGGCCGAGGGCCGCGAGCGGGTCAATGCCCTGCGTGAGGGACCGTTTGCTGGCCGCGACCTCGCTTCGGCACTGGCCGATGTGCACGCCGAGTACGCCGGTCACGGCACGAACCCACTGCGCCTGACCGTGGAAGGCGCGACGCCACCGCTGCAGGCCGACGCAGCCGAAGAGGTGTTCCTGATAGGTCGTGAGGCAATCCGCAATGCGTTGCGTCATGCCAATGCCAGTGCCATCGAAGTGGAGCTGTCGTACGGCACGCGGTGTTTCCTGCTGCACGTGCGCGACGATGGCGTCGGCATCGCCGACGAGAATGCCGGCAACGGCCATTGGGGCCTGCAGGGCATGCGCGAACGCGCGCAGCGCCTCGGTGCGGAACTGCAGCTGTGGACCCGTGCCGGGCTGGGCACCGAAGTCGCGCTGGCGGTCCCCGCGCGGCGCCTGTATCACCGCCGGCCATCGCGTTGGCGCTGGCCCTGGAGTAGAACGAGCCATGACTGAATCCCCTGCCGCGATCGGCGTACTGGTGGTCGATGATCACCCGCTGCTGCGTGACGGCCTGGCCGCCCTGCTGGGCGCGCAACCCGACCTGCGCCTACTCGGCGAGGCCGCCGATGGCGAGGAAGCCATCGCGCGCTACCAGCAGCTGCAGCCGGACGTAGTGCTGATGGACCTGCAGATGCCCCGCCTGGATGGTGTGGAAGCCATCGTGCGGATCCGCGCGATGGATCCGCGCGCGCGCATCATCGTGCTGACCACCTACCGCGGTGACGTACGTGCGGTGCGGGCGCTGCAGGCCGGCGCCAGCGCCTATCTGCTGAAGGACATGCTGCGCCACGAGCTGGTCGACACGATCCGCATGGTCGCTGGCGGCCGCCGCGCACCGATTCCCCCGGCAGTGGCGGCGAGCATCGCCGCACATGTGGTGGAAGACCGCTTGTCGCCGCGCGAAACCGAAGTGCTGCGGCACGTGGCCGGGGGTCTGTCGAACAAGCGCATCGGCGAGTGCATGCAGATTTCCGAGCAGACGGTGAAGGCGCACATGAAGAGCCTGATGGACAAGCTGGGCGTGGGCGATCGCACGCATGCGGTGACCCAGGCGCTGCGGCGCGGCATCATCAGCCTGGACGACAGCGGTCACGATTAGGGGGTTGTTCGGCAGGGCTTGCAGCCCTGCACCCACGGTAGTGCTGGCCGCTGGCCGGCAACCTCAACAGCAACGGCAACGGCAACGGCAACAACAACAGCATGGATTCCGTGGGATGGCGGGGCGGTGTCGGAGTGCGGGGACGCTGCAAGTACGTCCCTGTAAGCTTGGCAGCCGCATCCATGCGGCTGACACCCCGCACTCCGACACCGCCCCGCCTATGACAGATTCCGGCGGCTGTTGGTAGGTGTCGACCTTGGTCGACACGGTAGATCCACGCCATGCGTGGATGCTTTTGGATTCCAATTCGAAATATTCGATTCCGATGGAGATTCATCCACGCATGGCGTGGATCTACTGCAGATCGCGGAAATCTGTCGAAGGCGGGTGGGCCGGACCGCGGAGCGGGGTTTACGGCGTCCCCCGCAACCGGACCCACCCCGTCTGCCTACAGGAAACCCGCTGTTTGTGCTGTTGCCGGCCAGCGGCCGGCACTACCGTGGGTGCAGGGCTGCAAGCCCTGCCGAACACCCCCCTTACTTCAATCGCAGCAGCAGGCTGCCGCCCGCACACACCACCGCCAGCCAGGCCACGCCGTGCCACCCCCACTGCGCCAGCGCCAGGCTGCCCAGCGCACCACCGGCGGCCATGCCGATGAACATGCCCGTGAACAGCAATGCATTGAGCCGGCTGCGTGCTGGCGGCACCAGGCCGTAGACCAGCGTCTGGTGCGCCACCAGCGCCGACTGGAAACCGAAGTCGAACAGCAGCGCGCTCACCACCAGCAGCGGCAGCAGCGCAGCGGCCGGCAACCAGGCTTCAGCCAGCAGCAGACCGAAGCCCAGCAGTGCCACCGCGATCGCCAGCCGCGCCACTGCATGGCATCCCAGCCGATCGGCGAAACGGCCGGCGAAAGGCGCGGCCAGCGCACCGGCTGCACCGGCTGCACCGGCAATACCGAACGCCCCCGCCGCCGCACTGCCCAGGCCCAGACGTGCATGCAGCATCAGCGCCAGCGTCGACCAGAACGCGCTGAAGCCGACCGCCAGCAACGACTGGCTGGCCACCGCACGGCGCAGCTGCGGCTGCTCGCGCCACAACGCCAGCAACGAACCCAACAACGCCGGATAGCGCAGCGTGCTGGTCGGTGCGAAACGCGGCAGCGCACGCGCCATCACCGCGCCCATCGCCGCCACCGATACCGCGGCCAGCACGAACTGGGTGCGCCAACCCCATGCTTCAGCCACCACGCCACTGACCACGCGCGACAGCAGGATGCCGAGCAGCAGGCCGGTCATCACCCGGCCGACGATCTGTCCGCGTTGTGCATCCGGCGCCAGCACCGCAGCTGCCGGCACGATGTCCTGCGCCAGCGTAGCCATCAGCCCGACCAGCAGGCTGGCCATCAGCAGGCCCGGCAGGTGCCCGGCCATCGCTGCGGCGCCCAGTGCCAATGCCAGCAACGCGGACTTCAACAGGATCAGGTTGCGGCGGTCGAACCGGTCGCCCAACGGCGCCAGCAGCAGGATGCCCAGCGCATAGCCGAGCTGGGTCAAGGTCGGTACCAGGCCGGCGGCGCGCTCACCGGCGCCAAGGTCCTGGGCGATCAGGCCCAGCATCGGCTGGCTGTAGTACAGCGAGGCGACCGAGAAGCCGGCGCCAGCCGCCATTGCCAGCACCAGCGGCGTGGAGGGTGCGGTCGCGGGTGCGGCGGCGACAGACAGCGAGGGGGTAGACATCGGGGAGTCCGGTAGAGGAAGTGGGCGTATCCTGCCGGTATTCGCCAAACGTCTGTAGTAGGCTTCATTACATATCCTTCATACGCATTACGCATGAATGACCTCGCTACCGGTGCGGATCGCCTGGATCTGCTGCGCACCTTCCTGCGCATCGTCGATGCCGGCAGCCTGTCTGCTGCTGCCGTGCAGCTGGGCACCACCCAGCCGACGGTCAGTCGTCGCCTGCAGGCACTGGAGCGGCAGCTCGGCCTGCGCCTGCTGCAGCGCTCCACCCATGGGTTGCAGCTGACCGAAGACGGCCTGCGCTGCCAGCGCCATGCGCAACGCGTGGTCGACGAATGGGAGTCGCTGCAGGCCGAACTGCACGGCGAACCGGAAACGCTGCGCGGACGCCTGCGGGTGATGGTGCCGCACGCGTTCGGCCAGGCGCAGCTGCTGCCGACCATGCTGGCATTCCTCGCCCAGCATCCGCAGCTGAGCCTGGAGTGGATCCTGGAAGATCGGCGCCCGGATTTCATCGCGGAAGGCATCGACTGCGCGGTGCGGGTGGGACCGGTCGACGAACCGCGCATGGTCGCACTGCCGCTCGCCGAAGTGCCGCGCATCGTCGTGGCGGCGCCCTCGCTGGTGGACGCCACGGCAGTCAGTACGCCGGAACAGGCGCAGTCACTGCCGTGGATCTCGCTGGTCACCTATTACCGCGAACGCCTGCTGCTGCATGACGCGCAGGGCCGCGCGCATACGCTGTCGATCAGCCCGCGCCTGCTCAGCGACAACCTGTTCGTCGTGCAACAGGCCGCATGTGCGGGGCTGGGTGCAGCGGTGGTCTCTGCCTGGCTGGTAGCCGAGGACCTCGCACAGGGTCGGCTGGTGCAGCTGCTGCCGGACTGGCAGGCGCCGGCACTACCGGTACACATGGTGTTTCCCGCCGCGCGCCAGCAGCCGCCGCGGCTGCGCGCCTTCATCGATGCGATGAAGGCCGCGCTGCCGCAATTGCATGGAATGCGGCCGGCGCCGCGTTAGGTCATCGGCCGCATCATCCACGCATGGCGTGGATCTACTGAGGGTACGGGTAGATCCACGCCATGCGTGGATTCCGCCCCGACCCGGCAATCAGTTGGACTTGCCCGCCTCTGCATTCCACGCCGCCACCTTAGCCTTGGTGTCGGCCAGCATCTTGTCCAGCGCGGCGCGGTCATACACGTTGCCACGCAGGATCACGCTGTCGATCTTTTCGGTGGCGGCAATGTCCTGCAATGGGTTGGCGGTCAGCAGCACCAGATCGGCCGCCTTGCCTTGTGCAACACCACCGTAACGGTCCATCTGGCCGAACCAGGCCGGGCCGGAACGGGTTGCGGCCGACAGCGCCTGCGGTGCGCTCAGGCCCTCCTTCACGAACAGCTGCAGCTCCTGGTGCAGGGCGATGCCCGGGAAGTTGAACGAGTTGAGGAAGCCCGCATCGGTACCGGCGATGATCGTCACGCCGGCCTCCTGCAGCATCGGCAGCACTGCAGCGACCTGGTGGAACTGCGCGTGGCGCGCTTCGATCTGCGCCGGCGTGGCCTTCGCCGCGCGGTCCACGCGCCACTGGTAGGTCGCACGCAGGCCAGGGCCGATGTAGGCCAGGTACGGGTCGTTGGCGTGGTCATCCTGGTCAAGGAAGTCGAGGATGCGGCCACCGTTGAGGGTCGGGGTTACGAATACGCCGCGCTTGGCGAAATCACGGTAGGCGTGCATCGCAGTGTCACGGTCGAAGCTGGCGTCGAGGCGGCGGTTGGCTTCGGCGCGGTCGATGCGGCCGGCACCGAAGTCGGCGGCGATCTTCGCTTCGTCCTTGCTGCCGGCCTTGAATGCGTAGTCCAGGTGCTCGATCGAAGCCAGGCCGGCATCGACCGCCTGCTCCACGGTCAGCGCCATCGGAATGTGGCCCGAGGCCTTGAAGCCGGCCTTGCGCGCAGCACTGGCCGAGTACAGGAACAGCTCCGGCTTCAGCGTGCTGTCGGTGATCTTCACGAAATCAACCTTGTCGTGCTGCAGGCGGGCGATCGCCTTGTCGGCGTCGGCCTCGCTGCCCACTTCGATCGTGCCCTTCCAGACCGGCTTGATGCCTTCGATCTTCGCGCCCGAACTGAGCAGGCGTGGGCCGAACAGGGTGCCCTTGGAGATCTCGCCCCGCCACTGCAGCACCTGCTCGGGCAGATCGCCGGAACAGTCACGCACCGTGGTGATGCCATGCGCGATGTACAGCGGCAGCAGCGCCTTGTTCTCTTCGATCAGCGCCGGGCCACCACCGAAGTGCACGTGCATGTCCCACAGGCCCGGGATCAGGTACTTGCCCTTGGCATCGATCTGGCGGGCCGCACTCCACTGGCTGCGCAGCTGTGCGTCCGGGCCGACGGCGACGATGTCCTCGCCACGGATCACCACGCTCTGCCCGGCCAGGGTGCTGGCGTGCTCGACATCGACCACGGTGGCATTGCGGATCAGCAGGTCGGCGCGCTCGGTGGCAGACGCCGACAGAGGTGCTACCGCAAGGAGGATGGCAAGGGACAAAGGACGGGAACGGAACATGGACAGCATCCTGGTGGGCACGCCCAGCGTGCGGGTGGAAGAGGTTTGCATTCAGCGCACCGCGCCGTGCTGGCGCAGCAGGGTTTCAATTCCGGTATAGCCGCGCTGGCGCGCGTGCGCCAGCGGCGTCACGCCGTCGCCGTCGGCCAGCTCCGGGTCGGCGCCGGCCTCCAGCAGCAGCTGCACGATCTGCACGTGACGCGCACCGCCATCGCCGAGCAGGATCGCTTCCAGCAGCGCGGTCCAGTGCAGCCGGTTGACATGGTCCACCGCCACACCGGCCCGCAGCAGCGTGCGCACGGTGGCGACGTGGCCGCGCTCGGCGGCCGGAATCAGCGCGGTGCCGCCATAGCGGTTGGTGCTGCGCAGATCGGCGCCATGCGCCAGGGTCATCGCCAGGATCTCGTCCAGGCCGCGCGCACCGGCATACAGGTAGGCGCTGTCCTGCAACGCATCCTTGGCATTGACGTCGGCGCCGGCTTCGATCAGCTCACGCGCGGCATCCACGTTGTTGCCGTGCGTGGCCAGCAGCAGCGCGGTGCGGCCCTGGCCATCGCGCGCCTCCAGCGTGGCCCCATCCTCGATCGCCTGTCGCACCGCATCGGCGTCGCCGCGGCTGGCGGCATCACGCAGGCGGCCATCGACGTCGGCTTTGGACGTTGCCGTGCAGGCCGGGGTGACCATGGCCAGCAGGCACAACAGCAGCACGCGCGCGAACGGCGCAGGCCAGCCAGGGGAATGATGGACGCGTATGACAGTGTCTCCTCATGTCCGTCGCCACGGAACGCCGTGCGACGGTAGCAACAGCCGGGCATTGCCGGCCCCTGCCCTGCATGGTAGAAGTCGGCCTGGGTATCCAGAAGTGAAATGTTCAAATGCAAGACAGTGCCAAATCGAATAGAACCCTGTTCGAACTGGACCTGCTGCGGGCGCTGGTGATGGTGGCCGACTGCGGCAGCTTCACTACGGCGGCCACGCGCCTGCATTCGACCCAGTCCACGGTCAGCCAGAAGGTACGCCGGCTGGAGGAACTGGCCGGGCATCGCCTGCTCGAACGCGGCCACCGCGACGTGCACCCCACCGACGCCGGCCACACCCTGCTCGGCTACGCGCGGCGCATGCTCGACCTGAACGAGGAAATGGCCCAGGCGCTGGCCGGTGCGACGGTGGAGACCGCGGTCCGCATCGGTGTTCCCGAGGACTTCGTCAACCCGCAGACCACGCGCATGCTGGCCGCCTTCAGCCGCCGCCACCCGCAGGTGAAGCTGGAGATCAGCAGCGGCCTCAGCCGCGACCTGGCGCAGGGCTTCGACCACGGCGAGCTGGACCTGGTGCTGGTCAAGCAGCGCCGCAACAGCCGCCAGGCGGTGCATTGCCGGCGCGAGCCGATGCACTGGATCGACAGCCTGCGCAGCAGCTGCCTGCAGCAGGACCCGCTGCCGCTGGTCACCTTCCCGCCGCGGGGGCTGTACCGCGACGAGATGATCCACGCCGTGGAAGCGCTGGGCCTGCGCTGGCGCATCGCCTTCACCAGTTCGTCGCTGAGCGGCATCCAGGGCGCGGTGGCCGATGGCATCGGCATCAGCCTGCTGCCGCGCCGCGCGGTCAGCCGCGAGCACCGCATCATCGATGGCGAGCGTGAGCTGCCGGTGATCGACAACTACGAAATCGGCCTGCTGCACCGTGCCGATGCCGACGATGCGGTGCGTGCGCTGGCCAGCGAGCTGTGGCGTCAGGTGCAGCGCGAACCGGATTGACCACAGTAGATCCACGCCATGCGTGGATGCCTTTCGCGCATCACGCATCGAAACATGGTCACTCCGGCCGTACGGCGGGCAACATCGCCTCGTAGAGTGCCTGTTGTTTCCGTGCTCCACGGCGCCTTGCCATGTCCGACGAAATCCCCACCCGCTTCGATCCCCTGCCCGCTGCCCTGCAGACGCATCTGCAGCACCAGCGTTCGCTGATCGCCGCGCGCGTGGCCGCCGGCTTCCCGACGCTGCCGGTGCAGTGGCCGCTGGCGGCCACCACGCTGCAGCGCGTGGTCGATGCCGAGCTGATCGACCGTGACGACTGCGATGGCTGGGAAGCGCTGGGCGTGGCGTTCGGTGACACCCTGGCCCAGCGCGTGCCGGGCCTGGCCTGGATACAGGTCACCGATGCCTGGGGCATCGACGCGGTGCTGCGCTATGCCGACAGCAGCCTGCAGATCGGCGCCAGCACGCTCCTGCTCAAGCGCGTCGAGCAGGGCGAGATCATCGACATTGCCCACCTGCTTGCGTGGCTTGAGGAATTCGTCGCCACCCGTGCCGACGATTACGCCTGACGGCACATCGGGGGAGATCCACGCCATGCGTGGATGAATGAGACCACGCGATGGTGCCAGCCAGGCATGACGTGGATCTACAGCCAGCGGCCGTCGACCACCACCCGGCGCTCCACCGGCACCCCCGCCACAGCGGCCGGGCCGTGGTCGGCACGCACGGCCACGAACGTCGCCGGCCGGCCTTCGGCAATGCCATGCTGCGGCAGGCCGATCACCTGCGCGGCATGGGTGGTGACCATGTCCAGCGCCAGCATCAGATCGGCGTCGGTGTAGAAGCCGGAACGGTAGCCCAGCAACATCGCCCGTTGCAGCAGGTCGCCATTGCCATATGGCCACCAGCAGTCGCGGATGTTGTCATTGCCTGCGAACACGCGCACGCCGGCATCATGCAGCGCGCGCAGCGGCGGAAATGGATGATCGCCCGGCGCGTTGCTCATGATCGCCACACCCGCCGTGGCCAGCGCCTCGCCCACCTGCAGCGCACGCGCCAGCGGCACCTCGCCCAGCGCATAGGCATGGCTGACCGCAACCCGCCCCTGCAGGCCGGCGGCCCGGGTACGCGCAGCGATGCGCAGCAGCTGCGCCAGGCCGGTTTCGCCGGGCTCATGCAGATGGATGTCCAGCTGCACGCCATAGCGCTCGGCCAGCGCGAACAGCAGCGCCAGCTGGCCTTCGGGATCACCATCGAGCGTGGTGGGATCGATGCCGCCGAGCACTTCCACGCCCGCGGCAAGCGCCTGCTCCAGTACGGCGGCGGTGCCGGGACAGGACATCACCCCGGCCTGCGGAAACGCCACCAGCTGGATCCGCATGATGTCGGCGCAGCGCAGCGCCGCCTCGCGCACCGCTTCGAGATGGCCGAGACCGGTGCTGGCGTCGATATCGACATGGCAGCGCATCGCCACCGTACCGAACGCACTGCACTGGCGGATCAGCGCCTCGGCACGGTCCACCATCGGTGCCGCACCCGCCACCGCCGCCTTCTCCACCGCCAGCCGCTCACGCAGGCTGTTCACCGGCTGGTGCGGGTGCCAATGGTCGCCGACGAAGCTCTTGTCGAGGTGAATGTGGCCGTCGACCAGCCCGGGCAGCACCGCGAAGCCCTGCAGGTCGACGCATTCCGCCCCTTCGGCCGGCGCGGTCTCGCCATTGAGCCCGCTGATGCGGCCATCACGGATATGGAAATGCAGTGGCGCACCGTCGCGGTCGACACCGCCATGGACGAACTGGAGGGTCATCGGGAACTCCCGGAAAGCCAAGAATGGCGCCATCGTGCGCCTCGCCACAGCCATCGGCCAACGAAATATCTGGATGGCACGCATTCACCAGAGAGATGATTACCCCTGCGACAACCGGTCGCAGGCACGCCGTGCACACCCCTGAACGGGTAACATGGGCGCCTGTTTACGCTGTGATGCCGCATGGGCCCGTCCGACCGCCACGATCGTCTCCGCCGCTGGCAGGCCGCCTCCCTGCTTGCCGCCGCCCCGATCGCCAGCCTGTCCGCCACCGATGCCGGGGCCAGCACCCCGCCGCAGGCGCCACCGGGCCAGCAACGCATCGCCTCGGCCGCCCTGGTGGAAATGCTGCATCAGCGCGTGCTGGCCGGCCAGAGCGCCACCGCCACGCTCGAAACCTGGTGCGCCGAACATGGCCTGGCTGAGCAGGCCCGGGTCCGCGCCGTGCGCGTGCGCGATACCGACAAACCGGCCCCGACCGAAGTGCTGCAGGCGCTGGCCGCAGAACCGGGCACGCCCCTGCGCTACCGCCGCGTGCAGTTGGCCTGTGGCAGCCGCGTGCTGTCAGAAGCCGATAACTGGTACCTGCCCGACCACCTCAGTCCGGCCATGAACCAGGTGCTCGATACCACCGATGAACCCTTCGGCCGGGTGGTCGGCCCGCTCGGCTTCAAGCGCCAGACGCTGGCCGATCAGACCTTCTGGCCGCCACGCGGTGAAGGCGACCAGGGCGTCATCCTGGAAGTTCGGGCCCTGCTCCGCGACCGCCAGCAGCAGCCTTTCAGCTACGTCATCGAGTCGTACCTGCAACAGGCGCTGCCCTAGCTGCATGTGTCACCGGTCAGGGCCCCACTGCGCGGTAATGCTGTTGGATGCCGGATCCACCGAGAATACGAAGCGCCCACCATGCTGGTCCCTGCCCCACGTCATCGGCGCAGTGGCCAGGCTGTAGACCGGGGCCGCCTTGTCCATGCCGATCGCCTCGGACCAGGCACTGAAATCCTCATCGGTACGGCTTCGTATCTCGCCGACACACAGGCTGTAGCCACAGGCAAAAGACACCAGCGTGCCGTCGCTGCCGATGAGCCGGGTCGCGGCCGTCCTGTAAAGCCGGGTCAGGTCCTGCACTTCCGGGTGGCCCACCGCACCCCGCTCGAACTGGCTGATCGCCTGCGCAAAGGCCTTGTCCGAGCCAAGTATCACGTCGCTCTTTTCTGCGGACAGTGCGCCTTCGGTCAACAGCATGCGCTCGCCCTCGAGGAAGTGACCCTCCGCATCCGCAGGCCCCTGCTTGGGCGCCACCCGCATCGATGCCGTTTGCCCGTGCGTTGAGCCCGCATCGGCTGTTGCGTTGAGCTGGGACGGCACGGGCGCGGCACTGGTCGCGTCCGCAGCCTCGTCCACGCTGGCCGCCCGCTCGCTGCTGCAACCGGCAACGGCCAGTACGGCAATCACACTCCATATCCTGACATCCATGCGCATCCTCCTCCATGTATCGCCACAGCATGCCACGTGCGCGACGGCAGCACGGATGCGCTGCACAAAGAAAAGCCCGGCAATGCCGGGCCTTTCGTTCGCCTGCCGGATCAGCGGAACCGGTAGTCCAGCTGCACCCAGTACTGGCGGCCATACGGGTCGTAGTTGCCGACCGGGTAGAACGGCCAGCCGCCACCGTTCTTGTCCGCTGGCGGGCGGCTGTCACGCAGGTTGTTGACGATCACACCCACCGACAGGTTCTCGCCGAACTGGCGGAACACGCTGGCGTTGTACGTCATGTACGGCGCGATGCGGCCACTGCCGTCGGTCTTCGGCAGCGAGCCGAAGCGGTTGCCGTACAGCGTGGTGGTCCAGTCACCCTGGTTCCAGGTGATGCTGCCGTTGGCCTTGCTGCGCCACTGGTAGTCGTCCAGCGAATTGCGGATGTCACGCTCCGGATCATCGGAGAACTGCCGGTATTTGTGTTCCAGCACCACGGTATAGGCCAGGCGCGTGGTGAAGCGGCCGTAGCGGCCGGCATCGAAACGCCAGTTGCCCTTCAGGTCCAGCCCGCGAACCGATTCGGAGGCCGCGTTGATCGGATTGATCAGCACGCGGGTCACCTGGTCCGGCTGCACGGTTGCATTGGACGGGTTGCGGATCACCCGCGACAGCGCGTCCTGGCACAGCGGCGAACCGATATCGCGCGCTTCGCCACCCAGCGTCCGGCCCAGGCGGCAATCGGCCTCATCACGCAGGATGCGGCTGGTATCGAGGCTGGTCACCTCGTTGTCGATGCGGATGTCGTAGTAGTCGGCGCTGAAATCCAGGCCGGACAGCGGCGACCAGACCACGCCGAAGCCATACGACTTGGCAGATTCCGGCTGCAGCTGTGCATTGGCGCGGTTGCTGTAATCGATCGACAGGCCGTTGTAGTCGCAGTTGTCGTACGACTGGCCCGCCGTGCGGCAGCGCCAGTAATCGGTCATGCCCGGGTTGTAGCCGCGGGTTTCGGTGGCGAACACGTAGTTCATGTCCGGCGCCCGGAAACTGGTCGCCGCCGTACCGCGGATCAGCAGGCTCTCAATCGGGCGGAACTCGACGCCGAAGCTCCAGGTCGCCTTGCCGATGTGCTCGCCACCCGCACGGTACTGATCGTAACGGCCGGCCAGCGTGGTGGTCAGCGACTGCAGCAGCGGCAACTGCAGCTCCACACCTGCGGCGTAGCGGTCACGCTCGCCACCGGCACCGACGCCTGCACTGGTATTCCAGAACTCGCCACTGCCCAGGCGCGGGTCCGGCCGGTTGCGATAGCCCTGGCTGCCGGCCTCGACCACCGCCGCCAACGCCGCATCGCCGCCAGGCAATGCGAACAGGCGGCCATTGACGCTGGCGCTGAAGGTCTGCAGCCATGCCGCATTGCGGCTTTCCTGGTAGTCGGACAGGCCCTCGTATTCGTTCGGGGTCAACGGTTTGAACAGGCGTGCCGGGTCGGGCGCGTAGACCTCCACGCCATTGCGTACGCCCAGCTTCGGGCCGAGCAGGTATTCGTTGATGCCGGCCAGCAGCACCGGGCGGCGGGTGCGGTTCTCGTAACGCGAGCGGCTGTAGACCGCCTCATAGTCCCAGCCACTGTCGCCGATCTGGCCACGTGCACCGACGTTGAACGACCACGAGTTTTCCAGGAAGCGGTTGGCATTGCGCGGCAGGCCGCCGATTTCCTCCGGCGCGAAGCGGCGGTACCAGCTTTCCAGGTTGCCGGTGGTCTGGTTGTAGAAGTAGTTGCGGGCCGAGGTCCAGGTCGGTGCACGCGTGTTGTTGTAGATGCGCGCGCTGCCCACGGCCAGATCGGCGAACAGGTCGGTGGTCTCGTTGACGTGGAAGGTCAGCAGGCCATAGCCATTGAGGTTGCGCTTCTGGGTCTGCACGGTCCAGTAGCTGGCCGCTGCCTCGTTGCTGCCGCAGTACCAGCCCTGGCGCGGGTTGAAGGCGCGGAACACGCTGCCGCCATAGATGTCAGACGCCCCGTCGCAGCCGTTGACGCCCGGATCGATGTTGCGGCCGGTAGCAGCATTGCGGCGATAGGCGATCGCGGTCGCCTGCGGCGCCTTGCCGGCCGGGTCATCATCGAGCGAGTCCATGAAGTCGCGCTGGCGCGCGTGGATCGCCTTGCGTACATCGAACTCGAAGCCGAACAGCGCGTCCCAGCGCTCGCCGGAACTGCCACCAACCACCTGCGCGCGCTGGCTGTCGCCACCGCCCTGCTGGGTGCCGCCGGCACGCACGTTCACGTCCACACCCTCAAAGCGGTCCTTGAGGATGATGTTGACCACACCGGCGATGGCGTCGGAGCCATACACCGCCGACGCACCGGCCGCCAGGACCTCGATGCGCTCGATCAGCGCACTGGGAATGTTGGCCAGGTTGACCACGTTCACCGAGCCCTCGTAGGCCAGCGGGTAATCGGCCTGGCGGCGGCCGTTGACCAGCACCAGCGTGCGGTTCGGGCCCAGCCCGCGCAGGTTGATGGTGTTGGCGGCCGGGGTGAAGGTGTTGCCGAAGTCCTCGCCCTGCACGTTGCCGGTGTTCTCGGTCAGCGCGCTCAGCGCATCGAAGGCATTGCGGTAGCCCTGCGCATCGATCTGCTCGCGGCTGATCACCGTCACCGGCGAGGGCCCCTCGACACTGGCACGCGGAATACGCGAGCCGGTGACCTTTACTTCCTGCAATGTGGTGGGTGCGCTTTCCTGCGCGAAGGCCGGCAGCGAGACCAGCATCAGGGACGACAGTGCGAGCACCAGCGGACGCGGGCGCAGCGCCTTGTGGGAGGCGGACATGGGCTTCCTGGGAATTGGGCGGGTGGTGGTACGGGGCAGCGGCCTGAGCGGCACATAACGATCCCGTAACGAAAGTGTCCTGAATGGGGGGTTTCAACGGAAATGACCAGGCCTGATGGCCTTATGCCTGAACCGAATCAGACCCGCAGTGCCATTCGCCACACTTTTGCAATGTTTTGAATGGTGTGGCGCTGCGGGCACGGCCATCGTGCCGGGGATGATGACCCCGTATCCCACCTCCCTCCTCCCCCCGTTGCGCCCGGTGCTGCGCCGTCACCTGCTGCAGCTGCAGGCCGCACCGGTCACCCTGCGCCCGTTCCAGCGTACCGACCTGCCGCGCTGGCGCCTGTTCGATGACCGCCGCCGACGCGGCCGCCGCCATCCGGCCGGTATCGACGAAGAAGCCCGCTTCCTTGCCCACATGCATCGCTCGCGGCTGGAGCAGGACAACGACCAGCTGCTGCTGGGTGTATTCGATGACGAGCACGGCACTGTCCTGGACCAGCTGCATGTCCGCCTGCAGTCCCTGCATACGCGCTGCGCCGAGCTGCTGTCGCTGCAGCATTGGCACCCGCACGTGGATGCAGCGCTGCGCGCGCTGTGCCCGTTCCTGTTCGAGGATGTGGGCGTGCACCGCCTGTTCGTGATGCTGCCACCGGACTGCAGTGACCCGTTCGCAACTGCGCTGCACGCCTTCGGCTTCGAGCACGAAGGCCTGCTGCGCGACCATCATCTGGATCTGGATGGCTGGCAGGATCGCCAGTTGCTGGCGCTGACCGCACCGGTCTGGCGCAGCCGCCAGCAGCCCCAGGGTTAGCGGACCCGCTCCAGCGAGTCGCCTGCGCCGGTCAACACCGAGCAGGCGTGGTCCTGCAGCTCTTCGGCGCTGGCCTCGTTGCCGGTGCCGGCGTCCACACGGGTCGCCAGCAGAATGAAGCCCGGGCCGCCCTGCACGGCGTCCCGGCCGGCCACGACCAGGCTCCACTGGCCCACGTCGTCCACGCCAGCGAGGTCATAGGCCAGCAGATTGAGCGGATTGGCGGTCAGTTCCGCACCCGGCAGCAGGCGGGCCTGGTACTGATGGCCGCGCAGCAGCACCGGCAACGGTGCCCAGCGGCTGCCGAGGGCGGCAGCATGCGTGTCCAGCGCCTGCAGCACGTCGGCACGCAGGCAATCCACATGGATATGCAGCTGGTGCTGCGAACGGCCGTGCGGCGAGTTCAATGCCAGGCTCGCGACGTTGCGCGGCAGCGGTTGCCGCAAGGCCTGTTCGGTGTGGCTGCGCGCCTGCCAGGCCGCAGCGAAGTAGTTCGGTGCACCGCGCTGGTACAGGCTGCGGTTCTCGATACCGCTGACCTTGTCCAGCGGCATCAGCAGGAACTGGTAGTCGCCGTGCGCGTCCTTGACCAGCACATCGCGGCGGTCCGCGGCCGTCTCCACGCGCAGGCAGTCGCCGCGTGGGCCTTCGGCGCCCCGGCAGTCACGTTCGATCAATCGCCACAACGCATCGGAATGGGCCGGCGGCGGTGGCGCGCTGGCACAGGCGGACAACAGCAGCAGGGACGACAGCAGGAAGGGGCGCAAGGACACGGAAACGACTCACGGAGCAGGCACGGCAGACAGCGCCGCGCTGCATTCTAGCCAGTGCAATGCGGCAATCAGTAGGTGCCGAACGGCACTTCAACCACGATCGGGGCGGCACCCTCGCCGGCCTGCAGGCTGTAGCGGTCCAGCGCGCCGTCGTCATCGGCGTGCGGCTGGCGCTGGAAATGCAGCGGGTAGCGGGTGTCCCCCAGGCGCACGGCGCTGCCGTCGGCCTCCAGCGCGGCGCCTTCCGGAATCAGCAGCCCGCCCAGGTCGCTGTACGCGCCAGGAACATCGGCAAAGCTGTAGTCGGCCAGCTCGTCCACCCGCTGCATCGCATAGACGTGCGGTACATAGGGACGTGCGGGGCTGCGGCCATTGCTCAGGTCGGTCACCCAGGCCTGCGGCAGGTGGTACTGCTCGCGCAGCGCGGCCACGCCCAGCGAGGGACTGGCCACCTGCAGGCAGCACACCGCCCGCTTGCCCTCACGGTCGAGGATGGCGAAACGGTCACCGCGGGTGGCCGCCTGCGGCAGCATGGCGAAGGCCAGGTTACGCTGGGCCGGCGCGTAGCCGGATTCGGTCTGCAGGTTGCGCCAGGCGCCGAATACCGGGGTTTCGACCGGCGCGGGTTCCGGATCGGCAGCGGAGGCGGCAAACGCCACGCCCAGCAACGACAACACCAGCGCCGTCATCGTCTTGTCCTTGCCGCGGAAACTGCCTGCCGTCATACCGTATCCAACACCTGCGCCGGAAAGGCCCGGACTGCCCGCTGGCGTACTGCCAGCCATTCCTCCCACTATGCAATGACCACGCTGTGCCGGCAATGACCGGGGCGCTGACGCCTTTCGCACGCTCGGTGCTATCGTTCCCGCCATCTTCCCCTGCGCAGGAGCGCTCGCATGTCTGCATTCCGTCTGTCCCTGTTGCTGCCGGCCTCTGCCCTGCTGCTGTCGGCCTGTGTCAGCACCCCTGGCCCGGAAGTCAAAGGCAGCGGCCGCTGCGACGCCAGCCAGCTGGGCTGGGCGATCGGCCAGCCGGCCAATGAGCCCAACATCCGCCGCCTGTCCCGCGAGAGCGGTGCGGGCCTGGTCAACCCGATCGGCCCCAGCACCATCACCACCAAGGACATCCGCCAGGACCGCCTGCGCGTGTTCGTGGACAAGGACAACATCATCACGTCCACCCGCTGCGAGTAAGCACCGCCACAGGCTTCTGTAGAGCCGAACCCACGCTCGGCTGCTCTTCCGTGGCAGCCGAGCGTGGGCTCGGCTCTGTAGAAAACGCGAGTCGAGCATGGCTCGACTCTACAGGGCTCAGGGTTCGGTATAGCCGGCACAGTCCGGCAGCGCCTGGTCAGGATGGAACATCCCCTCCCCGAAGCGGAACAGCCGCGTGTAGGTGCACGCCGGGTCCTGCTCGCTGCGCAGATCCTTCTTCTTCAGCGGGCCTTTGGCCAGCGAATCCTCGAAGCGTGAAACGCCGGCCGGGAACCGGGTCGCCACGGTCTGGTAGCGCAGCACCGGCATGCCCACGGCAGCCGTACCCAGCGCCAGCTTCGCCGAGAAGCCGTATTCGTCGTGGCAGGCACCTGCGCGCTGCTTGATGTCCTGCTCGCTGAAACAAGCGCGGATCATCGCATTGCCCAGCCATGGCACGGTCAGCACGTCGTCGTCCACCTGGATGTCGTCCTGCAGGTGACGTATGCGTGCCAGCTGCAGCGTGGACGCGTCGGCCCCTCCACCGGAGTACATGGCGCTGAACTTGACGATGCCGCCCACCAGCACATTCTGGCGGGCGCGCTGCTGCGGGTCGGTCACTGGTCCATCGCTGCCCACGCCAGGGGCCAGCCGCACGATCCATGGCCACAGCGACAGCTCGCTTTCCTGCGGCACGTCGATGCTCACGTGGTAGGTGTGCGGCTTGCCCTGGCCCGGTGCCTTCTCAAGCACTTCCAGCACGGTCGGCCGGTCCCCCTCCTCGGCGACCGGCTGCACGCGCACGCACCAGTTTCCGTCCCGCGTGCAGTCATAAAGCCCCGACGGTCCAGTCTCACTCGCGATCAGCACCTGTCCCAGCGGCTCCATCACGTTGCCGGCGGCGTCGCGCTGCTGCGGCAGGATCGAGCCTTGGGCCAGCACCAGCAGCGGGGTTGCCAGCACTACTACGCACAGGGTGGCACGAGCGGCAGCGATGGGCATGGATGGCTCCTGTGGCTGGGCTTCCGATGGTAACCGTTGCCCGGGCGGCGGCGAGCCTGCTCGACATTTGCCTTTGTAGCGTCGAGCCATGCTCGACTGCTGTCTGTCGGGAAGAGCAGCCGAGCATAGGCTCGGCTCTACAGTAAAGACGCGTTGTATCCGTCAATGCCCACTGCAGTCGCAGCCACCCCACTCCTTCGCCTTCGACGTCTGGCCGATACCGGGGTTGAACGTATTGCTCGGATCCAGCTGCTTGTAGAACCCGGCCAGCGCCGGCTTGGCCGGGTACAGGTGGCCGACGTTGTGCTCGGCCGGATACTCGGCGCCGCGCTGGTCCAACAGTGCCCACATCGCATGCTCGATCGCCATCGGGTCTTCGCCCTTGCGCGCGATGTAGTCCTGGTGGAACACGTGGCACAGGAAGTGCCCGTAATACAGCTTGTGCAGCAGGCGGTCGTCGATATCGGCCGGCAACTGCTCGAACCAATCGGCATCATCTCGGCGCAGGGCAATGTCCAGCGCCACGATGTCCTGCACCTGCTCGCGATGCACTTCGCGGTAGCGCACCGCGGCACCGGCCACGGCGAAGCGATGCAGGAACGCCTTGCGCCCCTCCTCCGCCGTGCAGTGGAAAAAGCCGCCTTCGTGCCCGGCGAAGAAGCCGCGCAGCCAGGCCTCGGTTTCTGCTGCGTCCTGCGCGGAGACCTTCAGCAACAGATGATGCTCGTAGCGCTGGCGGAACTCGCCCATGCGCTTGGGCAGGTGCGAGGGCAGCAGGCCGGTCAGCACCTGCATCACCCGGTCGGTCACCCCACGCAGGCCCAGCCGTTCAAACCAGCCATCGACACGGCTCTTCAGTGCGAACGCCGCGGGCACACGGGAAGTGCCGAGGCGGTCGATCAGCAGGAAGCTGTCCTTGCCGTAGCGCTCGCCGATGTCATAGGCATCGCGGTGGATGTACTCACCGGCAATCGGCAGGCGCTCGAAGCCGGTCAGCAGCTGGCGCCGGATCGCCGTGAGGCTGTCGGTGCGGTTGCTGCCGATGTAGAAGACTTCTGCGGCCTCCTTTTCGAAGGTATCCAGGCGCACCGCGAACACCGCCAGCTTGCCGGCCGAACCGGCGGCTTCGTAGTGGCGGCTGGGGTCAGCGTTGAAGCGCGCCGGGGTATCGGCGTCGATCCGGCGCACTTCTTCGGCATAGCGTGGATCGGAGGCGGCGCGGCCATCACCGTCACCCACGTCGCCAGCAGCATAGTTGCCGGCCTGCAGGCGCTGCAGGATCTGCTCGGGTGTATCACCCAGCGCGATGCCCAGATGGTTGACCAGCTGCAACTGGCCCTGCGCATCGACCTGCGCGTACAGCGCCAGCTCGGTGTAGGCCGGGCCACGGCGCACCAGCGCGCCGCCGGAGTTGTTGCAGATGCCGCCCAGCACCGAGGCGCCGATGCAGGACGAGCCGATCACCGAATGCGGTTCGCGGCCCAGCGGTGCCAGCGTCTGCTCCAGTCGGTCGAGCGTGGCGCCGGGCAGGCACAGCACCTGGCGGCCTTCGTTCAACAGCTGGATGCCGGTCAGGCGCAGCGTGCTGACAAGCACGATCGGCCGCCCATAGTCGTTGCCATCCGGGGTCGAGCCGCCGGTCAGGCCGGTATTGGCCGCCTGCAGGATGATCGCCGCCCCACCCTGCACCGCTGCCTGCAGCACGCGCCACAGTTCCAGCAAGGTACCCGGGCGCACCACCGCCAGCACCGGGCCGTCGCCGAATCGGTAGCCACGGCGGAAGCGGCGCGTGGCCTTGTCGCCGGTCAGTACATGGTGGCTGCCGACCGCATCGCGAAACTGTGCCAGCACCGCATCGTGGCCGCTCATGGCAGGCTGACCAGCGAATCGCGGCCGATGTCAGCGATGCGACGCGCGCCGGTCAGTGTCATCGCCACGCGCATTTCCTTGGCGATCAGGTCCAGCAGGTTGGCCACGCCGGCCTCGCCCTGCGCGGCCAGCGCATAGACGAAGGCACGGCCCAGCAGCACGGTATCGGCACCCAGTGCCAGCATGCGCACCACGTCCAGGCCGGTGCGGATGCCGGAATCGGCGAGGATCTTCAGGTCGCCCTGTACCGCATCGGCAATCGCCGGCAGTGCGCGTGCGGTGGACAGCACGCCATCCAGCTGGCGGCCACCGTGGTTGGAGACCACGATGCCATCGGCGCCGAACTTGACCGCATCACGCGCGTCATCCGGGTCGAGGATGCCCTTGATCACCATCGGGCCCTTCCAGAATTCGCGGATCCACTCCAGGTCCTTCCACGAAATGGAGGGATCGAAGTTGCTGCCCAGCCAGCCGATGTAATCCTCCAGCCCGGTCGGGTTGCCACGGTAGGTGGAGATGTTGCCCAGATCATGCGGGCGGCCGAACAGGCCCACGTCCCAGGCCCAGTGCGGATGGGTGATGGCCTGGCCGATACGGCGCAGCGAGGCATTCGGGCCGCTCATGCCGGAGTGTGCATCGCGGTAGCGCGCGCCCGGCACCGGCATGTCAACGGTGAACACCAGCGTGGTCACACCAGCGGCCTGCGCCCGCTCCAGCGCGTTGCGCATGAAGCCACGGTCGCGCAGCACGTACAGCTGGAACCACATCGGCCGCTGGATGGCCGGTGCCACTTCCTCGATCGGGCACACCGATACGGTTGACAGCGTGAACGGGATGCCGCGGCTGTCGGCCGCGCGCGCCGCCTGTACTTCACCGCGCCGGGCATACATGCCGGTCAGGCCGACCGGCGCCAGCGCCACCGGCATCGCCAGTTTTTCGCCGAACAGCTCGGTTTCCAGGCTCAGGTCGGACATGTTGCGCAGGATGCGCTGGCGCAGCGCGATGTCGGACAGGTCGGAAACGTTGCGCTTCAGCGTGTGCTCGGCATACGCGCCGCCATCGATGTAGTGGAACAGGAACGGCGGCAGCCGGCGTTGCGCTGCGGCACGGTAATCGGTGGAGGCGGAGATGATCATGGGGTCAACCGTGTGGGGAAGGTAGACGCGAGGCCCGCGCACGCCGGGCTTCGTTGTCATCGAGGGTGCGCAGCGTGGTGTGCACGAACTCGAGGTGGGCATGCGCGGCGGCGCGCGCGCGTTCGGGGTCGCCTGCCAGCACCGCGTCCATCATCTCGCGGTGCTGGTCGGACAATGGCGAGAAGGTCCTCGCCGAGGTGTAGAGCTTTTCGCGGCTCTGCGAGATGTTGGTCTGCAGCAGTTCGAACAGGCCGCGCATCACCTGCAGCAGCACCAGGTTGTGCGAGGCCTCGGCGATGGACAGATGGAAGGCCGCGTCAGCCTCCGCTTCACCGGTGGGGTCGTCCTTGCCGTGCGCGTCCATCATGGTCTGGAAGGCCTGCGCGATGCGCGTGCGGTCCTCGTCGGTGGCACGCAGCGCCGCATGCCAGGCGGTAGCGCCTTCCAGCGCGTGACGGATCTCCAGCACGTCGAAGCGATATTCCGGGTCGCCCTGGAACAGCGGCAGGTACGGCGCCAGCGGTTCATCCAGCGCCTGCCGCGCGCGGGCTGCGGGTTCGGCTACGTAGGTGCCGCCACCGACGCGTGCGGTCAGCAGGCCCTGGCTGGCCAGCTGCGCGATGGCTTCACGCAACGCCGTGCGCGAGACCCCCAGCTGCACCGCCAGGGCGCGCTCGGCCGGCAGCCGGTCGCCCGGCTGCAGCCGCTGTTCCTGCACCAGGCTGCGCAGCTGCGCGGCCACCTTGTCCGAAATACGTTGCGTGCTCATGGCGCCATTGTGGCCCGAAGCGCGTAACAGAGGGTCAGGCCACGCAGCATGGCTCAGGGAATCATCCAGGTCAGCCAGTAAGCCTGGGCCAGGGTGATCAGGCCGACCATGGTGGTGAAGATCAGGCTGTGCTTGACCGTGAAGCGGAACAGGTCCGATTCCTTGCCGGCCAGGCCAACCGCCGCACAGGCAATGGCGATCGACTGCGGCGAGATCATCTTGCCGGTGACACCGCCGGTGGTGTTGGCCGCCACCAGCAGCACGTCGGACACGCCGATCTGCTGTGCGGTGGTCGCCTGCAGCGCCGAGAACAGTGCATTGGACGAAGTATCCGAGCCGGTCAGGAACACGCCCAGCCAGCCCAGGAACGGCGAGAAGAACGGGAACGCGTCGCCGGTGTGCGCCAATGCCAGCGCCAGCGTTGCCGACAGACCCGAATAGTTGGCGATGAAGGCAAAGGCGAGCACCATGCCGATCGAGTAGATCGGCATGCGCAGCTCACGCACGGTTTCGCCGAAGGTCTGCAGCGCCGACCGGGCCGGCATGCGCAGCGCGATGATCGCAATCACCGCCGCGAGGATGATCGAGGTGCCGGTGGCCGAGAACCAGTCGAACTTGTAGACCGCCTCGTAGCTGAGCGGCGCGTCCACGATCGGCGGCATCTTCTGCACCATCTGGTCCAGGCCCGGCACCGGGAGCTTCAGCACCCAGTTTTCCAGCGGGCCGCCCGCCGCGAACAGCGACTTGAACGGCTTGATGCTCCACAGCGTGACCATCGCGGTGAGGATCAGGAACGGCGACCACGCCTTGGCGATCTGGCCGACGCTGTAGCGTGGTGCCTCCAGTGCCTGTGCGGCCGCCTCGGCGCTGGTTTCGGTATCGAAGCGGAAGATCCGTACCGGCTTCCAGCGGCGCAGGAACAGGGTCAGGCACACCAGCGACGCCAGCGACGCGGTGATGTCCGGCAGCTCCGGGCCGATGAAGTTGGACGTCAGGTATTGCGCGATGGCGAACGAGCCACCCGCAACCAGCACCGCCGGCCAGGTTTCCTTGATGCCGCGCCAGCCATCCATGATCGCCATGATCCAGAACAGCACGATGATGGTCAGGAACGGCAGCTGGCGACCGGCCATCTGGCCGATCTCGAACGCATCCAGGCCAGTGACCTGCCCGGCCACGATGATCGGAATGCCCATTGCACCGAACGCCACCGGCGCAGTGTTGACGATCAGGCACAGGCCGGCGGCATACAGCGGCTTGAAGCCCAGCCCGACCAGCAGTGCCGCGGTGATCGCCACCGGCGCACCGAAACCGGCCGCGCCCTCCAGGAAGGCACCGAAGGCGAAGCCGACCATCAGCATCTGCAGGCGCTGGTCTTCGGTCACCGACAGGATCGAAGCGCGGATGATGTCGAACTGCCCGGTCTTGACCGAGACCTTGTAGAGGAACACCGCGCCGATGATGATCCAGGCGATCGGCCACAGGCCGTAGACGAAGCCGAAGCCGGCCGCACCCAGCGCCTGGCTCAGCGGCATGCGGTAGAACAGCAGGGCCACGCCAAGCGCGATGGCCACGGTGATCGTGCCGGCCAGCCAGCCCTTCATGCGCAGCACGGCCAGGGCAATGAAGAAGAACGCGATCGGCAGCAGCGCGATCAGGCTGGACAGCCACAGGTTGCCGGCGGGGTCGTACAGGTGTTGCCAGGGCTGCATGAAGACTCTCGACTGGATGCGGAAGGTGCCCCACCGCAGGCGGTGGATCGCCGTGGCCATCGATTATTGGTCGTACCAATAATGATTTCGATCAGACCACTTGCAGCGGATTTAACCGCCACTCGGGCGAAGAGCCTATTAGACCATAGGGCTAGATGCGGTATTGGTCCGACCATTAAGATCGTCATGGTAGTGCCGGCCGCTGGCCGGCAACTCGAGATTCCCTACGAAATCCGCTTCTCCAACCGCCGCATCACCGCCAGCACCAGCACGCACAGCACGCTGACGCCGATCGCAATCACGTACTTGCCGATGCCCACGGCGATGCCAATGGCCGCCGCCATGATCAGCGAGCTTGCGGTGGTCAATCCGCTGACCTGGTCCTCGCGTGACCCACGCAGGATGGTGCCGGCGGCAACAAAGCCGACACAGGCCACCACCGCTTCGATCAGGCGCACCGGATCGACCTGCAGCAGGTCGCGGTAGCGCTCCTGCTGGAAATGTTCGGCCACCGAATCGCCGAGGCCAACGATCAACGCCGCAGCCCCCGCGATCAGCATGTGCGTGCGCAGGCCGGCAGCGTGCTTGCCCATCTCGCGCTCGACGCCGAGCACGCCGCCGAACAACATGGCTGCGGCCACGCGCAGCAGGATCGAGACATCCTGGGTGAGTTCCATGGGAAAGCTCCGGTAGTTTCCCGGAGCGTCGCGTGGCGATCGTGGGACGGGGGTGAAGGCGATGGCACGCCTTCTTCACCGCACGCTTTCATCCACGCATGGCGTGGATCTACTGACCACATACGCTCACTGCGCGAGGTAGCCTCCATCGATGGCGTAGTACGCGCCGGTCGCGAACGAGGCATCGTCGCTGGCCAGCCAGGCCACCAGCGCCGCCACTTCCTCGGCCGTGCCCAGCCGCTTCAACGCGTGGCGACCTTCCAGCGTGGCACGCACCTTCGGGTCCATCTTCTCCAGCAACGGTGTACTGATGAAGCCCGGGCCGACCGCGTTGACACGGATGCCGTCGGCCGCATGCTCCCAGGCGGCGGTCTGGGTCAGCCCGACCACACCGTGCTTGGCCGCCACGTACGCAGTGGATCCTGCATAGCCCACCTGGCCCAGGATCGAGGCCATGTTGATGATGCTGCCGCCGGTTCCAGCGGCTCGCATCGCCTGGATCTGCGCCCGCTGGCACAGGAACACGCTGGTGAGGTTGACGTCGATCACGCGCTGCCAGCCATCGATCGGATAGTCACCGCTGCTGGCGGCCGGCCCGCCGATACCGGCGTTGTTGACCGCCACATGCAGGCCATCGAGTTCCTTGATCGTGCGCTGCACTGCCGCCTCCACCGCAGCAGCGTCGGTGACGTCCAGCGCGATGCCAATGGCCTGCGCGCCCGCACCGCGCAACTGCGCCACGGTGGCATCGACCGCATCCTGCTTCAGGTCCCAGACCGAGATCCGCGCACCGGACGCCGCCAGGGTCTGCGCCACGGCCAGGCCGATACCGGACACGCCGCCGGTCACGATCGCGGTCTTGCCGGTGAGCTGGTAGTCAATCATCTGTGTTCTCCATCAGTGGGGGTATCGAAGTGGCCTGCAACAGCCAACCGCCCCACCCTACGCGCGCAGCCGTGATGGCTTGGCTGACATCCGCGTCCATGGGCGATCGTTCCAGCCATGAAACCTCAACTCAAGTTGATGTATGGAATTGCGTACGGATATGCATGCAAAACGCTGGCGTATGTTCGGCGGCATTTTCACTTTGGCCGTAATCATCAATCGTTTTGACCATATTGAAATCAAAAGCGCGCGAATCGAGGCGACAATGGGAAACGTTTCCAGTTTCTTCGACACATTCCATTCAACCTGGCGTTTCCCCAGCCATCCAGAGTGCCCACGCCACTGCTTCCCAGCATGCCTGCGCGGGTAACGACCGGATCTGCATCTGCGTTGCAGAGTGCGTGGGCGAGGTAATGCCAGCGTCCACCTCCAAAGCACGTGCCGAGCGATGTCCCGATACTTCACTTTTGCTGATTACCGCCGCTTCGGCCACCGTCATGGCTTCGATTACCGCGCCGACCCGGAACACCTGCGCGACGACCAGTGGGCCGGCCATGGCGAGGTCAACGAGCAGTTCCTGCGCGGCGGCATGAGCCTGATCGCCTCCGACGTCCATAATCGCTTTCCTTATGTCGCCACGGCCCAGCAGAGTCCCGGCCTGGCCATCCGCGTGATGCTGCAGGGCCAGGTCGATGTGCGCATTCCGCGACGTGGGGGGTTCACCCTGCGTGCTGGCACGGCGATGACCGCGCACCACCGCGAGCAGGTCGAGATGACCGGTGCGCATCCCGGCGAAACGCGCATGCGCGGCGTCAGTGTGATGGTGCCCGGCCAGATCGATCCGGACCTGTTCCATCTGCCGCAGCTGGAGACCGCGCTCAACACCCACCTGGAATGCCGCCACTGGGCCATTCCGCATACCCTGCTGCCGGTGCTGGGCCAGTTGTTCGACAGCCCATGGGAGGACGGCATCGACGCGTTGTGGCGCGAAGGCGTCGCACTGCAGCTGCTGGCCGTTGGCCTGAAGGCCGAGGATCTGCAGACCGACCATGTACGAACGCTGCGGGCCGGCCAGCGCGAGCGCCTGGAGCGCGTGCGTGCCTACCTGCATGACGACCCCAGCCACGCCCACAGCCTGATCGAACTGGCCCAGCTGGCCTGCATGAGCCCGAGCTCGCTGCGCCGCCATTTCGCCCAGCAGTACGGCTGCTCGGTATTCGACTACCTGCACGAACAGCGCATGCGCCATGCCGAACAGGGCCTGCGCGAAGACGGCTGGACGGTTGAGCAGGCCGCCGCCGCCAGCGGCTACCGCCACCCCAGCAACTTCGCCGCCGCGTTCCGCAAGCGCTTCGGCCTGGTCCCCAGCCGCTGGCGTACGGGCCCCTCGAAGGTGGGATGAGGATCCCCGCTCCGGTAGGTGTCGACCTTGGTCGACACGCTCTCGCGCCATCGCGGCTGCCGGCCAGCGGCCGGCACTACCACACCCGCTGGAATCGACCTGCCATGACCCAGCTCTGGTAGGTGTCGACCTTGGTCGACACGCTCTTACGCCATCGCGAATGCCGGCCAGCGGCCGGCACTACCGCCCCCGCCTGAGCGACATGCCATGGCCCCGCCCTGGTAGGTGTCGACCTTGGTCGACACGCTCTCGCGCCATCGCGGATGCCGGCCAGCGGCCGGCACTACCACACCCGCTGGAATCGACCTGCCATGACCCAGCCTTGGTAGGTGTCGACCTTGGTCGACACGCTCTCGCGCCATCGCGGATGCCGGCCAGCGGCCGGCACTACCACACCCGCTGGAATCGACCTGCCATGACCCAGCCTTGGTAGGTGTCGACCTTGGTCGACACGCTCTCGCGCCATCGCGGATGCCGGCCAGCGGCCGGCACTACCACGTGCTGCCGGGCTATGCCCGGCATCATCCTCTCCGCTTCAATACACCGGCAGATCGATGTAGCTGGCCTGCGCGGCACTGTGCCAGACCCGCTGCGTAGCCTTCTGGTAATCGCCCGGCTTGGCCAGGTAGACGTTAGGCACGTAGGTCTGCGGGTTGCGGTCGTACAGCGGGAACAGGCTGGACTGCACCTGCACCATCACCCGGTGACCTTTCTGGAAAGTGTGGTTGGCGTTGGGCAGGTCGAAGCGGTACGGCAGCACCTGGTTCGCCGCCAGCGGCTTCGGATCGCTGAAGCTTTCGCGGTAGCGGCCACGGAAGATCGCCAGCGACACCGGCAGCTCGTAGCCCCCCATCTCCGGCGTCGACGCTTCCTGGTCCGGATACACGTCGATCAGCTTCACCACCCAGTCGCTGTCGGTGCCACTGGTCGAAGCCTGCAGGTGCACCACCGGCGCGCCGCCGATGCGCAACGGCGCGGTCAGCGGTTCGGTGATGAAGGTCAGCACGTCCGGACGACCATCGACAAAGCGCTGGTCCTTGACCAGCCAGGTGGTCCACATGTCGCGGTCACCGAAGCGGACCGGGCGCGGCACGAACGGCACCGGCTTGGCCGGGTCGGACACGTATTCCTCGAAGTCACCCTCGCCCGCCGCCGGCGCCTGGAATGCCAGCTTGCCGCCGGCGCGCAGGTACAGTGGCTTGCTACTGGCAGCACAGCCCTTGTCGCAGCTGCGCGGCCAACCCTTCAGGCGATCCCAGTGGTTCTCGCCGGTGTTGTAGATCAGCACCGGCGGCGTGTCGGCCTTCGGCGCACCGTCCACCAAATACTGGTCGAAGAACGGTTTGAGCACATCGCGGCGGAACTGCAGCGCGGTATCGCCATCGAACTTCAGCGCGCCCAGTTCGCTGCCGCTGTAGTTCACCTGGCTGTGCCGCCACGGGCCCATCACCAGGTAATTGCGGTTGTTGCCACTGTCGCGCCCTTCCATCGCCTGATAGGCGTGGTTGGCACCCCACATGTCCTCCTGGTCCCACAGGCCCTGCAGCCACATGGTCGGCACCTTCAACGGTGTCTTCGCCATCACCGCGTCCAGCGCCTGGCCCTGCCAGAAGCCGTCATAGGCCGGATGCTCGACCAGCTTCTTCCACCAGGTCAGCTGGTCCACGCCGGTGAAGCGCGCGTAGTCGCCAGCCGAACCGATGCGCAGGAAAGTGCTGTAGTCGTCGTAGCCAAGGCTGGGCAGCGGCGTACCCTTGCCGCGCTTCTCGGTCTGCATCGCGAAATAGTTGAAGTTGACCTGGCGGAACGCACCATAGTTGAGCCAGTCGTCACCCATCCAGCCATCGACCATCGGGCTCTGCGGTGCGGCCACTTTCAGTGCCGGATGCGGGTCGGTCAGCGCCATCACCACGGTGAAGCCCTCGTACGACGAACCGAGCATGCCGACCTTGCCATTGCTCTCGGCCACGTTCTTCACCAGCCAGTCGATGGTGTCCCAGGCATCGGTGGAGTGGTCTACCTTGGTGTTGTTCAACGGTCCGCGCAGCGGCCGGGTCATCACGTAATCGCCTTCGGAGCCGTACTTGCCACGGATGTCCTGGAACACGCGGATGTAACCGCCGTCGACGAACACCTCGTCGCCCTGCGGCAGCAGGTCGCGCATGCGCGGCGAATCACTGCGGCTGGCGCGACCAGCAGCGTCGTAAGGCGTGCGGGTCAGCAGGATCGGTGCGTTGCGGGCGCCCTTGGGCACCACGATCACCGTATACAGCTTGGTGCCATCACGCATCGGCACCATCACCACGCGCTTGTCGTAGTCACGACCAACATCGGGGGCAACGAAGGGCTTTCCGCTGATGTCCGGGGTCATCGGCGGGGTATCGGCGGCCAGCACGGTGCTGGGCAGGCAAAGGGCAATGGCTACAGCGACGGCACGCACACGCATGGACAACCCCTCCCGGCAGGAAAGCCTCAAGCCTACTCCTGCCTTGAGCCGTGAGGTGTGTGCGGGCTTTGCATTCTGCGGTGGATGCGGGCAGGACTGATGGCACATGTGCCCCGGTGCCGCTGCGCTCGCCGACGACCGGTAGTGCCGGCCGCTGGCCGGCAACTTCATGATCCTTGGGCGCGTTACGCGGTTGTCGGCCAGCGGCCGGCGCTACCGGTCAGGCCACCGGCACTTCATGCAACGCCAGCCAGCGCCAGCGACCCTCTTCCTGCCGCAGCACGGCCAACGATTCGCGCCATGTGGGCTGGCCGCCATCGACCGAATGCCCTTCGCGATAGCGCAGTACCGCCAGCGGTGACGGCGCCTGGACCGCCTGCACGGCCTCGATGGAAATCAGCAGCCCCGGACGCGCGCCATGGCCGCCCTCGAACAGCGCCTGCACAGCCAGCCGATCCAACCGGCGCCCGGCGATGCCGACCATGCTGAAGTCCGCGCAGAAATGCGCCATCAGATCATCCAGCGCATCCGCACCCACCTCGGCCCGGAACCAGGCCTGTAGTTTGTCATGCAGGTGGTGGATTTCATGTTCTGCGGTGGTAGCCATCAAGCGTTCTCCGGTTGCGAAAGGGTGATCCTCTGCGGCCGACGCAGCAACGCCATCGGCAACAGGGTCAGTACGGCGGCCAACCCCAGCGCCACGCGGGTAGCGTTTGCCGGCAGCCATTGCATGGCTAGCGCCAGCAGCAGCGCAATGGCGGCAGTGCCAAGGCAGAAACTGAGCTGGCGATTGAGATTCCAGAGAGCGCTGGCATCGCCCAGCGCCTCACCTTCCACGCCATGGAAGGCGAGCGTCTGCGCCGTGCTGCTGCACAGGCTGCCGCCGGCGCCCATCAGCGCGAACAACAGCGCGGCCAAGGTGAAGGCCGGCTGCGGCAACAGCGCCATCAGCAGCAGGCCGCTGGCCTGCAGCAGCATGCCGGCGCGCAGTACCGTGGCCGGGCCCAAGCGGGCCAGCAGGCGCTTGCTGGCCGTGATCGCAATGGCCGAGGCCAGCGCCCAGGGCAGCATCAACGCGCCGATGCGTGCCGCGCTGTAACCGGCCTGGTGCAGCTGCAGGGTACTGACCAGCTGACTGCCGATGAATACGCCCGGCACTGCCAGATACACCAGCATCGCCAGCCTCAGTCCACGGTGGGACAACAGCGACCAGCGCAGCAGTGGCTGCACCTGCCGACGTGCATGCCGCAGGTGGGCCGCCGCCAGCAGCAGTGCGACCAGCAGCAACACGGCACCTGCGCCGCGATGTCCAGACTCGCCCAGCCAGGTCAGCGCCAGCAGCAGCGCGCCCAGCGCCAGCATCGCGGTGGACAGCGCATAGCCCTGCAGGCGTGGCGCACTACGCCCGCCATCGGCCGGCATCCACGCCAGCACCAGTCCAATCGCCACCACGGCCAGTGGCAGGCTGGCCCAGAGCACGCCGCGCCAGGACAACCACTGCACCAGCAGCCCGCCCAACGCGGGCGCCAATGCCGGCACCAGCAGCGCCACCAGCAGGATGCGCCGGGTCAGCGCGCCACGCTGCTCGGGCGTGCACTGACGGTAGGCCGCCGCCTGCGCCACCGGAATCAGCAGGCCGCCGGCCAGCCCCTGCAGCAGGCGCCAGCCCAGCAGCCAGCCGATCCCCGGTGCGGTACCGGCCAGCGCAGCGGCAACCGCGAACAACAACAACGCCATCAGCAGCAGGCGACACTCGCCGCAGCGCGCGGCCAGCCAGGGTGCCAGCGGAATCACCACGCTCAGGCCCAGCATGTAGGCGGTGCCGACCCAGGCCAGGGTGCTGATATCGGCGTGCAGTTCCGCTGCCAATGCCGGATAGGCCACCGTGGCGATGAACATGTTGACCAGATCCAGGGCGAACACCAGCAGGAAGATGGCCTCATGGCGCAGGCGGGGGGACGGCATCGGCGGCGCTCCAGCAGGGAAGCGGCCAGCATGCCGTGCGGGCCTTGTTGGAAAAACACGACAGCAACTGCAACACTGTCAAATTTGCTTTGACAATGAACTGCCATGGTCAGCCTCGATCGCTTCGATATCTTCCGTTCCGTGGTCGAGGCCGGCAGCCTGACCGCTGCCGCCGATCGCCTCGGCCTCAGCCGCGCGGTGGTCAGCTTCAACCTGAAGCGGCTGGAGCAGGAGCTGGGCGTGACCCTGCTGTTGCGCAGTACCCGCCACCTGGCCCTGACCGAGGCCGGCGAACAGTTCCTGCAGCACTGCGTGCAGGCGCTGGACGCCGCACAGGCAGCGATCGATGCCGCGCGCCGCGACCAGCACCAGCTGCAGGGCGTGCTGCGCCTGACCACCACGCCGGAGTACGCCCAGCTACGCTTGATTCCTGCGTTGGAGGCGTTCCGTGCGCGGCACCCGGCCCTGCAGCTGCACCTGTCGACCTCACCGGCACCGGCCGACCTGATTCCCGAGCGCTTCGACCTGGCGATCCGCCTCGGCCGCTTGCCGGACTCGGGCCTGCATGCCAGCGAACTGGAGCGCCACCCACTGTGCGCGGTGGCGGCTCCATCCCTGCTCGCACGCCTGCCCTCCGCCGAGGCGGCCGATGATCCTGTACAGCTGGCAACCCTGCCCCGCCTGGGCTACCCGCGTCTGGCCGATGTGCCAGTGGTGGCACCGGATGGCAGCGACGCCTTGTTTGCCACCAACCCGGGCAATGCGGTGGTGCGCGTAGATGGTGCCAGCAGCCTGCGCGCTTTCGCTGTGGCCGGCGCCGGGGTCACCGTGCTGCCACGTTGGCTGATCGAGGACGATCTGGCCCAGGGTCGGCTGCGACCGGTACTGCGCCAGCACCGCTTCCCGCAGCAGAGCGTTTACGCGGTCTACCCACACAGCACGCAGCCCTCGCCAAAGGTACGGCAGCTGATTGATTTCCTGCGCGGGTGGTTTGGCAAATGAAAAAGGGGACGGAGGGGATTAAGTCGTTTGTGCATAAACGACTTAATCCCCTCCGTCCCCTTTTCCCGACACGGCCCTGTGCGGGCCGTGTCTTCAGGCATCAGCGCAGCACCTGCTCCACCAGCTGCACGTCCACCGTCTGCAGAGGCTCGGCGGCATTGCGCGACAGCTGCACCTGGTAGGTGCCGCCGTCGATCTTCCACTGACGCGCCTGTGCATCGTAGTGGGCCAGGGTCTTCGGCTCGGCTTCGATGCGGATGCGGCGCTGCTCGCCCGGCTGCAGGTTCACCTTGTCATAGCCGATCAGGCGGATCGGCGTGGTGCTGCCGGCCGGCAGCTTCAGGTACAACTGGGCCACGTCGGCACCGGCGCGCTTGCCGGTATTGCGGATGTCCACGCTGGCGACCAGACGCGAACCCTCCACGCTCACCTTCAGGTTCTCATAGGCGAACGAGGTGTAGGACAGGCCGTGGCCGAAGGCGAAGGTCGGGGTCAGGCCCTTGGCCGCCATCCACTTGTAGCCGACGTTGGCGCCTTCGATATCGAAATCGAACACATCACCGAACGGCTTGGCCGGCTTGAAGCCGAGGCCATCGATGTGCGGGCGCGGCAGCTGCGATTCGTCCGACACCCAGGTCACCGGCAGGCGGCCGGACGGATTGACCTGGCCGGTCAGCAGCGCGGCAATGCCTTCGCCACCGCGGATGCCCGGGTACCAGGCCTGCAGCATCGCCGGCACCTGCGCCAGCCACGGCGTGCGCACCGGGCCGTTGGTTTCCAGCACCAGCACCGTCTTCGGGTTGGCCTTGGCCACTGCCGAGATCAGGGCATCCTGATTGTCCGGCAGCTGCATGTCCGGCAGGTCCACCGATTCGGCGGCCCACTGCGTGGCAAACACGATGGCCACATCCGCCTGTGCTGCCGCCTTGGCCGCAGCGGCGGCGTTGGTACCGTCCACGTACTCGATGGTCGCGTCCGGGCGCGCGGCGCGCAGCGATTCCAGCGGCGAGGACGGGTGGAAGATCACCGGGCCCGGCCAGGTGGTCGGCATCACGCCCGGCACCGCGTTGGTGCCCTTGGCGGTCACGCCCACCATCGACGAACCACCGCCGCCGATCACGCCCTTGTCGGCATGGCCGCCGATGATGACGATGCGCTTCACGCTGTCGGCCAGCGGCAGCAGGTTGCCTTCATTGCGCAGCAGCACGCTGCCCTCTTCCACCGTGCGCTGGGCAACGGCGAAGCCGGCCTCGGCATCCACCTTCTGGTGCTGCGGCGGGTTGTCGAAGTTGCCATGCAGGAACATCGTGCGCAGGATCCGCGCCACCATGTCGTTCAGGCGTGCCTGCGGCACTACGCCGCCGTGCACGGCCAGGCGCAGCGGTTCGTCGAAGAACACTGCCGCGTCGAACACTTCACCGGCCGACTGCTGATCGAGGCCGGCCAGCGCCGCCTTAGAACCACTGTGCACACCACCCCAGTCGGACATCACGAAACCGGGGAACTTCCATTCCTGCTTCAGCACCTGGTTCATCAGGTAGCCGTTCTCGCAGCCGTAGGTGCCGTTGATCTTGTTGTACGAGCACATCGCCACACCCGGGCGGCCGGCGTCCAGCGCGATCTCGAAGGCCAGCAGGTCCGATTCGTGCATGGCCTGTTCGCCGATGCGCACGTCGTGGAAGTTGCGACGGGTCTCCATGTCGTTCAGCGCGAAGTGCTTCATCGAGGAGATCACGTGCTGGCTCTGCACGCCCTGGATCAGCGCGCCGACCATCGAACCGGCCAGCAGCGGATCTTCACCGGCGTATTCAAAATTACGGCCGTTGCGCGGGTCGCGCTGCAGGTTGACGCTGCCCGACAGCAGGATGTTGAAGCGCTGCTGCCACGCCTCGCGGCCCATGGTCGCGCCACCGGCGAAGGCGACTTCACGGTTCCAGCTCGATGCGGTGGACGGGCCCGAGGGCATCGCCGTGGCGAAATCGCCCGGGCGGATGCCGCCCGGATTGGTCACGCCGACGCCGGCATCGGCCGACTGCTGCGACGGAATGCCCAGCCGCGCCACGCCCGGCACGAAACCGGCCGAACCGACCGCGCCTTCCGGCAACGGGCCACCGTCCTTACCCAGCCCGAAGTAGCTGTGCAGCATCTGGAACTTCTCATCCTCGGTCATCGCCTTCAGCAGCAGCGCAGCGCGTGCATCGGCGTTGAGGGTGGTGTCCATCCACGGCGTGTCGCCGTGCTTGTCGGCGGCATAGGCCAGAGTCAGCAGGGTGGCGCGCAGGGTGCTGCCTTCCACCTTGAACGGCGCACTGCTGGCGGCCTGGAAGCCGTCGCTGAAATAGCTGGCATCCGCTTCCAGCGCCACACGCGCCGGATCGAAGCCTGCGGCCTTGGCCGATTCACCGGCCACCGCGCCGAGCAGCACCGCCGGTGCACCCAGCCGCGAACGGGTGACCAGCGCCGGCAGCTGCGCGGCACCTGCACCGGCATCGGTATAGACCGCCACGGTGTGGCGGCCGTCGTCCAGGCGCAGGTAGTTCAGGCCCGGCTGGTCGGGGCCGGATTCAGCGGCGATCGGCAGCCGGGTCAGCACGGCCTGGCCGCGCTGGGTCTGGCCATCGTCCTTGCCGGCAGCAATGAAGCGGTACGCGTAGCCCAGGCCATCGGCCAGCACCTGCAGCGGATCGACCTGGCCGATGCCACGCTGCACCTGGCGCACGCTCACCGCGTCCACCTGCAGGGTCTTCAGCTGGGCGGCCAGGGCCGGCATCGCCTCGGCGGTCGGGGCCTGTTCCAGGGTCAGCACAGTGAACGCGGCGGGGTCGGCCCAGGCCGGGGCGGCCAGTGCGGCAGACAGGGCCAGGGACAGTGCAAACGGCTTTGTAAACGTTTTCATCGGCAGGCGTAATTCCGTTGCCAAGGCAATCGGTCCAGGGAAAGTGCCGCCGAAGGGTGCAGCGTTCATGCCGCGCAGGGGTTGCCAGGCAACGTCCCGCAGGCCGAAGGACGGGCCGGTCTGCGCCTGGGACCCTCCTCCCGGCGTGACAACCTGCCTGTCCGGGCCGCGCAGGGCGGCCCAATCATGTGAAGATTGTGCGAGGGCGTTCACACCTGTCAACAGGACCTAAGTCACAGGGGCAACCCGGCCAGCGGTTATCAGGCCATCACCGGCGGTCATCAGTGCGCCGCGCGGGGCTGCTGATAATGGAGATCCCTGGCCACGAACCGAGCCCATGACCGTCCACCGCGACTTCGACCATCTCTGGCGTGACCGCTGCGATACGTCCAGCCAGCGCGCGCCGCGCGTGCTGATCCGGGTGTTCGTGGCCCCCGGTGAGCTGGAGCGCAGCGTGGCCTTCTACGAGCAGCTGCAGGGCGTGGTGGCCGATGCGGGGTTCCCGTTTCCGGAGGCCGGGCTGCGTCTGGCGATGGTCGGGGCGTTCCTGTTGATCGAGGGCAGCGAGGCGGCGCTGGCGCCGTTCACTTCGACCACGGGGACGCTGCTGGTTGATGACGTTCGGCCCTATCACGACAAACTGGTCGCGGCTGGCGCCGAGATCATCTTCCCGTTGCAGGTGGTACCGACCGGGGCGGCGTTCAACGCGGTACATCCCGATGGGACGGTGGTCGAGTACGTGCATCACCGGCCCGACCCGCACGGGCGGTGAGAGTGCGCACGGCCGGGCTGCGCACGGCACCCGCGGTAGTGCCGGCCGCTGGCCGGCAACCTCAGAAGCAACAGCCGAAGCAAAAGCGGGCTTCCTGTGGGATGGCGGGGTGGGTCCGGTTGCGGGGGACGCCGTGAATCCGTCCCTGGAGGCTCGGTCGCGCCATCCATGGCGCTCACGCCCCCGCAACCGGACCCACCCCGCCTTCGACAATTCGCCGCAATCTGCAGTAGATCCACGCCAGGCGTGGATGCTCTTCGATCAATCGTCGAATTAATCGATTTCGATGGAGATTCATCCACGCATGACGTGGATCTACAATCCCTCCATGTCCTCTCCCGCCCTGCCCTGGAATGGCACGTTGCTGCTGGATGCGCACGCCGCCGTGCTTCACGGTCATGCCGGTGACAGCGCCTCGCATGCGCACTACGCCCATCAACTGCTGCTCAGCGACGGCGCCCCCTGGCAGGTCGAGGTCGATGGCGTGCAGCAGCAGGGCCAACGGCTGTGGCTGCCCTCCTTCCAGACGCATGCGATCCGGTCCGCGCCGGAAGCGGGCTGCACGGTGTTCCTCGAGCCGACGCATGCCGATCCCGCACAGATCCAGCAGCACCTGCACGCGCTGCCGGGCAACGTGCTGGAACTGCACGACTGGCTTCCACGACTGAGCCGCCCGCAACCGCTGGACCGCCGCGTGCAGGCGGCGTTGGCCCGTATCGCCCAGCACTTGCCTGGCCCGGTGCCGGCTGCCGACATTGCCGCAGCCGCGCATCTGTCGACCAGCCAGCTGCACCGGCGTTTCCAGTCCGAGCTGGCGGTCACCCTGCGCGGCTGGGTGCTGTGGCAGCGGCTGCGCAACGCGCTCATGCATCATCTGCGCGGGCACAACCTGACCGACAGTGCGCATGCCGCTGGATTCGCCGATCTGGCCCATCTGTCGCGCAGCCTGCGCCGCATGTTCGGCATCGGTGCGGCGCAGCTGCAGGGCCTGCAGCTGCACGCGGCCTGACACGGCCGATCACCCGCGCCTGCGCAGACCTTCCGGGAGCTCCGGCACCTCGCCATGTGGCAGTTCGCGGAACGGCGCCAGCAGCTGTCCCGCATAGTCGCGCGGATACTCCGGCTGGCTGCCGATACCCAGGTCACGCGTCCCCAGGCGATAGTCCGGCGCATCGAAGGCGGTCCCCAGCAGGTGATCCCAGACGGTCAGGAACAGGCCGAAGTTGACGTCGCCGGCGGTGCCGTAGCGCATGTGGTGGAAGCGGTGCAGCGGCGCCCAGGCCATCACCCGGCCCAGCACGCCGGGACGCATGTCCACGTTGGAATGCTGCAGCAGCAGCTGGATGGCAATGGCGAAGGCCAACACCGCGGCCACCGGTATCGGCAGGCCCAGCAGCAGCAGCGGCAGTACGCCGCCCACTGCTTCGGCCGCCTGGTGCAACGGATGTTTCATCAGGCCGTTGAAACCGTACATGCGGGTGACGCTGTGATGCACGGCATGCAGGCGCCATAGCCAGCCGATGCGATGGCTGGCGTAGTGCACCAGGGTGATGCCGAGATCGGCGCAGACGATGGCCAGCAGCACCTGCAACGCGAACGGCCACTGCACGGGCCAGGCCTGCCACGGAATGATTGCCGCCAGCAGCGGCACCGCGGCGATCGACAGCAGGTTCAGGCTTTCGTTGACCAGTGCATGCAGGGTGTCACGCAGGCTGTCGCCGTGGTCGTGGTTGAACGCGGGGTCGTACGGCCAGGCACGCTCGGCGGCGAACGAGACCGCGATGGCAGCCGCCAGCAAGGCCAGCAGCCACAACGGATCACCGTGGCGGTGCCCCACCCAGACGATGGCGGCAGAGACGAAACCAAGCAGGAACAGCGGGGCATACAGGCGGAGCATCCAGTGCTTCATGGGCAACCCGGGAAGTGAGGGGCCTGCATGCTGGCGCCGCGTATGGGGTGCTGGCTTGAACAAACGGCGCAACCCGCGCGCACCTGGTAGACGCCGACCTTGATCGGCGCCGCGTTTCCCACATCCGCGCATGGCGTGGATCTACAATGGCGCCCTCATCGCGCCCGGGGCCGGCATGGATTCCTTCAACCTGATGCGTGCCTTCCGCCGCATCGTCGAACGCGGCGGGCTGGCCCGCGCTGCCGAAGACCTGGGCATGTCGCCCGCCGGGCTCAGCAAACAGCTGCGCACGCTGGAAGCGCATCTGGGCGTGGTACTGCTGCAGCGGACCACGCGGCGCATGAGCCTGACCGAGACCGGCCACGCCTATTACCGCGAATGCTGCCGCCTGCTCGACGAGCTGGACGCGCTGGAACGCGGCATCGCCGAACAGCGCGGCGACGTGGCCGGACGCCTGCGCGTGAATGCACCGCAGTCGTTCGCGCTGAGCACGCTGTCACCGCTGTTGCCACGCTTCCTGCAGCAGCATCCGCAGCTGTCGTTGGACCTGGTGATGGAAGACCGCCTGCTCGATGCGGTCGGCGAAGGTTTCGATGTATCGCTGCGGCTGCGTGCCGAACTGGATGACTCGCGGCTGGTGGCACGGCGCCTGGCCTCGCTGCAGCAGGTGCTGTGCGCAGCGCCATCCTACCTGCAGCAGCATCCGGCACCGCAGGCGGTGGATGACCTGCAGGCGCACAGCGTGCTGGCCTACAGCCTGTCCGACTCGCCCGGCAGCTGGCCGCTGCTCGGCCCCGATGGCCAGGTAACGATCACCCTGCCGGCGCGCGTCACCGTCAACAACAGCCTGCTGCTGCGCGACCTGCTGGTGGCGGGCATGGGCATCGGCGCCCTGCCCTCGTTCCTGGCGGCACCGGCGCTGGCCCGTGGCGAACTGCAGCAGGTGCTGCCCGACCACCGCTATCCGCCACGCTTCGTGCATGCGGTCTACCCCACGTCGCGCCACCTGCAGCCCAAGGTGCGTGCCTTCATCGATTTCCTGCACGCCGAGCTGCCCGGCTGCGCTGGCCTGGATTCGTAACCGCCAGCGAAAACTGAGCTGCCCGCGGCGTGCTGTTTCGGCCACGCCGCGCTGCCTAATCTGCCGCCTCCCCTCTCACCGATGGCAGGCAGATGTCTTCCGTTCCTTCCCCCGCCACCGCAGCGCCGGTGGTCGATTTCTTCCACGACGTGGTCTGCGGCTGGTGCTTCGTGCTGGCCCCGCGCCTGCAGCAGGTCTCGGCCGAACTCGGCATCCAGGTGCGCCACCGCAGCTTCGTGCTGCAGGACTCGCGCGCGCAGATGGTCGAGGTGTTCGGCTCGATGGAGCGCGCCAAGGCGATCATCCTGCGCCACTGGACCGACTGCGCCGCGCATGAAGACACCGCGCGCATCGATATCGAAGGCATGCGCGCACAGGACTTCGAGTATCCATCCGGTTGGCTCGGCGCACTGGCCTGCCAGGCCGCCGGCATGCTTGATGGCAACGACGCCCATGGCGCGATGTTCGATGCCGTGCAGTGGGCGCACCTGCACCAGCACCGCAACATCGGCGATGCCGAAGTACTGCTGGATATCGCCGAATCGCTGGGCCATCCACGTGGCGCCTTCGCTGACCACATGCGCAGCGACGCGGTACGCCAGCACGTGCAGGCCGATCGTGCCGAAGCCGCTGCCCTCGGCATTCGTTCCATACCCACCGTGATCGGCGGCAACGGCCTGCGCCTGCAGACCCTGCCGCTGCCGCAACTGCGCCAGGCCCTGGCGCACCTGGTCGCGGCCTGAGCCGCACCATCCCCCACCCTGCAAGGAGATTTCCCATGACCCCACGTACCCTGGCCACCGCGCTGGCCCTGCTGCTGGCCGGCACCGCCGCTTCCACCACCGTGTCCGCGCACGAACGCGTTCCCTCCGGCCAGCAGGTCGGCACCAGCCCCTGGGGGCCGAAGGACGAGATCGGTCGCCTCAACCTGATCACCGAGGCCTCGCGTGCGGCGATCCTGTCGCGGGTCAGCGGCGGCAAGGCCTATGACCTGGCCACCGAATACTACGTCGGCATGCCCAGCTGGCAGGATGCCGGCGACCCGCACTACCAGTTCTGGATGACCCACACCCCGCGCGGCACGGTGATGGATGATCCGATGGGCGTGGGCGAAACCATGAACCTCACCCGCAGCTACACCGGCACCGCGTTCTCGATGTACAGCCACACCGGCACCCACATCGATGCGCTGAACCACTTCGGCATCCATGGAAAGATCTGGAACGGCTTCGAGGCCGACAAGCACCTCGGCGACCGTGGCTGGAATGTCACCGGCATCGAGAAGTTCCCGCCGTTGATCGCGCGTGGCGTGCTGATCGACGTGGCCGCCGCCAAGGGCGTGGACATGCTGCCGGACAGCTACCGCGTCACCCGCCAGGACCTGAAGGATGCGCTGGCACGCCAGAAGGTGAAACTGCAGCAGGGCGACGTGGTGCTGATCCGCACCGGCCGCATGCGCCTGTTCGAACAGCCCAAGGCCTACATGGCCAACCCGCCGGGCATGGGCCTGGACGCGGCGCGCTTCCTGGTTGAGGACAGCGGCGCGATGATCGTCGGCGCCGACAACCTGAGCTTCGAGACCTTCCCCTCGGAGGTGTCCGACGACTACGTGCCGCTGCACACCTACCTGCTGGCCCAGCAGGGCGCGCCGATCATCGAGCTGGTGGCGCTGGACGAACTGGCCCGCGACAAGGTCTACGAGTTCGCTTTCATCGGCGGCCCGCTGAAGATCCGCGGTGGCGATGCCGCGCCGCTGCGCCCGGTGGCGTTGCCGGTCCGCCCCTAACCGGGGCCTGTGGGTGCCGACCTGGGTCGGCATTCCGTCCCATGCCGGGTGGGTGCCGACCTGGGTCGGCATTCCGTCCCATGCCGGGTGGGTGCCGACCTTGGTCGGCACCGCGCTTTACCGCTATCCACGCATGGCGTGGATCTACCAGGCTGCGGCATGGATTTGCCGGGGCTCTCTTCAGTAGATCCACGCCATGCGTGGATGCTTTACCCCTTCAGCAACCTGAAACCCGACCCTGCGATTTCATTAGTAATTCTACTCACAACGCGAGTAGCATGTCCGGTCTCAGCCCCTGATACCGGCCCGTCGATACTCGCGCCATGCCCGCCGTTTCCGCCCATTCCTGCCGCTTCCAGCCCACCCGGCGCCTCCCCTGGAGGACCGGCTGATGGGTGCCGTCGTCGCCCTCGACCGGCTGCTGGACGGGCGCCAGCTGTGGCGCGGCCCGGCCCGCCAGGGGCCGGCCAGCGACCACCTGGCCAGCGGCCACCCGGCACTGGACGCGCGCCTGCCCGGCGGTGGCTGGCCGGCCAGCGGGCTGTGCGAGGTACTGCAGGCGGCGCCAGGGGTGGGTGAGCTGGCGCTGGTCTGGCCGGCACTGGCCAAGCTGAGCCAGCGCGGCCGGCCGATCGTGCTGGTCGCCCCGCCCTATCGCCCGCATGCCCCGGCCTGGGCGGCCGCCGGGCTGGACCTGGCCCAGCTGCAGATCATCCACGCCGCACCAAAACAGGCGCTGTGGGCCACCGAACAATGCCTGCGTTCTGCGGCCTGTGCCGCGGTGCTGTGCTGGCCACACCAGGCCGACGACCGCGCCCTGCGTCGGCTGCAGGTGGCTGCCGACAGTGGCCAGTGCCTGGGCTTCGTGTTCCGCGAGGCGCAGGCGGCGCGTAATCCCTCTCCGGCCAGCCTGCGCCTGCAGCTCGACCACGGCCAGGTGCGGGTACTGAAGTGCCGTGGCGGCCTGCCGCCGGCGCAACCGTTGCCGCTGGCCATCGCCCACTGAGGCCGCGCCATGCACTGGGCCTGCCTGTTGTTGCCGCAGCTGGCGCTGGACAGCGTGCTGCGCCTGCAGCCGGATCCGCAGCGGCCACTGGTGCTGCTGCAGGGGCCAGCACAGCGTCGCGTACTGCGTGCGGTCAGCCCGTCGGCACGCGCAGCGGGGCTGCGCCCGGGCATGCTGCTGTCGGCTGCGCAGGTACTGGTGCAGGACATGCACCTGCACGACTACGACCCGGACGCCGAACAGCAGACCCGGCAGCTGCTGGCCAGCTGGGCCTACGCCTACAGCTCGCAGGTCAGCCTCGATTTTCCGCACGCGCTGGTCATGGAGATCGGCGCCAGCCGTGCCCTGTTCGGTGACTGGCTGACGATCGAAAAGCGCCTGCGCAACGAACTGCATGAGCTCGGTTTCCGCCATCGCCTGGTGGCCGCGCCCACCGCGCATGCCGCGCGCGTGCTGGCCAACGTCCACGACGGCCTTGGCATCGATGCGCAGCAGCTGCCAGCGGCACTGGCGCAGCTGCCGTTGCCACGCTGTGGCCTGCCCAGCGACGCGGTGACCGTGCTCGGCCGTTCCGGCCTGCGCACACTGGGTGCGGTGCTCGAACTCCCTCGCGACAGCCTGGCCCGGCGCTTCGCACCGGAGGTACTGCAGCAGCTGGATGCGCTGCGTGGGCTACCTACCGCGCCACTGCGCTACTACCAGCCACCGGACCGTTTCGATGCACGCATCGAATTCGAGTACGAGATCGAATCCAGCCAGGCCCTGCTGTTCCCGCTGCGCCGCCTGCTGCTGGACCTGGCCGCGTTCCTGTGTTCGCGCGATGGCGGCGTGCAGCGTTTCGACCTGCATTTCGAGCACGACCTGCTGCCGGCCAGCGTGCTGACCATCGGCCTGCTGGCGCCTGAACGCGATCCCGCGCTGCTGTTCGAGATCGCACGCAACCGCATGGAAGCCTTCGCCCTGCCCGCCGGCAGCCGTGCACTGCGCCTGCAGGCCGAGCAGCTGCCACCGTTCGTGCCCGCCGCGCGTGACCTGTTCGATACCCGGCCGGCGCAGGCGATGCCCTGGAACCAGCTGCGCGAGCGCCTGCGCGCGCGGCTGGGCGATGACGCCGTGCAGCCGCTGGCAGTGCAGGCCGACCATCGCCCCGAACGCGCCAGTGGCATCCAGCCACCGGCCAAGCCTCCGTCGTACTGGCCGCTGCGCCCCGGCTGGCTGCTGGGCACCCCGCAACCGCTGCGTGATCCACGGCTGCGCATCGTCACCGGACCGGAGCGGATCGAATCGGGCTGGTGGGACCAGGCCGACGCGCGCCGCGACTACTACGTGGTGGAAACCGCACACGGCCAGCGCGGCTGGGCTTTCCGTGACCGCAACGACCCGCATGCGCCGTGGATGCTGCACGGCTGGTTCGGCTGAGCCACCATGCACAGCGAACTGCCCGGCTACGCCGAACTGCACTGCCTGTCGGCCTTCAGTTTCCAGCGCGGTGCTTCGATCGCCGAAGAACTGTTCGCGCGCGCCGCCGGCCAGGGCTACCGCGCATTGGCGATCACCGACGAATGCTCGCTGGCCGGCATCGTGCGTGCCTGGCAGGCGGCGAAGACGCATGGCGTGGCGCTGATCGTCGGCGCCGAATTCCAGGTCGAGGACGGACCCAAGCTGGCCCTGCTGTGCACCGACCAGGCCGCCTATGCGGGGCTCTGCCAGTTGATCACCACCTGCCGGCGGCGCGCGGCCAAGGGCGAGTACCGCTGCCTGCGCGAGGACCTGCTCGGCCTGCCCGACGGCCTGCTGTGCCTGTGGCTGGACCGGCAACCGGCGGCCACCGATCTGGAACTGCTGCGCGCCGGCTTCGGCGATCGCCTGTGGCTGGCGGTGGAACTGCACCACGAACACGACGACGCACGCCGCCTGCAGCAGCTGCAGGCGTTCGGTGAACGCCATCGCCTGCCGCTGGTCGCCAGTGGCGATGTGCACATGCACGTGCGACGCCGTCGCGCCCTGCAGGACACGCTGACCGCGATCCGCCACCGTTGCAGCGTGGCCGAAGCCGGCTGGCGCCTGTTTCCCAACGGCGAGCGCCACCTGCGCCCGCGCACCGCACTGGCCCAGCTGTATCCCGCCGAACTGCTGGCCGAGACCCTGCACATCGCCGAGCGCTGCCATTTCACCCTGGAGCAGCTGCAGTACACCTATCCGCGCGAGCTGGTGCCGGAGGGCCACGATCCGGACAGCTGGCTGCGCGTGCTGGTCGAGCGCGGCATCCCGTGGCGCTGGAAAGGCGGCATCGAACCAGCGCAGCGCACGCAGATCGAACACGAACTGGCGCTGATCCGGCAGAAGAACTACGCCTCCTACTTCCTCACCGTGCAGGACATCGTGCGCTTCGCGCGCAGCCAGGACATCCTCTGCCAGGGCCGCGGCTCGGCGGCCAACTCCGCGGTGTGCTTCGTGCTGGGCGTAACCGAGATCGACCCGGCACGCAGCAACCTGCTGTTCGAGCGCTTCATCTCCGCTGAGCGCGATGAACCACCGGATATCGACATCGATTTCGAGCACGAGCGCCGCGAAGAAGTACTGCAGTACGTGTTCAAGCGCTATGGCCGCGAACGCGCCGCCTTGACTGCGGTGGCAATCAGTTACCGTGGCCGCAGCGCGATCCGCGATGTGGCCCGTGCACTCGGCCTGCCGATGGACCAGATCAACGAACTGGGCGCGGCAATGGACCACTGGGGCGGGCACGTACCACTGCCGGAGACCCTGCGCGAGCGCGGCTTCGATCCGGAAACACCGCTGATGCGGCGGTTGCTGGCGCTGACCGCCGAGTTGATCGACTTCCCGCGCCACCTGTCGCAGCACCCGGGCGGTTTCGTGATCTCCGAGCACCCGCTATCGACGCTGGTACCGGTGGAAAACGCGGCGATGGCCGATCGCACCGTCATCCAATGGGACAAGGACGATCTCGATGCCACCGGCCTGATGAAGGTCGACTGCCTGGCGCTGGGCATGCTCACCGCCATCCGCAAGTGCCTGGCCATGCTGCAGCAACATGGCCTGCACAGCGGGCGCATGGATGCGATCCCCGACGAGGACACCCCGACCTACGACATGATCAGCGCCGCCGATACCATCGGCGTGTTCCAGATCGAGTCGCGCGCACAGATGGCGATGCTGCCCCGCATGCAGCCGCGCAATTTCTACGATCTGGTGATCGAAGTCGCGATCGTGCGCCCCGGCCCGATCCAGGGCGACATGGTGCACCCCTACCTGGAGCGACGCCGGCTGCTGCGCGAACAGGGTCCAGAGGCGTTGGACAACCTGGAGGAGCCACTGTACCCGCCGCAGCTGGAGCGCGTGTTCGCGCGCACCCTGGGCGTGCCGCTGTTCCAGGAACAGGTGATGCAGCTGGCGGTGGATGCAGCCGGCTACACCCCCGGCGAGGCCGATGCCCTGCGCCGTTCGATGGCGGCCTGGAAGCGCCGCGGCGGTCTGGAGCCGCACCGCGAGAAGCTGCTGTCCGGCATGCTGAGAAACAACTTCAGCCGCGAATACGGCGAGCATCTGTTCGAGCAGATCAAGGGATTCGGCGATTACGGCTTCCCGGAAAGCCATGCTGCCAGTTTCGCCCTGCTGACCTATGCCAGCTGCTGGCTGAAGTGCCATCACCCGGCCGCGTTCACCGCCAGCCTGATCAACAGCCAGCCACTGGGCTTCTACAGCCCCGACCAGCTCCTTCAGGACGCGCGCCGGCACGGCATCCGCGTGCTGCCGGTGGACGTGCGCCACAGCGACTGGGACTGCACGCTGGATTACAGCAAGGGCGCGGCGGCGATCCGGCTCGGCCTGCGCCTGGTCGATGGCTGCAACGAAGCGGCCGTTCAGGCCATCATGCGCGAACGTGCGCGGCGCCCGTTCGACGATGTGGGTGACCTGTGCCAGCGCACCGCTCTGGACCGCCGCCAACAGGGCCTGCTGGCCGATGCCGGTGCACTGCGTGGGCTCAGCGGCCATCGCCATCGTGCACGCTGGGATATCTCTGGCGTGGAAAACCGGCTGCCACTGTTCGACCAGGCCCGTGCCACCGCCGAAGCCCGCGTGCCGTTGCCCCTGCCCAGCGTCTGGGAGGACATGCAGGCCGATTACCGCAGCACCGGCACCACCCTCGGCCGCCACCCGATCTCGTTCCTGCGCGTGCAGCTGCGCAGCCGCGGCTGTCTGGACGCTGCACAACTGGCCGGGCATGGCCATGGCCGTCGCGTGCGCATCGCCGGCCTGGTGCGCATGCGCCAGCGCCCGCAGACCGCCAGTGGGGTCACCTTCCTCACCCTTGAAGACGAGACCGGCATGGTCAACGCCGTGGTCTGGCGGCACCTGGCAGATCGCCAGCACCGGGTGCTGGTCGATACCCAGCTGATGCAGATCGATGGCCGCCTGGAACGCGTCGATGGCGTGCAGCACGTCATCGTGCAGCGCATGCACTGCCTGGATGAACTGCTGCAGGGACTGCGCAGCCACAGTCGCGATTTCCACTGACGATACACAACGTCACACAACGAACTGGCCATTGCCGGTCCGCATCCGCTATCGTCGGCAGATCCAAGGAAGGACGACCCGATGTCCCGTGCGCTGCTGCTGACCACCCTGGTGGTCTCGACCCTCGCCCTGCTTGTTTCCGGCTGGACCGCCTGGAGCCTGCATCGCAGCCAATCGCCACAGCGCATCATCGAGGCACGCGGGCTGGTCATCCACGATGCAAGCGGCCAGCCGCGGGTGATCCTCGGCGCACCGGTTCCCGATCCGCTCAGCCAGGGCCGCACCCAGGGGCCGCGCGCCACCGCCCTGTCCGGCCTGATCCTGCTCGGCCCGGATGGCACCGAACGCGGCGGTTACGCTACCAGCGACCGTGGTGGCGAAGCCCTGCTCACCCTCGACGATGCCACCGGCACCACGGAAGTATTCAAGGTCGTCGCCAACCCGGACCGCGGCGCCAGCCTGATGGTCAAGCACCAGAACAACACCGGCGCCATGCTCACCTCCTGGCAGGGCAAGCCAGAGCTGATGTTCGTCGATGACAGCGGCCAGTCCTACTACGTGCGCCCCGGCGCCACTGCCGCGCCCTGATCTGCTTCTGTAGCGTCGAGCCATGCTCGACTGCATCTACCAACAGCAGCCGAGCATGGCTCGGCTCTACAAAGGCGAAGCAAAGTCGAGCATGGCTCAACGCTACAGACCGCACACCGCCGCCAGGTCATCGGCCAGCTGCCGCAGTTGCGCCGGCCCCAGTGCCGCGCAGGTGATGCGCAGGCCATGCCCCGGTGCAGCCACCGCGAACACCTCGCCTGCACGCACATGCCATCCGCGCGAAGCCAGCGCCAGCACCTGCGGATGGCTGTCGGCCTGCAACGGCAGCCACAGGTTCAACCCCTCCATCGGCTGCGGCGTCGGCATGCCACGCGCCCGCAGCAGCTCCTGCAGCGACTGCAGGCGCTGCTGGTAACGCTCACCTGCCGAGGCGATCTTCGCCCGCTGCGTTGCCGACGCCAGCACCGAGGTCGCCGCATCCTGCAGCAGGTGACTGACCCAGCCGGTACCGGACGCCAATCGCAGCCGCAACCGCATCGCGGTTTCTTCATCGCAGGCCAGCCAGGCCAGCCGCAGGTCCGGGCCGAGCGGTTTGGACAACGAACGCAGCAACGCCCAGCGCCGGCCATCCAGCGGCAGCACCGAGTGATAGGCCTGCTGCGAAAGCAGCGCGTAATGGTCGTCGACCAGCACCGCCACCTGCGGGTAGGCCGCCAGCAACTGCCGCAACGCCCGCGCCCGCTTCGCATCCAGACTGGCCCCGGTCGGGTTGTGTGCCCGCGGCGTCAGCAACACCGCACGTGCGCCGGCCTCCAGTGCCTGCCGCAGCGACTCGACCTGCATGCCATGCGCGTCCACCGCCACCGGCAACGGCGCGTGGCCCACGGCATTGAGCACGTTGAGGCTGCCGAGGAAGCACGGGTCCTCCACCGCGATGCGATCCCCCGGCAGCAGCCACGCCGCCAGCAGGCGCTCGATGCCATCGACCGCGCCATGGGTCAGCTCCAGCGCATAGCCCTCCGGGCAGTCCGCATCCAGCGAGGCGCGCGCCAGCGCCTGCAATCTCGGGTCGACCGTGCCCACGCCATACAGCCGTGGTGCAGCCGGGACCAGGCGCAGGTTCGGCAGCAGGCGCGGATCCGGGTTGCCACCGGCCAGATCCTGCAGGGCAAGCCCGGGCGTACTGCCCTCGCGCGCCAGCGTCGGCGGCAGGCCACGCACCACCGTGCCGCGGCGACCGGCCGTACTGGCCAGGCCCGCCGCGTCCAGGCGCTTGTAGGCAGCGGCCACGGTGTTGCGGTTCACCCCCAGCTGCTCGGCCAGTTCACGCACCGGCGGCAGCACGCTGCCGGCCGGCAGGCGGCCCTTGCCAATGCCGTCGCGGATGCTGTCGAAGATCGACTCGGCGCTATGCCCGGTGATTTTCATTTTGTCCTATGCCAAAATATCTCTTGTCCTGTGCCAGTGTATCCCACCCTGGCCGCCCTGCATTGGAGGTGCCCGCATGCCCCTTGCCGCTGCCGACTGGCCCGTTGCCCAGTCCGTAGAACAGATCGCCGCCAACCTGGTCACGGTGCGCCAACGCATCGCCGATGCCTGCGCCCGCGTCGGCCGGGACCCGGCCAGCGTGCGCCTGCTGCCGGTCAGCAAGACCGTCGATGACGCCCGCATCCGCATGGCGGTGGCCGCAGGCTGCCACGAACTGGGCGAGAACAAGGTGCAGGAAGCGCAGCGCAAGGCCGAAACGATGGCCGACCTGGGCGTGCACTGGTCGGTGATCGGCCATCTGCAGACCAACAAGGCGCGCTACGTGGCGCGCTTTGCCAGCGAGTTCCAGGCACTGGACAGCCTGCGCGTGGCCGAGGCCCTGCAGCAGCGCCTGCAACTGGAAGAGCGCACGCTGGATGTGTTCGTGCAGGTCAACACCTCGGCCGAACCCAGCAAGTACGGACTGGAACCCGACGCGGTCGAGGCCTTCGTGCAGCAGCTGCCCGCGTTCGATCGCCTGCGCGTGCGCGGCCTGATGACCCTGGCCATCTTCACCCCCGACGTCGAGCGCGTGCGCGCCTGCTTCGTGCGCCTGCGCGAACTGCGCGACCAGCTGCAACGCACCGCCCCGCCCGGCCTGGACCTGTCGCAGCTGTCGATGGGCATGTCCGGTGATTTCGAAGTGGCCATCGAGGAAGGTGCCACCGTGGTCCGCGTCGGCCAGGCCATTTTCGGCGCCCGCGCCACCCCGGACAGCTTCTACTGGCCGAACAGCGGAGCCCCGGCATGAAGCACGCGGTTGTCCTGCAACACGTTGGCTTTGAAGACCTTGGCACCCTGCAGCCACTGCTGTTGGCGCAAGGCTGGCAGCTGCAGCTGCTGCAGGCCGGCGTCGATGTGCTCGATCCGGCCGAAACCGCCGACCTGCTGGTCGTGCTGGGCGGTCCCATCAGTGCCAATGACACAGGGACCTATCCCTTCGTCAACGACAGCATCACCCTGCTGCAGCGCCGGCTGCAGCAGCAGCGGCCGACCCTCGGCATCTGCCTGGGTGCACAGCTGATGGCGCGGGCACTCGGTGCCAGCGTTGCTCCCAGTGGCGGCAAGGAAATCGGCTTTGCGCCACTGCTGCTGACCGATGAAGGCCAGCGTTCGCCGCTGCAGTCCCTGCAGGGCATTCCGGTACTGCATTGGCATGGTGAGACGTTCGAACTTCCGGCCGGTGCACGCCGCCTGGCCAGTACGCCGGCCTGCCGTCACCAGGCGTTCGCCATCGGCAGCCACGCACTGGCCCTGCAATGCCATCCGGAACTGGACGCCCGCCAGTTCGAGCGCTGGCTGATCGGCCACACGCTGGAGCTGGCCCAGGCCGGCATCGATCCCAACGAACTGCGTGCGCAGGCGCGTCGCTATGGCGCACCGCTGGCTGCGGCCGCCACCGCGATGTTCGACCATTGGCTGCAGGACCTGCCGGAGACACCGCAATGAACTACCGATTGCAGATCCACCGCGATGGCGCCCACTGGGGCCACTTCGACTGCAGCGGCCCCGATGCCCTGCAACGCATGGACGCCATTGCCGCACAGCTGCCTGCCGATCAGGGCTTCCAGTTGAAGCGGCAGAAAGGTGTCGGCGAAGAGCGCATCCTGTCCAGCAATGCCGATGGCCTGCGGGTACTGGCCTCGCAGGTCCAGTACCGCGACATCTGACGATCGTCACGGTAGTGCCGGCCGCAGGCCGGCATCCGGATCTGCCGGCCAGCGGCCGGCACTACCCGACGGTATTCCGGCATGCCAATCTTCCACCATGCTGACCCTGCAACGCGGCAACCACCACGGACTGCTCATCGCCCCGCGCTGGCCCTCCACCCGCATCCAACTGGAAGAAGAGGTACTGCAACGCCTGCTCGACGCGCAGGCAATGCTGCCTGCCGGGCTGCGCCTGCTGCTTACCCGTGGCTTCGAACCCAGCCACAGCCGCCTCGGTGGTTTCCGCCGCGCGGTGCGATGGCTCGGTATTGCAGTATTCCGCACCTGCTATCCACAGCGCCGCGATGAGATCGATGCCATCTTCGGTGCCAACGGCCACGACATCGATGGCCGTCATATCGATGTTTCACTGGTACTGCACGGCAAGCGGCTGCGGCTGCTGCCCCTGGGCGTGTTCACCCCACCACGCTGGCAGGATCGTCGCGTCGCCCACCATGCCGAAGCGGTCACGCGGGTGAAGCGCAGCCTGCAGCACTGCGGCTTCGAGCTGCATCACAACGCCACCGAAGCCCTGCAGATCCACTGCGACTATCGCCCGCGCTGACGCCGCGGTGACCCATGCGTGCTGTGCCTTGCGCCATAGATGCAAATGATTCTCTTTTGCTGTAAGGTGCAGCCGCTGCCCTTGCCGCCGCGGGCTGTTCCCTTTCCCAGTTGTCGCCCGCCCCGTGTCCACGCCTGTCGAACCGACGGATGTCGCGCAGCTGTGCGCGGCCCATTACCGGCCGCTGCACGCCCATGTCCGCCGCAAACTCCCGCAACGCAGCGACGCCGATGACGTCGTCCAGGAAACCTGGCTGCGTGTCGTCAAAGTCGCCGCCAGTGGCCTGCTGAGCAATGGCCGCGCCTATCTGTACCGCGTCGCCCACAACCTGATCGCGGATCACTACCGGCAGCGCCAGCGCCGTCGCGAAGAGGTACTGGATGACACGCAGTTGCAGGCCATCGCCGATCCTGCACCACTGCCCGAGCAGCGACTGCTCGACGCCGAACAGCTGCGCCACCTCGACGCGATCATCGCCGCGCTGCCACCACGCTCGCGCCAGGTGTTCCTGCTGGCGCGGGTTGAACAATTGGCGCTGGCCGAGATCGGGCGCCAGCTCGGCATCAGCCGGCAGACCGCGCACGGCCATCTGCTGCGCGCCCTCGTCGCCCTGCAGCAGGTGCCCGGCGCATGAGCCAGGACGCGATCGCGCGCGAAGCCGCACGCTGGTGGCTGGACGGGCACGACGGTGACCGCGACGAGAATGCGTTCGACCAGTGGTACCAGGCCGACCCCCGCCATGCCGCGCAGTACCAGCATCTGCAGCACCTGTGGCAGGCAGGCGCGACGCTGCCCAGCCTGCAGCGGCAACAGCAGCGCAGGCAACGCCGTCGCCTGCGCGAAGCTGGCATTGCGGTTCTGTTGCTGTGCGTGCTGGGTCTCTACAGCCGCCATGCCTCGCCGCCGGTGGCGCAGGTACTGCGTACGGCCGCTGGCGAGATCCGCGAGGAGACCCTTGCGGATGGCTCGCATGTCCTGCTGTCACCCGGCAGTGAAGTGAAGGTGCGCATCGATGGGCAGCGCCGCCAGCTCCAGCTGCAGCGTGGCCAGGCCTGGTTCCAGGTCGCCGCCGATGCCGACCGGCCCTTCCAGGTACACACCCCACAGGGCACCGTTACTGCACTGGGGACCGCATTCGATCTTGCCGTGCAGGGCAACAGCAGCGTGGTCACCGTTACCGAGCATCGCGTGCGCGTGGACAGCGGCAACGTCAGCATGCTGGCCAACGACGGCGAGCAGCTGCGCTTCGATGGGCAGGCAACAACCCATGCAACAACCGCCGCACCCGGAACACTGGCCTGGCGCGAGCGGCGCCTGCACTGGGTCTCGGCCCCGCTGGCCGACGTCACGCAGGGCCTGGACCGCTGGCACGGTGGGCACACGTGGGTCGTCGGCGAGCAGCTGCGCCAGCAGCCGGTCACCCTGCTTGGCAGTGCCGACGGTGCAGCCAGCAACCGCGACCAGTTGGCCACTCAGTTGCAGGTGCGCGTGCTGCGCCTCGGCGCCGGCATACAGGTGTGGCTGCCGCCACGCAGGGAACAGCGTGATGGACCCTGACATCCGGCCTGCGGCTGCGTCTACCCAGGATGACGACGCTCTGCGTCAGCCCCTGGAGCCCCCGATGCTGTGCCCCCGCCCCCTTGTCCTCGCCCTGTCGCTGGCCTGTGCCAGCACCGTTCCACTGCTGCCAAACAGCGCCCACGCGCAGGCCGCCACTCGAAGCTACGATCTGCCCGCCCAGCCACTGGCGGCCGCGCTGGACGCCTACAGCCGGCTGACCGGAGTCGATCTGGTGATCGGCGCGGCCCTGCCCCCAGGTCATTCGGCGCCTGCGCTGCGCGGTGACTTCGACGATGCGCAGGCCCTGACGCGCCTGCTGGCAGGCAGCGGCCTGCGCCCGCGCTTCGTGGATGCGCGTCGTGCCGCCCTGGAACCGGCGCCGGCCGAACGCGCCGATGGCAGCCGCCGCACCGGCCCGCTGCGGGTGCAGGGTACTACCGCACACGGCCAGGCACCGGGTGCCGGCGCCAGCCAATATGTACCGGCCACCCGCGATGGCTTTGCGCCCTCGGTCGGCAGCGAGCGCGTGGCGATGGCCGAACGCCAGGACGGCAACAGCCTGCTGCGCTCGATGCCCGGCACCCACAGCTTCCATTCGCGCAGCCAGCCGGGCCTGCAGGTCAACATCCGCGGCATGACGGGTGCCGGCCGGGTCAACACCATGATCGACGGTGTCACCCAGACCTTCCGCAACAATGCCGGGCATGGCTCGGGCGGCCCGTTCGCCTATGTCGACCCCTTCCTGCTGGCCGGCGTGGACGTGCAGCGCGGTGCAGTCGCCGGTGGCGATGGCGCCGGCACGCTGGCCGGCAGTGCCAACTTCCGCACGCTGGATATCGACGACCTGCTCGGTGAGGGGCGCGACTGGGGCCTGCGCGCGGGCTACCGCCACGGCAACAACGGCTACGGCAGTGGCCGCACCTTCGCCGGTGCCTGGCGCCACAGCGAAGAGGGTGGCGACCGCCAGTTCGGCCTGCTGGCCGCTGCCAGCAGCAGCCGCAGCAGCGAGTACGCGACCGCGCGCGGGCAGAAGAACAACGCCGACCCGGGCAGCCAGCAGCCCAGCAGCTGGCTGTTGAAAGCACGCCTGCAGCCCAGCGACCAGCACCGGCTGGACCTGAGCCACATGCGTTACGAAAACGACTTCTACCACAACTATCCGTGGCAGATTTCCGCGCGCAACCAGCGCGCCAGTTACCACTACACGCCCTATTCGCCGTGGATCGACCTGCGCGCGACCTTTGCCAGCAACAAGACCCGGCTGTTCTATCCGCCGGTGGAGGCGTCCAGCTACATCGGCCGCCGCACCCACAGCAGCCTGAGCAGCTGGACCGTGGACAACACCAGCCGCTTCGATATCGGCGCGCTGCAGGCGCGCTGGAACACCGGCATCAAGCACCAATCGGACATCTATGTGGCCGATACGCCCATTCTGCGCGGTGCCAACCCGCAGGGTCGCAGCCAGCTGGACAGCGTGTTCAGCACGCTGGAGCTGCAGTACGACATCTACGCCCTGACCGCCGGTCTGCGCCAGGATCGCTTCGGCATCCGTGGCCACATCCCGGTGTGCTCGGACGTGCCGGGCCAGTGCACCGAGATAAATGGCGGCGACATCGACGTGCGTCGCACCGAGCGCGCACTCAGTCCGAGCCTGGCGGTTTCATTGCAGGCCACCGACTGGCTGCAGCTGTTCGCCGAGGTTTCGCGTACCTCCCGGCCACCACGCGTACAGGAGATGTTCTTCGAGAAGATCCCGCTGGAGGACGCCAGCATCGCCGACGGCATCGGTGCCAATCCGTTCCTGCGTCGCGAGCGCTCGCGCAACCTGCAGTTCGGCGCCAACCTCAGCACCGATTCGCTGCTGGTCGACGGTGACCTGGTCCAGCTGCGGGTCACCCGCTTCGACAACCGCATCCGCGACTACATCAAGCCGCAGTACCTGCTGATCGTGCATCCGCCGGAAGTAGAGCCGTTCGTGGTGCCGATCGACAGCGATCCGCAGCTCACTGGCTGGACCGATGTGCTGGACGCCGACGACTTCAGTGCCACCACGCGCTGGATGAATCACCCCGGCGTGGTGCGCATGCGTGGCATCGAGCTGGAAGCGCATTACGCCAGCGAGCACTACCACGCCACACTGAGCTGGACCCGCTCGCGCACCAGTGCGCCGGCCATCGAGTTCGTCAACCTGGAAGACATCACCGCCCTGCCCGACCGCTACTGGACGCTGGACGTGGGCGGCCGCTGGTGGCAGCAGCGCGTGCAGGCCGGCCTGCGCGCCGAGTACTCCGGCCCGACCGAGGAAGGCTACGACTTCTTCCAGACCCGCAAGACCGGCGGCACCGGCGTGCTGCTGGACTTCTACGCGAGCTTCAAGCCCCAGGCCAACACTACGCTGTGGCTGAACATCGAAAACCTGCAGAACAAGGCCTATGACAACAATGCCTCGATCGACAGCATCTTCAGCCCGATCCTGGACCGCGGCAACGGCCGTGGCCGTACCGTCTCGATGGGCGTCAATATGGCGTTCTAGCCGTCGCTGGCTGCCGCTGTGCCTGCTGGCCCTGGCGGGCGTGGCCAGCGCGCAGCCGATGCCTGGCACGGTGATCGACCTGGCCAACGGCCAGCGCCTGGACGAAGCCGCATTCGTGACGCGTGCGGCGGACGCCCAGCGACTGCTGCTGGGTGAACGGCATGATCTCCCCGGAGACCATGCCGCCCAGCGCTGGCTGCTGCAGGCCCTGCAGCGGCGGCGCCCGCAGGGTTCACTGGTGCTGGAAATGATCGCCAGTGAGCGCCAGCCACGCCTGCAGCGGGTGCAGCGCTGGCTGGCCAAGGGCAACCAGGCCGAAGGTGCACGCCTGCAGGAACTGCTGGACTGGGATACGCGCTGGCCGTGGGCCGCGTATGGCGGGCTGGTACGGGATGCTGCCGATGCAGGCACGCCGTTGTTCGGCGGCAATCTGTCGCGTGCCGAGGTCAACGCGCTGCTCGCCTCGAGCGAGGCGGTGCGGTTCCCGGTGGCCGCTGCCCGCCAGCGCCTGTCGGCGGTAGTGCTGGCCCAGCACGCAGACGCGGCCCCCATGCTGGAAGGGATGCTGGCCGTGCAGCGGGCCCGCGACACGCGCATGGCGCAGGTGCTGTTTGATGCGCCCGCGCCGGCGCTGCTGGTCGCGGGTCGCTGGCATGTACTGCGCGGTACCGGGGTACCGGGCTACCTGTCACCGGCTACGCCTGCGCTGGTGATCGCATTGGCTTCGCCGGGTGAAACCGTCGATGCGGCGGATGCCGATCTGCTGTGGGTGCCGGGCGATGAGTGAACGCGGCCAACACTGGCAGGCGATCGCGATCACCGTCGTCCTGCACCTGCTGCCCCTGCTGCTGTTGGTGCACTGGGTCGCTGTGCCGCCGATGCTGCCGCCGCCGGAGCAGGACGTGCGCATCAGCCTGCGCCTGCTGGCACCGGCCACGCCGCCACAGCCCGTAGAGGAGCACCAGGCCGACACCCCCAGCCAGGCGCAGCAGGCGCGCGCATCGCAACCGACAAAGTCGCCCCCGCCACCGAAGCCCACCGCCGCGCGCGAGGGCGAGTTGGCCGCCAGCGAAACGGGCGGGACGGGTCGAAAGCCACTGCCGGTCGCCCCGCCCGCGGCCGCGACCGATGCAAGTCCCGCACCGGCATCGATCACGGCCGCGCCGCCCGCTCCAGACGCGCCACCGGCAGACTTCCAGGCCGGCGCCGCCAGCGACCAGTGGGAAGCCCGCCTGATGGCGCGGCTGGAGCGCTATCGCTATTACCCTGCCGCCGCGCGCTCGCGCCGGCAGCAGGGCACCGCCTGGGTCAGGGCCAGCATCGACCGTGAGGGCCGCCTGCTGGCCCTGCGGTTGGAGCAGTCAAGTGGCCAGCCGATGCTGAATGACGCAGCGCTGCAGACCTTCCGTCGTGCACAACCGCTACCGCCCATTCCCATGGAAATGAAGGCACCGCAGGAGCTGGTGGTGCCGGTGGAGTACTACCTGCGCTAGGCGGCATAGGCCTCCGCCTCGATCTCGAACAACATGCCGTCCAGCGCCAGCCGCGGCACCGGGATCAGCGTGCAGGTGGGCGCCGCGCGGTTCGGCCAGCGCCGCCGCACCTGGTGGGCAATGATGCCCAGCCGGTCCTCATCGTGGCCGACCACCAGGATGCGCAACCGCGCCACGTCGGCCAGGCTTGCGTGTGCCGAGCGCAGCGCGGTCTGCAGGTTGTCCAGCGCCTGCCCGACCTGGTCTTCGAAGCTGGGCGAGAGACGGCCCTGCGCATCTTCACCGCCCTGCCCGGCCACGTGGATCACCCGTGCTGGCAGGCGCACCACCGCCACGTGTGAGTAGCCGTTGGCCGAAGGATCGTAGAGGCCCGGTGGATTGAACAGCTCCAGCAGGCCATGGCTGAGGTCCGGTGTGGTCAGCAGGTTCATGCCGCGCGCCTCGTGGGGGTTGCCGGCAGTCTGTGACCTCAACCCGGGTTGAGGTCAAACGGATCCGGTGCAACAGACCGGTCTGCCACGCGCAACGATCACGCGTTCCCGTGGACTCGAGCCTGCTCGACTTCCGCTGACGAAAAGCAGTCGAGCAAGCTCGACTCTACAGAAGCGTGGTCACGTCCACGCCGGATCCGCCGTGAAATCGATGGTCAGCCAGAACGTGCTGCCGCGCGCATCCAGCCGCACCGCGATCTCGTCGCGCATCGCATCGACTTCACCCACCGAGCCCAGCGGCATGGCCGGGTCGGCCAGTACATGGATCTCGATGAAGCGCATCCGCCCCATCTTCGCCACGTGACTGGTGAAACCGGCATAGCCACGCTCGGCCACGAACGCCTGCATCACCTGCTGCACGCGCCGGTCCAGATCGTCTGGCGCCACCTGCAGTACTTCGCGCATGGCCTTCCACGCACTGCGCGCGGGCACCGGCAACACCGCCAGGCTGATCAACGCCAGCACGATCGAATCCAGGTACGGCACCCAGTGGTGCCACTCACCACCGTGCAGGACCAGCGCCAGCACGAAGGCCAGCACCACCGCCAGGCTCATCAATCCACCCAGCAGCCAGCCGCGCACATCCAGCCACAGCAGCGCCGAGCGCAGATGCCGCGCCCGCTGGGCGACAAACGCCGCCATCGCCAGGTTGCTGCCACTCAGCAGCGCCGCCCACCACAGCGCGGGCCCGAATTTCACTTCGTGCCCGCCCGTGGTCAAACCAATCACCGCGTTGGCCAGCGCATACACGCAGGCCAGCGACAGGATCACCCCACCGAGTGCCTCGACCATCGGCTCCAGGTGCCAGTAGCCGTACTGGAAGCGCGGGCTCTGTTCCCGCGCCACCAGCCGCAGCACCGACAACGACACCAGGGTCAACGCGACGTCGACCAGGCTGTACACGCCGTCGAACAGGATGGCCTGCGATCCCACCAGCAGGCCACCGCTGAAGCCGACCGCGCTCACCGCGATGGTGACCCCGATCGAGAACTTCAGGATGCGTTGCTCGCGCGCGGTATCCATCGTTCGCCGAAGGGCCGACCGTTGCCGGTCAGGCCTTCAGCACCTCCACCTTGTACGACGGCACATCGCCATCGTGCTCGATGATGAGCCCATGCACGTCCGATTCAAAGCCCGGGAAACGGGCATTCTGCTCGCGGGCGATGCGCAGCGACTGGATGATCGGCTCGTCGCTGTCGCCGAAACGCTCGCCCGGCATGATGGTCGGAATGCCCGGCGGGTACGGCACCAGCATGGTCGCAGCGATGCGGCCACTGATCTGCTCGATGTCGACCCGCTCGATCTCGCCCTTCACCAGATGGTTGTAGGCATCGGCCGGAGTCATCACCGGGGTCGGCAGATCCACGTACATCTCGCGCATCACCTTGGCCACCGCGAATTCCTGGTTGAACGCATGCAGCGCGTCACACAGGTCACGCAGGCCCCAGCCGGCATAGGCGTTCGGATAATCGGCGGCCAGCGTCGGCAGTGCCTGGCTCAACGGCGCGTTGCGGTCGTACAGCTCCTTGAATGCCATCAGCTCGGTGACCAGGGTGCTCCACTTGCCCTTGGTGATGCCCATCGAGAACAGGAACAGCACCGAGTACAGGTTGGTCTTTTCCACGGTAATGCCGCGGCCCCACAGGAACTTGCTCAGCACCGCCGCCGGGATGCCCAGCTTGCCCATGCTGCCGTCCATCGCCAGGCCCGGAGTCAGCAGGGTCACCTTGATCGGATCGATCAGTACATAGTCGTCAACCAGGTTCTCGAAGCCGTGCCAGTGGGCGTCCGGCTGCAGGTACCACTCCTCGCGCTTGGCCACCAGCGGTGCCGGCGTATCTCCCTTGTCCAGGCTGCGCTCGACCTGGGTCGGCTGCCACACGCTGAACCACCAGTCGTCGCGGCCCAGGTCGTCGCGGACGTGCAGCATCGCTCGGCGGAAGGCGATGGCCTCGTCATGCATTTCCTGCACCAGCGAGCGGCCGGCATCGCCTTCCATCATCTTCGAGGCCACGTCACAGGCCGCGATCACCCCGTAATGCGGGCTGGTCGAGGTGTGCATCATGAACGACTCATTGAAACGCTCGGCATCCAGATTGCGCTGTGCCGAGTTGCGCACGTGGATCATCGACGCCTGCGAGAACGCCGCCAGCAGCTTGTGGGTCGAATGCGTGGTGAAGATGATCGCATCCTGCTCGCGCGGCTTGCCCTTGGCCATGCCGTAGTGGTTCTCGTAGAACGGGTGGAACGCCGCGTAGGCGTACCACGCTTCGTCAAAGTGCAGGAAATCGACCGCACTTCCGATCTCGTCGGCGATCTTCTCGGCGTTGTAGCAGAGGCCGTCGTAGGTTGAGTTGGTGACCACCGCGATGCGCGGCTTGGAACCGGCCTTGTAGGCCTGGCTGGCCAGCGGATTTGCGGCAATGCGCTGCTGCAGCGACTCCGGCGTGAACTGATCCAGGCTGATCGGGCCGATGATGCCGTGCGCGTTGCGGCTGGGGGTGAAGTACACCGGCACCGCACCGGTCATGATCAGCGCATGCAGCAGCGACTTGTGGCAGTTGCGGTCGACGAACACCACGTCGCCGCGCGCCACCGTGCCGTGCCAGACGATCTTGTTGGCGGTGGACGTACCGTTGGTGACGAAGAAGGTATGGTCGGCACCGAAGTTGCGTGCGGCCTCGTTCTCGGCGTCCTTGATCGGACCGGTATGGTCAAGCAGCGAACCCAGCTCCGGCACCGAGATCGACAGATCGCTGCGCAGAGTGTTCTCGCCGTAGAACTGATGGAACGCACGGCCGACCGGCGACTTGGTGAACGCCACGCCGCCGGCATGGCCAGGCGTATGCCAGGAATAGTTCGACTCGGCCGCATGATGGATCAGCGCCTTGAAGAACGGCGGCAGCAGGTTCTTCATGTAGTCTTCGGCCGCGCGCATCACCTGTCGCGAGATGAAGCTCTTGGTGTCTTCAAACAGGAAGATGAAGCCGTGGATGTACTTGAGCAGCTTGCTCGGCACCTTCTCGATGGTGCGGCGCTCGCCGTACAGGAACACCGGCAGATTGGCACGGCGAGCACTCTGCTCGCGCAGGAAGGCAGTCAGGCGCTGGAACTCGCCATCCACCTCTTCGCTGCCGTCGATCGAGATCAGCACTGCCGAAGCCGCCACGTAGGTGCGGGCACCGGCGCGGGCATCATCCAGGTTCAGGCCGCACAGCACGCGCTGGTCGTTGCTGCGCAGCTCTTCCACCAGGGCACGGATCAGGATGCCGCCGATGCGCGGCGACTCGTAGTCGTTGTCGATGACAATGACCGGATAGTCCAGGGACTTGAAGTACACGTTGATTCTCCTTGTCTAACTCAGGAACGCTGGGCGCCGGCACTGATCGCCGATGCCTCGCGGGCGCGCTGCCGCTGCTGGCGGCGCTCCTCGCTGAAGAAGGGATAGAACACGGTGATGAACAGAACGAACAGGAAGGCGTACTGCACGATGGTTCCCGACGAGCCGTAGATCGCCCACAGGCAGTACACGACGGTCAGGCTGGTCAGGGTCCAGAACGCACCGGTGTGGACCAGGGTGTGCGAACGCTCGACCACGAAGTAGCAGGCCACGCATGAGTAGATGTAGGGCAGCAGGGTCAGTACCACGGCGGCCGACGTGATGACGTCGAACTGTGCCGACGCGGTTTCCGAGGTGGAGGTGACCAGCACCGCCAGGGTCATCAGCACCGCCACGATCAGCACGCCCTTGACCGGCACGTCATCCTTGTTGGTCTTGCTGAAGATGCTCGGGAACAGGCCATCATCGGAGGCTGCCTTGGCACTCTGTGCAGTCAGCAGGATCCAACCGCCCAGCGAACCGGCAGCGCCGATGAAGGCGCACAGGCTGACCAGTGCACCACCCCAGCCACCGACGGCCTTGGCAGCGGCCAGCGCAAACGGCGCATCGGAGGTCTGCAGCTCGCCATTGGGCACCATGCCCATGATCACCGAGGAACTGGCGATGTAGGCGATGGCGGCCAGGAACACACCGGCCAGGGTGGCGCGGGCCACGTTCTTTTCCGGGTTCTCGACCACGCCCGCCGTGACCGAAGCGGATTCGACACCGATGAAGGCCCACAGGGTCAGTGCCGCAGCGCTGGAGATCGCGCCGAAGTTGGACTCACCGGACACGTTGTAGGCGCCCTTGAAGATGTCGGCATCGAAGAAGAACCAGCCGAAGATGGCGATGCCCAGGATCGGCACCAGCGCGAAACTGGTGGTGACCGTCTGCACGCGGCTGACAAAGGCCGGGCCGATCATGTTGGCGAAGCTCAGCGCCCACACCAGGATCAGCACCGCGATGCAGCGCACCAGCGGCTCGGACAGGATCGGGAAGAAGTAGCTGAAATAACCGACCGCCGCGATCGGGATGGCGACGTTGCCGATCCAGTTGGCGAACCAGTAGATGGTATTGGTCTGGAAGCCCATATAGGGCCCGAACCAGTCACGTGCATAGGCATAGGGGCCGCCCGCCTTGGGCGCCAGTTTGCCCAGCTTGGCGAACACGAAGGCCAGCAGCAGCGCGCCCGCGGTAGTGATCAGCCAGCCCCAGATCGAGGCGGTACCAATCTTGGCCAGGCTGGAGGGCAGCAGGAACACGCCTGAGCCCATCATGTTGCCGGCGACGAGGAAGGTGGCTCCGACCACCCCGATTTTCTTTGCTTCTGCCATGACAATCTCCTGTACTGGCATGAGCCCGGTGCAACCGGGCGTGGGGACGGTTACGCTGGCGTACGACCGCTGGCGCCTATCTGATGAAGTTGTATTGCAGGCTGCCCTGCACCCGGACGGTGTCGCCACGCGCGCCACCCTGCTGTTCCAGGCGGCCGTACAGCAGCTCCATGCCCATCGTCCACGACGGTGCCGGGCTCCAGATCAGGTTGAACACGCCGTAGCGGCTCAGACGGAATGCGTCGGCCGCCAGTGCAGCATTCCGCTCCAGAGTCAGCTGGCCGAAGATCAGGTTCGATCGCCACAGCTCGGACCAGTAATGCGTGTAGCCCACGAAGCCGCCGTGCAGGTCCAGCGCGTCGAGACGGCCGTCGGCACCGACCACCGCGTCCAGTCCGGAGCCGGTCAGGTCGGCGGTGTAACGGCTGAGGCCGCGGCCACCCAGCGCACCGAACAGCAACAGGTCGCGCTCGCCCACCGAGGCCGAGCCGCTCAACTGCAGGCCACCGGCCATGCGCCGGTCGCGCTCATCGTCGCCGTCATAGGCCAAGCTGCGTGCCACCGCGCCCAGTTGCACGTGACCCCAGTCGCGCTCCATGCGCGCCGTCACCGTCACATCCGGCAGCCGGTTCACTGCGGCGCGCTCATCGCTGGCACCGGCAAGTTCGGTCTTCGGATCTTCGGCGGCGACGGTCAGGGTGTTGCCCTTGCCCATCGCAAAGCTGTGGTGGATGCCGGCCACCAGCAGGTAACCGGCGCCACCGGGGCCAGCGAAGTCCAAGGTGTCGGGCAGGCTGTCCGGATCCATGAAACTGGAATAGCCGTAGCCGGCATAGGTATTGCCAAGCTGGCCATAGGCATGGCGCAGGCGGAATTCGTAGCCATCGCTGCTGCCGAAGAAGTCGTTCTCCAGGTAGAAGCGCAGGTTGCCGTGCGTGGTCGGGCGCCGCGCCTCGAAACTGAAGCGGGTCTGCTTGGCATGGATGTTGAAATTGGACACGTCACGATGGCGGCCGCCCACCGGCATCGACGAAGGAATGAACTGATCCTCATCGCCCGCCGCGCGCGAATCGGCGATGGCATCGAGCTTGGCGTAGCCGCCGATGCGGATCACCGTATCGGTGCCGGGAATGGCGAAGAAACCCTTCAGATCCGGGTCGGTTGGGCCGGCCGCACTGTCCGGTCGCGATGCCGCGGTGGATGGATCGGCCACCGATTCACGCTGCGGCAGCACCGGTTGTGCCACGCCCGGCACCTGGGTGGGATGCAGCATAGGGGTATTGCCCACAGGTGCGATCGCGGGCGCAGGTGCCTGGGCGATGGCAGGCGCAACCGCGCCATCGCGCTGCTCAAGCCGATCCAGGCGCTGCTGCATTCCTTCCAGTGCCTGACGCATGGCCGCGATCTCACGGCGCAGCGCCTGCGCGTCCTCCTTGTCATCAGCCTGTGCATATGCCGGCGTGATCGCCAATGCGGTCAAACAGGCCAGACTCAGTACCGCCACGCGCATTGCATCCTCCCTGGACGTCCATGTTCATCGCGCAGGCCGAACGCACGCATGCGCGGCTCCGGCCCCACGTTGCCGTTGCTGGAAATGCGGATACTGCGTCGACGGCAGCGGCCAGCCTGCGCATTGCAGGCAACAGGACGATGACATTGCCCTGCCCGCACCGATGCCGACTCCATCAAGGCCGCGCTGCCAGAGAGGTGGCGACCGCAGCGGTCTGGGTAACAAGCACGGAGTGAGAGTGTCGTGAATGGCTGTGCCGGCCGACCCTGATCAGGGCGTGGCGAGCGCGGCATCCATCGCGCATTGACGCTGTATTCCATGCGTCACAGGCTAATCCGCCTGTCGTTTTTGGCCTTGATTGGAATCAAGGCACGATGCTTGATGTCAGTCACGATTCAGACGTGACGATGATCCAACGTTGCGCAGGCCTGCAATCGGAAGGCTCACCGCAGAATGCGACAGGCCCGCATGCTGCCATGCGGGCCTGTGCAGTGTTTCATGAGGCTGGCGCTACTCAGCGTGGGCCAAGCACCGTCTGCAGATCGGCACCCTGCGGCAGGCCTGCACGACGCTGTACCTGCCCCTGTGCGTCCTGGAACAGGATGCCCGGGGTGCCCTGGAAGCCCATTTCGATCATCAGTACCTGATTGGCATCGAGCTTGCCCGCAATCTCGCGGCTGATGTTCGGCAGCGCCTTGATGCCACCGCGATCAAAGTCGTGCTCGTTCTGCAGCAGCGCCGCGCTCGGGTCACGGGCAGCGAGGATGGCCGCCGCTTTGGCCGGGCTGTCCTCACGGATGACGCCGACCATGATGTGACGCAGCTGCACCTTGCCGGCATCCACCCACGGACGCGCGGCTTCCCAAAACTTGTGGCAGTAGGGGCAGTTGGCATCGCTGAAGGTATAGACCACGCGCGGCGCATCGGCCTTGCCGTCACGCACCCAGGCGCTGGCTTCCAGTTTGGTCCACATCTTGGCCGACATCGGCGAGGCCACCAGCTTCTCAACGGCCTCAGCGGCTACATCGTTGCCCTCCGCATCGAACAGGCTGCCGACCAGTACGTTCTTACCATCAGCAGTGACATAGGCCGCTGCCGGCTGCTGGCCGCCGACCACGCCGGCGAAGCCTCGCAGGCCACCGGGAGCATCGAATTCGGCGACGACCTCGAACCCATGCTTCTCGATGCCCTTCAGCACCGCAGGGCGATCGCCCTTGTTGGCAGCGGCTGTGGCGCTCGCTGCCGGTGCCGCGGCGGTCTTGCCCGGCGGCGTCTGTGCCTGGCTGCAGGCGGCCAATGCCAGCAGGACCGGCAGCAACAGCACCGCCGGGGCGGTGCGCAGGGAAGTCGACAACATGGGAACTCCGTAGTGAGATGCCCGCGCAGGCTACCGCAGCCGGCGCAGTTTGTGTTCAAGACCGGCTGCCGTCAGTTCGCCGAGGTGCAGTTCACGCAGGCGCCCTTCGGCGTCGAAGAACAGGGTCGAGGGATAGGCCTGCACGCCCAGCACCGTGGATGCCGCAGCGTCATCGTCCAGCAATACGTTGCCCAGCAGGAGTCGTTCGCGCGCAACAAAACCCTGGACTTCCTCAAGGGTTTCACCCTGGTTGAGGAACACGAACTGCACATCCGCATGTGCCTGCTGCGCCGCTGCCAAGACCGGCATCTCGCGCCGGCAGGGCCCGCACCAGCTGGCCCACAGGTTCAGCACCAGTGGCTTGCCACGGAACTGCTGCAGATCCACCCTGCCCCCTTGCAGATCGGCAACCTGCAGTACCGGCAAGGGCATCTGCCGCTCCTGCCAGGCGGACAGCATCTGACTGCCGCCCGCCCATAGCAGCACACCTGCCAACGCCGCGCCCAGCACCGGGGCGCGCAACGCCCGCCATGGGCGCAACCGCCACAGTCCCCATGCCAATCCCGCAACCAGGACCACCACCAGGTGGTAGCCACCATCGGCAATCTGCAGAATGCTCCACGGCGCCTCGCGATACAGCGCGAAGTTCAAGGCCACGAAGCTGATGCGACCACACAGCAGGCCCACCAGCAGCATGTCCAGAACCATGCTGGGTGCAGAAGGCAGCGGCATGCCGTCCTTCCTGCGTGGCCACAGACGCGCCACGGCCATCGCCAGCACTACGCACACGAGAATCAACATCACCGGCATCGGCACCGGCCCAACACTCGACATCAGACCACCTGTTCAATCGTCCACTGACTGCATGGTCGAAGTGTCGCGCTCCGGTTGCAAGCGCACCGATGTTGCCCGCATCAGGCCGCGCTGCGCCCCAGTTGCATCACCGAAGGCGATTGCAGCCCGCGCAGGCTGCCCGCCACCGACGGCATCAAGGGCCGCTCGCGGCGCTTGCTGCTGACGTGACGCCGATAGTTGGCCGGCGTCATGCCAACGATGCGCAGGAACAACCGGCGAAATGCACTCTGATCAGCGTAGCCGACGCCCCAGGCGACCTCATCGATACCCGCCCCCTGCTGCAACAGGGTCTGCGCCTTGGCGATGCGCAGCCGTTGGCAGTATTCGATCGGCCGCAGGCCGGTGGCCTTGAGGAACCGCCGCTGCAGTGTGCGCGGCTCCAGCCCGGAGACTTCGCAGATCGCGGCAAGGGTGGCGCCGCGTGCCGCCGTGGTGTGCAACCAGCGCTGCGCCTTCAACACATCACGATCGCCATGTGCGAAGTTGGCACTGAAGCGCTCCAGATCCTGCTGGATCGTGGCGGGCACGGTGATGCCCAGTTGCTGCGCGACCGCACTGGCCACGCCCTGCCCATGCAGCCGGTACAGCAGCCGCAGGCCCAGGAAGCGCCAGGCCTGGCCCCCGCCGACCGTCAGCAGGTCACCGTCATCCACCAGTGCCCGCTCGCTCGGCACCCAGCTCGCGGCCTGCGCCTGCAGGCCTGGATGGCGCCCGAGATCGGGGCCACTGACCGTACGTCCGGCCAGCAATCCGGCCCGTGCGAGCACACTGACGCCATCACTGGCGGCGGCCAGCAGGCTGCCACCGTCATAGTGCGCGCGCAGCCAGTCCAGCAGGACCTCATCCGCGCGCAGGCACGCACCGGCACTGATCTGGCCCGGAACGGCAATCACAGCCGGGATGGCCGCATCGAGCATTTCCGCACCCGCAATACGATGCACACCGGTCTGGCTGGCCGGCACGATCCAGCGGGTGACCAGCACCCGCTTGAACGGCCGACGCTGCTGCTGGGCAAGGCGATTGGCAACGTGCGCCATTTCGGCCAGCACCGAGGCGGCAGACGGATCACCTCCCGGGTACTCGACCACCGCGATCTCGACGAATCCTTCGTTCCTGAATCCTTCCACAGACCACCTCCTCGGTTCGTTGCAGGCCATCGAACGGCCGGTTCAGGCGAAGGGTAGGAACTGGCCCATCGGCGGGGCTATGAAGAAAGTTGCAAAGTGCGCTGAATGCGCGCACCCGGGCCAAGCCTTGACTCTCGACCAGACTCCAGGCTTCACAATGGCCGGCAGCATCCGCAGGAATCCGCCATGAACATTGGACAACTGGCCCGCCAGGCGGGCGTGCCGATCGATACGGTGCGCTACTACGAACGACAGCAGCTGCTGCCGACCGCGGCCCGCTCGGCGGGTGGTTACCGCATCTTCGGCGAGCAGGATCTGCGCCGGCTGCGATTCATCCGCCGCGCCAAGGCGCTGGGCTTCAGCCTGGAAGAGATCAGCGAGCTGCTCGCACTGAGCGATTGCCACTCGCAGGACATGGGTAGCGTGCGCGACACCGCGCAGGCGCGCCTGCAGGACATCGCACAACGGATGGCGGAACTGCAGCGCATGCACACCGCACTTTCGCAGCTGGTCGACGCCTGCCCCGGTCACGGCACGCTGGACCAGTGCCCGATCCTGGCGGCACTGACCGACGACGCTGCACAGGCGAACGGCGACTGACATCGGCTTCGCAACGCACGTGAAGAAAAGTGCAACAAATGCTTGCCAACCCCCTGGGGCAAGGCTATTATTTCGCTCCTCAGCGACGTGGGGCCATAGCTCAGCTGGGAGAGCGCCTGCATGGCATGCAGGAGGTCAGCGGTTCGATCCCGCTTGGCTCCACCACTTCGACATTAGGCCGTCGAAGAATCTACAACTTGAAGTTTTCGTGCGTCCCCATCGTCTAGAGGCCTAGGACATCACCCTTTCACGGTGGCGACCGGGGTTCGAATCCCCGTGGGGACGCCACTCATCACGAACAACGAGGACCCGGCCGATAACCGGGTCTTTTTTGTTCACCGCCTACCGGCATTCAGGTTGTGGCGTTGCGGTTCCCCTGCCCTCGTGGTCGCGGTTGAACCGGAACGAAAAAAGCTCAAAAAAAGCTTCCACAAACGTGAACACGCAGGTATGATAGGCGGCTCGGTAACACGGGGCCATAGCTCAGCTGGGAGAGCGCCTGCATGGCATGCAGGAGGTCAGCGGTTCGATCCCG
>NZ_JBSPUE010000002.1:535652-578477 GCF_056861455.1 Stenotrophomonas sp. 22LJNL06-5-1
AGAGGCCTAGGACATCACCCTTTCACGGTGGCGACCGGGGTTCGAATCCCCGTGGGGACGCCAATTCTTTAAAACCCCGGCTTCGGCCGGGGTTTTTCTTTGCCTGTGATTCCCGGGAAGGCCCTATCCACGCATGGCGTGGATCTACTGCAGGGCCGGGATGGATCCGGCGGCCGGTTGGCCCGGTAGATCCACGCCATGCGTGGATGGCTTCAACTCGGCCACACCTCAGAACCGGCGATACATCCCGATCGATGCAGGTGCAGTGGGTGCGAAACCAAACTGCGCGTACAACCGGTGCGCTTCACCATCTGCCAGAAGGCTGACGTATGCCGACGGCGGCAGGTTCGCCTGCATCCATCCATCCAGGCGACGCATCACTTCCTTGCCCAGGCCCTGCCCCTGCAGGCGCGGCAACACGGCGATATCGCAGACCTGCAGGTGGCAGCCGCCATCGCCGACGATGCGCCCCATCGCCACCAGCTCGTTGCCCTGGTAGGCGCACACGCCATACAGGGTATTGGGCAGCGCGCGTGCCGCCGCCTCCTGGCTCTTGGCACTGAGGCCCGCCAGCACACGCAGCTGGCAATAGTCTTCGACCGTGGGCACGGCGTCGCGGAACTGGCAGGCGACGGAATCATTCATGCGCTATCTCCCTGTAGGTCGGGCTATCCTGCCTCATCCGTGTCGCAGCTGCTGCGACCCACGCCCGCAGAGCTCCCATGTGCTATTCCGCCCTGATCCGCGCCGACTACGCCAAGCTGGTGCGCGAGTTCGGCGCCATCCTGTCGCTGGAAGAATTCGCGGAGCTGTACGCGCACGATCCTGGCAAGAAGCGCCCCAGAACTCCCAAGGCCATGGATGACGGCTTCGCCGGCGCTCGCACCGAGCAGGGCCGCGACATCGTCGCGAAAATCCAGCAGTGGCATGCGCAGGAACGCCAAGATCTCGAGGCGGAGCTGTCGCGCCAGTGCGAGCGACGCGATATCGCCAACGCCACGCTGGCGACCCGCCCCACCCAGAAGGCACGCAACGACCTGCGCGTGGCCGGCAACCGCATCGAGCGCGCGCAGTCCCGGCTGGAAGACCTGCACCGGGTGCAGCTGCTGCCGCGCGACAACCGCATTTTCCCCGGCACCTACGCACCGGTCATGGTCAGCGAGGGCGGCAAACGCGTGATCAAGCCGATGCGCTACCAGTGCCGGCTGCCGGACAAGCCCGCGCGCAACGACATCCTCTATCCCGGCACCTACAACGCGAGGCGCGACAGCCTGGAAGGCTATTGGCGCGGTGCGTTCGGGCTGCGCCACGGTGTGGTGGTGGTGCAGGCGTTCTATGAGCACGTGCCACGCCATGCCATCGCCGGCCGTACGCTGGGTGCCGACGAGAAGGAGCAGGACGTGGTGCTGGAGTTCCGGCCCGATCCGCCGCGCGACCTGCTGCTGGCCTGCCTGTGGGCGGAGTGGGAAGGACCGGAAGGTCGCCTGCTGTCATTTGCCACGATCACCGACACGCCTCCACACGACGTCGCCGCTGCGGGCCACGACCGCGGCGTCGTTCCCATCCGCAGGGAGCACCTCGATGCCTGGCTCAATCCCGATCCGGATGACCTCGCCCTGCAGTACCGCATCCTCGACGACCGCGAAGAGATCCACTACGTGTACGAAGAAGCGGGCTGAACACCGCGCACAGATGAAAAACCCCGCCTGGGCGGGGTTCATGGATCAGGGATTGCCGCCGCACATCGCCTCTTCGCAGAAGGCCTGTTCCTGCAGACATTGTTCGACCTCACCACCCCGCGCGATGCAGCTCTTGTAGAGCTGGAAACAGGGCTGGCCACACCACGCGGCAGAGGCCGTACCACCGAAGACCGCCATCGAAAGGACACCCGCAGCAACCATGCGCTTGATCCACTTCTTCATGCCACTCTCCTTGTAGGCCTGAGCATTCAGGCCCGGGCAGGATACGCCCACCGCTTCAGCACGTGCCAATCAGACGCTGGCGCTGGCGCGGCCCACTGCACGTACCAGCGCCTGGCTCAGGTCTGCCGAGAGATACGGCTTGACCAGCAGCACGCCAGCCAGCATCGGCTCGGGCAGTTGCTCGGCCAGCATCCCGGTGGCCAGCACGAACGGCACGCCACGCGCCGACAGCGCCGCAGCCACCGGCTCGCTGGTTTCATTGCGTGCCAGGCGGTAATCGAGCAGGGCCACGTCCGGGGTCGACGCCTCCAGCAGGCGCAGTGCTTCAGCCACGCTCGCGGCCAGACCCACCACCGTCGCACCGGCATGCACCAGCTGCATCTGCAGCAGTGCGGCACTCATCTCGTCGTTCTCGACCACCAGCACCCTCAGGTCCTGCAACACTGTCATCGGCTACCACTCCTGGAGGCATTCAAGCCGCCGCAGTATAGCCACCACTGGGCCGAAGCCGACAGGACGCGCCCTGATCGGCCTTCCCACTATGAAAGCCGTGCCAACCTCGGTTACACTCACATGCTGCCTGCCGGTGTGGCGGAATGGTATACGCAGCTGACTCAAAATCAGCCGGGGGTGACCCCATGAAGGTTCGAGTCCTTTCACCGGCACCACTGCATCAAAGGCCAGGTCCCCGACTTGGCCTTTTGCATTTTCAGGGCCTGGGCGCCGACACTGGCGACGATGCCAACGCCCGCCCTGCCCACGCTCCCCGCTACCCTGCCCGCACGGCTGCGCCCACCGCACGTGGATGATGCTGCCGCCTGGTCCCGCTATCTCTCGCTGCCGGGCGTGACCGGGCACACCAGCTGGGGCGACGTTTCCGAAAGGGCGCTGCGGCGCCAGATCTCCGCTTACCTGCCTACGGCAACGGACCAGCGCTGGGCACTGGTGGGCGCCGACAGCCAGCTGATCGGCACCATTGGCCTGAACGGAATCGACCTGTCGAATGGCCGCGGCGAACTCGCCTATGACCTCGATCCGCGATGGCAGGGCCAGGGACTGGCCACGCACGCCGCACGCGCGGTGATCGAATGGGGCCATGCCACACACGCCCTGGTCCGAATCCAGGCGACCGTCCTGGACAGCAACACCCGCTCGATCGCTGTGCTGGAACGCCTCGGCATGCAGCGCGAAGGCCTGCTGCGCGCCTACCGGCGGGTGCGGGGACAGCCCCGTGACTTCTGGATGTACGCCCACGTCGAAGGCTCCACGTCACCACGCTGAAACACAACTGAGACTGGCGGCAAGCTTTGGAATAGACGCAGTGCACACTTTTCTTGCAAGCCTCACGTGCTTCTGCCTATCGTGATCCCAGCCGGAGCTGGGGGCGGGGGAATGCATGACGTTGCGTGCGGCACTGTTTTTTCTGGTCACGCACGCGCTCGTCATTGCCTTTGTCGGCCCGCAGGACCCGGTCGGCTCCTACCTGATGCTGATCACCGCCCCGCTGCTGGCTGCACTGGCCTGCGTGCGGCGTGCACGTGACAGCCGCCAGGCAGCCTGCAAATGGCGGACGCTGGGCGCGGCCGTGGGCCTGTTCTCGCTGGCCCTGCTGGCCCTGCTGTACCGCAATGTGGCCGGCTTCGATCCCGCGCAGATGACCGTGTCTTCGCTGATCCTGTACGTGTTCTACCGGATCCCCCTGACCTACGTGGCCGCCAGCCCGGGCGGCGGCAACCGCTACATCCGCGCGGTGGACCTGCTGATCATCGCGTTGCTGTGGCTGTTGTACTACGGGCACACGCGGGCGATGGCGCACTTCAACGCCGCATTGTGGACGCAGTGCCTGAACGCTATGAGCAGCGTACAGAACAGCCTGGTGTTCTGCTTCGCGCTGATCCGCTTCCTCGCCGAGGACAATCCCGACCGCCGCGATTTTTTCCGGACACTTGCGATCTACACGCTGGGCTACTTCCTGCTGGCGTACTACATCAACACCTACCAACCGCAGCTGCCTGACGGCAACTGGGGGGACCTGCTGATCAGCGGACTGTTCGTGGTGCTGGCCGTCATGGCCGGCAGCAAGCGCCGCTATCCGGCGGTGGAGGTATCACGCAGCCTGCGCCGCATCGTCGACGCCGGCGTGCCGTTGATGCTGCCCTTGCTGCTGATGATGGTGGCGCTGCTGGTCGCGCGCCTGCAGCCCACCCTGGCCACGGTCGGCTTCATTGGCGCCATGCTCGGCTATGCCTTGCGCAGCGTGCTGAGCCAGGTGGAGATCCAGCGCCAGCGCGATGAGCTGGAAACACTGGCGCGGCGTGATCCGTTGACCGGTCTGGGCAACCGCCGCAGCTTCGACGAATCACTCGGCAGTGCCCGCGGCCGCGCGCGCCGCCAGGGGCTCGGGCTGGCGGTCCTGATGATCGACATCGACCACTTCAAACGGCTCAATGACACCTACGGCCATCCGGAAGGCGATCGCCGCCTGCAGTCGGTGGCCGCCATTCTTGATGGCTGCCTGCAACGGGGTGACGATCTGCTGGCCCGCTATGGTGGCGAAGAGTTCATCGCCGCCCTGCCCGCACCCGATGCCACCCACGCCCTGGGCCTGGGCGAACGGCTGCGCGCTTCGGTCGAAGCCGCGGCCCTGCCCGCCCCCGAGGCCACCGTCACCATCAGCATCGGCGTGGCCTGGCAGGCACCCGGCGAAGACGGCGATCCGCGCGACCTGGTCGAACGCGCCGACCAGGCCCTGTATCGCGCCAAGCATGCCGGTCGCAACTGCGTACGCGGCGACACCGAGACCACGGCAGACCGGTCCGAGCGCCGCGCCTAGACCGCGTGCAGCGCCGCCGCTCCATGCCGGTGCCCGGCGCCGCCCTGCACGCGGAAACTGGCTACGGTCTGCAGCAACTGCGCCGACTGTTCTTCCATGCTGCGCGCCGCCGCCGACGCCTCCTCGACCAGGGCCGCGTTCTGCTGGGTGCCCTGATCGATCAGGTCGACCGCATGATTCATCTGCTGGATGTCATCGCTCTGCTGCTGCGAGGCAGTGCTGATTTCGGTCATCAGGTCGCTGACACGGCGCACGTTGGTCACGATTTCATCCATGGTGCGGCCCGCGCTCTCAACCTGCGCCGTGCCGGCGCCCACATTGGCAACCGACTCATCGATCAGGTGCTTGATCTCCTTGGCTGCGCTGGCCGAACGCTGCGACAGCTCGCGGATCTCGGTGGCAACCACGGCGAAGCCACGGCCATGTTCACCGGCACGCGCCGCCTCCACCGCTGCGTTCAGCGCGAGAATGTTGGTCTGGAAGGCGATGCCGTCGATCACCCCGATGATGTCGACGATGCGCCGCGACGAGGCATTGATCACCGCCATCGTCTCGACCACCTCATGCACCACATTGCCGCCTCGCGCGGCGACGTCGGCCGCTCCACCGGCCAGCTGGCTGGCCTGGCGCGCGTTGGTGGCCGTGCGCTGCACGGTCTCGGCCAGGCCCTTCATCGACACGGCGGTTTCCTCCAGCGAGGCCGCCTGCTGCTCGGTGCGCTGCGAGAGGTCGCTGTTGCCCTGTGCGATTTCAGTCGCGCCGACTGCGATGGTGTCCGCAGCGAACTTGATCTGGCCGATGATCGCGGCCATCGCCTCGACCAGCGAATTCACGCCTTCACACAGCTCGGCGATCGACCCGTTCTTGTCGGCGGTGGCCACGCGCTGGGTCAGATCGCCCTGCTTGGCGGCAGCCACCACCTCGCGGGTCTGCGCCACGGCGCGCTGCATGGCCTGGTTCTCATGCACCTGCGCGGTGATGTCGGTGGCGTACTTGACGACCTTGAACGGCTTGCCATTGAGGTCCAGGATCGGGTTGTAGGATGCCTGGATCCAGACCTCGCGCCCGCCCTTGCCCAGGCGCCGATACTGCCCGGCGTCATACTCGCCGCGCCCCAGTTTCTCCCAGAACTGGCGATATTCGACGCTGCTGCGATGCTCGGGCTCGACAAACAACGAATGGTGCTGCCCGCGCACCTCGTCCAGGCTGTAGCCGGTGGCGGCCAGGAAATTGTCATTGGCCGACAGGATGCGGCCATCCATGCTGAACTCGATCACCGCCTGCGACTTGGCGATCGCGGCCAGTTGCCCCGCCGAGTCGGCCGCCTGCAGCTTCTGCGCGGTGATGTCGGTCGCGAACTTGACCACCTTGTACGGCCGCCCCTGGCGGTCCAGCACCGGGTTGTACGAGGCCTGGATCCAGATCTCGCGCTGGCCCTTGCCGAAGCGGCGGTACTGTCCAGCGTCGTATTCGCCACGCCCCAATCGCGCCCAGAAGTCGCGGTATTCGGCGCTGCGCGCCTGCTCGGGGTCGACGAACAGGGAATGATGCTTGCCCTGGATCTCCTCCAGCCGGTAGCCCATCGCCTGCAGGAAATTGTCATTGGCCTGCAGGATGGTGCCGTCGAGCGCGAACTCGATGACGGCCTGCACGCGATGCAGCGCGGCCACCTGCGCTTCCAGCTCGGTGCGGTCGGTCAGCGTCTTCTCTGTGCTGGTGCGTTGCTGTGGCGCCAGTACGCCAAGCAGCGCACGCCACGGCGACCAACGGGTATGCAGCTCGGCCGGCGCCTGCGCGCCTGCCGTGAAGCCTGGAATGAGCATTGTCTGATCCTCGGTGTCCGGTAAGCGGTTGTGACCCGACGGGCGGGATGCCCGGCGGCAACATCAGTTGCCAGGGACTACAGGTGCCAACCGGCACCTCTCGAGCGACTGCCAAGAACGTCTGCTGCGGGTGCGATCGGCATCTGGGAGCGGCGGAACACACTGCGCGGACCGCCCATCGGGGGCAGTCTGGGGTCCTGCGGCGGGTGACTGGAGCGGGATCCAGAGGGAGTATCGGCGATGCCGTCGGCCGCTTTAGCGGGATTCCGCGACGTCCGTCGCAACTCCATGCATTGCAGCCGGAATGCGGTAGACGATTGCCGTGTACTTCACGCCCTGCTCACGTGCCACCGCCTGCCCACCGAGGGACTCAGCCAGTGAACGGCTGGACCGGTTCTGCTCCGCCACCGGGTAGCGGAACGCAGCACAGCGCAGGCGCCCGGAGGCCGCCGACCACACCGCCGCCACGGCTTCGCGGCCATAGCCGTGCCCATGCATCACTTCTGCGATCCAGATGCCCAGCTCGGGTTCTGCTTCACAGGCTCGATGCAGGCCTGCCAGGCCAAGGAATACACCATCCTCGCGCCTGCGGATCACGAACGTGATATCGGTCCCGTCGGCGATGGTGGGCAGCCACGCCCGCCAGACCGCAGCAAACGCCTCCTCCGACGGAGGCGGCTCGAAGGCCATGTAGCGGGTCAGCCCGGGTGTGATTGCCACAAATGCCTCGTCGGCGTCACCGGGCGTGAAAGGCCGGAGGTGCAGCCGCGGACTGTCGATGATCCAGTCGTCCAATGTCATCTTCTGCATCGCCTGGACATTGCGTACAGCATCGCTCAGCAGAAGGATGCAGCTCAAGGCAAAAAGGTTTACATGACCAATGCGGGATTCCCCAGCAGGAGAATATGACCAGCATGAAGGTCCCGCAGGATGCTTATCGACATGGAGATCACATGTTCCCTCGCTTTGCCAGCCTTCTCTTCCTGGCCGTGTGCAGCAGCAGCGCGCTGGCCAACGACACCGCCTATCGGCCGGCCTTCCACCCGGACCAGCTGAAGGGACCGCCCGCAGGGCGCCCGAACGAAGTGCTGGTGCTGGGCAGCCCGCACCTGTCCAGCCTGCCGGAGACCTTCACGCCGGCGATGCTGGAACCTCTGCTGCAGCGCCTGGAAGCCTGGCGGCCCACCGCGATCGCCGTGGAGAACCTGTCCGGCCTGCAGTGTGACTTCATGCGCCGCAATCCGGCCCGATACACGGAGAGCGTAGCGGACTACTGCGTCGATCCGGCACCGGCGCAGGCTGCCACCGGCCTGGACGTGCCCAGCGCCAACGTGGAGATGGAACGCCTGCTTGCGGATTGGCCGAAGGCGCCAACCGCTGCCCAGCGACGCCGATTGGCCGCAGTCTTCCTGGCCGCAGGCGAAAGCAACTCGGCAGTCGTCCAATGGCTGCGGCTGCCCAGGGAAGAGCGACGTGCTTCGGACAGCCTGACACCGGAGCTGGTGCAGTTCCTCGACACGCGCATGGCCCGCCGCAACGAGGCCGGCCTGGTGGCCGGCGTCCTTGCCGCGCGCCTGGGGCTGGAGCGGCTGTGGGCGGTCGACGACCACACTGCGGATTCGCCTACACCGGAATCGCAGCAGAAGGCCTACGCTGCCGCCATACGCGGTGCCTGGGACAACGCCTTCGTCAAAGCGCGCAGGGCAGCCGATGAACGACTGGAAGCCAATCTTGCTCAACCGGATGGGTTGCTCGCGATGTATCGCGCCTACAACGCACCCGAGGCCGCGATGGTGGCCTTCAACAGCGATTTCGGCGCGACCCTCGTCGAACCCTCGCCGGAAGGCTTTGGCCGCAACTACGTGGGCTACTGGGAAACCCGCAACCTGCGCATGGTCGCCAACATGCGCGACATACTGGGCCAGCATCCAGGCACCCGCATGCTGACCATCGTCGGCGCCTCGCACAAGGGCTACTACGAGGCGTACCTCAACCTGATGCACGACGTGCAACTGGTCAGTTCGGATGAAGTTCTGCGCTGACGCAACATGACATGGGGGATGCGGTGACCATCCACCGCATCACTCCACCGCGTTCCTGCCGGCCCGCCACAGCACGATGCTGGCAGCACCGATGCAGGACAGCGTGAACACCAGCAGGGCGACCGCGCCGCCCTGCAGCACCGGCAGCAAGGCCTGCGCGTGCAGGTCGCCGCGCAGCTGTTCCGCACGCAGGCAGGCCGCCAAGGCCAGGCACCAACCGACCAGGGCCGGGGCGAAGGCACGCACCGTCACCGGGTTGCAGACATTCATGGGATCACCTGTACGAGGGAAAGTGCGCGCAGTATTCGCGCACGCCCTCTCACAGGTTGAGATCAGCCCCCGGCGGCTTCGGAATCATCACCCGGCAGCTCACTGGCCTCGCCCTGCACCTGTACGTTGTTGCGCCCCATTGCCTTGGCCCGGTAGCACTGGGCATCAGCCGCCGCCACGGCCTGGTCCACGCTCATTCCACCCGCCAATGGCGCGATACCGATGCTGGCGCCCACATGCAGGCGGTCCTGGTCCCACGGAATCGACAGCGATGCCAGGGTGTGCAGCAGTTCACCGCCGATGCGCGCGGCACGGCGTGGCGTACAGCCGGACAGGATCACCGCGAATTCGTCGCCGCCCAGCCGCGCCACTACGTCCGAATCGCGCACCCCGTGGCGCAGCACGCTGGCCACCGCCCACAGCACGGCATCGCCAGCCAGATGGCCCCAGGTGTCGTTGACCGGCTTGAAGCGGTCCAGGTCGATGTACATCAACGAGGCGGCCTGGCCGGTACGCTCGACGCGGGTGATCGCCTGCTGCAGATGCACCTCGAAGCCGCGACGGTTGCTCAGCTCGGTCAGCGGATCGATCTCGGCCAGATGGCGCGCCTCGCGCTGGCGCGCGCGCTGCTGGGTGTCATCGCGCAGTACCCACACTGCGCCGCGTACATGACCTTCATCATCACGCAGCCAGGCGCGGGTCAGGTCGACAGGGATCGTGGCCGTACCCAGGCGCAGCAGCAGGTCGGCGTGCAGGTCCACCGCATTGCTTTCCGGGTCCAGCAGCACCGAGACATCCAATACCGAGCCGGGCGCGTATTCGGTGGTCAGCGCCAGCACGTCCTGCACCTTGTGTCCGGCCAGCGACAGCGCACCATCGCCGGCGAGGGTGCGCACCGCAGCCGCGTTGGCGTAGTCGATACGTCCGTCCAGGCTGACGCTGAGCACCAGATCGGCCACGGCATCGAGGGTGATACGGCTGCGCTGCTCGCTCTCGAACAGGCGCTGCTCGCTGCTGCGCTGGGCGCTGATGTCCTGGATCTGCGACACGAAATGCAGCGGCTCGCCGTGCTCGGTGCGCACCAGCGACACCGACAGCCGTGCCCAGATCACCTTGCCGTCGCGATCGAGATAACGCTTTTCCAGGTGGTAGTGGCTGCGCCGCCCGGCCAGCAGATCCTGCACCAGGGCCAGATCGGTCTGCAGATCGTCGGGGTGGGTCAGCCGCTGGAAATCGACCTGCAACAGTTCCTCGCGCGCATAGCCGAGAATCCGGCACAGCGCGTCATTGACGTCCAGCCAGCGCCCTTCCAGCGACACCAGCGCCATGCCCAGCGCCGCCGACGTGAACGCACCGGCGAATTTCTCCGCCGACAGGCGTGCTTCGGCGCGCGCCTGCAGGATCTCGGTGATGTCGATGGACATGCCGACATAGCCGATCCGCGCACCGCCGGCACCATCCATGCGGCTGATCGACAGGCGCACCTGGCGCGGCTGGCCATCCTTGCGCCGCAGTGTCCACTGCCGTGAATAGGTCTGCTCATCGGCGCGGGCGCTGAGTGCTTCAAACACGCCCGGCAGGCTTCCGTCCGCAGCCGCCAGCGGACGCAGCCAGGCCGCCAGCTCGTCCGGATCGTGGAAATCACCCAGTCGCCGCTGGCCGATCACTTCGTCCGCGCTGTATCCCAGCAGGCGTTCCGCGCCGGTATTGAACAGGGTGATGGTGCCTTCGGTATCGGTAGCGATCACCGCCACCTCGTCGGACGCGTCGACCACGGCCTGCAATCGCTGCCGGCTCTCGGCCGCGTCCTGCCGCGCCTGCTGCAGCTCGGTCACGTCGGCGTGCGCGCCGGCCATCCACAGCGGTCGTCCCTGCCCGTCCCATTCGAACACGCGGCCACGGTCGTGGATCCAGATCCACTGGCCATTCTTGTGGCGCATGCGCAGCAGGCAGACATAGTTGTCGCTGCGGCCTTCGAAATGGTCCTCCAGCGCCGCATCGGACAGGACGATGTCGTCGGGGTGGACCAGCTTCAGGAACGTCTTCTGGCACACCGGCTCCAGCTCTTCCAGGCGATAGCCGACGATCTCCGCCCAGCGCGCATTGACCCGCATTTCGCCGGTCTGCACGTTCCACTCCCAGGTGCCGGCAGCGGTGCCGTCGATGATCATCGCCAGGCGCCGGCGCTCCTCGGCCAGCTCCTGCAGGCGCCGTTCCAGCAGCCCGTTGCCGTTGCTTCCCTGGCCCGCCATCACCCCGTCCCCCGGCCCGCACAGGCAGGCAGCGGCCGCAGCACAACGCTGCAGCCCTCAACGAAGACGACGGGTCCTGCTGGCGTCATGGCCCTCCCCAGCGACAGCGGGGTGGCCGAACGCCTCCCCTCAAGCGCAAGTGTGCGCAATCACGGGGAAAATCGACAAGTCCCCCGCCACGAATCAAGCGTGACGGGGGACACGGTCCTCAACTGCGCTTGGCGCGGGCGAAGGCCTCGGCCAGGGCATTGTTGGCCGGGGGCACGGACGCGGCAGGACGACCGCCATTGCCCTGGCCCCGGTTCGGTCCACGGTTCTGGCCGCCTGCATCGCGGCGCGGACCCTGCCCCTGGCCGCGCTCGTCGCGCTGGCCCGGGCGGCTGGTGGCCTGCCCGGGGGTATCGTCCAGGCGCCGGGTCAGGGCGATGCGCTTGCGCGCCACGTCCACCTCCAGCACCTTCACCTTGACGATATCGCCAGCCTTGACCACGTCGCGCGGGTCCTTCACGAAGGTATCGGAGAGCGCCGAGATGTGGATCAGGCCATCTTGGTGCACGCCGATATCGACAAAGGCGCCAAAGGCCGCCACGTTGCTGACCACGCCTTCCAGCACCATGCCCTCACGCAGGTCCTTGATGTCCTCGACGCCCTCGGCGAAGCGCGCGGCCTTGAACTCCGGACGCGGATCGCGGCCCGGCTTTTCCAGTTCCTTGAGGATGTCGCGCACGGTCGGCACGCCGAAGGTGGCATCGGTGAACTGCTCGGCCTTCAGGCCACGCAGGAAGCTGCCGTCACCGATCAGCGCCTTGATCGGGCGTGCGGTGGTGGCCACGATACGCTCGACCACCGGATAGGCTTCCGGGTGCACCGCCGAGGCATCCAGCGGCTGATCGCCGTCGGCGATGCGCAGGAAGCCGGCGCACTGTTCGAAGGTCTTCTCGCCCAGGCGCGCGACCTTCAGCAGGTCCTTGCGACGCTTGAACGGGCCGTTGTCGTCACGATGGCGCACGATGTTCTCGGCCACCGTGGCCGACAGGCCGGACACCCGCGACAGCAGCGCGGCCGAGGCGGTGTTCACGTATACGCCGACCGCGTTCACGCAGTCCTCGACGCGCGCGTCCAGCGCCCGCGCCAGGCGGTACTGATCCACATCGTGCTGGTACTGGCCGACACCGATTGCCTTGGGTTCGATCTTGACCAGTTCGGCCAGCGGATCCTGCAGGCGGCGAGCGATCGACACCGCGCCACGCAGCGACACATCCAGGCCCGGGAACTCCTTGGCCGCGAACTCGGACGCCGAGTACACCGACGCGCCGGCCTCGCTGACCACCACTTTCTGCAGCTTCGGGTTGGCGGCGGCCTTGATCGCTTCGCCGGCCAGCTTGTCGGTTTCGCGGCTAGCGGTGCCGTTGCCGATCGCGATCAGTTCCACGTTGTGCTTGGCGCACAGCTGCTTGATCGTCTGCAGCGACTGGTCCCACTGGCGGCGCGGCTCGTGCGGGTAGATGGTGTCGGTGGCGACCAGCTTGCCGGTGGCATCGACCACCGCGATCTTGCAGCCGGTACGGATGCCCGGGTCCAGGCCCAGCACGGTCTTCGGGCCCGCCGGTGCGGCCAGCAGCAGATCCTTCAGGTTGTCGCCGAACACCGCGATGGCTTCGGCTTCGGCCTTTTCGCGGGCCTGGTTGAACAGGTCCAGCAGCAGGTGCGTGTGCAGTTTGGCGCGCCAGGTCAGGCGGCAGGCATCCAGCAGCCAGCGGTCAGCGGCGCGGCCCTGGTCGGCGATGCCGGCCTTGCGCGCCACCCGACCCTCGGCGTACTGGTGGCCGGCTTCGGCGTCGCTGCCCGGGTCCAGTTCCAGGAACAGGATCTCCTCGCGACGCGCGCGGAACAGCGCCAGCAAGCGGTGCGAGGGAATCTTCGCCAGCGACTCGGCATGTTCGAAATAATCGCGGTACTTGGCACCGTCGGTTTCCTTGCCCTCAGCCACGCGGGCACGGATCACGCCGGTCTCGCCCAGCCAGGTACGCAGTTCGCCGACCAGCGCGGCGTCTTCGCCCCAGCGCTCCATCAGGATCGCGCGCGCGCCTTCCAGCGCTGCCTTGGTGTCGGCCACGCCCTTGTCGGTATCGACGAAGGTGGCCGCGAACGTCTGCGGGTCCTGCGTCGGGTCGGCCAGCAGGCCATCGGCCAGCGGCTCCAGACCGGCCTCGCGGGCGATCTGGGCGCGGGTGCGGCGCTTGGGCTTGTACGGCAGGTACAGATCTTCCAGCCGGCTCTTGGTATCGGCCGCCAGGATGTCATTGCGCAGCTCGTCGCTGAGCTTGCCCTGCTCGCCGATGCTGGCCAGCATCGCTGCACGGCGGTCCTCCAGCTCGCGCAGGTAGGTCAGCCGGGTTTCCAGGTTGCGCAGCTGGGTGTCGTCCAGGCCCCCGGTCACTTCCTTGCGGTAGCGCGCGATGAACGGAACGCTGGCGCCCTCGTCGAGCAGGCCGACGGCAGCGCGTACCTGGGTGGACTGGGCACCGATCTCGTCGGCGATGGTCTGGGCGATCTGCTGGGCGAGCGCGCTCTGGGCGTTCTTGGCGTCGTGCATTGCTTCAGGTCTGTGCCGCGTTTCGGGAAGACCCCATTCTGGCAACCCACGACGGAGCCGGACAAGGCATTGACAGGGGGCGAGGTTCAGCGGCGAAGCCGGATTGGACGCCGGCATCCTGGCGAAGAGAGGGCTCGGACTGGCCCTGGGCTGGGATGCCGGCGCGGGCGCACGATGGTGGGCGCGCCCTGCCGCGTGTTGCGAAGGTCAGCGGTAGTGGCGGGCGGCGCGCTGCATGACGATCTCGTCACGCATGCCTTCCAGGGCCATCAGGCGGACCTTGCCGACACCCTGCAGTTCCATGAACCGCTCCGTGTAGAACTCCGGCCCCAGCGCGGTGTCGGCGCGGGATTTGCTGAAGCCGTAGGGCACCACGCCCTTCTCGCCATCCTTGCTACCACCGACATAAAGAACGATTGCCATGTGATGTATTCCTCCAAATTGCTACTGCGTACTGCACTCGATGAGCGATGCTGCGAGCTCATCGAGGGAGAGCTTACCGCGTCGAACCTGACTGGAACGTCACGAAGGCTAATGACGATCGGTTGCATGCAGATGACTGCGGGATCGCAGCAGAATGCTTACGGATCTTTAACTTCCGGCTAACGAATCCGTGGGGATTCCCGCCAACGGCGCAGCCCCTCGTGGCTTGGTCGCGAAATGCGCTTCATGTGATTGGGTCGGTCGGGGTGGGTTCGCGGGACACGCCGTAAACCCGTCCCTGGGGGCTCGATGGCGCCATCCATGGCGCCAACGGTCCCGCGAACCCACCCCGACCGACCCCCGACAGTTTTCGGGCACGTCCAGCCACGGAAAAGAAAAAGAAGATCAAAAGCAAAAGCGGCCTGGCCGGCTGCTTTGTTGCTTCCTGTAGAGCCAAGCCATGCTCGGCTCACGAGCAAGCGCAGCGCGCGACCCGCTTTTGCTGTTCTTTATTCTCTTCCGTGGCTTGGCGCGCACAGGAACTGTCAGCGGCCGGGTGGGTGGGGGTGGCGGGGTATCCGCGGCATGGATGCCGCGGCTAAGCCCCCATGGATGGGTTCACGGCGTCCCCGCCAGCCCCACCCACCCGGCCAGCCCCCAGGAAGCAGGCATTCCGCTACCAAGCCACGAGGGGCTGCGCCGTTGGCTGGAAACTACGGCCACCAGCCACGCCCGAACCGGGCGAAATAATCGGCCGCCCGCTCGAACGGATTGCGCGCACTCACCCCGCCGCACAGCAGGTACACCGGCAGGTACAGCGGCCCCAGTACCATGTACTGGTACACGTGCGCGCGCTCGTGGTCATCCAGCCGGATCAGCGGCTCCACGCCCCACCCCGCCTGATGCGCGTAGGTCCGGCAGGAAATGCCCAGATCGTGGCCGGTATGCAGGATCACATTGCCCAATGTGATCGCCCCACCCGGCCCCCACGGCCAGCGGTCGAACACCAGCGCGCAGTCACGCCCGCTCCAGCGCAATGTCGCCCCGCCGAGCATACCGGCCAGGCCGCCGATCACGCCGAGCAAGGAGTTGGGTGACGTCCACACCGCGCCCAGCACCTGCAGCGCGCGCAGCCAGATCGGCGAGGGCGCCAGGGCAGTCTTCAATCGGCCTCGTTCGGCATCAGCAGCCACAGGATCAGGTAGACCAGGATGCCGGGGAAGGCCGCCGAGCCGATCGAGACCAGCACGAACACGATCCGCACCAGCGTGGGGTTCCAGCCGAAGCGGTGGGCGATACCGCCCATCACGCCGGCAATCATGCGGTCGTTCAATGAACGCGACAGCGTCTTGGGCGTGGTGTTCATGGCGGCGGCTCCGGGAAACGGACAAGGCAGTCGAGCATGGCTCGACTCTACACCGCCTCTATGTCTACGGCGTGCGGTGACGCAGCGCCTGCAGGCGCGCACCGAACCAGGCGGCTGCGGTCTGTTCAGGCTGTCCCGGACACTGGATGCGGTAGGGTTTGCCACTCATGCTGCTCTGGCTGGCCGCGCGCTCGATGAACTGCTCGGCGCTTTCCACCATGTCCTTCTTCAGCAGGTAGTCGTACTTGCGCTGCAGGTGCGCGCGCGCATCACTGCCATCGTGCCAGCTGCCATTGCGCTGGAAGCGGCATTGGGAGCCATCCAGGCTGGCGATCAGCTGGGCGATCTCGCGCCGTGCATCCGCACCGGGTGCGGCCTGGGCCACAGGGACTGCCAGCAGCAGCGCGGCAAGCAGCATCGAAATCCTTTGCGACATCATCATTCTCCATGCAGTCGAGCATGGCTCGACGCTACAAAAACGAAGCAGGCTTTACGCGTCGCGCGCCTTCAGCCAGCCATCAATCGTGGCCGGCACTTCGCGCTGCGCGCGGCCGGACACGTAGATACCAATATGGCCACCGCGGAAACTGGACTCGGTGTAGTCGTCCGTGCCCAAGCGCCCACGCATCGCGCGCGAGGCATCCGGCGGCACCAGATGGTCCTGCTCGGCGTAGATGTTCAGCACCGGCAGCGTCACCTGCGACAGATCCACCGCTTCCTCGCCGATCCGCACCGTGCCGTTCACCAACCCGTTGCCCTGGTAGAACTGCTTGATGAAGTCGCGGAACGCCTCACCTGCCAGATCCGGCGAATCGAAGATCCACTTTTCCATGCGCAGGAAATCCTCCAGCGCCGCCTTGTCATCGAGGATGTCGAGCAGGCCCACGTACTTCTGCACGTTCAGGCGGAACGGCTTGAGCATCAGGTAGCTGGCATTCATCAGGTCGGCCGGGATGTTGCCCAAGGTGTCCACCAGCAGGTCCACATCCACCTGCCGCGCCCAGTGCGAGAGCATGTTGTCGGCCGTCTGGAAATCGACCGGGGTGACCATGGTGATCAGCTTGCCCAGCTTCTGCCGGCGCAACGCGGCGTAGCAGAGTGCGAACACGCCGCCCTGGCAGATACCCAGCAGGTCCACCGGGCCACCACTGCGCGCGTGCAGTGCATCCACCGCGCCATCGATGTAGCGCAGCAGGTAGTCCTCCAGGGTCTGGAAGCGCTCCGAGCGATCCGGGTAGCCCCAGTCCAGCACATACACGTCCTGGCCCAGTGCCAGCAGCTTCTGCACCAGCGAACGGTCGGCCTGCAGGTCGACCATGTACGGCCGGTTGACCAGCGCGTAGACGATCAGCAGCGGCGTGCGCCGGCTCGGTGCCTGTTCGCCGACGAAGCGGTACAGCACCACCTTGCCGTCGCGCCAGACTTCCTCGCGGGCGGTTACGCCATAGTCCACGTCTTCCACCTGCGGCAGCAGCTTCAGCCCTTCCATCAGCTTGCGCTGCATGGCCAGGGTTTCCTGCATCAGGTCATCGGCGTTGAAGCCCAGCGGTCCCTTCATCGGTCACGCGTCCGAGTGGAAGTGCGAGGTGCAGCCTTCTTCGCGGGCGCCTTTTTCGCAGCCGCCTTCTTTGCCGGCACGGCCTTCTTCGCGGCCTTGCGCGCGACCGGCTTCACCTTCGCCGGCGCCGGCTGTGCCACTGGGTCCACCTCGGCAGTTCCAGCCAGCACCGCCACTTGTGCCTGCAGCCGGCGCAGGCTGCGCTCCAGCTCGGCAATGCGACGGTGTGCGGCATCCATCTCGCTGCGGGTCGGCAGGCCGATACGTTCACTCATCTGTTCCACCTCGCGCTGCAGGCCGGCGCGCAGACGCATCTGCGCGTTGCCCAGCGAGGCATACACCTGCTGGAACGGTTCGGACATGGCGACCTTGGCGTAGGCCTCCTCGGCCACTTCGATCCACAGGTCGAACATCGCGCGGGCGCTGGTCAACTGGCTGCCGGGCTGTTCGTGCTCGGCCAGGCGCTGCTCGAACAACGCAAAGGCCTCGTCCAATGCCTGCTTGATCTGATCGACATAGGCGCGCGAATGCTGCTGGTATTCCTCCTGCGCACGCAGCAGGGCCTGCCAGCGCGCCTGGTGCTCGCGGCCGGGACCGAATGCCGGGCTCTGCAGCCACGGGCCCGCCTGCAGCTGGAACTGCTGCAGCCATGCGGCGAATTCGGGCACGGTGGCGCCGGCGTGGGTGCTGCCACGGGCGCCCTGCAGCATCCACTGCAGCATGCCGTCGCCCTGCCCCTGCACCGCCTCGCGCCAAGCCTGGGCCACATCGGCACTGCTGGCGTCACGGCCGGCGAAACGCGCGGCAACCTCCTGCATGGTGCCGTACCAGCTGCCCGCCTGTTCGCGGAACCGGCGCACGGCATCTTCCGGTGCGCCCTGCGCCTGCTCAGGCAACAGCTGGCCCCACCAGTCGAACAACCGCTGCCAGCTGCCGGGGTCGTCACCGGCCGGTGCACCGGGCGTGCTCGCATGGCGCAGGGCATCGCCCCAGGCACCGAAGTACTGCCGGGCCAGGGTCTCGAAATCGCTGCTGCCGGCGTCGTGGGCCGAGCTGGTCATCGCAGGCCTCCGCAGGGCTGGCTCATGGCTTGGGGATACGCAGGGTCTTGCTGATCATCAGCGACCCGGACAAGGCGAACAGCAGCACCATCGGGTGCAGCTGCCACGGGCCGATCTGCCACTGGCCGAACCAGATGTTCTGGCCGATGGCATCGGTACCGGCGGCAATCGCCAGTACGATCACCAGCACCAGGCTGGTCGGGATCGGGGTGCCCTCGAAATACTTGACCTTGCCCTCGTCACCAGCGAGCGCCTCGGCAGTGACGTTGTAGCGTGCCAGGCGGCTGACACCGCAGCAGACGAAGTAGCTCAGCACCAGCCAGTCCCAGCCGCCCTGCATGCCGCAGGCATAAGCCAGTGCCGCTGGGGCCACGCCGAAGGAGATCACGTCGGACAGCGAGTCCAGCTCGCGGCCGAGAGTGGAGCTGGACTTGCGCCAGCGCGCGATGCGCCCGTCGAGCGCGTCGAAGATGAAGGCCAGCGGGATCAGCGCCATGCCGAACAGCAGGTAGCCGCGCTCGCCGTCCTGCAGGAAGCGCATCGCGGCAAAGACCGCACCGGTGCCGCAGAAAGCATTGGCCAGGGTGAACCAGTCGGCCAGCTGGAATTCGCGCAGCATCGAGAAGTGACGTTTCATGGGGTCTCACGGAGCATCAAGGCCCACAGGTTACCGCGAGCGCCGCCGCTGGCGACAGCACTGGCAGGACCCCGCCTTCACCGCTCCCTCACCTGCCCTCACCGGCGGTGAATTTTTCGCCACCCATCTTGACAGCCTAGGGGGGTGGCGCCTGTCGCGGCTTATCCACAAAGTTGCCCACGCGTAATCCACACCCCCTGTGGACAACCAGATCTCACCGACTGCGACGCTGGACATTTCCTCATCACCCTGCAGCGGGGTTTCCCTACTTCCCAAGCCACAAGGTCGGCGCTATGGTCACCGGCGGACCCGCCGCCGCCACGTCCGAAACTCTGCAACGGACGATGATGATGCTGGATGCTCCCACCCTGGCCGCACAGCTGCGACAGCCCCATGGCGACGCCGCGCTGGCGGTGGCCGACTCGATGAACCGCAGCAACAGCGCACTCAACCTGGCCGCAATCGGACTGCTGGCCGTCGGTGCCGGCGAACGGGTCCTGGAGGTCGGCCCGGGCAATGCGGCCTTCGCGCCACTGATGCTGCAGGCCACCGACAGCCACTATCTGGGTATCGAGCTGTCCACGGCCATGGTCGAGGCCGGCAACCAGCGGCTGGCCGACGCCGGGGTGGCCGAGCGTGCGGCGATGCGACACGGCGACGCCCATGCACTGCCGGTCGCCGATGCCGCGATGGATGCCGCGCTGGCGGTCAACACCCTGTACTTCTGGCCGAATCTGGCCCCGGTGCTGGACGAGCTGGCGCGGGTACTACGCCGGGGCGGCCGCCTGTGCCTGGCCTTTGGCCATGCCAGCTTCATGCGCAGCCTGCCATTCGCAGCCGACTTCCAGCTGCATGAGCTGGACGCGGTGGAGCTGGCGCTGCGAGTATCAGGCTTTCGCATCTCGGCCTGGCGCAGCCACCGGGAAACCGCGACCGGCAATGATGGCCAGGCGCGCGATAAGCACTTCCACCTGCTGCTGGCACAGCGGCGCTGAAGTGGTAGAGCCGGCCGCTGGCCGGCTGCCTCGACAATTCCGGATTGCCGGCCAGTGGCCGGCACTACCCAGCCTGCATCCTGCGCCGCCAATGCGCGAAACAGAGCACCTGCATCACCAGCATGGCCAGCAACCCCAGCGGCCACGCCCACCACAGCCCGGCCAGACCGTGCCGGGACTGCAGCCACGTCGCCAGCGGCAGCTCCAGCAGCAATACCGCCACCATGCCCAGCAACGCTGGCAGCCATACCGTGCCGCTGCCGCGCATCACCCCGACCAGCACCGCACTGCCTCCCATCGCCAGCACGCCCCACACCACCGTGCGCAACTGCTGCGTGGCCAGTTCTCGCACGTCGGTCGCCGCCAGGATCAGCCCGGTCAGCCAGGGCGCCAGCGCCACAACCAGCACCACCACCCCGCTCAGTATCGCCAGTCCAAGCAGCACACCGGTGCGGGCGATGGCGTGCAGTCGTGCCCCACGCCCCGCGCCCATCGCATGTGCAGCGAGGATGGTGGCGGTGATACCCAGCGACATCGCAGGCAGCTGCACCCAGCTCATCAACTGATTGACCGCGCCGTAAGCGGCCGTGGCGGTATAACCGTGGCGATTGATCCAGCCCAGCAGCACGATCTCGGCCACGGCCAGGCTGAGCATCTGCAGCGAGGACGGTACCCCGATGCGCAGCATCGAACGGATCAGCGCTCCATCGAAGCGGATGGCTTGCAGCAACTCATGCCCCGGTGCCAGCGGGTGCCCCATCCGCTGCCACCGCCACATCAGCCAGGCCAAGGCCAGCAGCGAGGCGAGCGCCGCCGAGACTGCCGCACTGGCCGCGCCCAGCTGCGGCAGACCGGCCCAGCCCAGGATCAGCAGCGGAGTGCACAGCAGGCCGACCACCGTGGCCAGCAGCAGCGCATGCAGCGGCGTTTTGGCATCGCCCACCGCACGGCTCACCGCAGTGGCCAGCCACAGCAGGAAGAACGCCGGTGCAGCCAGCAGCAGAACACGGGCATAGACGATGGATTCGCCGAGGATCGGCGCTGGCGTGCCCAGTGCCGCAAGCAGCTGTGGCGCGAAACCGCCGCCCACCGCCATCACCAGCACTGACAACAGCAGAATCAGTGCCACCGCACTGCCGGCCACCGCACGAGCCTGTTGCGGCCGGCCCGCGCCCCAGGCCTGGCCGATCAGCACCATCGCACCGGTCGCCAGGCCCATTACCAGGGCCAGCAGCAGGAAGAAGACAGGGAAGAACGCTGCGGCGGCGGCCACCGCCTGCGTACCCAGCAGATGGCCGAGGTAGATGTTGTCCAGCGTGCCGGCGGCCAGCTGCAATGCGTTGGTCAGCAGCATCGGCAGCAGCAGGGTCAGATAGGTGCGCCAGAGGGGCGGCGCGACCGGGGGGATGGGATGTGCGGGGGTGTCCATGGGGTTCTCTGGGCAAGGCGCTGCCCTGCCCGACGTTTCCGCCAGCAAAGCAAGCACAGGGGAGCGGGCCGTGGCCCGCGATCAGGTGGTGCCGCCGCTCAGCAACGGCGCGGTGGCTCAGCCGTCTGCGTGGTCCGAAGAATCATCGAAGGCCAGGCGCAGGGCGTGATTGCGCACATCCTCGGGCCAGCTGCGCAACGCCATTTCCAGGCCCGCCCGGTCGTGCGCGAACAGGACACGGATCGCTTCCTCGAAACCCGGCAGGTCTCCGGCGATGGTCTGCAGGAAGTGATAGGCACGCTCGCTGTGGCGGCGCTGCCGGTCCTTGTCTGCACCGGCCCGGCTGGCCGCCTCCACCAACCTGCGCAGAACCACCGAGGCTCCACCCGGCTGCTCGGCCAGCCACGCCCAGTGGCGCGGCAGCAGGGTCACTTCGCGGGCGACCACGCCCAGCTTGGGGCGGCCGCGGCCGCGCGGGGCAACAGGTGCGTCTTCGGGAGCGATTCCGGCGTCCGCTTCCACGGCCGATGGAAACGCCTCCGCCACCCGCGCCAGCAGTTCTGCGTCGCTGCCGCGTGTGTCGAAATCACGGGTGCGGCCGCTGGTGTTGTCGAACACCAGCAGCGGACCTGCAGCGTTGTCGGTACGCAGCTGCTTCAGCGCCAGCGCGGCCACTTCCGGGGTGCCGGAAGCGACCAGGCGATGGCCGTCGAAACAGCTGAAGGGAGGAAGTCGGGACGCAGGCATGGTAATGGCATCAGAGGTGATGAGCGAATATTGCCCGGGTAATTTGCACTCGTCAATATTGCCCGGGTATTAATCAGCCAGAAGAGCGTGCCAACCAAGGTTGGCACCCACCGGAAAGGTTGATCCCCACCCGAAAGGTTGATCCCCACCCGAAAGATCGCCCCCCCACCCGATTCGCCGGGTTACAGCCGGCTGTAGGACCAGCTCACCATGCGGCCGTCCTTGTACGGCATCACGCCGTGGAACGGGCGCGGGTCGGCGTCGAACACCAGCGGCAGGAAATTGCGGTCGCCTTCCCACATCGGCAGCGTGTCCAGCTTGTCCAGTTCCACCCACTCCAGCGTGCCTTCGTGGTTGCCACCGTGCGGGGTGCCCTCGAATCCATCGATGACGAACACGAAGCCCAGCCAGTCCTCGCCGTGCTTGCCGAAACCCGGCCAGCTGATGGTGCCGCGCAGGCGCATGCCGGTGCAGTCGATGCCGGCTTCCTCGGCGATCTCGCGGCGCATGCCTGCCGCGACGTCTTCGGTCGGTTCGATCTTGCCGCCCAGACCGTTGTACTTGCCCAGGTGGTGGTCACCGGGCCGGGTGTTGCGATGGATCATCAGCACCTGGCGACGATCGGGCGACAGCACGTAGCCCAGGGTGGCGACGATCGGGGTGTACGGCATGGGGCAGCATCCAGCGGCAGGTCAGCCGTGGATTATGGCCGATCAGCGCACCAGCGACAGGCGGCGCTCGGCGGGCGTACCGGCACCATCGGGATCGCGGCGCAGGGTGGCCACGCCGTGGCCGCGCTCGGCCAGGTATTCCAGCCACTTGCCGAGGAAGGTGTTCATCCGCATGCGGTGGCTGATCAGCTCCGCCGGCGGCGGGTACAGGCCCATGGTGTCCTGCCAGCGGCGGCCGACGTAGCAGTGGGTGGTCTCGGCCTGGCGCGCGTCACGGTACAGGCGCACATAGGCCGACGGATCCGGCTCGCCGGTGACCGGGTCGGCCAGGTCGTAGGTCAGGCGTAGTTCCACCGTGTAGCGGTGGCACTCGATCACGTCCAGGCGGACATCCAGGCCGTCGCCGATCGAGGAGATGTAGCTGCCTGCCACCAGTCCGGCCGGTTCGAACAGGCGCACCAGATGGCGGTAGTTTTCCGCGTACAGGCCCATGAGCCAGCTCAACCGGCTCAGGCGGGGAATGCGTTCGGTACGGGGCAAGGCTCGGGCCATGGGTCGATCCTACACGTTGGTGCTTCAACGTGGGGGCGGGATCACCCCGACCAAAGGGGCTCGGTATCGACCAACGGTCGATACCCACCGTGCAGGAGCGTCGATACCCACCGTGCAGGAGGGTCATCGCCCCCGGAGGTAGGCCACGACCGTTGGTCGTGGCGCACGGATCAATACAGCTCGCGCTGCAGCCCCAGCGTGGCCAGAACCTTGCTGGAAATCTCCTCGATCGAGGTATGGGTGGTGCTCAGCGTCGGGATCCGCTCCATCTGGAACATCACCTCGGCCGCGGCCACCTCGCGCTTGCAGGTCTCCAGGTTGGCGTAGCGCGAGTTCGGGCGGCGCTCCTGGCGGATCTGCTGCAGCCGGTCGGGATCGATGGTCAGGCCGAACAGCTTGCGCCGGTAAGCACGCAGCCGCGGCGGCAGGCGGTCGCTTTCCAGGTCTTCGTCGGTCAGCGGGTAGTTGGCCGCGCGCACCCCGTAATGCAGGGCCAGGTAGATGCAGGTGGGCGTCTTGCCGGCGCGCGATACCGCCACCAGGATCACGTCGGCATCGTCGTAGTTCACCGCGATGCCGTCGTCATGGGTCAGGGCGAAGTTCATCGCGTTGATGCGGCGGTGGTAGGTGTCGAAGTCCACCATGCCGTGGGCCTGGCCCACCCGGGCAAGGCGCGGGCTGGCCAGTTCACGCTCCAACGGCTCGATGAACGGTGCGAACACGTCCAGCATCAGCGCCCCGCTGTCGGCCAGGATCAGGCTCAGGCTCTGGTCCACGCAGGAGTTCACCACGATCGGCCGGACCTGGTACCGCTCCCCCGCCGCCTGGATCCGGGCGCAGGCTTCACGCGCTTTTTCGGGGTCGTCGACAAACGACATCCGGTCGGTAATGAAGCTGAACCCGGAGAACTGGGTCAGCAGGCTATGCCCAATGGTTTCAGCGGTGATACCGGTTCCATCGGAAACGTAGAACACCGGACGGATGGTCGACATGCGCGCTTTTATCCCCTACGAAGCCTAAAAGGGCCGCCAACACAAGCTTGTGCCGACAGCGGTCTGCCCGGCATCATATCGGCTTCTTCCTACGGACGCGGCCACTCAGCCCGCCTCGGGCGATGGCCAAACGGAGCATCGCGCTTGAACGAGAACATCCTGTGGTTGCACGAACTGCGTCTGGCCGACCTGGCCCGCGTAGGCGGCAAGAATTCCTCGCTGGGCGAGATGATCGGCAATCTGGCCGGTCTGGGCGTCTCCGTTCCCGGAGGTTATGCGACCACGTCTGAAGCCTTCAAGGACTTCATCGCGCACAACGACCTGTCCAAGCGCATCTTCGACAAGCTGGCCACGCTGGACGTCGAAGACGTCAACGCGTTGACCGCCGCCGGCAAGGAGATCCGCAGCTGGGTGATCGACGCGCCGCTGCAGCCGCAGCTGGACCAGGACATCCGCACCGCCTACGCCAAGCTGAGCGCCGAAAACGGCGGCGGCGACGTGGCCGTGGCCGTGCGTTCGTCGGCCACCGCCGAGGATCTGCCGGATGCCTCCTTTGCCGGCCAGCAGGAAACCTTCCTCAACGTCACCGGTGCCGACGATGTCGTGCACAAGGTCAAGGAAGTGTTTGCCTCGCTGTACAACGACCGTGCCATCGCCTACCGCGTGCACCACGGCTTCAAGCATGAGGACGTGTTCCTGTCCGCCGGCGTGCAGCTGATGGTGCGTTCGGGCGTGGGTTCGTCCGGCGTGCTGTTCACCCTGGACACCGAGTCCGGCTTCCGCGACGTGGTGTTCGTCACCTCGTCCTTCGGCCTGGGTGAAATGGTCGTGCAGGGTGCGGTCAACCCGGACGAGTACTACGTCTACAAGCCCACCCTGCAGGCCGGCAAGCCGGCGATCCTGCGCCGCTCGCTCGGCAGCAAGGCGATCCGCATGGTGTATTCGGATGTTCCGGGTGAGCGCGTCAGGATCGAGGACACCCCGGCCGAACTGCGCACCACCTTCTCCATCAGCGACGAGGACGTGCAGGAACTGTCCAAGCAGGCGCTGGTCATCGAGAAGCACTACGGCCGCCCGATGGACATCGAGTGGGCCAAGGACGGTGTCAGCGGCAAGCTGTTCATCGTGCAGGCGCGCCCGGAAACGGTGAAGTCGCGCAGCCACGCCACCCAGATCGAGCGCTTCGCGCTGACCGAAAAGGGCGGCAACGTGCTGGCCGAAGGTCGTGCTGTTGGTGCCAAGATCGGCTCGGGCGTGGCCCGCGTGGTCAAGACGCTGGACGACATGAACCGTGTGCAGCCGGGCGACGTGCTGATCGCCGACATGACCGATCCCGATTGGGAGCCGGTGATGAAGCGCGCCTCGGCCATCGTCACCAACCGTGGTGGCCGTACCTGCCATGCCGCGATCATCGCGCGCGAGCTCGGCGTGCCGGCCGTGGTCGGTTCGGGCAACGCCACCAAGGTCATCGAAGATGGCCAGCTGGTCACCGTCAGCTGCGCTGAAGGCGATACCGGCTTCATCTACGAAGGCAAGCTCGGCTTCGAGCGCACCACCACTGATCTGGGCAACATGCCGCCGGCACCGCTGAAGATCATGATGAACGTGGCCAACCCGGAACGTGCCTTCGACTTCGGCCAGCTGCCGAACGCCGGCATCGGCCTGGCCCGCCTGGAAATGATCATCGCCAGCCACATCGGCATCCACCCGAACGCGCTACTGGAATACGACCGTCAGGATGCGGCGACCAAGAAGAAGATCGACGAGAAGATTGCCGGTTATTCCGATCCGGTCGGCTTCTACGTGGATCGCCTGGCCGAAGGCATCGCCACCCTCACCGCCTCGGTCGCACCGAACGCCGTGATCGTGCGCCTGTCGGACTTCAAGTCCAACGAGTACGCCAACCTGATCGGCGGCAGCAACTACGAGCCGCACGAAGAGAACCCGATGATCGGCTTCCGCGGCGCCAGCCGTTACGTCGACCCGAGCTTCTCGGCTGCCTTCGCGCTTGAGTGCAAGGCCGTGCTGCGCGTGCGCAACGAAATGGGCCTGGACAACCTGTGGGTCATGATTCCGTTCGTGCGCACCCTGGAAGAAGGCCGCAAGGTCATCGAGGTGCTGGAACAGAACGGCCTGAAGCAGGGCGAGAACGGCCTTAAGATCATCATGATGTGCGAAGTGCCGTCCAACGCACTGCTCGCCGATGAGTTCCTGGAGATCTTCGACGGCTTCTCGATCGGCTCCAACGACCTGACCCAGCTGAGCCTGGGCCTGGACCGCGATTCGTCGATCGTCGCGCACCTGTTCGACGAGCGTAACCCGGCAGTGAAGAAGCTGCTGTCGATGGCGATCAAGGCAGCACGCGCCAAGGGCAAGTACGTCGGCATCTGCGGCCAGGGCCCGTCCGATCACCCGGATCTGGCCGAATGGCTGATGCAGGAAGGCATCGAGTCGGTGTCGCTGAACCCGGACACCGTGGTCGATACCTGGCTGCGCCTGGCCAAGCTGAAGGCCAACGGCTGATGCCGTAAAGGCCGCAGGCTGACGTCGTGTTCATCGGCGTCAGCCGATACTGCTGCTGCACGCAAGCCCCGCCTCTGCGGGGCTTGCTGTTTCTGGCGTCTGTACACGCCACGCGCACCTCGCGCCTGTCCCGCAGCAGCAAAGGAATTCCCGCATGATCGCCGCCGCACCGCCCTCGCCCGCCGCAACGCCCTGGTTCCACTCGCTCGACTGGCAGCACCTGCTGGAGACCTACGGTGTGCCGTTGCTGGCCGCCATCGTGGTGCTGCTGGTCGGCATGTGGGTGGCACGACGCCTGTCCAACGCGATGCCGCGCGCCACTGCGCGCATAGGCGTGGACCCGATGCTGGGTACCTTCCTGCGCAACGTGGTCTATGCCACTTCGTTGGTGATCGTGGCGCTATTGGCCATCGACACGCTGGGCGTGAAGATCACCCCGCTGCTGGCCGTGCTCGGCACCGCTGGCCTGGCCGTTGGCCTGGCATTGAAGGATTCGCTGTCCAACATCGCCTCGGGCGTGATGCTGGTGACGCTGCGCCCGTTCCGCGTGGGCGATGTGGTGACCGTGGCCGGGCAGACCGGCACCGTGCGCGAAGTGCGCATCTTCCAGACCGTGCTTACCGGCGCCGACAACCAGCACACCACCATCCCGAACACGCTGATCACCGCCGCACCGATCATCAATCTGACTGCCGAACCGACGCGCCGCGTCGAACTGGTGATCGGCATCGGCTACGAGGACAACATCCAGCTGGCACGCGATACAGCGCTGGCACTGATGAAGGCCGACCCGCGCGTGCTGCAGACGCCAGCACCGGACGTGGTGGTGTATGAGCTGGGTGCGCATGCAATCAACCTGGGCGTCCGCTGCTACGTGAAGTCGGCCGACTGGTTCGGCACCAAGGTCACGCTGCTGGAACAGCTGAAGCTGGGCTATGACAAAGCCGGCATCAACATCCCGTACCCGCAGCAGGACATGCACCTGTACCTGCATGGCAAGGATGGCGGCGTGGTCGAGGCTGACGCGTTGGTGCGCGACACGCCCTGATCCCAAACAGAAATGCCGGCCAGCGGCCGGCACTACCCTGCCCCGCGCACCCTGGTAGTGCCGGCCGCTGGCCGGCACCCACCCCATCTCCATACGCCGGTAGTGCCGGCCGCTGGCCGGCAGCCTCCAGGATCAGGCCGCGACGCTCTCTTCCAGCGTCGGGTAATCGGTAAACCCAACCGCGCCACCGCCAAAGAACGTCGCACGATCCGGCGGATTCAGTTCCGCACCCAGGCGCAGGCGCTCCGGCAGATCCGGGTTGGCGATGAACGGGCGACCGAAGCCGATCAGGTCGGCCCAGCCTTCAGCCAGTGCCTGCTCGGCGCGCTCAGCGGTGTACTTGCCGGCGTAGATCAGCGTGCCCGGGTAAACCATGCGCAGTGCCTGCTTGAACGCCACCGGCATCAGCGGCGCTTCGTCCCAGTCGGCTTCGACGATGTGCAGGTAACCCACGCCCAGCTCGGCCATCAGGTGCGCGGCGGCCAGATAGGTTGCCTGCGGCGTATCGTCCACCGCCCCCTGCTGCACGGTCAGTGGTGCCAGGCGCACGCCGACACGATCCGCACCGGCTACATCCACCATCGCCTGCACCACCTCGCGCAGGAAGCGCAGACGGTTCTGCAGTGAGCCGCCGTAGCGGTCGGTACGCAGATTCGCCTGCGAATCGATGAACTGGTTGATCAGGTAGCCATTGGCGGCGTGCAGCTCGACACCATCGAAGCCGGCGGCCAGCGCATTGCGGGTGGCCTGCGCATAGTCCTCGACGATGCCCGGGATCTCGTCTTCGCGCAGCGCGCGCGGCATCGAATGCTGGATCATTTCGCCCATGCCGGTTTCCGGACCGGCACCGGTCGGATCGACGAACACCTTGACGCCTTCAGCCAGCAGTGCCGACGACGATACCGGTGCGCCACCGTCCGGCTGCAGCGCCACGTGTGAAACGCGGCCCACGTGCCACAGCTGGGCGTAGATGCGACCGCCGGCGGCGTGCACCGCATCGGTCACCTGGCGCCAGCCCTGCACCTGTTCGTCACTGTGGATGCCCGGGGTCCAGGCGTAGCCCTGGCCCTGTTGGCTGATCTGCGTGCCTTCGCTGACGATCAGGCCGGCACTGGCGCGTTGCGCGTAGTAGGCGGCCATTTCCGCGGTGGCGACGTTACCGTCGGCGGCACGCGAGCGGGTCATCGGCGGCATCACGATGCGATTGGGCAGCGTCAGCGCGCCCAGGCGGTGGGGGGTGAACATCATGGCGGCAATCTCTTGCGGGGGGAGTGCCGCAAAGAATGGGGATGGCGGCCGCTGCGCAACAGGCATGCACTGGCAAAACAATTGTTCCCCCAAGGCAAGGATCACCCGGTACGAGGGCTCATCCACGCATGGCGTGGCGCTACTCCAGCCTTGGCTCGATCTTTACCGCGCCATGCGCCACGCGGTCATAGCAGGCGCGAACCACATCTTCCCCGTACTTCAGCTCGAGCCGGCGCACGATGAAGTGGCCGCGCGCCATGTCCTGGTAGTAGTCGGTGAACATGGTATTCAGTGTTGCACCGGCGGCAGCACCGACGATCGGCACCGCCTGTGCGGCAAATTTCTCGGTGACCACCACACCGAAGCGCGCCGCCACCTTCTCCACCATCTTCGCCAGCAGCTTGCCGGCCTCCTTCGGTGCCACGCCCAGGGTCAGGTCGCGGCCGGTCACCACGCGCCCGGCCAGCTCGGCCGACAGATGGCGCATCACATCGGTGGTGAAGCCGCGGGCCAGGTAATAGCCCGTCTCGCTGGCGTCATCGCGCGGCGAGTTGCCGCCCAGCGCGAACACTTCCAGGCAGGCCTGGCGGGTGCTGAACTCGGACAGGTCGAAGCCCTCGCTGCGGGCCACGTCGGCCACCGCGCGCATCATGATGGTGGTCGACACCGGCAGTTCGATGAACAACGCGGCAAAGCCAAAGGCGCCGCCCACCGCACCGGAGGTCGCTGCCGCCAGCTTGTGCCAGCGGGTGGACGCCCCCTTGCCGGGGGTGTTGTCCATGCTCCACAGCGCGGCCTGCGCCGATTTGGTCAGCGCCGCCTGCACTGCACCATGGATGCGGTTGGAGACCGAGCTGGGCAGCGCCTTCACCGCGAACTCCAGCGGCGTGCCGACCAGATTGGCCATGCGCGCGGTCAGGGTTGGCGCTTCCAGCAGGGCCACCGCCCGTTGCAGGTCAGACCAGTCGCGGGCGTCGTGGGCAATGTCGCGGGGAAGCAGGATGGGCTCGTTCATGGCGCCGATCTTAGCGCCAGGGAGTTGAACGGTTCGTCGCGGGGCACGACGGAAGGGTCAGAGCCCTTTCCGCTGGAAAGGGAACCGCCCCCGGCGCCTTGCCGGCCAGCGGCCGGCACTACCAGTTCGCGTGTCACCCGGTAGCGCCGGGCCATGCCCGGCGTCGTTGTCAGGCAACCGGCAGACCCGACAGCGCGCCCATGAACTGGCGGTAGTGGCGCAACTCGGCGATCGAGTCGTGTACGTCGCTCAGCGCAGTATGGTTGCTGTTCTTGCCGACGCCAGCGGCCACGGTCGGCGCCCAGCGCTTGGCCAGCTCCTTCACCGTGGACACGTCCAGGTTGCGGTAGTGGAAGTACTTCTCCAGGCGCGGCATCTGGCGGTGCAGGAAGCGGCGGTCCTGGCAGATGGAGTTGCCGCACATCGGCGACAGGCCGGCCGGGATCCACTGCGCCAGGAAGTTCACGGTCTGCGCCTCGGCCTGGGCCAGCGTGGTGGCGCTGTCCACCACGCGCTGCCACAGGCCCGAACGACGGTGCTGGTTGCGGTTCCACTCGTCCATCGCTTCCAGCGTTTCCAGCGGGTGATGGATGGCGAATTCCGGGCCCTCGGCCAGCACATTGAGCTGGGCATCGGTGACCACCGTGGCGATCTCGATGATCGAATCGTTATCGGTATCCAACCCGGTCATTTCCAGGTCGATCCAGATCAGTCGCTCGTTGGCCGCGCCGGTGTCCGCCATTGTGTCGCCTCGTTGCTGGGCAGGCGCGCGGCCTACCGGTAATGAAAAGAGGCGCCCATCATACCCTTTCGCCCCTCAGCCCTCGCCGACGTGGTCTTCCAGCAGCAGCGGCGGCTTTCCACGCTTGGCGCGGAAATAATTGGTCAGGCGCGTACTGGCTTCCTTGGCCAGTACCCCGCCGTGAATCTCGACGCGGTGGTTGTGGCGGGTGTCACCAATGAGGTTGAACACGCTGCCGCAGGCGCCGGTCTTGGGGTCGCTGGCACCGTAGACCAACCGTGCAACGCGCGCGTGCACGATCGCCATCGCGCACATCGCACACGGCTCCAGGGTCACATACAGCGTGCTGCCAAGCAGGCGATGGTTCGCCAGCAACTTGCCGCCCGCCCGCATGGCCACGATCTCGGCGTGTGCGCTGGGGTCGTGCGAGGCGATGTTGAGGTTCCAGCCCTCGCCCAGCAGCTGGCCGTCGGCACCCACCAGCACGGCGCCCACCGGGATCTCGTCGAACTCGCGCTGCGCGCGCTCGGCCAGCGCCAGCGCGTGGCGCATCCAGTGCTCATCGGTGTCGTGCACCGGCACGCCCAGGGCGTCGGTCATGGCGGTTCTCGCGTGTGTGCTGGGCCAGGATGGCCGCCGGGGCCGCATTGTACGCCCGCGGCCGTGCAGGCGCCGCTAGCGCGCGTCGAAGCGCTCGCGGGCCGCATCCAGCGCCGGGAAATTGTGCTCGGCCCAGCGGTCCAGAGCGGACAGCGTCTCGACCAGACCGCGCGCGACCTCGGTCAGGCGGTACTCGACATGCAATGGTTTGCTGCTCCGTTCGCACCGCTCGACCAGGCCATTGCGCTCCAGCTGCCGCAGGGTCTGGGTCAACACCTTCTGCGAGATGCCTTCGATCTTCCTCAGCAGCGCACCGTTGCGTTGCGGACCCTGCGCCAACGCCGGCAACAGCAGCATCACCCACTTGCCGGAGATCAGCGCCAGCGCATCGCGCGCCGAGCAATCGGCGGCATAGACATTTCCGGGGAACGCCATGGTTACCTCAAGGTGCGTAATTGCCGGGACATACCGGCACCGCGAGGATGGTCGCACACTCCTCGAACACCTCGCCCCATGCGCGCCCTGATCCTGCTTGCCCACCCCGAACCCCGCTCCTTCAACGCCCACCTGGCCGTGCAGGCGGCCGAGCAGCTGCGGCACGACCACCTGCAGGTGGACGTGGTCGACCTGTATGCGGAAGGCTTCAATCCGATGGAAGCGGCCTGGCACCATCCACGGCGCCTGCAGCCGGGCCGCTTCGATGCCCAGCGCGAACAACGCTACAGCGCAGAACACGACCAGCTTCCCGCCGATGTGCAGCGTCACCTGCAACTGCTGCAGGCCGCGGATCTGGTGATCCTGCAGTTCCCACTGTGGTGGTTCACGGCGCCGGCCATCCTCAAGGGCTGGCTGGACCGCGTGATGGTCTATGGGCCGATGTACAACAGCCGGCAACGTCACGAACATGGCGTGATGCGGGGCAAGCGTGCGTTGCTGAGCGTGACAACCGGTTCGTCGGCGCGGGCCTGCGCGGTCGATGGTCGCGAGGGTGATACCCGGCTGTTGCTGTGGCCGTTGATGTACAGCCTGCGCTACGTCGGCTTCGAGGTGATGGAGCCGTTCGTGGTGCATGGCGTGCGTTCCGGGTTGCCAGCGGATCGCGTGCAGGCGCACGACGCGGCACTGGCGGCGGCCACCAGCGACTACCGCGAGCGACTGGCGCACTGGCGGCAGTGGCCGACCGTGCCCTTCAACAACAGCGGAGACTTCGAGGACGGCGTGGCGCTACGCGCCGAAGCGACTGCCTACAGTCCTTTCATCCGCCATCGCAACGCCGGATGAATCCGCACCTGCAAGCACGGCTGGAAAGCTTCATACTGCGCATTCCTGTCAAGCACCTTGGTGAACATATGACCACCCTCCGTCCCTCCCGCGCCGACGACGGCGCCGCCCTCGTTGACCTCTGGCGCCGCGCCGTCGACGCCACCCACGACTTCCTCAGCGCCGACGACCGCCAGGCGATCGATGCCGAAGTCGCCGGTTTCCTGCCGCAGGCACCGATGACCGTGGCCGTCGACGCTCAGGACCGCCCCCTCGGTTTCATGCTGATCGACGGCACGCACATGGAAGCGCTGTTCATCGATCCGGACGTACGTGGCACCGGCATCGGCCGGCAACTGCTGCAGCACGCTCTGACCCAGCATCCGCAGCTGAGTACTGACGTCAACGAACAGAACGCACAGGCCGTCGGCTTCTACCTGCGCATGGGCTTCGTCGAAAGCGGCCGCTCACCGCTCGATTCGCAAGGCCGTCCGTATCCGCTGATCCACCTTCGGCACAACGGCTGACATCCGTCGGCAGCAGCCACGTGCTAGCGTGGCTGCTTTCGACCGAGGAATGCCGCATGGATGGTGCAAAAGCCCTGTTGACCCTGTTTGCGCTGGGCATCAGCCTGGTCTGGATCCTGGTGCCGTTCGCCATCTTTGCCGTGCGCAACCTGCTGCGTGAAGTACTGGTCGAGCAGCGCCGTACCAATGAACTGCTTGAACACATCGGCGGTTACCGCATTCCGAAGCCGCAACCCGAACCGACCGTCTGGCGCGCGCCCTGAGCAGAAACGTGCCAGGCCCGGATCAGGCCGTCGCCTCGAAGGCCGGTGAGTACTGCACCTCGCCCTGTGCCAACGGAGGCTGCAGGCAAAGTGCCTGGAAGTACTCCGGCGGCACACCCGGCAGCACCAGGCCCGGCTCGGCACGGAAGCCGAAGCGAGCGTAATAGGCCGGCTCGCCCAGCAATACACAGCCATGTGCCCCCTGCTGACGCAGAGCTTCAAGTGCAGCGTGCATAAGGGCCGCACCGATGCCCTGCCCCTGCCACGCGGGCAATACCGAAATGGGGCCCAGGCCAAACCAGCCCGTGCTGCCATCGCTGATCGTCACCGGCGACACCGCCACATGGCCGATCACCTTCCCGTCCATCTCGGCCACCAGCGAAACGCTCAGCTCCCCGCGGGCGCGCAGGGCATCGACGATGAACTGTTCGGTATGGCTGCTGTGCGCAGCGTCCCGGAATGCGGCCTCGGTGAGCGCATGGAGAGGGGCCTGATCATCAATGGCTTCGGCACGGATGGTGTAGTTCATGGCGTAATGTTCGCTTGCGTGAGAGTTGCGTGAATTAGCGACCGTTGTCACAGATTTGCGGCGAAATGTCGAACGCGAAGCGTAATCGCTCCGCGAACCTCGAATCGCCTGTGCCGCAATCGATTCGGCGACGCCGCCGAACGCTGAATGCGTCAAAATTCCGTCACCCACGCCTTGCCGTAGCTGGCGCCAGGTTTCCAGAACACTCCATAATCGATAAACCTGTCACCAGGGAAGGATATATGGACACGGACGCACGATGCAGGATGCCGCCATGGATGTAGCCATGCCGACACGCAAGGGACGCCATCTGGTACCGATGGGCCTCTTGCTGGCGCTGACGGCCTGCTCGCCTTACGCGGACGCAGAGCGTGACGTTGCCGCAGGTGGACGCGGCCTGGCCAAGCTCAACCCGTCACCGCAGCAGGGCTACGAGCTGGTACTGACACTGAAAGATGCCCCCGGCCCCTTCGCGGTGGTCGAGGGCGTTGCCCAGTACGACGTCAGCAACCACAGGGACTGCGGCCGGGTCCTGAGGGCGACCGGTACCGCCAGCCGTATCACCAGCCAGGAGTTGGTGGAACTACACAAGGTCGACGAGAACGAATACCGCGGTACGTTCCACCTCGACCGCATGCAAGACGAGGATTACTACGGGCGTGGCGTCTGCCATTGGACGCTGACGGGTGTCGGTGCGATGTTGCGCGCTACGACCGGCGAGGCGGATACGCGATTCCTGACGTTCATCGACAAGGAGCGCATGGACGCCGGGAGCCCGTTGACGCGGTACTACCCACGCGCCGACTACCCCCGAATCGAAGAGATCACCGGATACGGTGCGAGCGGCGAGGAAGATCCTTCCAGCTATCGCGCCGATCTGCGCAATGCGCTGTTCTCAACCACCACCACTGTGCAGAAGCTCGCGCCATGAGCTGCCAGTTCAACCATCCCTCTACCCCCCAAGGAGGCCGACATTGCGCCACAAGATGATTCCGTGCCTTGCTCTGCTTCTATTGACCGCCTGCAATCCGGAGACCGCCATGAACCAGGAACGTGCCGCTGCTGAAGCCGATGTCGCCCAGGGTGGGCGTGGCCTCGCCAAGCTCAACCCCAGCCCGCGCAAGGCCTATGAACTGGTGCTGCGCCTGAAGGATGCCCCCGGTGATTTCGCGGTCGTCGAAGGAGTCGCGCAGTACGACGTGACCAACGAAGACCAGTGCGGGCACGTCGAACCGGCCACCGGTACCGCCGCACGCATCACCAGCCAGGAGCCGGTGGAGCTGCGCAAGGTCGCCGACGGCGAGTACCGTGGCACGTTGTATGTGGACCGCATGCTGGATGAGGACTACTACGGCCGTGGCGTGTGCAAGTGGGAGTTCAGCGGCGCAGGGGCGATGCTGAAGGCAACGGGTGCCGAAGGCGAAACGCGCTTCCTCACCTTCATCGAGGCCAAGCCACTGACCGAAGGCAGCGCGCATACGCTCTACTACCCAGACGCGGCCTATCCGCGGGCACCGCTTGCTGCCAACTATCCGGCCACCGGCAAGTCCAATCCTGCAGACTACGTCGCTGAACTGCAGGGCAAGCTGTTCACCATGAGCCTCAGCGCCAGTGAGGTCACCCAATGACCATCACCTCTCAGGACTACGCCGCACTTTCCGATGACGCTTATAAGGATCGTGCAGTCGGGCGACGGGCTCCGGGCCAGGAAGAGAAAGTCACGCTCAACGGACACGAGTACAAAGTTCTTGAGCATGTCGACAATCGGCTCAACGGTTACCAAGGCACCATTTACCAACGCACGGACACCAACGAGATCGTGGTCGCTCATCGCGGCACCGAGCAGATCGCTCGTGATGCGATCCTCACCGACGGAGGCATGGTGGTTGCCCGCACCAATGTGCAGGCCCCCGATGCCATCGCTCTGACCAAGAGCGCGCTGGACTACGCGAAGCAGGAAGCTGCATTTGGAGGCCGCGCACCCCAGGTCACCGTCACCGGCCACTCCCTCGGCGGTGCCCTGGCCCAGATCACCTCGCACCACTTCAACGTCAAGGGCGAGACCTTCAATGCCTACGGCGCGGTCAGCCTCAGCTACCGCATCCCGGAAGGCGGAAACACCATGATCAACCACGTCATGGCGTCCGATCCGGTCAGCGCTGCCTCGCCGCACTTCGGTCAGGTCCGCATCTATGCCAAGCCCGACGAGATCAAGACGCTCGCGGCAAACGGCTTCAGCAATCACGCCCTGCGTGATCTGATTCCGGACCGGCCGATCATTGCGGCGACCAGCTCGTTCGGCGCGCACAAACTGGGCAACTTCCTCGACGAAGGCTCGGTGCTGAAACATCCAGAAACCCAGAAGCTGGCGAAAGAAAACGCCAAGATGATCGAGGAGTACCGCGATGACGTCGAGTCACTGCGTCGCGGCGTCACCCGCGCGGCACGCGGCATCCCGGGCGGCGCCATCGATCTGTACGACCACATCCGTGGCCCGCTGCAACCCGGTGAGCCGGCCCGTCGCGAGGCGGAGAAGAACGGCCATCACACCAGCATGCTGCGCATGGACGATGCCAACCACCTGGGCAACCCGCTGTTCAATGACGCGATCCGCGGCGTGCACGCACAGGACGTGCGTGTCGGTCGCGTGCCGGATGTGATGAGTACGCAGTTGGCGGGCAGCCTGGCGGCAGAGATGCACGCGGCAGGTGGCAAGCGCATCGACGAAGTGGTGATGAATGCCGATGCCTCGCGCAGCTTCGCGGTGCAGGGCCAGGGCGGCGACCCGGCGCATCTGCGCGTATCGGTGGACACGGCCGTGGCGATGAACACCCCGCTGGAGCAGAGCAGCCAGCGGATTGATCAGCAAGCCGCGGGACAGCGCCTGGCACAGGACCGCGATCAGCAACTGGAACTGCAGCAGAACCAGACCCGTAGCATGCAGGCCTGATGGCCAGCGCGGGAGCCGGTCAATCCGGCTCCCGCGTCACTTCGGCCCTCTGCATCAGGGGCTGGAGGCCGCGACCGGCGCGGACGCACTGGCGGTCACGAACAGATCCGGCCCGGAATCCGGGAAGCCGCCACAGGCGCGATCACCCGGCGCCACCGGATCACACGGCCACTGGCTGCGCGGAATCTTGTCGCGCAACTCGAAGCGATCGCCGGTCCAGACCACGAAGGCCAGGTGCTCGCGGTTCCAGTCACTGAACGCACGCGGACCACCCTTCTGCGCGGTCTCCGGATACTGCACGAACCAACGCATGGCAGGCCCGAACTGCAGCTTGCTGTGATCCAGCGTGACCCTGCCCTCACGGGCCAGCTGGCGTGCACGATCCGCATCGGTCACCTGCGGCATGGCCGGCATCGCCTCGGCGGTGACATCCCTCGGCGCCGCATCGCCACGTACCTGGTACACACGCTGGCTGACATAGGCCTCGCGGCAGTCACCGGCCGGCACGCGTACCGGCTCCTGTGCCTCCACAGTTCTTCCGGTCGCTGGGTCGCTGCAGAGGAATGGCGCCGACACCAGATAGAACGTGCTGTCGGGGTCACGCCCTTCCAACGAACGCAGCCATACATCGCCGATGCGCGCGATGAAGTCCGGGCGTTGGCCGAAACCGGGAACCGCCTTGTACCAGACCTTCTGGCGCACTTCACGCTCACGCCAGCTGCGTGGCAGATGGATGTCCTGCTCGGGCAACGCGACCAGCACGGCCGCGAGGTGGGCCGGCATCGGTCCCTCGCAGGCGCCGATCAATAGATCGCCCTGCGTCGCCAGGCGACCGGCCAGGTCGACCGGGCAGCGGGCACCAAGCGCACGTTCGGTGGACTGCTCCGGCGGCAAGGGGAGGATTGCCAGGGAGACTGGTGCCGGAGGCGCGCTTTCGGCACGCGGCGCGGGTACGGGGGCCTGAGCTGGGGCTGGCGTCGTCGCAACGTCGGCAGAAGCCACTGCCACCTCTGGCGCCACCGAAGCCGGCGCCCCTGGCGCGGCAGCCGCGGCGGCCTCTGATGGTGCTGCGGGTGCGGGAGTGGCGGCTGGCCCGGCCTCTTGAGCCTGTGCCACCGCAGCAACGAGGCTCAATGACAGCAGCCAGAGCGGCGGCAGTCGGCGCGCGGACGAGGTACCGCGGGCAACGACATACCGGGAACTCGGGAGAGCGATTCGCATGTGGTGTCCTTACGTTGGGTTTCCATGTCGGCGCCAGAAGGCGCCACGCGTCTTGCGTCCAGCACCTGCGGGCCTCCACCCCGCAAGCACCCCCGTGGGTCAGATCGAACGTGAACGCTGCTCCTGCTCGCGGGCAACGGCAGCAGACTGATCCTGCTGCGAAACACTGGCCGCCAACTGCTGGCTGCTCTGCGCCAGTGGCTGCTGGGCGGCCTGCTCCCGGTCAACGGACGCACGCAGCATCGCCGGATCACCCAGCGCGCCCTGCACCGCAAACAGCGTGCGGCCGTCGTTGCCCGCCAGCAGATGATCGATACGCGACAGGCCGGCTTTCTGCGCCCCCAGCGCCAATGCGCCAGCGGTATTGGCGAGCTCCTGTGCATTGCGCAGTCCACTTTGTGGTCCCATCTGCTGCAGGTGCCGGCGTGCATCCTCGAACAACGCGTTGCCGGGCTCACCGGTCTGCGACATGTCTCGGGCAACACTCTGCGCTGGCGCACCGACTTCGCCCCGATCCAGTCGCACCATCACGTCCGGCGTCAACTTCTGCTGCCAGACCTCGAAGCGCTGCTGGCGTGCCTCGATGCCATTGAGCGCACCATTGATCGCATGAGTCGCTTCACGCACATCCTCGCGCGCGGCTTCCGGCACACGTGTCTGCCACTGCCATACGGCAATACGCCCCGCGTGCTCGGGCTGCGCGGCCAGTTCCGGGTGATTCACCAGGTCCAGATCCAGCGCCTTGCCGGCACGCTCGTAATTCTCCTTGCCGACCAACGGCAGATAGCCGCGGCCGTGGTACTTCAGTGCATCACCAGGCGCGTCGTTGCCCATGCGCCCGCCGTACATCAGTTCGGCCAGATTCTCCGGCCGCCCACGAAGCGCCTCCTGGCGGGCGCTCTCAAGCGCACCATTGCCATTGCGCCACGCAGCTTCCACCGGGATCTGCGAGATGCCCCGGGTGAAGTTGAAACTCTCGTTGAGCCGACTCAAGCCACGGGATTCGTGCCCGGCCTGGGCCATGAAATTGGCCAGTTCCCGGGACGAGGTGATGCCAGCCTCCGTGGCCTGTCGCAACAACTGCGACTCTCTATCGGTCGACACAGTGCAACTCCTGAATCTTCATCAGCGCGGATTCCCTTCCGCCGGTGGGAGCTTGGCTCATGGAAGCGACACCTCGGCGACACTGGACGGGTCGAAGTCCTCGAACCGCACTCTGCCCAACTCCGCCACCGAGTAATCCCGGATGTTGGTCGCTTCGGTCTCAATATCCACGACCCTGCGCCTCACCCCGTCCACCCAGCAGGCCTTGTCCGCAGGCGCATATCGGAACCGGTAGGTGCTGCTCCAGCGCTCGCGGCTACCGCCATTGGTGATCACGCTGAAAGCACCATCCTCGATCGTCACGTAGGCGAAGGGGTCGCCTGCAATGCCGCCACGGGTGGAGCACGGCACCAGCTTGTCGTTGCGCGCGGCCAGCTGCCATCGGCCCGCCGCATCGCCCAGCAGCAGCAACAGCACCCGGTTGGGACCGTGCTCGCCGGGCACCAGGCCATCGGGCGCAGGTTGATCGATCACCAGCAACTGATCGTCGATGCCATTGCCAGTGAGATCGCCGCGTACGGCTTCCAGCAGGTTCGCGCCGGACGGAACGAACGCCAGGGCATTGTCCATGTGCGTGCCACTCCCCTTCTCCATCCCCTGCAACTCCTTCCAAGCCGTCTTGCCAGTATCCATGCAACGGCCGGGACACCGCGCAATACGCCACCTGTCCCGATGCCCGCCAAAGCGGATGATAGCCCTGACCCTGCGAGGGCTTCGATGGTCATGAGCGTCGCCCGCACGGTGGGTCGTCAGAGTCCTCATGGACGGAAAAGCTCCTGCGCTCAATTGCACCGATGCGTCGGATTTTTGACGCGTACGCAGCTTACTTCGAGGAAGCACCGTTCGTCGAAGGGGACCCGAAAAGAAAAGCGCAATTGATCACACAAAAAACGGGCCTATCGTGAACAGTCACCAACCCGCTGGAACTACAGCACCTGAATTCGATGAACGCATCATCGTTGCCCCACCTCACTCAAGGAGAGTGCCCTCAGGGCAGGCTACATCCCGAATAGGCAATCTCACATGCTTGGCCAAGCTTCCCTCGACACTCCCGCGTGGCACCGGAACGGGCAAGGACCTCGCTACCGGCAGTCATCACGACACTGATTGCGTCAGGGGCAAGGGTTCCAACAGGATCTGCAATGGCGACGCACTGATCCCGGAAGGCGATCCAGACCTCGCGCTTCTGTCCACCGTCGCTTCTGCACGCGTCCACCGCAAGCGAACGTGCCACACGCTTCGACTTCTGGGAAACGGCTGCCCCTCTGGGCCTGTAGCTTCCCATCGCCTCTGCCAAACGCCCGTTGACATGGGCGTGCCCGATTCGCCTCCTTGTGCACCGGGTATCGGGGCACACCCACCGACACCCGGGCCACCAATTGGATACTGACCCGGAGGGCAGCGGCCTTCGGCCGAGGCAGTGAACGGTAGCAGGCCCGCAATCAGCAGGCACGGGAGAAAACTGCGGTGGATTCGTTTCATGAGGACACCCGTTCCTCTGCTGCCCATTGTGAAGGGCGGGACGATCTGAGCAGACGATCGTCGCCCAGACATGCTCCCGGACTGGGAAGCTTCACAGAGCAAACCCTAGCCCAGGCTGGCGGGCCACCTGATCATTGGAGAGTTCGGCGATTCCAATCGGAATGCTCGGCAAGCACCATGCCCACGTAGTTCTGCCGCGCCACGCTGACCTGGAATCTCTGAACCCAGGCATCCGCACAGCATGCCCAACGCAATCGATACTGTCGCCACCAGAACCACAAGGGGAACATCGTGCCTGTGCCGTAGAACAACTACCTTTGAACAGCTGCTTGGCCTGGGCAAACAGCAGGCAGAAAATGAACAGGGACCGCAAGCCGATGAACGAGGCCAAAGCGACCTCGTACGGCAGACGCTCTGAATGTTGGTTTGGTCAACACTCCATAACAACCCATAATGCCACCTCTAGCAACTCATGCCTGCAGGCCCCGGCACCCCCTCGCTCAATAAGACTTGAAGAGCGGCTCAGTGCAGTCGGTATAGAGCACCTTGCATTGCCCGATGCTCTCCTTACTGCACGCTGCCAGCACATTCTGGATTGCACTTTCGCGCGATGCTCCCGTGTTCGTCCTTACTTTCCGTCCTTCCTGCGCGGTCGCGTAGGCAACGCACTGGTTCTTGTAAGTTGTCAGGATTTTGCAGTCGGTCGCCCCATACTGCGCACATCGCTCCTGGGCTTCTGTCTCGGCTGCCGACTTATCCTTATGACCCTTGGATGCCCCCATGTCACCGGACGCCGGTGACAGAGAGATGGCACCCCACGTCTTGATCCAACGGCCGTCGGGCCTGGGCGCAGATGTGCCACTCTCCCCCCCGGTTGGAATCGGGGCGCACCCACCGACACCCGGGCCACCGATTGGATACTGGCCTGGCGGGCAACGCCCTTCTGCAAATGCCTGGCCGGCAGCTACCAACGTAAGCATCAGAAGAACCACGCGCGAAGCCAAAGACATATTTACCTCTTCATCAGTTGCCGCTGATCTTATTCGCAGCCCGGAGCCCTGTTTTCTGGGGGGACAGCAGCCCCCCTTGCGGAACAGTGAGCCTGCCATTTCCAGCTGAATTACTGGTTTCCGGATTGACAGAATCCTGCTTCGAAGGAGCAGCTGGTGTATAGGTGCCGGGTGGGCGCCCCGGAGTAGCGACAGACGAGGGCAACCCAATACAACTGCACTAAGGGGGACTAGTGACGACACCCAACGTTACCACCTAGATCGGCTGTTCCAGCTCCCCACAGATGAGATGGCCTGCTTTTCAGCAGGCCATTCCCATCATGCACAGGCCGACTCAAGCCCCCCCATGATATTCGACTCGCATAGTTCAGAAAGATTCAAATATTGGCTCAGCACAATCCGTGTACAACACCTTGTATTGCCCTCCGCCGTTCTTCGCACAGTAGGAGAGAACCCGACTGGTCGCCTCCTCTCTTGAGCCGGCGACTGAAATAGAAACTATTCCCTTACTGCCCGGCTCAGGGTCAGCATATGCGACGCACTGGTTCTTGTACGTTGCATCGATCTTGCAGTCTTTCGCTCCATGTGTCGCGCACCGAGCAAGCGCTTCTGAGACAGCCTCTCGCTTGGAGCGCCTTCCAACGGAAGCCCCCATATCGCCCGTGCTTGCCGCCCCCGCAATAGCCCCCCAAGTCTTGATCCAACGCCCAGTAGCAATGGGGCCGCTCTGGACGCCACCGGTACCGGTGCCCGGAATAGGTGCGCATCCACCTACGCCCTGACCACCAATGGGGTACTGCCCTGGCGGACAACGCCCTTCCGCTTTCGCCTCACCCGCCACAAACAAACATAGGAGCAAGCCGACAAGAATGAGGGGAATCATGTATTTCACGCTTCTACTCCGTACGCATGGGGGGCTATTGATTGCCGGGATGTGCAGCTCTGAGACAGGTTTCGGCACCCCTGGAGGATTCCGACGACGGAAGAGTTGAACGTGCGGTCGCATGTCGATAATGCGCACCACTGTCCTGGCCGGACTGCCCCTTCTCCGGAGCGGCCGGCGTGTAGTAACTACCCGGCGGCTGCCCACTCGGGCCCGGCGCCTGCGCAACCGGGCTGCCACCTATCTGCGAA
>NZ_JBSPUE010000003.1:0-412190 GCF_056861455.1 Stenotrophomonas sp. 22LJNL06-5-1
GGCGGACCGCCTCGTCCCTCATGCCCTGAGTGATCTGTTTTGCCATGGGTCTACCTCGATGCTCGAAATTGATCCTATCGAGTGTCCAAATTGATTAGACCACCGCACCAGCTCCATAGAGCAATCAGAACTCTTGGAAGATTGGCTCACTGCAATCCGTGTACTTGATCGTGCACTGCCCACCGCCGTGAGCAGCACAGTACTTCAGAACCTCAGTGGAAACGGCCTCTCTCGTTGGACCGCCGGCCATTGAAATCAATCCTTTAGAGCCCGGAGCCGGATCCGCATAAGCGACGCACTGGTTTTTATACGTTATCCCTACAGAGCAATCTTTCGCACCATATGTCGCACAGCGGGACTGAGCCTCAGCGACGGCCTCGGCCTTTGATCTCTTTCCAACCGAAGCTCCCACATCACCGGTCACAACAGATCGGGATATGGCTCCCTAGGTCTTGATCCACCTACCTATCGCACGTGGCCCGGAGCTCCCCCCCCCCTGAGAGGCTGGAATCGGGGCACAGCCACCCGCACCCTGCCCGCCAATCGGATATTGGCCCGGAGGACACCGTCCTTCCGCCCAAGCCAGGTCGGACGTAAGTGCTAGAACTACCGCTAGAGTCGCCGCGAACCCATACGCCACTTTCGAACGCCTGATGATGTTCGAAATCCCACAACACCCGAAGGAAAGCTTTTCAACTGTCATCCAGAGCCAAATCCCGAAGAATCCACTAACAGCTGGCCATTCGCAGCCGATACAGTCACCCGCGCTCTACCAATCCGCAGAACGCAGAAAACCACGAGAAAATGGCTGCGATTGACAATGCGCAAGAACCTAAATCAATGTATCAACATCAAGCCAAGCCGCCGAACTTCCAGCCCATCTACGCAAGCCCTGGATGCACCTTCAAGCCCTAGGCGGCTCCGATGCGACCAATCAATCGACTTAAGAGAATCGAATACTTTGCATCGCTAGAACCTACGAAAAACAGGTTCAGAACAGTCTGCGTAAAAGACCCTGCACTTCTTTCCACTTGGATCTACGCAACCTTTACCCGCCAAGGAGATGGCTTGCCTTTTCTTAGGAGCCTTACCAACTGCGGATTTAGCCCCCGAGCCACCTGAAGAGGGAATCAACCACGCGACGCACTGATTTGAGTAAGAAACAGTAACCTTGCAGTCCGTGGCTCCTCCACCACCACAGCGCCTCACAGCCTCGGCAGCGGCGGCTTCTGCGGAATTCATTCCGGAGGCCATTCCTACCTCAGATGTAGCTTCGGACGCAGCGACTGCTCCCCAGGTACTTAACCATTCCCCCGTCGGCGTTGGAGGAAGTAGCGGTAGCTGATCCGAGCCACCGCTGTCGCCACCAGGAATCGGAGCACAGCCTCTGGCCCCCTGCCCTCCTATCGGATAGAACCCTGGCGGACAACTACCGCCTTCAGCAAGTGCGGACACAGGAGTCAGCAGCACCCCAAGGAAAAGGAGGAAAGAAAGCAGCTTCATCGTTTTCATCTCTTGCATCCAGTGTTCTACCCATTCAGCAACTGCTGTGACATCGCTCACCGAACTGGGGCGTTACCGAGCGACCCCGGCGTATGTACCGAGTTGCTAGTACCCGGCGCGATCTTCGGGATCGTAAGGCTCTGGTTACTCACGGATTCCTCTGAATTGGTTGGAGCCGCCGGCTTGTAGCTACCCGGCGGCTGCCCACTCGGGCCCGGCGCCTGCGCAACCGGGCTGCCACCTATCTGCGAATATGCCATGAAGCTACCCAAGGTACCCTGGAAGAACATCGCCGCCATTGGGGATAGTCAGAATAGTGTTCGTCAAGATCAAGCCCACGCCCCCCCTTCTGCGCCGCGCAGCGTCACCCGCAATGCTCTTCGCCAAAGTCCTCATCGACGGGGAAGCGCCTGCGATTGAGGGCCAGATGCGTCAGCATTTTTGACGCGCACGCAGCCCACTTCTTCGGGCACGGGGCCGAGCTCCCGAATTCAGCTTCGAGAGTTCATTTCATGATGGCCCCTGCCATTCAGATCCCTCTACCAAAGTGCGATAGGTGTTGGACGTCGGATGTGTCAACCCAGCTCCATAGAGCAATCAGAATTCTGGGAAGATCGGCTCACTGCAATCGGTATATTTGATCGTGCACTGCCCACCACCGTGAGCGGCACAGTACTTCAGAACCTCAGTGGAAGCAGCCTCTCTCGTTGGGTCGCCGGCCATTGAAATCAAGCCTTCAGAGCCCGGGGCCGGATCCGCGTAAGCGACGCACTGGTTCTTATACGTTATCCCTACAGTGCAATCCTTCGTACCATACGTCGCATACCGGGACCGAGCCTCAGCGACAGCCTCGGCCTTTGATCTCTTTCCAACCGAAGCTCCCACGTCAACGGTCGCAACAGAACGGGATATGGCTCCCCAGGTTTTGATCCACCTACCTATCGCACGCGGCCCGGACCTCCCTTCACCCTGAGAGGCTGGAATCGGGGCACAGCCACCCGCACCCTGCCCGCCGATCGGGTACTGCCCAAGAGGACATCGCCCTCCGGCAGAAGCTACGTTACTCCATCCCAAGATCAAGATTGACAAGTTTGAACTGAGAACAAACTGCGACAGCGGGGCTGACAACTCGGCCTTCATGCAACGGACACTCAGAAAACGTCATACGCCTGAAGAGCCCCAGCGAGCAATCCCCAGCGCTCATCCACTAGAATTTCTGGAATTCAGGTTCAGCGCAATTCTCGAAGATCACCTGGCAATCGCTGCCCCCGCCACTCTCACATTGCTTCAATGCACGGGTTTTTGATTCTTCAACTGTCGGCGAGCTACTGAAAAGAGTTCCCCCTGTCCCCGACTTGGGCACCACTGCAACCGCGCACTGATTCTTATAGGTAAAAGCAACTTTGCAGCCGCTAGCCCCCCCTTGCGCACAGACTGCTTCGGCCTCCATCGCAGCCAAAGACTTACTCTTCTTTCCTGTCGATGCACCGGATGCGCCGCTTGGGGATAGCGCAATGGCACCCCAAGTCTTTATCCAACGGCCGGTTGCTTTGGGCCCAGTATCCGCAGCAGCTGCGCCGCCAGGTATAGGAGCACACCCACCAACGCCCTGTCCACCGATGGGATACTGACCAGGTGGACACCGCCCCTCTGCCCGGACCGACTCAGACGTGAGCGCAGCACCCGCCACCACAATTGCTGCGACCAAATATGCTGCCATTGAACGCCTGATCATACTGGGAATCTCCTAACACCCAAAGCAGAGAGTTTTACTTAACGGGCAGATCCGAACTTCCCGTCGGTCAAGCTATTGCCATCCTTAGCCATTGGAATGACAGGCGTGCTTGCACGATTTGTACTATTGCTATCAACATGCCCACCACTCGCCGAAGGCTTATCCGGCGTGTAGTAGCTACCCGGCGGCTGCCCGCTCGGGCCGGGCGCCTGCGCAACCGGGCTACCACCTATCTGCGAATATGCCATGAAGCTACCCAAGGTACCCTGGAAGAACATGGCCGCCATTGGGGGCGCAGTCAGAATCAGGGTCGTCAGGATCAATCCCATACCGCCCTGCTGCATCGCCTGACTGGTCATGCCGTCACTGGACGCACCCATAAGCGGGAACTTGTTCACAAGTGCCGTCACCCAGAACGAGGCGGACACGCGGATTACCATGTCCAAGGCGATCGACACCATGGCCGCCAGTACCGCCATGGAGAACATGGTTCCAATGCCGTAGAACAACCATCGCTGGAACAACTGCTTGGTCTGGTCGAACAGAAGGCAAAGAATGAACAACGGCCCGAATCCGATGAACAACGCCATTGCTACTTCGTAGAGAAGAAGCATTGAACCCGCAGTCACCGCTGGACCGCCGGTGCCGAGGCCGATGAACCACATGGCCCGGGTCTTGTCTTCCTGCAATCCAGGGTCATTCAGAATCTTGATGCCATCAATGCTGGACAGTGCCACCTGCATCCAAGCCAGACTCTTGTCGATCTGCTCTTCCGGCTTCTGATCCTTGCCAGTGACAACGTGGGTGATCAGGCCCTTCACGTCCTCGGTCAGGAACTCATGAAGATCGCGCCCGAACATGCCCATGCTGGTGGCAACGGCCACAATCAACGCTGCGCGCGCCATGTTGGTTACCAGGACCATCATCGAGTCGCGACTGCGGCCTGTAACGATTCGATAGCCTTGGATCAGCACCCACAAGGTCATGAGGGTCAGCGCGATGCCGCCCACCCACGCCATCATGTTGTCCATCAGGTCGAAGCCGAACTTGCCGATCCTCTCCCGCAGATAGTCGAGGATGAGCTTGAAGAACACGAAATCACCGATCGACTGGACACGCGCAACGTGCCCCATCAGATCCTGGAATCCGCCCGAAAAATCAAAGTTGGCAATCGACCTGATCGTCATACCCGCATTCCCTTGGTAATACTGCAATCACATGAGGAGCAACGCCAATGCGTGCACCCTCGGTGTTCCATTCCATGCATCAGTCGACGGACAGGGCCGCCTTCAATGCAGCCGTCTTGACCAGATCACTGGCAATGGTCTTCATCGGGTCGCCCTTCAACGCTGCCTGGGCGACAACCTTCTGATTGGCTTCCATCACCTCGATGTAGGCATCGTAGGCCTTCTGCTGTGCCTCGAAGGACTTGGCCTTGGCAGCCATGTCGTTCGCGGTGCGCAACGTGTCGTTCTGCGTTGCATTGACGTTGCCGAGCAGATTGCTGACATTTCGCTGCTTTTCGATTGCATCGAGGCTATCGAAGAACGACGGCATCGTCTTGAGCATGAAGTCCACCGCATCGTTGTACTTGCGGTTCTGCATCATCCGGATGTTCACGCAGATCTGTTGCTGCTGATCTTTCCAATCGCCCTTGAAATTGAAAACGACCCGGGTCGCGAGAGTCTTCAGGTCGGTGCCGATTCCGCAGGTCTCGGCAACCAGATAATTGGGTGGCACCGGCGTCAGCGGGGCGGAATCCGGCAACCCGAAGGAATTCACGATGCCCTGAATCTGGACCATCGTCTCCTGGTACTCCTTGATCGTCTGCGCCCAGTCCCGTGCCCACTGGGTGTTCTCCTTGACGAACTGGTACTTCTCCTGAAAACGGGCCTGGTACGTATTGATCTGATTGAGGATGTGCTGCCACAGCGCAGGACCTGTTTCCTGCACCGGGCCGATGGCGCCCGCATTGGTCGCTGTGAGGGCCAAGGCAACGCCGAGCACCTTGGCCATCGGCTTGAGTACCTTGCGGGCGCTGGCCCGACGCTTGACGCTGTTCATGGGAAAACTCCTGTTGTTCTGATTGACGTCCACTTGCCTGTCTCCTGCTCGCACGGCCATCAGGCCGCGTCGGACCGGGGTTCCTTTCCCGATCCCTTCCGGTTCTTGTAGAAATCTTCCAGCCACTGCTCCGGGCTGAGCTCGTCTACAGTGACGCGATTGCGGACCGCGGCCGTCTGCAGGACCCGATGCATGACATCGATGTTGTCGGTCGAGGCCGAGATCACCGACAGGATGTCGTCCATGCCACGCAGGTTGAGCTGGCACACGCTGGAAGCATGGCCCTGCTTGACCAGGAAGCAGCGCGAGCGCTCGTCCAGTGCGGTCACCACCCTGAACTCCGCCTCGGTCAGCTTAAGGCCATCCATGTAGTCGCTCTTGCTGGCATTCGGGTTCGGCAGCAGGATCAGCGTGGCGGTCTGCTCGATCAGGGCAGCGGAGATATCACTCTTCAGCGCGTCCTCCGGGCTCTGCGTGGCGAAGATACCGAGACCGTTCTGCTTACGGATGGTCTTCTGCTTGTTCTTCGCGAACTCCTTCAGGCCCCCTTCGCCGTCCAGAATCTTCCAGAATTCGTCCATCACATAGATCAGCGGACGACCGTCGATCAGCGACTCCAGGCGGTGCAGCAGGTAGTTGATCACCGGTACGCGCACTTCAGGATTGTCGATGATGTCGGTGTAGTCGAAGCCGATGATGTTGGCCTTGCTCAGGTCAACGGTATCGATCGGATTATCGAACACCCAGCCCAGCGAGTTGCCCGAGGTCCAACGGCGCATGCGCGCGTAGAGGCCATCGTCGCCCATGTTGGGCAGGCTCTTCTGGAAGTTGGTCATGCTGCGCAGGTGCATCGGCGTATCAAGCATGCTTTCCACCGCGCGATAGATGTCTTCTTCCTCGCGGGCGCTGTACTCGCGCTTGCCGGCCAGCACCTTGATCAGGTCGGCCAGGAACTGCACGTTGGCTTCATTGTTCTCGCACTGGAACGGGTTGAAGCCGGTCGGCGCGCCGTTTTCCAGGGCGAGATAATTGCCGCCGCAGGCGCGCACGAAGATTTCCGCGCCGCGGTCCTTGTCGAAGAAGAAGATGGTCGGCGACGGCTCGTACTTCTGCACCTGGCTGAGCAGGAAGTTGATCAGCGCGGTCTTACCCGTACCGGACTTGCCGATCACCATGGTGTTGGCGATCGCCTTCTCACCCAGCGAGTTTTCCGACGGATGGGTCGCGTGGAAATTGAAGTAGTACGGCTGGCCGTTGGTGGTCTGCAGCGTGGTGACGCAGTCGCCCCACGGGTTGTTGTGCTGCTTGCCGGTAGCGAAGTTGTGTAGTGGCGACAAGCCCAGGAAATTCAGCGAGCTGACGTTGGCCAGTCGGGTGCGGTAGCGCCAGTTACCCGGCAGCTGGGAGTAGAAGGACGACGTAACCGCCAGGTCTTCCTTGGTCGACACGAAACCGGCATTGGAGAGCTCGGCGCGGGTCGAGGCGACGTTCTGCGAGAGCTTGGCCTGGGTGTCGCCGTAGACCGCCATGATGAAGTGGTATTCACCCAGCACGAAGTTACCCGACGACAGCTGATCCATGGCCTGATCGAGCTCGACGATCTGGCTGACCGCCTTGTCGCCGGACGAGATCATCATGCCCTTGGTGCGATCGAGCACCTTCAGTGCATCCTGGCGCCCCATCGGGCTGAACGAATGGGTGATGACGTACTCGTAATCCAGATACTTCAGGCCGTTGAGGATGCCCGGGTAGGTTCCCTCGGCATACTCCTTGATGTTCAGGATGGCGCCGAAATGATTGGCACCATTCGGGGTGTTGATTGCGAAGTCACCGGTCTTGGCCGAGAACATGTGGCGGCTGACAGGCAGGTAATCCTTGATCGGTGCCGACAGCACCGGCACCGGCTCGTCGATGCGATTGATCAGGTAACCGAACAGCTCCAGCGTTTCAGAGAACACCACGCCATTCTTGGCTTCGTACATGCCCAGGCGATACGGCGCGTAATCGCGGATCACGGCCTCGACGTTGCCGGCCAGCTCCATCAGCTTCTCGATCGCCTGCTCCTGCTCGGCGCGCAGCTTGTCCACGTTCGCCGATTTTTCGACGAAGCGCTTACCCGTCACCACCGGGCGGTAGATCATGGTCAGGTACAGCTCATTCTGCATGATGCGCTGCGAGGACAGCATGCCCATGTACTGGTCGGACACATCCTGGTTGAAGCGCTGCTTGTAGCTGCTCTTGCCCTTCAGCGTGCGGCGGCGACGGATGTCATGCACCCAGAAGGCAACGTTGACGAAGTCAGGGGCGCGCAGCGTCTGCAGCAGGCGGTTGAACGTGTTGTGGCGATGCTCGAGCTCCCACTCCTCACGGCCGACGAACGGCAGCCCTTCCAGATGCCAGGTCAGCAGGTAGTCGCCGCCCGTGGTCTTGACCACGTTCGGGGCAACATGCGACGACAACGGAATGAACTCACTGATGGAGGTGTCAGGGCTGAACATACGACTGCTTCCAAAGAGGTACTGCCAAGGAGTTTCAAGAGACCTGGCGGGCGCGGACGCCCGCCAGGCCGGATCCGGACCTCAATCCATTCGGGCCGGCTTGTCGCGGTAATGGTTGGGGTTGAACACCCACATGCCATCGTGTTCCTGCACGTTGCGCACCTTCAGCTTGAACATCAGGCGCAGACCCAACAGGCGGAAGATCATTTCGTCACGCTTGGCCATGTGCCGCATGATGAAGACCGCCACCGGAATGGTGAGCAGGAACCAGAAGTTCGTGTACATGCTGAGCAGCAGAAACCCACCTGCCACCATGAAAAATGGCAGGTAGGGGACGCCCAGGAACATCGCTGGGCGCGTGCAGCCGCGGAACACGACGTTCTTATGCACTGTAGTACTGGATCGCGTTGTTGATCAGGTAGTAAGTGGTGCTGGTGCCACCACCGCACTTGCCGTCGCTGCCATCACCCAGCAGCATGCGGGCGATCTGGCCTGCAGCGCCGATCAGCACGCCACCGATCAGGATCGGGGCGACGTCAGCGATGCGCTTGTGCGCGAAGGCGATCTGGTAACCAGCGAAGATCACCGCGATGGTGACCACCGCAATCGAGGCGATGTTCAGTAGGCCGTTGATGTTGTTGAAGAAGCCGCAGACCTTCTTGTCGGTGCCGCCGAAGTCGGTGGCGCCGTTGGCGAAGACTTGCGGGGCAAACAGTGCGCCGACGAACAGAGTGGCCATCAGCAGGGTCTTCAGCGTGCGCTGGGCCTGGACGAGGTCGAGATTGGATCGCTTCATGGATTGATTTCCTTGTTGATGGACTAACACAACTGAATCGACCAGCCGGGGGACTGGCCGTACCACGACTTCGTCAGAACACGAAGGCCGCATCCCCTGCGGGAATCTGCTGCACCGGTGCGGACTGTGCCGGTGCGTTATATGAACTGCCATTGCCGGCCACTGGCTGATTGCGCTCATTCCAGGGCCGCAGCATCACAGGGCCCTCGTTGCTGCCACCTGCAGCACCTGGCAACTGCTGCGGCATGGCCATCGCCTGCGCCGGACCCTGCTGAGGCAGCTGCTGCGGCATGCCACCGGCCTGTTGCTGCGGATAGGCGGCCCCTTGGGTGGGCTGCGCCTGCGGCTGCATCATCCGATCCACCGAGCCCAGTACCACTTTGGAAAGCGCCTGGTCGGCCATGTTCAGCAGGCTGCCCCGCGCCATTGCACCGGTGGACGGATACACGACATACGCACGTGCCGGGTCTTCCGACGGCACGTACACCGGGCCACTCGCCTGCGCAACAATGCGCGCCTGCGCCGGCGAAGCGAGCTGCGGGTGATGCTCGACCTTCACGCTGCGGCGTTCGCCGCGACTCACCACGTCGATCGGTGCAACACCATTGCTGGCAAGCTGCTGCCCGCGGCGCATCGAGTCATAGACTTTCTGCACGTAGCCGTGACGGAAGCCGGTCTCGAAATTGCCCGAGTAGTAGCAACTGAATGACTTGCCCCAGTCACCACCGGAGCGTTTGTAGCACTCGGCGAGAATCCGAGAACCCGCTTGCAGGTTCGGGCATTGCTGGAAAGCCTTCTCGTAGGAATCCAGGCCGTACTTGCCCAGGTTATAGCGATTGACCTGGGCCAGCCCGATGGAGAAGTTGTAGCCTTTCTCTTCCAGCATCCGAACCGTCGCCAGCGCCTCGTCCAGCGCCTTGGGCTGGCGCACCAGAGCGCCGCCGACTACGCCGATGGCATAAGGGTTGCGTGACGATTCAACGTTGATGACGTGCTGCATCACGTCCATCGACACCGCCATCTCCGGGCACGCCATCATCTCCAGTCCTGGCAGCATCCTTCAGCCCTCCTGCCCCTGGGTACGCCCAGGATTGAAATCGATACCGGTGATGTAGCGCGAACCGGCATGCGCCTTGATATGCACGACGATGTCGATGGTCATCATCAACAGTCGCTTGATCACGTTGAACTCCAGGCCCGAACCTTCGGTGGAGGCCTTCACCATGAGGGCCAACTGGTCCCAGGTCTGCTCCGGACTGCCTGCATGGCAGCTGGTGATCGAACCCGGGTGGCCCGATGCGCAGTTGCGGATGAAGTAGAACGCCTCGTCACCGCGCAGCTCGGCCAGGATGATGCGTTCGGGCTTCATGCGCAGGCAGGCTTCCATGCAGCTCTTGGCGCTGACATTGCTGGTGCTCTGTCCGCCCTTGGAGTACAGCAGGTGCACCACATTGGGTTGGGTCAGAAACAGCTCGCGCGCGTCCTCGATCGTGACCAGGCGCTCGTTGTCCGGGATATGATTGACCAGCGCTTTCATGAAGGTGGTCTTGCCGCTACCGGTCGCACCGGATACCACGATGTTCTTGCGGTACATCACCGCACGCCGGAAGAACTCGGCGTACTCGCGCTGCTGGCGCAGTTCCAGCAACTCGCGATCCTGCTCGCTGATGCTGCCATCGCTTTCCAGGATCTGGTTGAAGAACCCATCTTCGTGATACTGGCTGAGCGACTTGGTGTGCTTGGACGGCAAGCGGATGGTGATTGACACCTTCCCAGCGTCACACGCCGGCGGAATTACGAACTGTGCGCGCTGGCCGGTGGGGAACGTGAGCGAGACCACTGGATCGGCATCAGTGATGCGCTGACCGGTGTTGCTCTCGTTCACCACCGCCGTGCAGAACTGCCGGGCCCGCTCGAAGGTCAGGCCGGGCACATCCACCCGCTGCCACCCCGCCCGGGTTTCCAGATACAGCTCACCGGGACGGTTGATGCAGATTTCCGTCACCTCCGGCGAGGTCATGTACTCGGCAATACCCAGCACTTCGTATTGATAGCGCAGGAAATCGCTGGAGACGAGGGCAAGGGGTGACACTTCAGCGTCCATGATCGTTCGTTGTTACCGGCGGGGATGCAGCACGCTCGTGAAGTCGACGTCCTTGGCGACGTACACATTCACGATGGTGCCTTGGTTGATGGTCACGGTCGGCGGGCGACGCTGGCTGAGCGATTCGTTGGCCAGGCGTTCCATGGTGCGCGCGGTGGCACTCTCATAGGGTGACTGGATGGTCATGCCGTTGTTGGCCACCGTGGTGGTTTCCGGGCCATGTTCGGCGGCGGCATACTTGAACGCATCAGCCAGCAAGCTGATCATCAGCGCCGAGGCGATACGGCTGCCCCAGTGAGCGCTGTACTGGCCCGGATGGCCTGCGCCACCCAGCTGATCAACGCCCGGGCTGGACATGGCCACGTCGATGCCATTCGGCGTGGTGATGCGGTCCCAGATCACTTCCACCCGCTTGCCGGTAGGACCACCGCCATAGGCGCCATAGATCTTGGAGCCCTTCGGCAAAAGCAGGTTGCGGCCGTTGATCGAGTACACCGGCTCGGTCACCAGGCACGAGGTGTAGCCCGCGATGTCGGTGATGATGCGGGTCTCCAGTACACAGCGCAGATAGGTTCCTCGCACCAGCAGCGCATCGGGGCTGCGGATGTAGCTGGCATTGGACACGTCATCCACGTCGGGGCCACGACGCACGCGCGCGGGCGCTGCATTCTGCTGCCCATTCATCTGCTGCAGCATTGCCCGCGTGTATTCGTCCATGCCCGCCTGCTGCGAGCGCTCCTCATCCTGTGAACCGCCATTGCCAACGAAACCGTCGGCACTGGCACCCATCCGACGTTCGGCAAGCGTCGGACCACGAGGGCCTGCGGAGCGATCTTCCAACGTCACTGGCGGCTCCGGGCGACTCGGCCCCAATGGAGGCGGCGGCAACATCGGAATCGGGTCAACCGGCTGCATCGCCTGGGCCGAACCCGGATCGGTCTGGACAGCATCCGGCAGCGTTGGCGTGCTCGCGCGTGCAACATCCGGCACCTTCGGCGCATCGTCCTTGTCGTGGCCCTTGCGGAACAGCAACAAACCCATGGCCACCAGCAGCACCACGATGCCGCCGAGGAACAGAAGCGCCTTGCGGTTCAACCGCTGCTCTTCGGCCGAGCGCAGCTGCGGCGCGGCCGCATCCAAGTCCGGCGCAGGCTCGGCTTGGGTGGTGCCAAAGTACGGATTCGACTGCGCGTCCGAGGCGCCCTGTGCGCCGTACGGGCTCTGGCTCTCGTCGCGTCCGTTGTTCGGGTCGTTTCCGGGAGTGTTCTGCTGGCTCATTTCTTCACGTTCCTTCGCAGGCCGACGACGAAGTCGCCGTGGCGGATGACCAGGTACGGGTAGGTCCCGTGCACGATCAGCGTATTGCCTTCAACCGTGGTGTTGACCACGAAGTCTTCACCGTATTCCGTTTCACGACCGAACACGGCCGGGAAGATGCCGGTCTTGTACTCCGGCGAGTTCGGCAGCTTCAGATAGGTGAAGCGGCCATCGTCGTAGGCGTTGACCGGGATCAACCACCCCATCTTTTTCGCCTTGCTGGTCGAATAGGAGTAGTTGAAGTTGTATTGGCGGTCCTTGGCCAACTCCGAGCTCAGCAGCGGCTGCGCCTCCTCTTCCACTGCCTCCTGGGCGACGCCGAACACGGTGTCGTTCGGATAGACGAAGGCGATCTTGTACTGCACGCCTGCACGACGGGCCTGTTCCAGCTGGCGCCAGTCGGTGGCCACCACCTTCAGCTCGAAGATGTAGGAATGGGTCTCGGTGCGCACCATCATGTTGGTGTCGACGTCGACGTTCTTCGGCTTGAGATAGAACACGTTCTCGCGACGGGTCAGTTCCCAGCCGCTGCTGAAGCCGGTGCTGTAGTCGAGGATCTTCTCGTTCGGGCTCAGTTCGATCTGGGTGGTCAGGCCCAGGCCGGTGCGAACCGGATAGATGCGGTCCTTCTCGTACTCGTAGTGGTCCACCGCCTGCGCCATCGCCGCTGCTGAAAACAACAGCGACAACATCGACAGCAGCGCCAGCGCGCTTCCCCTGATATTTCGACTACTCATCGGTTGCTTGCTCCATCAGCAGTTCCGGTGGAATTGTTCTGCGCCGGCCTCATGGCCGGCTGTCCGGGCATGGCTTGCCCCGGCGTTACTTGCCCCTGCACCGGCTGACCCGGCATGGGTTGCCCCTGTACGGGCTGACCCGGCACCGGCTGGCCCGACATCGGCTGACCCGGCGTCGGACCATTGGCAGGCACGGCGACCGGCTGACCGGTGGCCGGATCGATCATCGTGGCCGCGGCCGGGTTGTTGGGATCGTAGACACCCTGGGCCTGCTGCGCGGCCTGTGCAGCCTGCTGCGCCTGCGCCTGCATGGCGCCGTCATCCGGCACCGGGACACCACGGGAATAGTCGTTGTCGACGCGATACTCGGTGACCTGGAAGGCCAGCGGATTGAGGATGCGATCCTGCTCGGACAGCGCCAGGTTCTGGTTGTAGCCGAAGCGCATCGTCACCAGCTGGTTGTCCAGGTAGGTGGCAACGCCAGTGCGCTTGTCCAGCAGGCTGCGCTGGATGCGCACCGACGCGCCGCGGAAGCTGCCGTTCGCTTCGGCGCCCAGCGGCGTGATGCTGAGGATCTTGACCCGGATGGCACGCTCGCGGCCATACATCACGAACGGATTCTGCGGGTTGTTGCTGGCATAGCGCACGCGCATGGACTGCGCCACCGGATCGGTGGACATCACGAACACCAGTTCCCAATCGCGCAGGCCCATCACCGCCGAGTCGTACGACTCGCGCGCCAGCACGTACTGGGCCACATTGCTGCGATTGATCGCTTCGTTGGTGGTGATCGTCTCGCCCTGGAACGTGCCACTCAGGCGCGCGACCGTCGCGGTACCGGTGTACGCATCGGCCATCACCAGGAACGGCACCTTCTCCTTCAGCGGCAGCATGTAGTAGTAGCCGCCCGCCAGTGCGAGCGACATCAGCAACGAGCCCGTGGCGACCCACCAGGCACGGCGCTCGCTGCGACGCGCCATGTCGGCCACGGTGATCTCGTAGCTGACCGCCTTGGCGACCGACTGCTCGACCTTGGGACTGTTGCCGGGATCCTTCTTGCGGAACATGGATTCTTCCGTACTGCTGAAACATCAATGGGCATGAAGCCCCTGCGACAGGCGCGGGGAGCGGCACGTTCGATGGTTTCGAGGTGGACTCAGGTGCCGCTGTTGGAATCAGCGCCCTGCGCCGACGCGGTGGGCGTCGAGCCAGCGCTCTGCACAACGATCTGGTTGCCAACAATGGAGACGGAGATGCCTTGCGCCGAATACGCCGAAGTCAGATCGATCACGGCCTGCTGCGCATTGGTGGTGTCGATCTTCGAGACCGCGCCGTACAGCGTGAAGTCCGAGTTGAGGCGGTAGTCCAGTGTTCGTCCGGAATCCTTGGCCCAGCGCTCGAGCATGGCTTTGAGCGTGCCATCCATCGGCGAGGCCTGGTAGACGTAGCTGGAATACAGCGGGATCTCGGTCGTCGCCACGGCAAAGCGGTTGACCGGCTTCCAGCGCCCACCGAAATCGGGGGCGGACTTGGTGGCACACCCTGCCACCATCAGCGCCGCGACTGCGGCGATGGAGATTTTCGCGATAAACGCCTGATTCATACGGGCTTCACTTTGACGTACGAAAAAGCAGTCCCGAGCGTTGGTTCCCTGGCCGTCCGGCGCTGCATGGCGCACGCCGGAATCGGGGAGACGCGCTGGCATGCAGCACACCTGCCCCGGCTCCCCTGCAGCCCGAGAGCTGCCAACCAGGTCGCGGGGCCGCCAGACACTGCCGACGACACACCCGCACACCCTCACCAACGTCGAAACCATCCTTGTTTCCATGGCACAAACTCCTGGCCACCCTGCGTTACAACTTTTGCCATCCAACACACACTTCTGGATGACGAACACAGAGTTACACAACCACGCGTCAATTCCATGTCAGACAAGTCTGAAAATCCATGAACAGATGCCGAATTTTTGACTCAGCTCACTGTTTCACGTCGATGAATATGAATCTACGTCACAAATTTAGCGGCGTGAATTAGACGTTAAGCATCGGAACGTCGACCTTCGGCAGCAGCCGCGATGTGAAATAGCGATCCTTGTAATAGCGGATCTTGTCGCACTTCACCGGATGCGGTATGCCCTCGTAGAGGAATACTTCCTTGTCCGGCCCCATCGCCTTCAGCTCCTGCGGCAGCATCAGTGCACGCCGCTCTTCGGTGAAGTTGTGGGTCTTCTCGCGGGCATGGGTGACGTTCTTCTTGCGGACGGTGGTGTAGCCCAGCATGTCCGAGTAGTCGTTGGCGTCCTGCTGTTCGCGCGGCGCGTAGAGGATCTGCAGCGCGTGGTTGGTGATGATCGTGCGTGACACTTCCCGGCCGTAGGTGGCGTCAAGCTGGGACATGCTCTGGATGATCGGCAGCAGGCGGATGTTGTAACCGGCCATGTAGGACACCGCCGAGGCGATGATCTCGACCTTGCCGATCGAGGTGAATTCGTCCATCAACAGCAGGCACTGGTACTTCAGGTCCGGGTTGGACTTGGGCAGTTCCTTGGTATTGAGGTTGATCAGCTGGCTGAAGAACAGGTTGATGATCAGCCGGCTCTCGGCCAGCTTGTTCGGCTGGATGCCGATGTAGATGGTCATCTTCTTCTTGCGAACGTCGGTCAGCAGGAAGTCGTTGCTGCTGGTGGCCTTGTCCAGCACCGGGTTGATCCAGGGATTGAGCGGTTCCTTGAAGGTGCCCAGGATCGAGGCGAAGGTCTCATCGGCCTGGGACAGCATGTTGGCGAACGCCGAACGCGCGTTGGCGCTGAGGAACGACCGCTCCGACAAGGCCTTGAGGTACTTCTTCAGATCGGTGCCGTCGCCCGATGACAACCGGTAGACAGCGCCCAGCGTGGGCGTGCCCGAGCCGCCCGGGAAACCGCTGCTGCGCTCGTCGTCCCAGTTTTCGAACAGATACAGGGTGAAGGCCATGAACGCGTTGCGCGCCTGGCTGACCCAGAATTTCTGGTCCTCGGCCCCGTCCGGATACAGCATCGCGGCAATGCTCATCAGGTCCGACACCCGGAATGCCGGGTCATCGGAGACATAGCTGAGCGGGTTCCAGCGGTGCGTGCGCCGATCCTCGGCGAAGGGATTGAACAGGTAGATTTCCTGCCCTTGGCTGGCACGCCAGCCACTGGTCAGGTCGAAGTTCTCCTGCTTGATGTCCAGCACCACCAGCGATTCGCCGTACTCCAGCAGGTTCGGGATGACCACGCCCACGCCCTTGCCTGAACGGGTAGGTGCCGCAAGGATCACGAACTGCTGGCCGTCCAGCCGCACCAGCTTGCCGCCATGGCTGCCGACCACGATGCTCTGGCCGGTCTTCTTGAACATGCCGTGCTTGGACAGGTCGGCGCCGGTGGCGAAACGCGCGTCGCCATGCAGCGAGCGCTTGTCCTTCTTCAGCAGCAGCACCAGGCCGGTCACCACCAGTACCAGCAACGGCAGGCCGAAACCGAGATAGCCGGCCCACTTGATCTTGCCCACGAAGGGCGCGACCTGTGGCTGGTCCAGTGCATTGAAGTACTGGTAATAGGTGTTCCAGGTGAACAGCTTGGTGTCCAGCCCCAGCAACAGCAGGGTCAGGTAACCGGAAAACACAAAACCAAGCAGCAGGGTCGCCAGCGTGATGATGGCGATGAGCAGATACTTCTTACTGGGCAACACCCGAATCCTCCATGATGCGCACGAGGGCGCGACGGCCTAGCGGCGGCGCCAGCGCGACGCCTTCTTCCGCAGGTGGTTTTCGTTCTCCAGCCCGGGCTCTTCGCCCTCTTCACGCACCCGTTGCAACAGCAGTTGGCGCGCTTCGGCCAGTGATACCAGGTCGGTCAGACGATCCCCATCGTCGGCGACGACCGCATGGCCGACCACATCGCCCGGAGCGTACACCGGCGCGTAGGACACCGCTACCAGCTGATAGCGGCCGCGCGTCTCCAGCACATGCCTGAACTCCTGCATCGACATCCTCCTTGTTCCAGCATTCCACAGCCCCTGCACGTCCATCATGCCGACCACCGTGTCGTCATCACATGCAGGACGCCGGCAACCGCGGGCCGCACGCGCTGCAGCACCGAGCCCATGCCCGGCGTGCCGCAGTCCCATCGATCAAACACTGATTTACCCCCGGCGTGGCTGCTGCTGTTGCGGTGCAGCAGTACAATATCCGGCTCCCCGCCCCCATCGCGCCCCCGCATGAGCCCCAACTCTTCCCTGGCTGCGCGGCTGACGCCCCGTCAGCGCACCTTGATCATCCTTGCCCTGTCCCTGGGCGGCTTCGCCATCGGTACCAGCGAGTTCGCCAGCATGGGTCTGATGCTGGAGATCAGCCGCGGCCTGTCGATCTCCGAAACCCAGGTCGGCCACCTGATCAGCGCCTATGCCATCGGCGTGGTGGTCGGTGCGCCGATCCTCGCCTTCGTCGGCGCCAGCTTCCCTCGCCGCAAGCTGCTGCTGGCACTGATGGGCTTCTATGCCGTCGGCAACCTGGCCAGTGCACTGGCACCGAACTACGGCACGATGCTGATCGCGCGCTTTGTCGCCGGCCTGCCGCATGGCGCCTACTTCGGCGTGGCGATGCTGGTGGCGGCGGCAATCAGCCCGGCCGGGCAGCGCGGCCAGGCGATGTCGCGGGTGTTGCTGGGCCTGTCGATTGCGATCCTGGTCGGCAATCCGCTGACCACCTGGCTGGGCCAGCAGTTGAGCTGGCGCACCGCCTTTGCCCTGGTCAGCGTGCTGGCCGTCGCCACCGTGGCGATGATCGCGCGCTTCCTGCTGCCGGACCCGGACGAAGTGCGCACCTCGCCGATGCGCGAACTGCGCGCCTTCAATACCACCCAGGTGTGGCTGGCGCTGGCGATCGGCGCCGTTGGCTTCGCCGGCATGTTCTGCGTGTTCACCTACCTGGCGCCGACCCTGGTGCAGGTCACCGGCGTGGCCGAATCGTGGATGCCGCTGGCGGTGGGCGTGTTCGGCATCGGCGCCATCATCGGCAACATTGCCGGTGGCTGGCTGGTCGACAAGTTCCACTTCAAGGCCGCCGCGGTGGTGCTGCTGTGGTCGATCGTGATGCTGCTGCTGTACCCGCTGGCCGCGCAGTCGGTGTGGACCATCGGTCCGATGATCATTACCGTCGGCACCATGGGCGCGCTGGCGGCGGTACTGCAGACCCGCCTGATGGACGTGGCCGGCGAAGCGCAGACCCTGGCCGCCGCCTCCAACCATGCCGCCTTCAATACCGCCAATGCACTCGGCCCGTGGCTGGGTGGCATGGCGATCAGCGCTGGCTTCAGCCCGGCCAGCACCGGCTATGTCGGTGCGGCCACCGCAATCGGCGGCCTGCTGCTGTGGTGCGTGGCGGTGATGCTGGACAAGAAGCGCAAGGCAGCCGGCGTGGGCAGCCACTGACCTTCGCGCCGGATCGTCAGCTGCTGCCCGCGCGGCGGCGGCGATCCGGCCGCAGCAACGCCGTATCGCCGGCCGCCAGCGTCGGTCGCGCCAGCTCACCGCGCTGCACGCGGTCCAGCACCCGCCGCGAATTGGCCGCGCAGTCGATGCCCTCCGGCCGTGCCTGGATGTCCTCGATCAGGGCCAGCAGGTGCGCCCGGCTCTGTGCCAGCCGCAACTGCAGCGCCTCGATGTCGGCCACCTTCTGCTGCAGCATCGAGATCAATGCGTCGTGCTGCCACTGGCCCATGTCCGGTGGCAGCAAGGCGCGTACTTCCTCCAGGCTGAAGCCGGCGCGCTGCGCACCGGTAATCAGCTCAAGCAGCAGCACCGCCTGCTCCGGGTAGTCGCGGTAGCCGTTGGCCTGCCGCTGGACCACCAGCAACCCGGCCTCCTCGTAAAAGCGGATGCGCGACACTGCCAGGCCCGTGCGGCGGGCGAGCTCACCGATTTTCATCTGCCTGAATCCTCGACATCGGAACCTGTTGACCTTCAATCAAACTTGAAGGTTAGCGTAGCGCCATTCCCCTGTCCTGGAGCTGTCCGATGTCGCTGTTCTCGCCCCTGGCACTACCCTCCGGTGCCGTCATCCGCAACCGCATCGCCAAGGCGGCGATGGAAGAAAACATGGCCGACGCCGACCACGCCCCCTCCGAAGCGCTGCTGCAGTTGTACCAGCGCTGGGCCGACGGCGGCGCCGGGCTGATCATCACCGGCAACGTGATGGTCGATGGGCGCGCCATGACCGGCCCGGGCGGCGTGGTACTGGAAGACGACCGTCACCTCGACCGCTTCACCGCCTGGGCGGACACTGCCCGCTCTCGGGGTGCGCAGATGTGGATGCAGATCAATCACCCGGGGCGGCAGATGCCGGCCGCACTCGGCCAGCCTGCGCTCGCGCCGTCAGCCGTCGCGCTGCAGATGGGCGCGCTGTCCAAGCAGTTCGCACCGCCGAAGGCGATGACCGAGGACGACATCGACGCGGTGATCGCGCGCTTCATCCGCAGTGCCGAACTGGCCGAACGCGCCGGTTTCAGTGGCGTGGAGATCCATGCCGCGCACGGCTACCTGCTCAGCCAGTTCCTGTCGCCGCTGTCGAACCACCGCAACGACCGCTGGGGTGGCAACCTGCACAACCGTGCGCGCCTGCTGCTGGAGATCGTGCAGGGTGTACGCGCGGCCGTGGCGCCCACGTTCGTGGTGGCGGTGAAGCTCAACTCCGCCGACTTCCAGCGGGGTGGTTTCTCGCCCGAGGACGCGCGCGAAGTGGTCGAGATGCTGGCCCCCCTCGGCGTGGATCTGGTCGAACTGTCCGGCGGCAGCTATGAAGCACCGGCCATGACCGGCGCCGCACGCGACGAACGCAGCGTGGCCCGGGAAGCGTACTTCCTCGAATTCGCGCGCGAGATCGCCACGGTGGCAACGATGCCGCTGATGGTCACCGGCGGCATCCGCCGCCGCGAAGTGGCAGAGCAGGTGCTGGCCAGCGGCGTGGCCATGGTCGGCATCGCCACCGCGCTGGCGATCGAGCCGGATCTGCCGCAGCACTGGCAACAGGGCCGCGATCCGGTGCCGACACTGCGCAACATCAACTGGCGCAGCAAGCCGCTGGCGGCCAGTGCGCACATGGCCGCAGTGAAGTATCAGCTGGGCCGGTTGAGCCGGCGCCGCCCCACCGCACCCACGGTCTCTCCGGTATGGGCACTGCTGCTGGCACAGGCGGCCGCAAAGTGTCGGACCCGCCGCTACCGGCGCTGGATCGGCGCCCGCGCCATCGCACATTGAGCCGCGCGGCCTTCTCATTACCGCAGCGATGCTCCACCATCTGCAGGATCGGCGGCAGTTCCGCCGCCGGTCGCAGCAGGGAGATGGAAGCCACGTGGCAGCAGGATCGACCAAGAACCGCGAGAAGCTGCTCGACGACCTGCTCTCGCTGGGCCGCAACTGGGCACTTGCCATCGCCATCGCCGGTGCCGGGGCCGCTGTCCACTACAACGAATCGGTCTACGAGGCCGGGCTCTGGCGCGGCCTGCTGCCCACGCTCTGCTTCCTGGTCGCGATCATCTGGATCGTGCTCAGCATCATCCGCTTCGACCTGACCATCCAGCAGCACTTCGAGCGCAAGCTGTCACGCTGGCTCAGCCGCCTGCTCTATGTCGTGCTGCTCGGTACCGGCATCACCGCCGTGTTCTTCGTGACCGAACTGGCGTCCAACAACCACATCGCAAGAATGTGCGACGCCGTGGCCAACGAACCGGCCAGCCGTATCCACAGGTCTGCCGAGTGCCAGCGCCTGTATCAGCATCGGGCGGCTTACAGGCAACGGCTGGAATCGGCCGAGGGCGAATTCGACTGAGGCCTGCGCCGGCTGCGCATCGCGGGCGCGAAAAACACATGGCGTGGATATGCGGTCGGGCACAGTGGCTGCGCCTCCCTTGCAGCGAACGAACGCCGCCGACATGCACCACCCGCCCGCCCCTGCCCGTCACGATGCCATCGCTCTGCAGGCAGGCATGCTCGGCAGTGTGCTGGGCGTGACGTTGTTCAAGGCGATCGCACTGTCCACACTGGCGAGTGGATCCTTGATGGTGATCGGGCTGTGGCTGCTGGCCTGCGGGCTGCTGGCTGCCTGGGCACTGGCCGCCTGCCTGGCCTGCCTTGCGCTCAGCCGGCGCGTATTCGTGCTGATGCTGGCGCTGAGCATGATGCTGATGATCTGCGTCGCCTGACATCGGCAGGCGCCGGACTATCGCGCATCTGTTACAGAATAACAAGTGTGATTGGACGGATTGCGCGCGCCCAGGGTCACAGATTTGAATTCCATGGCCAGCCCGGCACCACCCGAGACCTCCCCATGCACCTGCAGCCCCTGCTTCGCGCCTCCCTCACCGCCGTTGCCCTGGCCTCGCTCAGCGCCTGTGCCACCTATGACGACAGCAACATGCATCAGGCCTGCCAGGAGTCGCCGCATCTGAAGGACCTGCCGCGCGAAGTGGCGGCCCGCGAGAGCCGCTGCAACAAGAGCATGGAAGTGTGGTCGAGCGAGCGCAAGGGCAGTGACAGGCCGATCGACCTGAGCGGCAAGAAGAAGGATCTGTAACCGCACCCGGCGCAGCCCACATCGGCTGCGCCTCCGCCCTGTACGTCAGCCAGCCTCCGGCAGTCCGAACCCGCGCTGCAACGCTTGGCGCAACCCTGCCTGATCGCCTCCCGCATCGCAGGCCCACGCGACAATTCCATCGGGCCTCACCAGTACCGCTCCCAGGCCCAGCGCATCGTCCACCGCCGAGGCAATGCGGGTAATCGGCTGCCGCCAACGGTCGACGGAGTCGTACAAAGCGCCGTTCTCATCGGCCACAAGCAACACCCCCTGCCCGTTCCTCAGCACCTCCCCCATGCGGCGACCATCGGCCAGCAGGAAGTCCGGCACGCTGCGACCGACCAGTGGATGGCCATCGCCCAGATCGAGCTGTTGCGACACGCCCCAGACCCGTTCGGCCAGATAGGTGGCGCCATCGCGGGTGCCGGCCAGATCGGCCATCACCGCCGCCAACGCGCGCGAACCGGCGCCAGGACGCATCAATGCAACCTGCGCGCGCGACCAGTCCAGTACTCTGGCGCCAACCGGATGCCGCTCCGCGTGATAACTGTCCAGCAGCGCCACGCCAGCGTCACCGCGTACCACACTGGCCAGTTTCCAGCCCAGGTTCATCGCATCGCCGATGCCCAGATTCAGGCCCTGCCCTCCCAACGGGGAATGCACATGCGCAGCGTCGCCTGCCAGCAGCATGCGGCCGTTGCGATAGGCGCTGGCCTGGCGCGCGCCATCGGTCCAGGTGCTGTGCAGATGCAGCGCGGTGATGGTCACGTCGCGGGCAGACACACGCCGCAGCAGCGACTGCGCTTCGTCCAGCGCGAGAGGCTTTCGATGCCCGGCACCGCCATCGAAATCGGCAAGCGCGAGCACACCGGGTGGATTGAAATTGCACATGCCCCGCGCGGTGTACTGACGGCCCGGGGTCAGCACGCCGGGATCCTCCAGATCGACCAGCAGCGAATGACCGGTGAATTCGGGGTCGGTGCCGATGAAACTGAAATCGCATTGCTTGCGCACCGTGCTGCGGCCTCCGTCGCAACCTGCCAGCCAGCGACCACGTACCACTCCGTCAGCGGTCTCGATCTCCACTGCGGTTGCACCGGCGCGCACCGCCAGTACCGCACGCCCGCGTTCGATGCGCACGCCCAGCGTGGTCGCACGTTCGGCCAGCACCGTTTCCAGGGCCTGCAATTCCACCGCCATCTGGGTGCCCACCAGCGTCGGCAGGCGCCAGGTCCAGCGCGTGCGGTCGACGTCGTCCAACGCAAACGGTATTCAGGCGAAGTGGCCGCCCAACGCCCGCGGTTGCGCCAGCCAATGAGCGGTGCCGGGCGGCGGCGCGCCCTTGTCGGGCTTGAGCACCTGTGTCGCGGCGACCGCGTCCAACAGGCCGCGCCGATCCAGTGCCTCCAGCGTGGGGGCGTTCAGGCCGCGCAACCCGAATGGCAGGCGCTTCAACGGCGAACCGGCGGACCCGGCCTGTTCCAGCACCAGCACCGAACACCCGGCCTGGGCCAGTTCGCAGGACAGGAACAAGCCAACCGGGCCAGCACCGGCAATGACGACGTCGTACAGCATGGGAATCCTTGTGAGCACCGGGTCGGCGCTCTGGCAGGTCAAATGTTACACTCGGTGTACGTTTCCACAAGTGAACCGCCCATGACCCCGCCTGCTGGCCGTCGCGAACAACGCAAGGCCGAGACCCGACAAGCGATTTCGGACGTCGCCACCGAGCTGATCATCCGGCGTGGCTTCGAGGCCGTCTCCATGTCCGAGATCGCCGAAGCCGCGGGCGTCTCACGCAAGACGGTCTTCAACTACTTCGCCAGCAAGGAAGACCTGGTGTTCGATCGCGATGAGGAGGCGCGCACGCTGCTGCGCGAGGGCATGATGGCGCGCAGCGGCATGACCCCGCTCGCGGCCTTCCAGTCACTGGTTCGTGAGTTGCTGGAGGCTGGCCATCCGCTGCTGCGCATCAATACCGGCGCTGCCGCCTTCTGGGGCACCGTGGCGGAGAGCCCGGTACTGGTCGCGCACGCGCGACGGCTGCAGGCGCAGTTGACTGACGATCTGGCGCGACTGATGGCCGACGCTGCCGGCCGGCCTGCACATGACGCCGAAGCGCGATTGGGCGCGGCCATGCTGCTGGCGTCGATGGTGACGGCCTATGAGAAAGGACTGGCAAGCCAGCTTCGGGGCGAGGACCCGCGCGAGGCCATGCTGCAGCTGATCGTGCGCGGTGCCACCGGGGTGCTGGTGGCCTTGGCGGGCACCCCGTATACGGACCCCGGCGCGCGTCCATAGCGCATTCGGGGGATAGGTTTCGAAGTGTTGCAAATGCTAATCTTTCTCATTTGCAGACACATGACCCTCCCCCAATGCCCCTTTCCACGCCGCTGCAACGCACCCTGTGCCTGGCACTGACGCTGCCCCTGGCAACCCTTGCCCATGCTGCCGAGTCCTCGACTACCGCGCCCAAGGACCTGGACAAGGTCGAGGTCCGCGGACGTGCACAGACGCTGTACCGGGTGGACGATGCCGCGATCGGCACCCGCACGGATACGCCGCTGGAGCTGGTCCCGCAGTCGATCCAGGTCATCCCGCGTGAACTGATCGACGACCAGGCCGCACGTCAGGTGACCGACCTCTATCGCAGCATCAGCGGCATCAGCTATTTCAGCTATGCCGGGGTGACCCTGCGCGGCTTCCGCCAGGAGAACGTGCTGTATGACGGTCTGCGCGGCGACCCGTACGCAGGATTTTCGGTGCCGCAGCTGTTCAACATCGAGCGCGTGGAAGTGCTGAAGGGGCCGGCAGGCGCGCTGTATGGCGGTGGTGATGCGGGCGGTGTCATCAACTACGTGACCCGCAAGCCGAAAGCCAGCGCCGAACGCCGCATCGAGGTCCAGCTGGGCGACAAGGACTTCCGTGCCGGATCGATCGAGGGTGCCGGGCCGTTGAATGCCGCCGGCAGCGTACGCTATCGCGCCGGGCTCTATGCCGACAGTGAAAAGGGCGTGCGCTGGAACACCGACAGCGAGAGCGTGATCGGCGACGCCTCGCTGGCCTTCGACGTCGGCCAGACCGGCGAACTGGTGCTGCAGTTCACCGACATCACCCAGAACCTTGGCGGCAACCGTCTGCGCGGCGTGCCGGTCAACGATGCAGGCACGTTCCTGACCGACCGGCGCTGGAACCACAACGAGGCCAGCGACTTCCTCGACATGCGCGCCAAGGTGGCGCTGGCGCAGTACCGTTTCGCGCCGAGCGACACTCTGGACCTGGACTTCGCCGCGCGCTGGTTCAGCAACAACGAGCACCAGATGTACCACGAGCCGATGGGCCTGATCGATCGTGACCGCGATGGCGTGGCCGAGTGGATGACCCGCCAGCTGCGCAACCAGATCCGCGACAACGAAGCATTCACTGCCAACGGCAATGCAGTCTGGCGGGTGACCACCGGCGCGGTTGAGCACAAGGTGCTGTTCGGCGCCGATGTATACCAGCTGGATGCGGATTTCACCGCACAGACCGCGAACAGCGCTGACCTTGCGCGTGGCGCTGGGCCGGTGCGCGGCATCGACCTGTTCAATCCCGTGTACGGCGCCAGTACCTGGCACGACTACAACCTGGCGGCCCTGCCCTGGCGCAGCACGTCCACCCGCAGCAAGCGCTATGGCGGCTACCTGCAGGACGAACTGGCACTGGGCACACGCTGGCATGTGCTGGCCGGGCTGCGCTGGGATGGCTTCAAGGATGAGGATCGCATCCTTGGCAGCAGTGTGGATGGCAACGATCTCAGCTGGCGGCTGGGCAGCACGTTCACCGTGCGCGAGGGCCTGAATGTCTACGCCAACATCGCCAGTGGTTTCGTGCCGCAGAGTGCCGCCAACCAGAACCCAGCCGCTGGCGGACCGTTCGATGCCGAACGCAGCAAACAGTGGGAAGTGGGCATGAAGTCGCTGCTGGCCGACCGTGTGACCTTGAACATGGCGGCCTACCGGATCGACCGCAGCAACATCGTGCAGGCCACCGGCGAGGTGATCGGTGGCGTGAACCAGCTGGCCGCGCTGGGCCTGGTACGCAGTACCGGCATGGAGCTTGACCTTCTGGCCGACCTCAGCGAGCGCTGGGTGCTGAACCTGACCTACGCCTACAATGATGCGCGGGTGAAGGACGCCGGCCCGAATGGCATCACCAACGCCTCCGGCGACCGATTCGCCAATGCGCCGCGCAACAAGCTGGGGTTGTGGACGCGTTATGACCTGCCGGCGATCAACTCCGCCATCGGTTTTGGCGCCGATCACGTCGGCGAGCGCGTCAGCCTGGATGGGCAGACGGTCAAGGCCTACACCGTGTTCGACATGAGCTGGAAGACCACGTGGAGGCAGTGGCAGTTCCAGGCCAACGTCAAGAACCTGTTCGACAAGGTGTACGCGGCCAGTGGCTTCATCGAACGCAACGGGCATTTCCCGGGCGAGCCACGGCGGGTGTATGTGCAGGCGGCCTATAGCTTCTGACGCAGGGTTGCGAACCACGATGACAGGGGGAGGTGGCAACCCACCTCCCCTCCCGGCATCAGTGCGAGCAGGCCACCAGCATCGAGCGGGTGGCCATCTGGGTGGAGGTGAAGCCGTTCTTGTTGCCCACCGCGATGGCGTTGCCGTCGTCGCCATCCTTGCTGAAGACCACATAGCCGCCTGGGCACATCTGTCCGGCCTTTTCGTAGCAGCCACTCCAGGAGCTGGAGCCGCTGCAGTCGATGGAGACGCCGCGCCGGCCATCGGGGGTAACGGTCATCTTGGCGGTGGTGCAGCCACTCAGCGCGGCCACGAACAACAACGGAACGAACAACTTCATGGGTACTCCAGGGGGTTGGGGATCAGCAGGAGGGCGCCAAGGCTGGAGTGCCCGGATTGCGCGAACCTTGCGCCGACGACCGCGTTCCTGCGTGATTACCGCCTTGCGGGTCATCGGGAAGGCACGCCATGTTCACGCAATGTTCCTGTAATACGGTGCCGGCGCGTGCCGAACCGTCCCGCCACGCCCCCTTCCTGCGCAAGCCCTGCCGATGCACATCCTGCTGATTGAAGACGAAGCCGAACTGGCCGCTACCCTGAAGTCCGCCCTGCAGCGAGAGCGCTACGTGGTGGATCTGGCCAACACGCTGGCGCTGGCCCGCGAAGCAGCCCTTTGCGGATCACACGACCTTGTATTACTGGACCGCACCCTGCCCGACGGCGACGGCCTGGGATTGATTTCGCTATTGCGTGAGCGCAACCCCGGGGTGCCGATCATCGTGCTGAGCGCGCTGGGGCAGCTGCCGGACCGCATCGCCGGCCTGGATGAGGGCGCGGACGACTATCTGGCCAAGCCCTTCGCACTCGAAGAGCTGTTCGCCCGCATCCGCGCTGCCGGGCGCCGGCCGAGCGGCATGCAGGTGGAACTGGTGAGCATCGGCCGGTTGGCGTTCGATCCGGCATCGGGCGAGGCCAGCGTGGGCGGGCAACGGCTGGAGCTGCCGCGCCGTGAGATACGTGTACTGGCCGCATTGGCCAGGCGGCTGGGCCGCACCGTGCTGCGCGAGTCGATTGAAATGGCGGTGTATGGATTCGATGACGGCATCCATTCCAACACGCTCGATTCACATGTCTCGCGTCTTCGCCGCAAGCTGGCCGATGCCGATGCAGGAGTAGAGATACACGCCATCCGCGGCGTCGGCTATCTGATGCGGGAAGCCAAATAATGGCGCGTCGTCCATCGCTGAAGCGCCCGTTGATCGTCAAAACGCTGATCTATCAGCTTCTGGCGTTGCTGGTGGCGTTCTTCGCGCTGCTGATGGTGCTGATACGTGCCGACAGCGGTGGCTACTACACCATCCAGACCTTCGCGCCGGTGGCCGCCGACGCGGTGCACCGCGACCGCAATGGCGAACTGTACGTGCAGAACACGCCGGAACTGGCCGAACTGCTGAAGATCGTTCCCGGTGCATGGTTCATTGCCGAGGATGAGCACGGCCACCACGTTACGTTCGGGCCTGTGCCGCCGGCCTATGCCTCGCTGGTAGGCGCACTGGATGGCATTCCCTTTGGCGACCTGCGCGGGCGCGACCGCAGCGATGGCCTGGCCGTCGTGGTCCGCCAGCACAGCGGGCCTGCCGGCAAGCTGACCATCATGGCCCATGGCGAGACCGATACGTTGACCTGGCAGATGGCGCTGGCGGCACACATCATCACCCTGCCGATCTTCCTGCTGCTGGGCCTGGCCACCATCGTCCTGACACCGATCATCGTGAGACGGGCCCTGGCCGGGGTGGAGCGCATCGCCCAGGAAGCCCGCAACATCTCCGCCAGCCGCCGCGGTGTCCGCCTGACAGAAACCGCTGTGCCGGTGGAGATCGCTCCGTTGGTGACGGCGGTGAATGAAGCACTGGAGCGGCTGGACGAGGGGCACGAACGGCAACGCCGCTTCATCGCCGCCGCCGCGCATGAGCTGCGCACGCCCATCGCGATTCTGAGGGTGAAGGTGGATGCGGCCGACGACGCCACCTCGCGCAGCCTGGCCGTGGAAGTGGCGCGGTTGGCGACGCTGGCAGAGCAACTGCTGGATCTGCACCGCATGGACGAAGACGGGCCGAAGGAAACCATCAACCTGGCGCGGGTGGCCAAACGGGTGGCCGCCGATCTGGCTCCGCTGTTGATCCAGTCGGACAAGACCGTAGCCGTAGCGGTGGAATCGCACTTCCCAGTGCTCGGCGAGACCGGCGCAGTGGAGCGGGTAATCTCCAACCTGGTACTGAATGCTGCCGAACATGGCGGACGCCAGATCATCGTGCGCGTTCAGGGCAGCTGCCTGGAGGTCGAGGACGACGGCCCCGGCATACCGGTCGACCAGCGCGAACGCGTTTTCGAACCCTTCCAGCGGCTGCGGCCGCGGCAGACGGGCGCGGGCCTGGGGCTGAACCTGGTGCGCCAGGTGATCGACCGCCACGGCGGCCACGTCACGATTCTGGATGCGCCTGGCGGTGGTGCATTGATCCGTATTGAGTTTCCATTGCATCCCGGCGTGACCAGCACGCCACCGCTGGAGCATTGAACACATCGCATGCACCTGTGTAACTGGCACCTGTCCATGCGTGGCCGGCAGCGAGGACAGGCAAGGTTGCGGCAATGTTCGCTGGACAGCATCGGGGTGTGGTACCTGCCGTGCCACCGCGTTCCGATCTGACAGGAAGCCTGCATGTGACCCAGGGAGCTCCTCCACCGTCCTCTTCCACGCGCACTGTGCCAACACGGAATTCGCCGGGGCTTACCGCTGCCGCATGGAATCGCCGCCCGCGCAATGGCCGCGCGCCCGGCCTGCAACATTGGCCGCGTTGGCTGCGATCAGTTCCTGATACCGAGCGCGCTGGGGTGTTGATGCGGCTATTCGGCGCTTTGTTCCTGCTGCTGCCAGGCATTGCGCTGACGGCTTCAACGTATCGGCACGCGAGCACAGCGGCAGCGGTTGCCGTGCTCCTGTTCGTTGCCGTGCATGCTGCGCTGCATGGGTTGGCGGCATGGCGCGCGGCAACCTCGCGCCCCACGCCACCACTGCTACGCGCCCTGGATGGACATGCCGCTGGGATAATGATCGCCAGTGCGCTGCTGATCGCCATCGGTGCAGGGATGGCAAAGCTGCCTGCTCCAACGCTCTTCTGGTTGGTGGCCGGCGCGGCGAGTCAACTCTGCAGTGCGCGAATGCCAGGCCACCGCCTGCGCAGTGCGCTGTTGGTTCTCGGTAGCGCTCTGCAGTTCATTGCGGTGGCGCTGCTCGCCCTTCTTGCCGCACGCTGACACAACGATAGCCCCGCAAGGTTCGCGCAACCCAGCGCATCGAGACTCGACGGCCAACCACGTCTGCCACGACAGACGTGTGTCTCTTCTGTCGCGAGGACCCCCGATGACCTGTCTTTTCTGGATGCTGCGCCGATGAGCGCCGTACCGCGCAAGCGCCGCCGTGCGCTCATCATTGCTGCCGGCCTGCTGTGCAGCGCGCTGATTCTGTTTGCATGGTTGCGGCCCGCGCCACCACCGCACCTGCAGGTTGCGCCGGTCATCCGAGGCAACATCGAACAGGTGGTGGAAGCCACTGGCACGCTGAAGCCCTCGCGACTGGTAAGCGTGGGTGCGCAGGTCTCCGGCCGCATCGATACCCTGCATGTAAAGCTGGGCGACAAGGTGAAGGCCGGCGATCCCATTGCCGATATCGATTCGCGCACCCAGCGCAATGCATTGCTGAGCGCGCAGGCCGCGCAGCGCACCGCGCGCGCCAACCGCGATGCACTGGCCACCGACCTGCGCCAGTTCGAGCTGACACTGCATCGGCAGCAGCAACTGGCGGCCTCGCAACTGGTGGCCCGCGCCGACTTCGATGCAGCCAAGGCCAAGGTCGATGCCACCCGGGAACAGATCGCTGCGCTGGACGGTGAAGTGACGCGCCGACAGACCGACGTCGATGTCGCACAGACCAATCTGGAGTTCACCCGCATCACCGCCCCCACCGACGGCACCGTGCTGGCCGTGGTCGCGCGCCAGGGGCAGACCGTGAATGCAGTGCAGAGCGCACCGACCATCGTGATGCTGGGCAACCAGGACGTGATGACGGTGTACGCTGAGATCTCCGAGGCCGACGTCGTACACACGTCTGTCGGGCAGGAGGCATTCTTCACCATTCTTGGTGATGCCGGCCGCCGCTACAGCAGTACGTTGCGGGATATCGCGCCAGCGCCGGAATCGATCACCAACGAAGACAGCTCCAGCCTCGCCGCACCGGCGGTGTCGGGTGGCAGTCGCACGGCCATGTACTACAACGGCCAGTTCGACGTGGACAACGCCGATAGCCGCCTGCGCAGCTACATGACCGCGCAGGTTCGCATCGTGCTGGGCCGCGCCAACAACGTACTGATCATTCCCTCGGCCGCATTGGGTGCACGCGCCGCCGATGGCAGCTACAGCGTGCAGGTACGCGGTGCCGACGGCCGCGCCAGCACGCGGCGCATCACCACCGGGCTGGATGACCAGATCCAGGTGGAAGTACGCGACGGGCTGAAGGAAGGCGAACAGGTCGTGCTTGCGCAGGCCAACGTCGAAGCCACCAACACGCCTGCACAACCCAAATGAGTACGACCATGACCGAGCCATTGCTGCGCGTTCGCGGCGTACGCCGTGAATTTGCCGCGGGCGAGCAGACGCTGGTGGTACTCGACGGCATCGACCTGGATATCCACCCAGGTGAACTGGTGGCCATCGTAGGCCAATCCGGTTCGGGCAAGTCCACGCTGATGAACATCCTCGGTTGCCTGGATCGCCCGTCCGCCGGCGTCTATCAGATCGCCGGGCGCGAGACCGCGCAGATGTCGCCTGATGAACTGGCCGAACTACGCCGCGAGCACTTCGGCTTCATCTTCCAGCGCTACCACCTGCTGACCGATCTGACTGCACTGAGCAATGTGGAAGTGCCGGCGATCTACGCTGGCATGCCTTCCGAGGCTCGCCATGCGCGTGCGGCCACGCTGTTGTCGCGGCTTGGCCTGGGCGAGCGCATGCAGCATCTCCCAGGCGAGCTGTCGGGTGGCCAGCAGCAACGCGTTTCGATTGCACGTGCCCTGATGAATGGTGGCGCGGTGATCTTCGCCGACGAACCTACAGGTGCGCTGGACACGCATTCCGGCAAAGAAGTGATGAAGATCCTCGGCGAACTGCACGCCGAGGGTCATACCGTGGTGCTGGTCACGCATGACATGGCCGTGGCCGAGCATGCGCAGCGCATCATCGAAATCCGCGACGGGCGGATTGTGAAAGATCGTGCAACCGGTACTGTTCTGGCAGCGGGCGTGGCGATGCCAGCCGTGCCCCAATCCATGGACAGCAGCGGCTGGCAGGCCTGGCGGGACCGGTTCTCCGAAGCCTTCCGCATGGCCCTGCGCGCGATGAACGCCCACCGCATGCGCACCTTCCTGACCATGCTCGGAATCATCATCGGCATTGCTTCGGTCGTGGCGGTAGTAGCACTGGGCACCGGCGCACGGCAAGCCATCCTGTCCAATATCTCGTCGTTGGGCACCAACACCATCGAGATCTATCCCGGCTCCGGTTTTGGCGACCTGCACTCGGCGCGGGTGGAAACACTCACTCCCGGCGACAGCGTGGCCCTTGCCCGGCAACCCTTCGTGGACAGCGCCACGCCCGGTGTTGCCACCAGCGGCACCGCCCTGCGCGGAAACCGCTCTGCCAGTGTGCAGATGCAGGGCGTCAGCGAGCAGTACTTCCGCGTGCATGGCATGAAACTGGACGAAGGCGCCTTCTTCGGGTCGCCCGGCGTAGCCGGCCGCCAGCAGGTGGCGGTAATCGACGCCAATACCCGCGCACGCCTGTTCGCCACGGACGATAGTCCAATCGGGCAGACCCTGCTGCTGGGCAATGTGCCGGTGCGCGTGGTGGGTGTGGTGAAGAAGGACGCCGGTGCGGCCGGCGATGCATCGCTGCTGCGGGTATGGCTGCCCTACACCACCGCCATGGCGCGCATGCTGGGGCAGAGCCACGTCTCCAGCATCACCGTGCGCGTCTCGGATGCGATCAGCATGGAAGCGGCGGAGCAGGCCATCGGGCGACTGCTGATGCGTCGCCACGGCAGCACCGATTTCTACATGAGCAACAACGCGCAGATCCGCAGATCCATCGAACAGACCACCGGCATCCTGACCATGATGATCAGCTCCATCGCGGCCATCGCACTGGTGGTGGGCGGGATCGGGGTAATGAACATCATGCTGGTCTCGGTGACCGAGCGAACCCGCGAGATCGGCGTGCGCATGGCAGTGGGCGCGCGCCGCAGCGACATCCTGCAGCAGTTCCTGATCGAATCGGTGCTGGTCTGCCTGCTCGGTGGCGTGCTCGGCATCGGCGTGGCCCTGGCGTTGGGCGCGGCCCTGGAGCTGGCCGATGCGGGCTTCAGCCTGGTGTTCTCCGTCAACTCAATTCTGGCTGCATTCGCGTGTTCCAGCCTGATAGGCGTTGGTTTCGGATTCCTGCCGGCACGCCGTGCCGCACGGCTCGATCCGGTGGAGGCGCTGGTCCAATAGCCAATGCATCCCCTCCAGTGACAGCAGGTTCGCGCAATGTCCGCGGTGTGTACTGCAGCTACCAAGAAATTCCGCACAGGAGCTGGACGATGTTTCCTAGAACAGAAAGAACCGCGCTACTGCTGGCAGCTGCTGCGCAGCTACTGGTGTTGATGCCCTACTCCAGCGACGCCCATGCACAGCGTGGTGACCGCTATAACCCGCACTGGGGCCAGGACTACCGCGATCGGGAACGCGATGCGTGGGAGCGGCGCGAACGTGAGCGGGATCGTGAGCGGGAACGCGAGCGCCGGCACGACGCCAAGACCGCCGGCGTGGTGGTGGGCGTGGTGGGTGCAGCGGTGGTGGCCGGAGTGATTGCCGCTGCTGCCAAACGCGAACGCGAAGTCCGCGAGCGCGCCGACTACTGCATGAATCGCTACGGCAACTACGACCGCCGCAACGATACCTATCGCGGCGCCGACGGCTACACCTATCCCTGCCGCTGACCTGTATCTCTCAAGGAAAAACCACCCATGACCAGGATCACTCTGTTGATCGCCCTGTGCACTGCCCCGTTGCTGGCCCAGGGCTCACCGACCGACCCGAAACAGGCTTACATCGACGCCACATTCACCGCCATGGATGCCAACAACGACGGACGCGTCGACAAGGCCGAGTACGCGAAATTTCAGCAGGGTCGTTTCAACAAGCAGGCCGATTCGATCGACGCCGCGTTTACCGCGATGGACAAGAACAAAGACGGCAGGATCAGCAAGGAGGAGGCCATCGTGGTGCCGGAGATCGCGAAGTACTTTGCGGGCCTGGACACCGATGGTGATGGCCATCTGTCGCTGAAGGAAATGCAACAGGCCATGGTGGCCGCTCAGACTGCAGACGCGCCAACAAAGTAAATCCAGGGCGGGGCGCTGAAGATGGATGCCCATCCGGGCGCGGTGCGGGTTGAATACACCCTCTTCCCACGTTGGCCTCCGAGGTGCCCAAGGAGGGCTATCAACGGAGTGAAGCATGAAGATTGGATTCAAGCTGTCTGTTGCTATTGCGGCTGCTGCACTGACCCTTGGAATCGGCAGTGCCTCCGCGCAGTCCCGCTGTACCCCGTGCTACACCGCCTACGAGGCCTGCCTCGCAGCGGGCAATGGCGAGAAGGTGTGCTACCCGGCATTTGCCCGCTGCCTGCGGAACAGCGGCTGCACCATCCCGTAAGTCACGCACTGCCGTGATGTGTGCCGGCCCCCATTTCGGGGGCTGGCATTGGTGCTTCTCGAAAGGTGCTCCTCGCTCCTCACGGTATCAGTCTGCATTTCCGCTGGCCGGCCAAGCCGAGCATGCACGCAGAATACTCATCCACCATATCGGTAGCACAATGCGACCGGCGCATCTGCGCGGCGGCGTGCGGACCCGGTGCTCAGCCCCTGACACCCTTTGCCGTCCTTTGCAGTGCCAACTCTGCCAGGTGACAGTACCAGGCGGCAGATCGTCCCAATTCAGGTATCCTTGCGCGCAGTCAGCCACGCCTTCATGCGGCCGCTGCGGCGCAGCATCGTCGTTGCCGACGAACACGCGATTCACCATGGATGTTTCAACGTAGTCACAGGGGAAAATGGATGAAGAAGTTCCTGTTCGCGGCGATCATCGCCGTGTCGCTGGTAGGTTGCACCACCAATCCGCCGCTCAACTTCTCGGTCCCGAATGTCGGGGTCAGCAGCAAGAAGATTGATGGCGAGTTGAAGTCGTTGACGGTCACGCTGGCACGTCCGGATGAAGCCAAGGGCAAGATCCCCGCGCAGGCCCAGCACGAAGTGCCGCAGATGTGGCAGAACGCGTTGACCGAAGCACTGAACAAGATGGCGGTGTTCCGCGACGACGCGCCGGTGAAATTGAGCCTGTCGGTGAAGATCCTGGCGATCGACATTCCCAGCTTCGGTGCATCGATGACCACCAAGACGATCGCCCGCTACGAGCTGATCGATCGTGCAACGGGCAGCATCGTCTACACCCAGGATGTCAGCGCGTCCGGCGAAGTTCCGTTCAACTACGCCTTCGCAGGTGTGATCCGTGCCCGTGAGTCGATCAGCCGCTCGGCCCAGAACAACATCGCCCAGTTCCTGCAGGCCCTGGAGACAGTGGATATCTCCAAGCCGATGTTCCCGAACAAGCAGGAAGCGCCGTGAAGCGCCTGCTGCTGGCCGTATCCGCTGCTGTGATACTGACGGCATGCGCACCAAATGTGCGCACGGACAGCTACTCCATCGGTTCGGTGGGACAGGTCAATCGCACCGTCAGCGGCACGGTCATCAGCGTCCGTGCGGTCAGTATTGACGGCTCACAGGGCGGTGGTGCCGTTGCCGGCGCTGCGGCTGGCGGCGTGGCCGGCTCCACCATCGGTGGCAGCGACCAGGCAGCGGCCATCGGTGCCATTGGCGGCCTGGTGGTAGGCGCGATTGCCGGTGCAGCCTCCGAACGCGCACTTTCGCAGGCCAAGGGCCTGGAATACGTGGTGCAGACGGAGAACGGCAATCTGATGACAGTTGTACAAGGCCCCGATCCGGTATTCAGCACCGGCATGCGGGTGCTGGTGCTGTATGGGTCACCCTCGCGGATCATTGCCGATCCACGCCAGCAGAAGTCGGCCCCGTAAACGCGGCGATGCCCCTTTCATGGGGCATCGCTCTGCTGCGGCGCGATTTCAACCCATCCGCACCGCGTGACTCTCGCGAGCCTGCACTTCGATATCCTGCTGGCGCTGCATGACCGCCTGCTGCCGCTCCAGGCTGGCGGCTTCCATCTGCTGCAACGACTGCGCAACCGGCGTATGTACTGCTACATCCGTGGGCATTGAAACGCGCAGGTGGGCGGGATCGTTCGCGGAGCGAGGCAGCGCTCCACATGCGTTGCCTGCAGCACTGCGGGTATTGCCGTGGGCTCCGGAACGCTGCGGGGTGCGCGGGCCAGGTCGACCACGCTCGGCGCTACGCTTCAGGCCTCAGCCGTCGCTGTCCGTGCTTCTATGGCCGCGATAGTTTTCACCCCACTCGCGCATGGCCAGCAGCACCGGAACCAGCGTGCGCCCGAACTCGGAAAGCTCGTACTCCACCTTCGGTGGTACCTCGGCATAGACATGACGGATCACCACCCCGTCGGCTTCCAGTTCGCGCAGCTGGCTGGTCAGCATGGACTGGGTGGCGTTGGGCACCCGCCGTGTCAGCTCCATGAAACGACGCTTGCCCGTCATCAGGTGAAAGAGGATGACAGGCTTCCACACGCCCCCCATGACCGACAGCGTGACTTCCACGGCGCACCCGCTCTTGCCGTCCCAACGCTTGCTACGCATGCATACTCCGAAAAACCATAGTACCTACGGAAAATCATCGTTCTTGTTGCAATAGTGGTGCGAGCCTAGCATGGCCCCATTCCTTGAATGTGAGGCCCAGCATGACGTTCAAAGCACTGCTCACCCGCAAGACGAACAACCAGGTTTCGACCGAGCTGGTCGATTTTGATGAAGCCGATCTGATGGACGGCGACGTCCTGGTGGACGTCGAGTACTCCACGCTCAACTACAAGGACGCACTGGCGCTCACCAATTCGCGCCCGGTCATCCAGAGATTCCCGCTCATTCCCGGCATCGACCTGTCCGGTGTAGTGCTGGAGTCGAGCAATGCCGATTTCCAGCCCGGTGACCGTGTCGTGTTGAATGGCTGGGACCTGAGCATGGGCCACCATGGCGGCCTGGCACAGCGTGCCCGCGTGCGTGGCGAATGGCTCAACCGGATTCCCGGCAACCTGACCACCCGCGATGCCATGGCCATCGGTACCGCCGGCTACACCGCCATGCTGTGCGTGCTGGCACTGGAAGACGCCGGCGTGACGCCTGACAAGGGCGATGTGCTGGTCACCGGCGCCAACGGTGGCGTCGGCTCGATTGCGGTAGCGATCCTTTCAAAGCTGGGCTATCGCGTGGTGGCCGCCACCGGACGCCCGGAACACGCCGAGTACCTGCACAGCCTGGGTGCCGCCGAGATCATCGATCGCGCGCAGCTTTCAGAACCACGCGACCGGCCGGTGAGCGCCGAACGCTGGGCCGGCGTGGTGGATGTGGCCGGTGGCCCTACCCTCGTCAACGCGATTGCCGAGACGAAGTACCGCGGTGCCGTCGCTGCCTGTGGTCTGGCGCAGAGCGATGCACTGCACGGCTCGGTGCTGCCCTTCATCCTCCGCAACGTGACCCTTGCCGGCGTGGATTCGGTAAATGCGCCGCAGGATGTTCGCCAGCGTGCGTGGGACCGGCTTGCCACCGACCTGGATCCGCAGAAGCTTGAAAGCACGGTGCAGCTGATTGGGCTTGCCGACGTGCTTGAGGTCTACGAGCAGATCATTCCGGGCAGGGTGCGTGGGCGGATTGTCGTGGATGTGAATGCCTGAGGAAGTTTCCTCAGCGCATTCCATCCGGCGACGAATGGTGAACACGTCGTGAAACCATGCGAGCGGCAGCGGTCGCTTGCCACTGCCGCTCGCATACGCTCAGGTTTCCGCCGACTGTGGACACCGCCATGTCAATGACTGCACTCGCACTTGCGACCGCTCTTTCCGGCCTGCCCGACATTACCTGGGAGCGCGAGCGCGGCGAAGATGCACACCAGCTGATGCTCTGCCAGATCCATCGCGATGAGCTGATGCAGGATGACGCCAAGAACGATGCCTACCAGCGCGCCAAGGCGGTATGCGATCTTCTGGCGCGCGAGTACAGGAACAAATGGGATTTCGATGCGCAGGAGGCATTGGCAGCATCGGCAGTGGATCTGGATGAGCTGATCCGGCGGGGAGACCTGGTTGAGGTGCCTCCCACGAGGCGGGACCGCGTCTACGAGTGATTCCGTGCTGGCAGGCGCTGGCACCTGGAGTTGCCGCAGGCCAACCGGGTCCAGTGCCAATCGGCGCGGCTAGCGGATGCGACTCCGCGCCAGTGCCAGGCGCCTGATCTCGTCTGGCAGAAGGACGACGCCGTCTTCCATCTCGATGCGCATCTGCGAGACATCACCCTCGTGCCCCTGCATTGCAGCGGTCACCAGAATCTTCAGTGCATCCGTGCGGATATCGTAGCCGCCGACGGTGTGCTTCAAGGTACCCACACTGTTCCAGTCGATTTCCATGAGCAGCGTCCACATCCACAGGCTTCATGCTGGCAACGGCCTTCGCTTACGTCAATGAATCCGGTTGCACGGCCGACCATGAAAGGAAAGGCCACGCGCGTCGTCAAGGCCCCTTATCATGGAGGGGTAAGGGCTCTGCAAGCCCAGTTGACGTACGCAAGGCAGTATCTGGATGTCTATGGAATGGCGCCCCTCGGGTTGGGGCCTACGTGTGACCCGCTCGCCGGACTGGCGGCTGCGACTTGACGGCGAACATGCTGAGCTTTTGATTGAAGGCCGCCAGTACCGGCAGCACGTGGCTGACGACGAGCGCGTGCAGGTCATCCCAGGACTCTTCTGGGCCAAAGTCGTCCTGCAGACCCAGGCCGACGGCGTGCTGACCATGGATGGACTGCCCAACGGCCAGGCTTCCCGGCTTGCGGCAGCGCTGCAGCAGGTGCGCTTTGTGGGTACCACGCGAGGGCGCAAGGCACTGTTCGACACGATTCTGGAGCAGATCCAGTCGTGGCTGTCCGAAGCAGACGCCCTCATCGACCGGAGCAGCACCGGCCGCCGCTGGATCACGCACGAGCAGCAGCAGATGCTGCTGGCCGGGCGCCCCGCCCTGCCGCTCCCGCCGCGCGAGCTGGAACAATTGTTCCTGGATGAGGATGTGCATGAGGACCTGCATTCGCCCAGCCACCGTGCAGCACTGGACGCCCTGCACGACTGGCAGCTGGACTGGCCCACCGCCTGGGCCGACGCCAACGCAACCATGGCAGCGCGCGAGCGGGTACTGGCCAAGGATTTCCTGGACCGGGTCGAGAGCAAGCCGCTGACCGACGAACAGGCCCGCGCCGTCATCTGCTTCGACAACCGCGTGCAGGTCGTGGCTGCGGCCGGCTCTGGCAAGACCTCCACGATGGTCGCCAAGGCCGCCTATGCCATCGATCGCGGATTTGTCGAGCCCGAACGGATCGTGATGCTCGCCTTCAACAAGGATGCCGCCAGGGAGCTTGAAGAGCGCGCACAGCGTTCCTTCGACCGATTGGGCATGGGTGATATCACGATTGAGGCACGGACCTTCCATGCACTCGGCCTGGCCATCGTCGCCAAGGCCACCGGCCGCAAGCCCGACATCCCCGAATGGGCCATTGACGCCACGCTGGGCTTCAACAAGCTGGCCGAACTGGTGGACGACCTGAAGGATCGCTCGACCCACTTCCGCACCCAATGGGACATGTTCCGCCTGGTGTTCGGGCGCGACCTGCCGCCATTCGGCGCGGAAATGGAGGCCGACGGCTACGACCGCGATGGCACGCCCTACATCCGCACCCTGCAGGGTGAGCGGGTGAAGAGCCTGGAAGAATGCGTGATCGCCGACTGGCTGTTCTACAACGGCGTGACGTACGACTACGAGCGACGCTACGAATTTGATACGGCGACCGACACCCATCGCCAGTATCGTCCGGACTTCTACTATCCGGACGCAGGGCTGTATCACGAGCACTTTGCGCTGGATGCCGATGGACAGCCGCCGAAGCACTTTGCCAACTACAGCGAAGGGATGCACTGGAAGCGCCAGCAGCATGTGGCGCGCGGCACCGCGCTGGTCGAGACGACGTCGTTTGGCCTGCGCAGTGGACATGCCCTGCTGGACCTCGCAGAGAAGCTTGGCGAGTCTGATGTTGAACTCGACCCGAACCCGGACCGTGAGTTGCCGGATCAGGGCGCCAAGCCGATGCCGGACGCGGACCTGATCGGCTTGATGCGCACCTTCATTGCCCACGCCAAGAGCAACTGCCTGACGCTGGACGATATGGCCGCCCGCCTGCGGCAGATGCCCGAGGATCAGTTCAAGGAGCGACACCGTCGCTTCCTGGAAATTGCAGGGCCGGTTTTCCAGGCCTGGGACAACGCACTGGCTGACGAGCGCGGCATCGACTTCGAGGACATGCTCAACATGGCGGCTGGGCTGCTGGAACAGGGCCACTATGAATCACCCTACGAACTGGTGATGGCCGATGAGTTCCAGGACGCATCACGCGCCCGTGCGCGCCTCTGCCGCGCCTTGGTCAGCCAACCGGGCCGCTATCTGTTTGCGGTGGGCGATGACTGGCAATCGATCAATCGCTTCGCCGGTGCCGACGTTTCGGTGATGACCGGATTCCGCGAGTGGATGGGGCACCGCCAGGTGCTGAAGCTCGAGCAGACATTCCGCTGCCCACAGGCGCTCTGTGATGCTTCCAGTCACTTCGTCAGCAGGAACCCCGCACAGATCGTCAAGGAGGTTCGTTCTACTACACCGGCTATGGGCCCGGTGCTGCAGGCGTTCCAGATGAATCGACGCGAGGAGCTGCAGGATGGCGTTCGCCAGCATCTCGCCAAGCTGCATCAGCAGTTGTTGTCCGGAGCGGTGCCGCAAGGGCGCAACGGACGCGTGACGGTCTTCATCCTGGGGCGCTACCGCGCCGATCGCAGCGCGATGCCTTCGGATTGGAAGACAGCCTTCGGCAGCACGATGGACGTGGAGTTCCTCACGGTCCATCGGTCGAAGGGACGCGAGGCGGACTACGTGATCCTGCCGGGCATGATCAACCGTAGCTTCCCGAGCCTGCGCGCGGATGACCCGGTGCTTTCCCTGGCAATGCCGGATGGGGATACCTACCCATTGAGCGAAGAACGGCGGTTGTTCTATGTCGCGCTGACGCGTGCGCGGCGCTCGGTCGCCATGTTCACCCTGCAAGGGAAGCACTCGCCGTTCCTGGACGAGCTGGTGAAGGACGGGGCGGTGGAAGTGACCGCGATTTCAGGCGCGGCGATCCACGAAGATCGCTGCCCGGTGTGCAAGGTAGGTGTGTTTGTGGACCGCATTGGGCCGCATGGGGCCTTCCGGTCGTGCTCGAGCTATCCGTTGTGCCACAGCAAGCCGAAGGGTGGGCGTCGGGGATGAATGCGCCCCGCTCCATCCACATATGCCTGCATCAGCGCACACAGGTACCGTCTCGGTTTCGCCCCCCGGCGTGATGCGCGCCATGGCGTTTCCGGAAACGAAAAAGCCCCGGCAGGACCGAGGCTTTTGTCTGGATGTTGGCAAGGTTGCAGGGTATCGAAAGGCCCCCACACGTCCCCGCCGCGCCCTGCTACGGGATAATGCAGCCGTTCAGACGCAAGCATTGCATATAGTTCCGGGTACAGATACTCAAGTCTGTACCTGACGCCTCGCATGCAATGTATTGGACCTCGCAGACGGAACAAGGGCCAGGTGCCTTCGCCGTAGCGCTACTGATTCCAAAGGTCAACGCACAGGCCGCAACCGCAACAGAAAGCTTGAATCCAATCTTCATGCCATGACTCCGTTGGTCGCCCTCCTTGGGCATCCGAAGCCTAGCGCGGGTGCCTGGCACATTCAAATTGCCTGGCGCCAACATAGGCGCTTGTGCACCTGGAACGATTGCCATCCTTGAATGAAGTAATTCCCTGTTGCCAGAGGAATGCATCGGTTTATTCGTTCACCTGACCCTAGTGACCGGATGGCTGTTCAGCAAGGGGCTTGGATAAAAAAAAGCCCCTATTTCCAGGGGCTCTTCTGAACATCATGGCGGAGAGAGTGGGATTCGAACCCACGGAAGGTTTAACCCTTCGCCGGTTTTCAAGACCGGTGCCTTAAACCGCTCGGCCATCTCTCCAATCGGGGTCCCGGTCGCCCGGGCAGCGGCGTATTCTCGCACGTGAAGGGCATTTGCCCAAGACCACCTTGCCCCTGCCCTTCGCATCCGGCACGGTGGGGGCCTTCACCGCACTCGGAGCCGCCATGGCCCATCTCGATCTGGCCAACCTGCGCACCTGCCTGCTGGACGATACCCAGCTGGCCGCAGTGGCCCTGCACCGCGCCTTCGCCGGGCACTTGCCGGTCAGCAGCGGGCATCTGGTGGTCTGCGATCCGCTGGTCCAGGCCGAGGCGCCTGCGCTGGCCGACTACACCGCCCCGCTGGGCCGGCATCCGGTTGAGATCATCGTGCACAGCGGCCGCCCGGCGCTGGCCGTGGTCTGGTTCAAGCCCCGCGAAGCCCTCACTGCGTCTGCCCTGCACTGGCAGATGGCGCGCTGGACCACGCAGGACCTGACCGGACTGGATGAGGACAGCTTCATCGGCTACCCGGTCGACGCCGGCATCGGCTGCTTCATGGATACCGACACCCAGCAGGCACTGCTGGCCCTGATCGAACAGGCCGATGGCGACGAAGGCAGCGAGTGGTCTGATGCACTGATCGACCATGACGGCCTGGATGAGGGCGCCGAATACCGCCCCTGGGGCGAGGACTCACCGCATGGCCTGGTCGTATTCACCAGCGGCTGGGGCGACGGCGTCTATCCCAGCTACTGGGCGCTGGATACGTCCGGCATTCCGGTCGCTCTGGTCACCGATTTCCTGTGCATCCAGGGCGGTGATGGGCGCGACGAGCGCGAGATCGCCGACCAGGCCTATCGCGACAGTCTTCCGCCCGAAGAAGCCGAAGCACTGGCACGACTGGTAGCGGCGGTGGAACGCGATGATGCGAACGCACTGCGCGACCTGCTGAAGGATGCGCCACAGCGCGCCAACCAGATCGAACCCGGTTGCGGCGGCACCGCCGTGTTCGAGGCGATCCGTCTGGACCGCCCAGAGGCGTTGCGGGTGCTGCTGCAAGGCGGCGCGTTGCCGGCAATGCCCGAGCGGCTGCACATGAGCAAGGTGACCAGCTACCTGGACTACGCGCGCTTCCTGAAGAAGCCACGCAGCGCGGAACTGATGGCGGTGCTGGAAGCACCGGTCATTGCCGAGCCCACACCCGCCGCACCGCCGCGGCGCAGCTTCTGGGACCGGCTGTTCGGCCGGAATTGACCGGGGCCGGAAAGCAGCAACGCCGGGCATGGCCCGGCGCTACCGTTTCACAGATTGGCGGTGCAGGTGTGGGTAGGTGCCTCAGCCCGCGTCCACCGCCAACGCGCCCAGCGCACTGGCCCTGATCCGCTCCTTGGCCTTTTCACAGGCGCCACCGCAATCAAGGCGCGAGGCCTCCAGCTGCGGCGGCAGGTGCTCGGCCAGGAAGTCGATGAACACGCGCACCGCCGGCAGCAGGCCGCGGCGCGAGGCGAACACCGCATGGCACACGCCCTGCGGCAGCGACCAGTCCGGCAGCACCACTTCCAGTTCGCCATTGCGTACCGCATCGGCGCACACGGTTTCCGGCAGCATGGTGATGCCGAAACCGTCCTTCACCATGCTCTGCAGCAGCGGGAAGTCGAAACCGGCCACGCGCGGCTGCAGGTCAACCCGGCGAACCTCACCTTCCGGGCCATGCAGTTCCCAGCGCTGGCGTGCTTCGTCTTCGCTGATGCTGAGGGTGACGTGCTGGGTCAGCTCTTCCGGGTCCTTGGGCCGACCGGCGCGGTCCAGGTACTTCGGGCTGGCCACCAGCAGTTCCTGCACCTGGCCGAAGCTGCGCATCACCAGGCTGCCATCGTCGTCCAGGCGCGAACGCACGCGCAGGGCCACGTCGTAGCCTTCGTTGATGATGTCCACGCGGCGGTTGCTGATGTTCAGCTGCAGGCGCACCTTCGGGTACTGCTCAAGGAACTTGGGCAGCAGCTTGGGCAGCTGCATCTGCGCCAGCGACACCGGCACGCTGGCACGCACCACGCCGCGCGGTTCCGCGCTGAGGCGGTCCACCACTTCGCGTGCGGCCTGTGCCTCGGCCAGCATTGTCTGCGCGTGGCGGTGCACGCTGGTGCCGACATCGGTGACGGCGAAACGGCGCGTGGAGCGCTGCAGCAGGCGTACACCGAGGTCGGTTTCCAGCTGGCTGATGCGGCGGCTCAGGCGCGACTTGGGAATACCCAGTGCGCGCTCGGCGGCGGCGAACCCGCCGTGGTCGACCACCATCGCGAAGTAGTACAGATCATTCAGGTCATGCATGCCCGAGTTCCATATCTAGAACAATACGTGGCATTCAACCACCTTTATTCCGTCTTTGCAACAACCTATCGTTCTCTCCGTCGGCGGCAAGCCCGCCACCTCTCCCGAACATAGGTACTGCCATGAAGCTTCTGCACATCGACGCCAGCGTGCTTGGCGACAACTCCGTCTCCCGCCACCTGACCGCCGCCGTGGTGGCCCAGTTCACGCAGCAGATCGACGGCCTGCAGGTTGATTATCGCGATCTTGACGCCAATCCGGTACCGCATCTGCGTAGCGGATCGCTTGCCAAGACCGACGCTGCCGAAGCCGCCGATGCTGAACAGGTGCTCGAGCAGTTCCTGGCGGCCGACATCGTGGTGATCGGCGCGCCGATGTACAACTTCAGCATTCCGTCCACCCTGAAGGCGTGGATCGACCGCGTGGCCGTGGCCGGCCGCACCTTCAAGTACACCGAGAACGGCCCGGTAGGCCTGGCCGGTGGCAAGCGGGTGATCATCGCCAGCAGCCGTGGCGGCATCTACACCGATTCGCCCGCGGACTTCCAGGAGCCGTTCCTGCGCCAGACGTTTGCCTTCTGGGGCATCAACGATGTCGAGTTCGTACGCGCCGAAGGCATCGCCTACTCGCCGCAGCACCGCGAAGACGCCATTGCCGGCGCACTGGCTGCGCTGCCGTCGCACGAAGCGGCCGAAGCCGCCGCTGCATAAGCGTTCCAGCGTTCGGCGCCGCTCTCTCCTCGTCTGGGCGCTGAACGCGGGCCGGGATCCCCTCCCCCATCCCGGCCCACCCTGGCGGCCCCGCTTTGCGGGGCCGTTTTTTTGTATCTGGCCTGAGCGGTGCGCCATCCACGCATGGCGTGGATCTACTGCACGTGCATCGGTAGATCCACGCCATGCGTGGATGCAGCGCCATGCATAACACTCATCAGAACGTTAGGCTGAGTCATGAACTACATCGTGACCACTGCACACCGCAGCGAATTTCCGTACCCGATCACCCTGCGCCGTGGCCAGGCAATGGTGGTGGGCGAACGTTATGAAGGCCCGGAGGGCTGGGAAGACTGGTTCCTGTGCGAAGCCGAAGGGCAGCAGCCTGGATTCGTGCCGGCGCCTGTAATCGGCCGCGACGCGCAGGGTGGCGCATTTGCCACGGAGGACTACTGCGCTCGGGAACTGGATGTGGATCCCGGGCAGGTGGTGCGCGGGGAGCGCACGCTCAATGGCTGGGCGTGGTGTGTGCCGGCGACGGGCGAACCGGGATGGGTGCCGTTGGAGAAGCTGCGCGCTGTGGAGTGATCACGGTGGTTCATCCACGCATGGCGTGGATCTACTGGGGCATCGGTGAATTCATGCCGGGCACGTGCAACATCCTCCAGTAGATCCACGCCATGCGTGGATTCGGTGCCATGCAAGCATGGCACCCACCAGAGCCGCAGCGGTGCCATGCAAGCATGGCACCCACCAGAGCCGCAGCAGTGCCATGCAAGCATGGCACCCACCAGAGCCGCAGCAGTGCCATGCAAGCATGGCACCCACCAGAGCCGCAGCAGTGCCATGCAAGCATGGCACCCACCAGAGCCGCAGCAGTGCCATGCAAGCATGGCACCCACCAGAGCCGCAGCAGTGCCATGCAAGCATGGCACCCACCAGAGCCACAGCGGTGCCATGCAAGCATGGCACCCGCCCGATCAGGAAATCAGGCGATGGTTTCCAGGCCGCCCATGTACGGGCGCAGGGCCTCCGGCACGGTGATGCTGCCGTCGGCGTTCTGGTAGTTCTCCATCACCGCGATCATCGCGCGGCCAACCGCCACGCCCGAGCCGTTCAGCGTGTGCGCCAGTTCCGGCTTGCCAGTGGCCGGGTTGCGCCAGCGGGCCTGCATGCGGCGGGCCTGGAAATCACCACAGTTCGAGCACGAGGAAATCTCGCGATAGGTCTCCTGCGACGGCAGCCAGACTTCCAGGTCGTAGGTCTTCACCGCCGAGAAGCCCATGTCGCCGGTGCACAGCAGCACCTTGCGGTACGGCAGGCCCAGCTTTTCCAGCACCACTTCGGCGCAGCGGGTCATGCGCTGGTGTTCGGCGTCGCTGTCTTCCGGGCGGCTGATCGAGACCAGCTCGACCTTCTCGAACTGGTGCTGGCGGATCATGCCGCGTACGTCGCGGCCGCCGCTGCCGGCCTCGGAACGGAAGCACAGCGAGTGGGCGGTCATGCGCAGCGGCAGGCGCTCAGCGTCGAGGATCTCGTCGCGGGCGATGTTGGTCAGCGAAATTTCCGAGGTCGAGATCAGATAACGCTTCTGTTCACCCAGTTGGGTGATGAACATGTCCTCTTCAAACTTGGGCAGCTGACCGGTGCCGTACAGGCTGTCGGCATTGACGATCACCGGCACGTTGGTCTCCTGGTACTCATGCTCCCCGCTGTGCAGGTCGAGCATGAACTGGGCCAGGGCACGGTGCAGGCGCGCGATCGGGCCGCGCAGCACGGTGAAGCGCGAGCCGGACAGCTTGGCGGCTGTCTCGCCATCGAGCCACTTGTTGCGGGCGCCCAGCTCGACGTGGTCGAGCACCTTGAAGTCGAACTGGCGCGGGGTACCCCAGCGCGCCTGCTCCACGTTGTCGTTCTCGTCGGCACCGGCCGGCACGTCATCGGCCGGAAGGTTCGGAATGCCCATCGAGATCGCTTCGATCTTCTCGCGCAGCTCATCCAGGGCCACTTCCGAGGCCTTCAGCTCGTCGGCGAAGGCAGCGACCTCGGCCATGATGGCCGAGACGTCCTCGCCCTTGGCCTTGGCCTGGCCGATGGCCTTGGAACGGCTGTTGCGCAGGCTCTGCAGCTCCTGGGTCCGCACCTGGATGCGCTTGCGATCGGCCTCCAGGGACTCCAGGGCAGACACGTCGAGCTCGAAGCCGCGGCTGGTGCGCAGGCGTTCGGCGAGGTCGGCGGGCTGGTGGCGGAGCAGGGCTGGATCAAGCATGGCAGGTGTCGTGGTGGGTATCAGGGATGGGATTATCGCTTGTTATACGGATTTCTGCCGCCCGGTTCATTCCCGGCGTGGCAGAATCGGGCTATTCCGTACTGGTCCGGTCCATGTCTGCACCCCGCTCGTCGTCCGCCAAGTCGTTCACTGTGCATATCCCGCGCAACGCCCTGAAGATCGCCGGCATCGCCTTCGGCGTGGGCGTGCTGCTGTTCGTGCTGGTCTGGCTGACCGGCCGTGACAAGGAGTTCTTCCGCGCCGACCCGGCCGCGCAGACCCCGCAGGAAACCGCCCAGGTCGAGCCCCTGCCGGAACCGTTGGCCGCTGCGGCTGGTTCCAGCGACATGCCCGATGCCAAGCCGGCCCCGGTCGAGGAAGAAGCGCCGAAGCTGGTCGAAACCGCTCCGCCACCGCCCGCCCCCATCGCTGAAGCGGCCCCGGCTGCACCGGGCCCTGCGCCCGCCGCCGGCGGCAACAGCCAGCCGATGCCGATCGCCGGCCAGTCGCCGCCACCGTCCTATCCCGCCGCCGCCCTGCGCGCCGGTGAAACCGGCACCGTGGTGGTACGCGTGGATGTGGACGCCACCGGCTATCCGAACAACGCGACGGTGATCCAGCGCAGCGGCTCACGCGACCTCGACCGTGCCGCCACCGACGCCGTGCGCCGCTGGCGCTTCACCCCGGCGCAGAGCAATGGCCAGGCCGTGCCCGGCAGCATTGAAGTGCCGTTCGACTTCAAGACGCAGTAACTGAACGCTTCCCGGCAGGCAAACTGAACCCTGCCGGTGGCGTTGACGCAACGCTGACACTTCCCGTCCATGGCTCGCGCAACACTTCCCACGTCGTCCATTGACGGAAGGAGTTAGCGATGACTGCCACCACCCACGAAGACCTTCATTCGCCGCAGCTGCAGCAGGATTCAAGCGTGCAGCACAAGCCCACGTCGCCCTGGATGTGGATCGCGCTGATCGTGGCGATGTTTGCAGCCGCCCTGCTGTGGCTGCGTCATTCCAACCAGGAAGATGTGGCGCCAGCACCGGTCGGCGAGCGCATGCTGCCTGCCCCTGAGCAGGCCGCGGCAACCGATGCAGCGGCGCCCGCCGCGCGCCAGGCCGCACCGGCCTCCAGCCAGCACAAGGCGGCGCCGGTGCTGCGTAATCGCGAAGCGCGCCCGTTGGCCAACAACCGCATGCCCACCTACCCCGCCGCCGCACTGCGCAGTGGCGTACAGGGCAGCGTGATCGCCAGCCTGAATGTTGATACCCGCGGCAACGTCGCCAACGCTGCGATCGTTTCGCGCAGCGGCGAGCGCAGCCGCGACCTGGATCGTGCGGTGCTGAACACCGTGCAGAACTGGAAGTTCCAGCCCGCGGTGCATGACGGCCGCGCAGTAGCAAGCGTGGTGCGGGTCCCAGTGGATTTCCGTACCGAGCAGCGTTGATCGCGGACGAGGGGTTCGTGATGTTTCGACGGAGGCTTCGGCCTCCGTCCTTTTATGCGGGAAAGCGTGCCGACCAAAGTCGGCACCTACCAAGGCGCGCGATCTGCTGGGCAGGGCCCGGCGGACGCGGTGACGATCAGGCTAGGTTGAACCCGGCGCTGCGCGCCAGGCCATCGAAATCCGGGAAGGACGTGGCGACGTTGGCGATGTCGTTGATGCGCACTTCGCCATCGCTGATCTGGCCGGCGATGGCAAAGGCCATGGCGATGCGGTGGTCACCGTGGCTTTCGATGGTGCCGCTGCCCAGGCGCACACCGCCGTGCAGGGTGGCGCCGTCTTCGGTTTCGTCCACCTGCATGCCCAGCGCGCGCAGGCCGGTGGCCATGGCGGCCAGGCGGTCGGATTCCTTCACCCGCAGCTCGGCCGCACCGCTCACCACGGTCTGGCCTTCGGCGGCGGCAGCGGCCACGAACAGCGCCGGGAACTCGTCGATCATGTCCGGCACCAGTTCCTCCGGAATGCGTGCACCCTTCAGCGGCGCGTAGCGCACCACCAGATCGGCCACCGGTTCACCGCCCTGCTCGGCCGGGTTCTCTTCGGTGATGTCCGCGCCCATCAAGCGCAGCGCATGCAGCAGACCGGTGCGGCGCGGGTTCAGGCCGACCTGCTTCAGGCGCAGCTCGGAGCCCGGAATGATGCTGGCAGCCACCAGATAGAACGCGGCGGAGGAAAAATCGGCCGGCACCACGATATCCGTCGCGCGCAGGCGCTGGCCGCCACGCAGGCGGGCCTTGCCCGGCGAGAATTCGATGTCCACGCCGAACGCCGACAACATGCGTTCGGTGTAGTCGCGGGTCGGGTGCGGTTCCAGCACGCTGGTTTCGCCCTGCGCGTACAGACCTGCCAACAGCACCGCCGACTTGATCTGCGCGCTGGCCACCGGCGAGGCGAAGTCGATGCCATGCAGCGATTGCCCGCCATGCACGTGCAGCGGCGGCGTGCCATCGCTTTCGGTGTCGATCTTCGCGCCCATCTGCGACAGCGGGCCGGTCACGCGGCGCATCGGGCGGCCGGACAGCGACTCATCGCCGATCAGCGTGCAGTCGAACGCCTGGCCTGCCAGCAGGCCGGCCAGCAGGCGCATGCCGGTGCCGGCGTTGCCGCAGTCCAGCGGCGCATCCGGGGCCTGCAGGCCGTCGATACCGACGCCGTGCACGATGCGCTGCGACGGGCTGGGCGTTTCGATGCGCACGCCGAGCTGGCTGAAGATGCGCGCAGTGGCGCGGGTGTCTTCGCCTTCCAGGAAGCCTTCGATATGCGAGGTACCATCGGCCAGCGCGGCGAACATCACCGAGCGGTGCGAGACCGACTTGTCGCCGGGAATGGTCAGGCTGCCCTGCAGCGGCTGGCCCTTGCGGGCGATCCAGTGTTGCACGTTGCTCATCGTTCGATCATTCCGTAAACGCCGGCAGCGCCGGCGATGCATCAGGGAGCGGCGGCCGTGGCCGCCGCAGCAGCACTCAGGGCACGGCCACCGGATAGGAGCCCAGCACCTTAATCTGCGCCGAGTGCGCTTCCAGTTCGGCCAGCGCGGCCTGCATCGGCGCATCGTCGATGTGGCCGGCCAGGTCGATGAAGAAGCCGTACTCCCACTTGCCGTGGTGCGACGGCCGCGACTCGATGCGGTTCATGCTGATGCCGTGACGGGCGAAAGGGCTGAGTACGTCGAACAGCGCACCGGGCTTGTCATGGATGAACACCAGCACCGACGTGCGGTCGTGACCGGAGGTCGGGAAGATGTTGCGGCCCACCACCAGGAAGCGGGTGGTGTTGTCGGCATCGTTCTGGATCGGCTTGGTGACCACCTTCTTCAGGCCGTACACATGGCCGGCGCTCTCGCCGCCGATGGCCGCCGCGTCGTCGGCGTTGCGCGCACGACGCGCACCTTCGGCGTTGCTGGATACCGGGATCTTCTCGGCCTTCGGCAGGTTGGCGCGCAGCCACGCCGAGGTCTGCATGAACGACTGCGGGTGTGCGTAGATGCGCTCGATGTCCTCGATGCGGCCGCTGCGCGACATCAGGTACTGCTGCACGCGCAGTTCCACTTCGCCACAGATCTTCAGGTTGGAGGTCAGGAACATGTCCAGGGTGATCTGGATGGTGCCCTGCCCAGAATTCTCCACCGGCACCACGCCGAAATCGGCATTGCCTGCTTCCACTTCCTGGAACACTTCTTCGATGCTGGCCATCGGCAGGCCCAGCGCGGAGCGGCCGAAGTGCTTGAGCACGGCCTGCTGGCTGAAGGTGCCTTCCGGGCCGAGATAACCGATCTTCAGCGGCTCCTGCTGGGCCAGGCAGGCCGACATGATCTCGCGGTAGACGTGCACCAGCAGCTCATCGCTGAGCGGGCCTTCGTTGCGGTCCACCACCATGCGCAGCACCTGCGCTTCGCGCTCGGGGCGGTAGTAGTCGACGGCGGCGGCCAGCTTGCCCTTGGCCTTGCCGACCTGGTGGGCAAAGCGCGCACGCTCGGCGATCAGGCTCTGGATGTCGCGGTCGATCTGGTCGATCTTCGAACGCACATCGGCCAGCGCCAGCGGCGCCAGGGTGGGTGCCGGGTTCGAGGCCGCCTTGGCTTTGCCCTTCGCCTTGGTGGGCGCGCTGTCCTTGGCCGGTTCGGCCTTCTTCGGCGCCTTCTTGCTGGATTTGCTGCTTGCCATCGGAATTCCTTGTTGCGGGGCCCGCACCCGACGGTGCGCGCCGTTCATTGCTCAACCGTGACGCTGCTGGAAATCGGCCATGAAGGCGACCAGCGCCTCGGCCCCGGCCAGCGGCATGGCGTTGTACAGCGAGGCACGGATGCCCCCGACCACCTTGTGCCCCTTCAGCGCCAGCAGGCCGGCGGCCTTGGCTTCGGCGACGAAGCGGGCATCGAGCTCGGCATCGGGCAGGAAGAATGGGATGTTCATCCGCGAACGGGCCGCGTGTGCGACCTCGTTGCGGTAGAAGCCGCCAGAGCCGTCGATGGCGCCGTACACCAGCGCTGCCTTGGCGGCATTGCGCTTGGCGAACTCGGCCACGCCGCCTTCGGCCAGCATCCACTTGAACACCAGGCCGGCCAGGTACCAGTTCCAGGTCGGCGGGGTGTTGAGCATCGAATCGCGGGCAACGTGCGAGCGGTAATCGAAGATGTCCGCACGTGGCTGGCCACTGCGCTCGAGAAGGTCGCGGCGGATGATCATCACCGCGATGCCGACCGGACCGAGGTTCTTCTGCGCGCCGGCGTAGATCACGCCATAACGGCGCACATCCAGCGGTTCGCTGGCGATGGACGAGCTGAAATCAGCGATCAGCGGAACGTCGCCGGTGTCGGGCACATCACGGAACTCGACGCCGTGGATGGTTTCGTTGGCGGTGATGTGCACGTAGGCGGCATCGGGCGACAGCTGCCAGTCGGCGCGCGCCGGCAGTTCGCGGTAGCCGTTGGCCTCGCTGCTGGCGGCAATGTTGACGTCGACGTAGACACCGGCCTGCTTGACCGCCGTCTTGCCCCAGTGGCCACTGACCACGTAATCGGCACGCTGGCCGGGGGCAGCGAAGTTCAGCGGGATCAGCGCCTGCTGGGTGGTGGCACCACCGGACAGGAACAGCACCGCATAGTCTTCGGGAATATCGAGCAGGCGACGCAGGTCGGCCTCGGCCTCGGCCGCCACGGACATGAACTCCGCACCGCGATGGCTCATTTCCACAATCGAGGCACCGGTACCGTGCCAGTCCAGCATTTCCGCCTGCGCCTGGCGCAGGACCGATTCCGGCAAGGTTGCAGGGCCGGCACTGAAGTTGAACGCGCGCGTCATGTCACACCTGTGGGGCAAGACCCGTAGTATGCCGCAGTGCACCAGCCTTGCGGCCTTGTGGCGCAAGGGAAATTTGGTTTCATTGGAATCCATTGGCGACGCGACCGGGTAGTGCCGGCCGCTGGCCGGCAACCCAACGAATACCGGGCGGCGGCTGCCGGCCAGCGGCCGGCACTACCGTCACCACGCGACCGTCAGCGCGCGCCGAACCAGAGCAGCAGGCTGAGCAGCGCGGCCAGCAGCAGCGCACTGACCAGCAGCCACGGCCAGCGCCGGACCTTGCGCGGCACGGCCGGCAGCACCGGCGCCTGCTCGGCGTCCTGGCTGGACTCGTCTTCATCCGGCAGCGGGCGTCGGCGTGGGTCATGCGGCACTTCCAGCACGAACCGGTGCTGGCCATCGAACACTACCTGGTCACCCGCCTGCAGCCAGCAGTGGCGCACGGCCACGCCGTTGACCCGGGTGCCGTCGGCACTGCCCAGGTCACGCAGCAGCACGCGCTCGCCGTGCACTTCCACGCGGGCGTGCTGTTCGGCGAAGGCCGGTTCATTGATCTCGATGTCAGCGTCGCCACCGCGGCCGATCAGGCGGGACCGCGACAGCGTGAAGCTGCGGCCATGGTGCAGGCCACCGACACCGCGCAGCAGGCGCTGCTGCTCGTCGTTGCCGTCACCGTTGTTCGGCGCGGGGGCCTGCAGCAGGCTCTCCACCTCGCCCTGCAGGACCATTTCCACGCCGTCCACATACACCGCGTCGCCCGCACGCAGCAGCGCCATGCGCCGCACCGGGCGACCGTTCACATGAATGCCGCGGATACCGTTGCCGACCTGCAGCCAGAGGCCGCGATCATCCACGCAGAACTGCGCCAGCAGCAGGGCACCGTGGCCGGCATCGCCGAGCCGCACACTGCCGTTGGCCTGGCGCACGATGCGTTGCACCCCGGGCCGCAGCGGCTGGTCGGGCTGTTGTTGTTGACTGAAGTGAACAAGCAGGTTCTGCACGCGGCGCAGCCTAGCAGGTTGGCCGCCAACGAAGAAGAACCCACGATGAGTGCTTGGCGCGGAGGCCCTCGATGCGCACAATGCTCGCCCTCATTGATCATCCCCGCCCTGCGCCAGGAGCCTGCATGTCCACCATCGATGTCCGCCACGCCCACGCCCTGCCCGACGCACAGGCGCGCGCCGCGATCGAACAGGTTGCCGCCAAGTTGTCCGAGCGCTTCGGCCTGAAGTCGTCCTGGACCGCCGACGTGCTGAACTTCTCCGGCAGCGGCGTGGACGGTGCGATCGAACTGCAGCCGGGCGCCGTGCGCGTGACCGCCAAGCTGGGCTTCCTGCTGTCGGCGATGAAGGGCATGGTCGAAGGCGAGATCCAGCGCGTGCTGAAGGAAAAGCTGGGCTGAACCCCAGCGGCGGCCGTCACGGCCGTGCAACGCCAACGCGCGCTACTCTCGGGACAGGCCCAACTCCCACGGGAAGTGCGATGAACCAGTACGAAAACGATGACCGCCGCAACGACGACGCCTCGTTCGGTGACCAGGCCGAGCGCTTCTCGCGCAAGCTGAGTGACTCGGCGCAGCAGGTCTGGCTGGCAGGCCTGGGCGCTCTTGGCCGTGCACAGGCCGAAGGCAGCCGCTTCTTCGACGGCCTGGTGAAGGAAGGCGAAGCCTGGGAAGCCCGCCGCCGTGAACGCAACGGCGAACAGGGCCCGGGCTGGCGCGACAACGTTGAAACGTCGCTGGACGAGGCCCGCGAGAAGGCCTCCGGCACCTGGAACAAGGTTGAAAAGGCGTTCGACGACCAGGTGCAGGGCGTACTCAAGCGCCTGCACGTGCCCACCGCCGACGAGGTGACTGCGCTGGAGGCCCGCATCGACGCCCTGCAGGCGCGCCTGGCCAAGCTGGAGAATCGCGACGCTTCAGGCACCGATGCACCTGCACCGGGCAGCCATCAGTCGCCAGGCAGCGTGCCCTGACCGGCTATTGTTGCAATGCAATAAATTTTGGTTGACAATCGCGAGCAACCCGCCAATCGCTTCGGCTGCCGTTTGTTCCCTCCCCTCACGGCTTCAGGATTGGCGGGTTTTTCGTGCCCGCGGTATTCCGAACTGCGTGCTCCATCACGCTTCCTGTCAGGAACCTCCTGACTCAGCGGCACGGCGCGACCTTTACACTGTCGCCTTCGCATTCGCCCCTTCCGCGCACCTCCTGCATGCTCCCTTGGATCCTGGCCCTGCTGTCGGCCCTGCTTACCTGTTCCCTGGCCGTTGTCTATCTGTGGTGGATCAAACGGCGGCAGAAGGAGATGCAACTCGGCCTGCAGGCCCTGGCGGGCATGCACTGGCGCGAATTCTCGGTGCTGGTCAAGCGCATGCTGCGCGAGCAGCGCGGCCTGCGCGAACTGGATGACCCGGGCGAGGAATCCCGTGAGCCAAGCAGCGATTTCCTGCTCAGTGACGGCCCCAACAGCTGGCTGGTGTCGTGCAAGCATGGCCTGGCCTACCGTATCGGCACCGCTGCAGTGAACGAACTGGGTGCGGCCGCGCGCCTGGCCGGCGCCAAGGGCGGCGTGCTGCTGACCGAAGGCCGGATGGAACGCGACGGCCGCAGCGCTGCCGAGAAACAGGCGGTCGAGGTGCTGGACGGCCCGCGCCTGTGGCCGCTGCTGCAGCCCTACCTGCCGGCGGAAATCGAAACCCGTGTGCGCGCCAGCGCCCGCCATGAAGCCCTGCGCCGGATCGCCATTGCCGCGCTCGGCGCGGTCACGCTGGGCCTGCTGGTGGGATTGAGCCTGCAAGGGCTGCATGTGCAGGACGCCGCGCCTGTTGCCGAGGTGGCGGTTGCCCCCGCGCCGGCTGCGCCTGCGGTTGAAACTGCGCCCGAACCGGCGCTGGCCCCCGCCACCATGCTGCCGGCCGCTACGCCCGCACCGGCCACGCCCTCAACCGATGCACGCAGCAACCCCAACCCGGATGCCGCCACGCTGGAGCGCTTCCAGACCGATCTGTCCCGTGCACTAGCCGGCAAGCCCGGCATCGCCAGCGGTGTCTGGCTGACCCGGCAGACATTGGCGATCAACCGGACCGGCGAGCTGGACGCGGTGTGGCCGCAGGTCTGCGAGGAAGTGCTGCACTACCCCGCCCTGCGCAACGTGCGCATCCAGCTCAATGCCCGCCCCGGTGTGGATGAGCCGGTGCGCTGGCGGCAGTGCGCTACGTATTGATGGGGCAGCATCCACGCATAGCGTGGATCTACTGAACCCCGGTTGCGATTGGGCGATGCGCGCGAACCTCTGGTAGATCCACGCCACGCGTGGATGCCTTTGCAGAGTTGAGCCACGCGCGAACAGCAGCCGAGCATCGGCTCGGCTGCACATGGCGCCTGCTCAGCCCAATGCCGCGAGATGGGCGATGTAACTGGAGCGCGATTCACCCGCCGCTCTGGCCTGCGCATCCAGCCTCGCCAGGATCCGGCGTGGCAGGCTGATATTGACCCGCTCGATGGTGTCGTCCAGCAGAGCTGGATCAATGCAGATGTACGCAAGAATCCAACGGATGTCCTTGGATGCCTCGGTGGCGATCTTCTGCGGCGCGGAAGGTGTCGGAATCGAGCGCCCCTCATCCAGGGCCGCGTCAATCCAAGCGAGCGCAGCTTCCTCGGCAGCGCTGAGCGCATCATCAAGCGTGTCGGCCGCCGAGAAGCACCCCGGCAGATCTGGAACGACCACACCCCACGCGGTGCGTTCATCGCCTGCCTCGATCAAGACTGGATATCGCATGGGCCCTCCTACGTCAGTCCCGCGAGCTTCCGCAACGCCTGCACCAGCCCCGTCCCCAGATCCTTCCTTGGGTGAGGAACGGTGATGATGTGAGGGTGCTGCGGGTGCACGAATACATGATGGGATCCGCGGATCCGGCGACAGATCCAACCTGCCGCTTCCAGTTCCCGGATGAGGTCCCTGCTCTTCATGCAGGGACGATACACATCGTACACACGCCCCGACAGAGTTCAAGGCGACAGCCGTTCCGGCCCAGTAGATCCACGCCATGCGTGGATGGAATCCCTACCGCGTCCCGGGCGCGAAGCGCGCCACCAGGTCCCAGGCATCGCCGAGGAACACCTGGCGCACGCGGGTGATCGGCTGTTCGCCGCGCCAGGTCAAGCGCTCGATCACCAGACAGGCGGTGCCGGGCTTCACGTCCAGCAGCTTGGCGGTGGCGGTATCCGCGCCCCAGGCACTGATGCGGTGCTGGGCACGGGTCCACGACACGTTCTGCAGCAACCAGCTGCCCGGCGCGGTAGTGCTGAAATCGACCTCTAGCACCTCGGGCACGCCCACCGGGCTGATCAGGCGATGCTCCAACGCCAGCGGGCGACCATCGGCCAGATGCAGGCAACGCATCGCCAGCAGGTTTTCCTGCCCGGCCAGCTCGACTTCACCGGCATTGCCGGCATCGGCAAGGCGCAGGTCGCGCTGCAGCAGACGATAGGCGTACTGATGGCCGCGCGAGCCGACCTCCATCGCGATATCGGGAATCTCCAGCGCCACCTGCTCCAGGTGCGGGGGTTGCCGCGCGACGAACGAACCGGCACGGCGGCGACGCTCGATCATGCCGCTCTCGGCCAACGCGGTCAGCACCTTGTTCACCGTCATCCGCGAGCAGCCGTACTGCTCCATCAGCTCGTGTTCGTACGGAATACGAAAGCCCGGCGCCCATTCTCCGCTGAGGATGCGGCTTTCCAGATCGCTGCGGATACGCTGGTTGAGCGTGGCGGACTTGCTGGCCTTCACGTAATGGGGTCTCTGTGACGGGAGGCGATCAGCCCAGCACGCCACGCAGGGCGGCGGCGAAGGCGGTGGTGATCGCCTCGCGCTGCAGGTGGCGGCCCTCGGCCACGCATTGGCGGCCATGGCGCCAGACCGATCGCAGCGCGCCATTACGTGCGGCGAACACCCAGCTGTCAAGCCATGCGTCATCCTGTCGCGCCTGCAGCGCCGGGTGTGCGGCATCCAGTTCGACCAGGTCGGCACTGGCGCCGACCTGGAGGCCAGCGGCCACGCCCAGCGCCTGTGCACCACCGTGCAATGCACCTTCAAACAGGAAGCGACCGGTGCTGCGGGTGGCATCCGGGGCCAGTACGTTGCGCCCGCGCAGGGTCAGCCGCTGGCCGTACTCGAGCAGGCGCAGTTCTTCGGCCGCATCGATCAGCACATTGGAATCGGAGCCGACACCGAAGCGCCCACCCTCGCGCGCGAACGCCTGCATCGGGAACAGGCCGTCGCCCAGATTGGCTTCGGTGATCGGGCATAAGCCGGCCACCGCCTGGCTGGCCACGATGGCGGCGCGCTCATCGTCGGTGATGTGGGTGGCGTGCACCAGGCACCAGCGCGCATCCACCGGCGCATTGTCGTACAGCCACTGCACCGGACGCTGGCCGCTCCAGGCCAGGCAGGCCTCGACTTCACGCACCTGCTCGGCGATATGGATGTGCACCGGGCCGTCGGTAAGCGGCAGCAACGCACTCAATTCCTCGCCGGTGACTGCACGCAGGCTGTGCGGCGCGATGCCGAGCAGCGCATCCGGCAGCGCGGCCAGTGCCGGCTTGGCGGCGTCCAGCAGCTGCGCGAAACCGTCCACATCGTGGATCAGGCGGCGCTGCGCCGGATTCGGCGGCGCGCCACCGAAATCGGCATGTGCATAGAACACCGGCAGCAGGGTCAGGCCGATGCCGGTCTGGTCGGCCGCAGCGGCAATCCGCGCACTCATCTCGGCGCGGTTGGCATAGGCATGGCCCTCGGCGTCGTGGTGCAGGTAGTGGAATTCGCCGACGCGGGTGAAGCCGCTTTCCAGCATTTCCATGTAGGCCTGGGCGGCGATGGCCTGCACCGCGTCGGGGCGCAGATGGGCCAGGAAGCGGTACATCAGCTCGCGCCAGCTCCAGAAGCTGTCACCGTCACCGCCGCCGATCTCGGTCAGCCCGGCCATGCCGCGCTGGAAGGCGTGGCTGTGCAGGTTGGGCAGGCCCGGCACCAGGATGCCGACGCGGGTGTCGCCGTACTGGGCGCCCTGCCCCGTATGGATCGCCGTGATGCGGCCGTCCTGCACCTGCAGACGGACATCGCGGGCCCAGCCGTCGGCCAGCAGGGCGTGGGCGGCATGGAAACCGTGCGGGGAACGCGAATCGGACATGGCTGGACAACCCGAAATGGACGCCTATATTGTATAGACATATAAGCACAGCCGCGTTGTGGATGCCATGCACGTCGATACCCTCTGGTCCAACGTTCACCTGATCACCCTCGATGGCGAAGGGCTGGGTGTCATCCGCGATGGCGTGCTGGCCTGCGCCGGCGGCCGCATCGTCCATGTCGGGCCAGCCGGCAGCGACGCCCACCTGCAGCCAACCACCCGCATCGATGGCGAAGGCCGCTGGATCTCGCCGGGCCTGATCGACTGCCACACCCACCTGGTCTACGCCGGCAACCGCGCCAACGAATTCGAGCAGCGCCTGCAGGGCGTCAGCTATGCCGACATCGCCCGTGCCGGCGGCGGCATCGTCTCCACCGTGCGCGCCACCCGTGCTGCAACTCCGGACCAGCTGGCCAGCGAAAGCCGGCCACGCCTGCTGGCGATGCGTGCCGAGGGCGTGACCACCCTCGAGATCAAGTCCGGCTACGGCCTGACCTTGCCCGACGAACGCAAGCAGTTGCAGGTTGCGCGTGCGCTGGGCGAGGAATGCCGGGTCAACGTGGTGACCACTTTCCTCGGTGCGCATGCGATTCCGCCGGGCCGCGAAGCACAGGAGTACACCGACGAGGTGTGCAACGTGATGATTCCGGCCATCGCCGCCGAAGGCCTGGCCGAAGCGGTGGATGTGTTCTGCGAGAACATCGCCTTCTCGCCGGCGCAGGCGCGGCAGGTCTTCGAGGCGGCGCGTGGCAACGGGCTGGCGGTGAAGATCCACGCCGAGCAGCTGAGCAACCAGCATGGCGCCGAACTGGCCGCCAGTTTCGGTGCACTCTCGGCCGACCACATCGAACATCTGGATGACGCCGGCATCGCCGCGATGGCCGCGGCCGGCACTGTCGCCGTGCTGCTGCCCGGTGCCTTCTACTTCACCCGCGATACCACCCTGCCGCCGATCGCCGCGCTGCGTGCGGCCGGCGTGCCGCTGGCGCTGGCCACCGACAGCAACCCGGGCACCTCGCCACTGACCAGCCCGCTGCTGGCGATGAACATGGGCGCCACCCTGTTCCGCCTGACCGTGGACGAGTGCATCGCCGGCTTCACCCGTGAAGCGGCGCGCGCGCTGGGCCGTGGGGATCGCATCGGCCGCCTGGCCGTGGGCATGGACTGCGACCTGGCGATCTGGGACATCGACGCCCCCGCCGACCTGGTCTATCGCATTGGATTCAACCCGCTGCACGCGCGCGTGGTGCGCGGACAGCCCGACCTGCCTGCCTCCTGGAGCAACACATGAGCAACACCCTGGTTCTTCGCCCTGGCCATGTCACTCTCGCCCAGTGGCGGCAGGTCTATCGCGGTGCGCCGCTTGCACTGGACCCGGCTGCACTGCCGGTGGTGCGCGCCAGTGCTGCGGCGGTGGCCGCCATCGTCGCCAAGGGCGCGCCGGTGTATGGCATCAACACCGGCTTCGGCAAGCTGGCCAGCGTGCGCATCGAGCGCGAAGACCTGGCCACCCTGCAGCGGAACATCGTGCTCTCGCATGCCGCCGGCGTGGGCGAGCCGATGCCGGCCAGCGTGGTGCGCCTGATGATGGCGCTGAAGCTGGTCAGCCTGGCACAAGGTGCTTCGGGCATCCGCGAGGAAACCCTGCTGCTGCTGGAAGCGATGCTGGTCAAGGGCGTGCTGCCGGTGGTACCGGCGCAGGGCTCGGTGGGTGCCTCGGGCGATCTGGCGCCGCTCTCGCACCTGGCCAGCGTGATGCTGGGCGTCGGCGAAGCCTTCATTGGTGACGAGCGCCTGCCGGCGGTCGATGCACTGGCACGTGCCGGCCTGCAGCCAATCGAGCTGGGCGCAAAAGAAGGCCTGGCGCTGCTCAACGGCACCCAGTTCTCCACCGCCTATGCGCTGGCGGGCCTGTTCGAGATCGAGACCGTGTTCCAGGCCGCGTTGGTCACCGGTGCACTGTCGGTGGAAGCGGCCAAGGGTTCTGACACCCCGTTCGACCCGCGCATCCACGCCATCCGCGGCCAGCGCGGGCAGATCGCCACCGCCGCCACCCTGCGCACGCTGATGCAGGGCTCGGACATCCGCGAATCGCACCGCGACAACGACGTGCGCGTGCAGGACCCGTACTGCCTGCGCTGCCAGCCGCAGGTGATGGGCGCGGCGCTGGACATCCTGCGCCAGGCCGCAACCACACTGGAAATCGAAGCCAACGGCGTGTCCGACAATCCGCTGGTGTTCACCGACACCGGCGAAGCCCTTTCCGGTGGCAACTTCCACGCCGAGCCGGTCGCCTTTGCCGCCGACATGCTGGCGATGGCGGTGTGCGAGATCGGTTCGATCAGCGAGCGCCGCCTGGCGATGCTGGTGGACCCGGCACTGTCCGGCCTGCCGGCGTTCCTGACCCCGCGCCCGGGCCTGAATTCCGGCTTCATGATTCCACAGGTGACCGCCGCTGCGCTGGTCTCGGAAAACAAGCAGCGCGCCTACCCGGCCAGTGTTGATTCGATCCCGACCTCGGCCAACCAGGAAGACCATGTGTCGATGGCCGCGCACGGTGCGCGCCGCCTGATGCAGATGGCCGAGAACGCCGCCAACGTGATCGGCATCGAACTGCTGGCCGCTGCGCAGGGCTGCGACTTCCATGCGCCGCTGCGCTCCAGCACCGCGCTGGAAACCGTGCGCGCCACCCTGCGTGCGCAGGTGCCGACGCTGGAAGAAGATCGCTACTTCCATCCGGACATGGTGACGGCCACGAATCTGGTGCGCAGTGGCGCGCTGGCGCAGGGCCTGGGAGAGCTGCTGCCGACCGTGGAACCGCAGGCATGAATGCCCATCCCGAATGGTTGACGGTGCACGAGGGCGACGCCCCGTTGATCGTCAGCTTTCCACATACCGGCAGCGAACTGCCGCACGATCTGATCGGCGACTACCACTCGCCGTGGCTGGCCCGCCGCGATGCCGACTGGTGGGTGCACGAGCTGTACGACTTCGTGCGCGGCATGGGCGCGACCACGGTGCGCTCGGCGATCTCACGTTCGGTGATCGACCTCAACCGCGACCCCAGCGGCGTATCGCTGTATCCGGGCCAGAACACCACAGGCCTGTGCCCACTGACCACCTTCGACAACCAGCCGCTGTACCACGCGGGCCGCGAGCCGGATGAAACGGAAATCGCACGTCGCCGCGACACGTATTTCCTGCCTTACCACGATGCGCTGGCTTCGCAGATCACGCGCCTGCGTGCACGCCACGGCACCGTGGTGGTGTACGACGCGCACTCGATCCGCTCGCATATCCCGCACCTGTTCGAGGGCGAACTGCCGCAGTTCAACCTGGGCACCGCCGGTCCGTCCGGCGCACCGGACACGTCCTGCGACAACGCCCTGAGCGACGTGGTGGAGAACCTGCTCAAGATCAGCGGCATGAGTCAGGTGCGCAACGGCCGCTTCAAGGGCGGCTGGATCACCCGCCACTACAGCAACATCGCCGGCGGCGTGCACAGCCTGCAGATGGAGCTGGCCTGCCGTGGCTATATGCACGAACCCCTGCCCGACCAGGTGGACGAGCACAGCTGGCCCACCCCGCTCGACCCCGACCACGCCGCACCGCTGCGCCACACCCTGGCGCAGGTGCTCAACGCCTGCCTTGAATTCGCTACGAACCGGAGCGCCGCATGACCCGCAACGACCCGTCCCGCACCATCGCCGCGCCGACCGGCACCACGCTGAACGCCAAGAGCTGGCTGACCGAAGCGCCGCTGCGCATGCTGATGAACAACCTGCACCCGGACGTGGCCGAGCGCCCGCAGGAACTGGTGGTGTATGGCGGCATCGGCCGCGCCGCACGCGACTGGGAAAGCTTCGATGCCATCGTCGATACGCTCAAGCGCCTGGACGATGACCAGACCCTGCTGGTGCAGTCGGGCAAGCCGGTGGGCGTGTTCCGCACCCACGCCGATGCGCCGCGCGTGCTGATCGCCAATTCCAACCTGGTGCCGCGCTGGGCCAACTGGGACCACTTCAACGAGCTGGATAAGAAGGGCCTGGCAATGTACGGCCAGATGACCGCCGGCAGCTGGATCTACATCGGTGCGCAGGGCATCGTGCAGGGCACCTACGAGACCTTCGTGGAAATGGGCCGCCAGCATTTCGGTGGCGACCTGACCGGCAAGTGGCTGTTCACCGGTGGCCTGGGCGGCATGGGTGGCGCACAGCCGCTGGCTGCCGTGATGGCCGGCGCCTCCTGCCTGGCCGTCGAATGCCGCAAGAGCAGCATCGACATGCGTCTGCGCACCGGTTACCTGGATACCTGGACCGACAATCTGGACGAAGCGCTGCGCCTGATCGACGACGCCTGCAAGGCCGGTACGCCGAAGTCGGTGGGCCTGCTCGGCAACGTCGCTGATGTGCTGGCTGAGTTGCTGGCGCGCGGCATCAAGCCGGACCTGCTGACCGACCAGACCTCCGCGCACGACCCGGTGAACGGCTACCTGCCGCAGGGCTGGACGGTCGAACAATGGGACGAGAAGCGTGTGAGTGCACCGAAGGACGTGGAAAAGGCAGCGCGCGCATCGATGGCCAACCACATCCGCGCCATGCTCGGCTTCCACGCGCTGGGCGTACCGACCGTGGACTACGGCAACAACCTGCGGCAGATGGCGCTGGAAGAAGGCGTGGCCAATGCGTTCGACTTCCCCGGCTTCGTACCGGCCTACATCCGCCCGCTGTTCTGCCGCGGCATCGGCCCGTTCCGTTGGGCCGCACTGAGCGGCGACCCGGAAGACATCGCCAAGACCGATGCCAAGGTGAAGGAACTGATTCCGGACAACCCGCACCTGCACCGCTGGCTGGACATGGCCGCCGAGAAGATCAAGTTCCAGGGCCTGCCGGCACGCATCTGCTGGGTGGGTCTGGGCGACCGCGATCGATTGGGCCTGGCCTTCAACGAGATGGTGGCCAATGGCGAACTGAAGGCGCCGGTCGTGATCGGTCGTGACCATTTGGACAGCGGCAGCGTCGCTTCGCCGAACCGCGAAACCGAAGCGATGGCCGACGGCTCCGATGCGGTGTCCGACTGGCCGCTGCTGAACGCACTGCTCAACACCGCCAGCGGCGCCACCTGGGTCTCGCTGCACCACGGTGGCGGCGTGGGCATGGGCTTTTCGCAGCACGCCGGCATGGTGATCGTCTGCGACGGCACCGAGGCGGCGGCCAAGCGGATTGGCCGCGTGCTGTGGAACGACCCGGCGACCGGCGTGATGCGCCATGCCGATGCGGGGTATGACATCGCGATCAACTGCGCGAAGGAAAAGGGACTGGATCTGCCAGGAATTCTCGGCTGATCGCAGGGGTGCCGGCCGCTGGCCGGCTCTCCCTGATGCGGGAATCGGTGCCCTTGACCCGCTCTTCCGACGTGACCAACATGCGCCATCACCGCTGACGGATCACCGCGATGTACCGCACCCTGGCTGCTGCATTGCTCTGCACGCTGTTTGCGATCCCACCCGTTTCGGCGCTTGAAACTTCCGGCGATCTTTCCAATCAGCTCGACGCCCAGCTGCAGACCAACCGTGAACGTTACGGCATTGCCGGCCAGGCGGTACTGGTCGCACACAACGGCCAGGTGCTCTACCAGGGCGCCAGCGGTGAACGTGATCCCGCTACCCATGCACCGGCCACCGTCGATTCCATTTTCGCCGCGCAATCGATGGCCAAGCTGCTGACCAGCACGCTGGTGATGCAATTGGTCGATCAGGGCAAGGTGGATCTGGATGCGCCGGCCAGTCGCTATGTGCAGGACCTGCCCACAGCATGGCAAGCGATCCACGTGCGCGATTTCCTCAACCACAGCTCAGGTATCGGCGAGTACTACGACCGCGTGGACAACCGCTGGGTGAGCAAGGGCTACCCCGGTGTAGCGCCTGACCTTGCCGCTGCACTGAAGGTGGCCGGCGCGGCACCAATGCAGTTCGCCACCGGCAGCCGCGTGCAGTACACCCAGGCCAACTACCTGGTGCTGACCGCCTTGCTGGAAGCGCATTACCGCAAGCCCTACCCGGCCATCGCGCGCGAACGCATCCTGCAACCGTTGAAGATGACCAGCACCTCATGGGGCGTCACCCGCGTGCCAGCCACGCGCGCGGCGGTGCCTTACATCGGCAAGGACGGCCAGCTGCAGCCAGCGAACGAAGACCCCTGGCCGGACTACGGCTGGGGCCATGCCGATCTGCAGACCACCGTAGGCGACATGAACCGTTTCCTGCAGGCGCTGGCGACCGGCAAGCTGTTGCGCACGGCGACCCTGGAAAAACTCTGGCGGCCGCAGAAACTGGCCGGTGGCGGCAACAATTTCTTCTCCACGGGATGGGACACCACCCGCAGCGACGGCTACACCCAGGTTGGCCACGATGGCGGCACCCGCGTTCGTGCGCGGTTGGCTTACAAGGGCACGCTGGCCAGCGGTTACTGGGTGTTCGTGTACCTGACCAACGGCAGTGCCCGCAATGTCTGGTCCAGCACGCTGGTGGAGAGCGCGATGGCGGTGGCCGCGCCGCAGGAGTTTCCGCACGCTGTGCTGTCCGAACGGTTGATCGGCTACGCGCTGGATGACAGCGCCGATGCGAAACCGCTGATGCGTAGCTGGCTGCGCGACAGCAATGGCGTTCCCACCGGCGAACTGGAACGTGCGATCAATGGTGATGGTTACGCCATCCGCGAGAGTCTGGGTGCCAGCAAGGCACTGAAGGTGTTCGCGCTCAACGCCGAGCTGTATCCGGATTCGGCCAACGCGTGGGACAGCCTGGCCGAGTGCCATGCGGCGCTGGGCGATGCAGATATTGCCAAGGCGCTGTACGCGAAGGCCAAGGCGCTGGCGAAGCCTTCGCCGTAAACCCTGCTGTAGCGCCGAGCCCATGCTCGGCTGCTCTTCGTGGCGATCGCAGAGAACCCGCGCTGCGCGCGATAGCCGAGCATGGGCTCGGCTCTACAGGGCCACCACAGGTGGCCATACGCAGGTGGAGGGTGACGTGGAGGCCACCGACCTGTTAACTTGCGCGCCACTTTCGTGGTTTACAGCATTCCCACATGTCGCTCTCGTCGTACCGCCCCACCCCCTCGCTGCTGTTCCTGGCCGTTTCCCTCGGCCTCTCTTCCACCGCCGCTGCGGCCCCACAGGCCACCACGCTGGATGCTGTGCAGGTCACCGCTGCCGCCGATGCCAGCGCCCAGGCGCGCGAGGCGCTGAAGCGCGTGCCGGGCGCCAGCAACGTCATCGACGTGGCCAAGGCCGACAGCCGCCTGTCCAGCAGCGCCGATGTGCTGGCCTACCAACCGGGTATCAGCGCGCAGTCGCCGGGCAACGAAGGCACCAAGATCTCGATCCGGGGCTCGGGCATCAACCGGGGCCCGGGCGCGCATGCCTCAGGCATTGCGGTGTCGATCGACGGTCTGCCACTGACCGGTCCGGGCGGCACGCCCTACGAGCTGCTGGAACCGCTGTGGCTGTCGCGCGTCGAAGTCCTGCGCGGCGCCAACGGCTTCGAGAGCGGCGCGCTGGCGCTGGGTGGCGCCATCGACTACGTCAGCCGCAGCGGTCGTGATTCGGCGGGCGTGCAGCTGCACTACGAAGCCGGCAGCCGTGGCTACCAGAAGCGCGGCATCAGCTGGGGCGGCGTCAGTGGTGATGTCGACTACTTCCTGGCCTACACCGATACCGAATTCGATGGCTATCAGCGCCACGCGCGCGGCGACGGCAAGGGCGCAATGGCCAACATCGGCTGGCAGATCACGCCCGACCTGCAGACGCGCTTCTTCGTGCGTTACCGCGAAACCAATCATGAAACGCCCGGTCGCCTGACCCGCGATCAGATCCGTAACGATCCGCGTGCCGCGAATGCGGCCAACCTGGCCATCGATGCGCGTCGCCCGCAGCCGGGCAGCACCTGGGTGGGCAACGTCACCACGCTGCAGATCGATGAGGACTCCTCGTTGCAGGCCGGGCTGGTCTATCACACGTACCCGATGGACTTGAACGAGAGCCTGTACCGGCAGCAGCTGGACTACGCCAACCTCAACGCCACGCTGGACTACCGCCGCCGCCACCGGCTGTTCGGCCTGGACAGCGAGACCACGGTCGGCCTGCGCGTCACCCACGATCTGGACGCCGATGTACGCGAGTCGCTGCGCTTTGCCAGCAACGGCTATGCCGCCGGCACGCGCACGCGTGACTTCCGCCACCACGGCACCGACAGCACGCTGCACGTCGGCAATACCCTCGCCTTCAACGACCGCCTGCGCATGCAGACCGGGCTGGCACTGATCAACACCCGTCGCGATGTGCAGGTGACCTGGCCGAGCAGCGGCGGCCGCCTGCGCGGCCACGACTGGGACTATACGCCGCGACTGGGCCTCACCTGGCAGCACAGCGCCCAGACCCAGTGGTTCGGCAACCTCAGCCGCTCGGTGGAGGCGCCGCATCCGTGGTCGATGATCTGGGGCTCGAACCAGTACTTCGGGCCGGGCACTGGCCCGTCCACCGGCCGCCAGCGCGCGCCGGTGCCGATGCAGAACCAGACGGCCACCACGCTGGAACTGGGCGCACGCGGTGACGCGGCGCTGGGTCGCTGGGAACTGACCGGCTACTACGCACACGTAAACCACGAACTGCTCAGTGTCGAACTGCAACCGGTGCCGAACCTGTTCATCGCCGAGAACAACGCCAGCCCCACCGTTCACCGCGGCATCGAAGCCGGGTTGGACAGCACGCTGTGGCAGGCTGCACCGGGCCGCCTGTCGCTGCGTCAGGCGTATACCTTCAGCGATTTCCGCTACCGCCACGACGCGCGTTTCGGCAGCAACCGGCTGCCCGGCCTGCCGCGCCACGCCTACCAGGCCGAGCTGCGCTTCGATCATGCCTCCGGCCTGTACGCCGCGCTGAACACCGAATACGCCTCGCGTATCGCAGTGGACTACGCCAACAGCTACTGGGCCGACAGCCATGTGATCTTCGGCAGCCGCATCGGCTACGACGCACCCGGTGGCCGCTGGCAGGCCTGGGCGGAGATGCGCAACATCGGCAACCGCCACTACGCCACCACGGTCACGCCGGGCTACGACGACGCCGGCAAGGATGTCGCGCGCTCGACGCCAGGCGAAGGCCGTGGCGTCTATGCGGGCGTGCGCTGGCGCTTTGACTGATTGCCGCAGGCGGCGCCGGGTGTGGCCCGGCGCCGTCGTTCCAGGGTCAGCCGATACGCCAGGCCGGCAGGCGTTCGCTGCGCTTCCAGATGGAAGGCGCGAAGCCGATCAGCACCAGCGCCGCCAGCCACTTCGGTGAGGTATTGAGCAGTGTCGAGGTGAGCGAGCCATCGACAGGGGCGGCCATTTCCTGCCACGGGTTGTAGCCCAGGTAGACGACGCTGCCAGCCCACCACAGCAACGCCAGGCCGATGCCCACCAGCAGCAGGGCCAGCGTGCGGCAGGTCCAGCGATGTGACGTGGTGCCCCACTCGCGGGACACCGCTACCAGCAGGCCCACCACCAGCAGCGACACCAGTGCAACCAGCCCGATATCGACCTTGTGCCCAATACGCTCATAGCTGCAGGCGCGGCATTGCGCCTCTTCCGCGGCAGTGGCGGCTTCGGCGCCATCGGCCTGCCCGGCTGCGGGCTGCGCCATTGCTGCAAACGGCGTCAATACTGCCAGCAGCGTCATCATGATCCAACGAAACAACATCCTGTTGCGGTGCGTAGCGACGTCCATGCGCTCTTCCTCGTCAGTGGTTGTACGTCCAGGGCCGCAGTATGCGGCCATCCCATACGCCGCCCAGACCCCGTTCCGGGGGTTCGGCTATCCAGCGTCCTTGTTCGCGATGCAGTACGACAAGCTCCCGGTAGACGAAATCGCCGGAACACGAATCCCAGGCGACCGCGATCATAGCCCACTGCCCATCGACGCTGAAAACGGGCCGGGTCAGATAGGCGAAGTGGTCGTATGTCCGAGCCGGCCCATGCATCGTTGCCCTGCACCCCTGCTCCCGCAGCGCTCGAAGCCCCGCGCCGTCCATCCGCTGCGCACCGGCCAATGCGGCCGCAGGCACTGGCGTGGGACGGCGATTGGCGGGAACCAGGTCCGCCTGCAGCTGCAACCGCAGCGCATGAATGTCCGGCGGCCACCGGTCGTCCAGCGGCAGGACCAGATCGTCCACCTCCTGGCAGGTGGAGGCACCGCTGCCCGGCCAGCAATAGGGCAAGGTCTGCTCCATCACGTAGATGTCCTCCCCCACCGGGTCGGTCAACTGCGGCTGCTCCTGCGGGCGCCATCGATCGACGCGCGTGGACGGCGTCTGCGGTGCGGTGGGCACCTCGCCCAGCGGCGATGGCAGAACTGGCGTTGGCTGCGGCACTGACGGGGGTGGAGGGGGGAAAGGCGGCCTCCGCCGGATCGCCAGCGCCATCGCCTCCGCCTGCATCTGCGCGGTTCCCAGGTTGACCGATGGCGGACCGATCGCCTGCTGCCACCTCGGGCGCAGGCTGCAGATCCCGGCCATGAGAGCCAAAGCCGACAGCGCCGCCGCCAGCGATGCAATACGTCGCCAGGCGATGCGCCGTTGGTCATCGCGGCCTGGCATGCACGAGGTGCCCGTCATCACGACTCCGTCAACGCTGGCCACAGACCATTCCCCCAGCGCATATAGCCAAAAGGCTGCGCTTGAATACGCTCCCATCCGCCCTTCCTGCGGTGCAGAAGGTAGAGGACGCGCATCGCCGTTCCTCCACTGCACAGATCCGAGGCGATCGATGCCATCGCCCAGTTCCCATCCAGGCTGAACACAGGACGCTGCAGATAGACAACGCCAAGATCCGGATTGCCCGGTCCCCCCGTGCATCCGTCGACACCGCGCGCCCGCCGTTGCTGAAGCTCGTCCCACGTCATCCGTTGCGCCCGCACATGCGCAAGCTCAAACGCGAGGTCGGGTACCCGTACAGCCCGGCGGTTCGCAACCTGCAGCATCGATTCCAGATGCTGCTGCAGCTGAAGGGACGCCGCACTGTCATCATCGCGCCACTCGACGACGCTGTGACGAACCTGGCAGACCGGGGCGGGATCTCCTTCACCGCAGGAAGGCGCAGTCCATTCCATCACAGCGAATGGAATGTCCGGCTCCCAGCCGCGCGGCTCGAAGTGTGCTGACGCGACGTCTTGTAGTGGCACCTCCGCGGTCGCGAACCCGCTGTTACCGGTCAGCATCGGGGAGGAGGCTGCCTTCATTGGAATCGGTGGTACCGGCGGTTTTCCTGGCGGTGTCGGTCGCAGGTCGATGAGCTCTGCCATCACCTCGGCCTGCATCTGTGCGGTTCCGAGGTTGATCGGCGGCGGGCCGGCGTCCTGCCGCCACTGCGGGCGCACACTGACCACCAGCGCTGCGCCCGCAGCCACGAACAGGACGACCGCTGTCGTCAGGATGCGCTTCCGTGCAATGCGCTGTCGCATGAAGTTCCTGGAAGAAGTGATGCAGGTTGGGATATCGGCCGGGAACGTGGCGCTACAGCGCTTGAATGACCTGCAGCAGGAACTCGCACCTGGCGCGAGTTCCTGCGCGAGCCAGCCCAGCACCACGAAGAACAGCAGCAGGCCGAGCAGCGGCCAGATCGTGTGCGTTACGCATATCCGCCACCCTCCCTGCTCCTGCATGCCCTGCATGCGCCGGTACAGGCCTCCGGCGATGGCAGCGTCCACCGGCAGCTCGGTGGATCGTGGCGCATGGAAGCTCAAGAACCTGATACAGCATGCGGACATCCTTGCCGGGCACGCGTGGGCGGTGTTGCGCGGATTCTACCGCGGTCGGGGGCGCTGTCCAGACGACGGGCCGAGGCCATCGATCATCAGCTGCGGTCGACGATCCGCACGATACGACCGTCCTCAAAAGCGAACTCGCTGTGTCCGTGCAGGGCCAGTTCCGTGCCCGCGCTGGGACCATCGGGAATGTCCTGCGCGAACACGCCACGCCAGCCGATGCTGGCCAGCGCCACATCATCCCTGAAGGCCAGCTCGAGCAACCGCTGCTCGCGCTCACGGAACAACGGCGCCGATTGCCGTGCCAGTTCGCCGAAGGCATCGATGCCTTCGGTGACCATCGTCAGCTGGCCACCGCTGTGGTTCTCGAAACGCACGTTATGCGCCAGTACCGCCAGCATGGCGTCGATGTCGAAACGGTTGTAGGCCTGCAGGTAGTGCTCGATCAGGTGGCGGCAGTGCGATTCGTCCATGGCGGCGTCCAGTCAGGGCCTGCGCCGAGTCTCCCGCGACCGTGCCGCCGGATCAAGGCCGCGCGGCGGCCTTCAGCAACTGCGCGGCCACCTGATCGAACGGGGCGATGTCCTGCAGTGCGCGGCACATCGCCACCGCACCTTCCACGCTGGCAATCACCAGACTGGCCAGGCCGCCCGCCGCGGCAGGGTCGTGGCCGTCGGCGATGAACGCCGCGGCCAGATGACCCTGCCAGCGTGCGAACACCTCGGCGGCGGCGGCACGGGGCTGGCTCGGCACCGCCTCCACCGGTTCCTCCACGGCCGCGGCCAACACCGGGCAGCCGGCGCGGAATTCGGAGCGCAGCAAGCGCTCGCGCCACATTGCCAGGAGCTGCTGCAGGCCCTGCACTGCGCCGCCCTTCAGCAGCTCCACCAGCAGCGCTTCCACCTTGTCGCCAGCCATGTAAGTGGCACGCGCCAGCAACTCCTGCTTGCCGCCGGGAAAGTGGTGATAGGTGGAGCCCAGCGGCGCTTCGGCCAACTTGGTCACCTCACGGATGCTGGTGGCATTGAGACCCACGCGTGCCAGCATCTGTGCCGCAGCATCAATCACGCGTTGTGGCGCATCAGAGGGGCGCGGGCTCACGGCAGGCTCCTTGCCAGGACAGTCGTCATAGATTAGCGTATCGGCGATACTATAACAGTCGTCATAACCATGAACCTCTGGTTCCGCCTGCTCCACCTGCTGCTGTGCAGCCTGTTCCGGCCGAAGCTGGAGGCCCCGTTCGGGGTCTCGCGCCTGCAGTTCCGGGTGCTGCCCAACGATCTGGACAGCAACCTGCACATGACCAACGGCCGCTACTGGAACATCTTCGATCTGGGCCGGCTGGACCTGATCCTGCGCATGGGCCTGGGCCGGGTGGCGCTGCGCGAGAAGTGGGCACCGATCGTCGGCGCCGGCACCATCCAGTTCCGCCGCGAGCTGAAGCCGTTCCAGCGCTTCACCCTGGAAACGCGCCTGGTGGGCTGGGTCGGCTCGCGCGGCATCATGGAGCAGCGCGTGCTGATCGGGCCCGAGCAGAAGATCGCCACCCGTGCGCTGCTGGTCACCGGCATCTACGACCGTCGCGCGCGCCAGTTCCTGGGCATGCCGAAGATGATGGAAGCGATCGGCGTGGTTGCCCCGCCATCGCCGCCGCTCAGTGCAGCCGCCGAGGCGCTGCTGGCGGCCGATGCGGCGTTGAAGCAGGACGACGCCTGAGGCACCTCAGCCTACCTTCGGCATGTTCTTGGTCACGCAATGGATGCCGCCACCGCCGCCGGCGATGGCATCGATATCCACCTGTTCGATCACGCGACCGGGATACATGTCTTCCAGCAGTTCACGGCAGAAGCCATCGGCTTCGTCGTCACCGAACTGCGGCGCGACCACCGCGCCGTTGATCGGCAGGTAGTTGATGTAGCCCGTTGCCAGATCATCGTTGTCGCGGGTATGCACGTTGTCGCGCCCGTCCAGCGGCGGCGGAAGGGTGTGCACCTGCAGGCGGCGACCATCGGCATCGGTGGCCCCGCGCAGAATGTCCAGATGCTCGCGGGTCAGATCGTAGTCGTAGGACTCCGGATCGTTGTCCAGGTTGGCGATCAATACGCCGGGGCGAACGAAGCGCGCATAGAAATCCACATGCGCGTCGGTGATGTCTTCGCCGGCAATACCGGGCAGCCAGATCACCTTTCGCAGGCCGAGGTGATGCTTCAGCTCGGCCTCGATATCCGCGCGCGACCAGTCTGGATTGCGGTTACGGTTCACCCAGCAGCTTTCGGTGAGGATCGCGGTGCCATGGCCATCGACTTCGATGCCACCGCCCTCGCCCACCAGATCGCTTTCCAGCAGCGTCGCGCCGGTCACCTGCGCCAGCCACGGTGCCACCGCACCATCGTTGCGCGCGCTCTGCTTGCCGCCCCAGCCATTGAAGTTGAAGTCGACCAGCCCCAGTCCGCCCTGGCCATCGGTGACGAAGCAACCGCCGTAATCGCGCACCCAGATGTCATCCAGCGGCACCTCGAGGAACTCGATGTTGTCGCGGCCGCAGCGGTCCTGCGCCTGCTTCCGCTGCGCCGGCCGGCACAGCACGCTGACGGGCTGGTGGCGGGCGATGGTGCGGGCCAGGCGTGCCACGGCGGTGTTCACCGCATCGGCCTGCGCGCCCCACACCCGCGGTTGCGCGGCGAAGGCCAGGAAAACGCGTTCCTGCGGCCCGTGCTCGTCCGGCATGCGCCAGATACCCGCACCCGGCCCCGCTGCGGATACGCGCGCCGGCAGCCCCGCCAGGCCGAGGGCGGCCAGGCCGCCAAGGCCAGCTGCGCCCGCCAGTTGGGTGAGGAAGTGACGACGGCTGCTCATGACGGGCTCCAGGGCCGGTGTGGGATGGACGCTATGCTGCGCTTGCGTATCGATAAGAACAAACGATAGATTCAGCCATCAATTGAACAGTTTTACTTATCTGAAATGCTGAAGCATTGGCCACCGCTGAACGCGCTGCGTGGTTTTGAGGCCGCCGCCCGCCTGGGTAGTTTCCACAGGGCGGCCGAGGAACTGCACCTGACCCAGTCGGCCATCAGCCAGCAGATCCGGGGCCTGGAAGCCTCGCTGCAGCAGCCGTTGTTCTTCCGGCAGGGCCGCAGCGTCACCCTCACCGACGCCGGCATCGACCTGCTGGAAACCACCCAGTCGCTGCTGCGGCAGCTGGCGAGCGGCATCCGCCGGCTCGATCAGTACCGCAAGCCGAATCAACTGATCGTCAACACCAGCCCAGCCTTTGCCCGGCATTGGCTGGTGCCGCGCCTGGCCAGCTTCCACCGCCTGCGTCCCGGCGCCGACCTGTGGCTGCTGACCAGCGAGGATGCGCCGGATATGAGCACGCAGACGCTGGACGTAGCGGTACGCGATGACCTCGACTCACAGGCGCAGTGCCAGCATCGCGTGCTGCTGCAGGATCGCCTCTTTCCGGCCTGCCATCCGGCCCTGCTCGCCACACCGGTGCACGAACGCCTCACCCTGCATGGCGAGCGCGAAATGGACTGGAGCCAGTGGCAGGTCCAGGGCGGCGCCGATGTCGGCCAGCGCCGCGAAGGCATGAACTTCTCCGAACCTGGGCAGCTACTGGATGCCGCCTGCCAAGGGCTGGGTATCGCGCTGGTCAGCGAGCTGCTGGCGGCTCGCGCCTGCGATCAGGGCCTGCTGCAGCCGCTGGATGAGGCACGCGTGCGCGGGCCGCGCTGGAGCTGGCTGGTGCATGAGGACAGCGCGGCCGATCCGCTGGTGATCAGCTTCTGTGAGTGGCTGCTGGCAAACCTGCCGGTTGAAGCTACTACTGCTGCAGCGCGCGCTTGACCGCCGCCTCGGCCAACGGCGCCATCACCGCATAGCCCTTTGCCGTGGGATGCACGCCATCCTCGGCCAGCTGCGGATCCAGCCCACCGGCGGCATTGGCCATCGGCGTGTAGTAGTCCAGATAGACCAGATGCTGTGCATCGGCATAGCGCTTCAACGCCGTGTTCAATGCACGCACCTTGGGCGCAGGTGCCGTACCCGGCAACCACGGGTAATCGCTGACCGGCAGCACCGACGACAGCACCACGGCGATGCCATGTGCACGGGCCAGTTCCACCATCGCGTGCAGGTTGTCTTCAATCATCGCCTGCGTGGACAGGCCGGTGTTGCCGGCGATGTCGTTGGTGCCGGCCAGGATCACCACCACCTGCGGCTTCAATGCGATCACGTCCTGCGAAAAGCGCACCAGCATCTGCGCCGTGGTCTGGCCGCTGATGCCACGGTTGAGCCAGCCTTTGCCGGGGAAGAAACCGGCACTGCCTTCCCTGCCCCAGCCTTCGGTGATGGAGTCGCCGAAGAAGACCACGCGTGGCTGGCCCGGCACCGCCGCGGGCAGTCGCGCGTTGGCGTCTCGGTAACGCTGCAGCTCCGGCCAATCAGCCAGGCGCTGCTGCATGAAACGAACCTCGTCGGGGCGCAACTGGTCAATGGGCGTCTGCAGTAGCGGATTGACTGAGACGGCTTCTGCGGCACCCAGCGGAGAAGCCAACGCCAGGCTCAGCGTCACGACGGTGGCAGTGGCAAGCTCAACAGGTCCACGCATGCGGGTACTCCTGAAATCAACTTCCGCAGTCTAACGCCCTGCCCCGTGCTCAGCGTGCAGCCGTACGCGCCGCCACACCCGTGACTTTCGCCGGCATCCACATGCCCGGCGTCCAGCCGCTGGCGGCCAGGATCGTCTTCGGGTTGTCCTGCTGGATCAGCGCACGCACCGCATCACGCTTGTCCTTGGCCTGCAGGTAATAGGCCTTGGCGATGCGGTAGCCCACCCAGTACCCCAGGTCGTAAGGTTCCTGCGAGCCCGGCTTGTAGTTGTACAGCCACGGCGACAGATCGGTGCTGTCCAGATCCAGCGCGAACGCGCTTTCGATATGCACTTCCCGACCACGGGTCCAGGCCGCGTGGCGCCCGTTGCCGACGTTGCCGGAAATCAGTTCGGCGATGAACTCAGCAATGCCCTCGCCCAGCGAAACACGCAGCACCGTCGCATGCGGGTCGCCCGGCTCGAAGTCGGTCAAGCCGGTCTGCTGGATATGCACGTACTCGTGCGCGATCACATGCACGAAGCGGTCCTGCACATTGGGATTCATGAAATCGGCTGCGCACAGCGCTTCCAGGCCGATGATCACTCCGCTTTTCGAGGTCAGCCCGACCGGACGGCCACGGCCGACCGCGATGGTCACCGGCGGAAACGCGGCCTGCGGGTAGATGGCCTGCAGGTTGGAAAACACCTGCGTCAGGCGTTGTTTCACCGCCGGCAGCTCGGCCAGGCAGCTTCGTCCCTGCGCATACAGTTCCGGCTGGTTGGCGATGGACTCGGCAATGCGCTCGGGGGTTACCCGGCGCGCCTTCGCCAGCTCGGCCAGGCCCGCCGAACCCTCGGCCATGTATCCCCGCAACTGCGCAACGCTGGGTTTGCCACCTGCGTCGTCATACAGCGCGTAGAAGCGACTGACATCGTCGGTGACAATCTGAGGCCCGGCCGGTACCGCCGCCGTGGCCATGCCCACCGCCCCGGCACAGGCCAGGGCCAACAGGCCGCGCAGGATCATGGGCATCGCTCCGTCCTTGGTGGAGTGCAGGCGAAGCGCGCAATCTATCACTCCGGCCCCGCCGCCGCAGCAAGCAGATGCGGGCACCCTGGCGCTGTGCCAGACTCGATTCGGCACCTGCCACGGAAGATGGAGCACCCTGCGATGATGATCGTTCCCGCGTACTGGGCTGAAGCCCGCCTGCAGGCCCGCTTCCGTGGCCGGCCGGTGGTGGTGCGCCGCTTCGGCTGGTCCGACGAAGGCCCTGCCGAAGCGCAGGGACACGCCGACCGCCGCGCCAATGAAGCCCTCAATGCCATCCTCGCCGGGCAGGCGCTGCCGCGCCGTGAAGTGCGCAGCAACTACGGCGTGGAGGGCGTGCCGATCCGCGAGCAGATCGTGCAGCGCGACGGCGACGTCATCATCACCCGCAACAGCTATGGCGCACTGTGCCTCAACAGCCCGGACGTGCTGTTCGCCGACATCGACCATGCGCAGCCGCCTGCCGGCTGCGTGATGCCGGCCATCGTTGCGGCGGTCGTGCTGCTTGCCGGCGCCGTCACCGGCACCCTGCTGTGGCACTGGCTGGTAGGGCTGGTGCTGGGCGTGGCGGCGGTGGTTCTGGTCAATGCCGCGTTGCTGATGCGCCGCAGACAGCGGCTGGCCGCTGCCGGTGGCGCCGAAGGGCTCGCGCTGCGGCGTGTGGAAGCCTTCAGCGAACAACACCCCGACTGGCATCTGCGCGCTTACCGCACGCCTGCGGGACTGCGCGTGCTGGCGATGCATGCCACGTTCTCGCCCGAGGACGAGCAGCTGCAGGCGTTCTTCAAGGTTCTGGGTACCGACACCTTGTACGCGCGCATGTGCCGGCTGCAGCACTGCTTCCGTGCGCGACTGACACCCAAACCATGGCGCGTCGGCCTGAAGTACCGCATCCGCCCGCCAGTGGCCGCGTGGTCAGCCGAACAGGCCAACAATCCGGATCGACTGGCCTGGATTGCCGAGTACGAAAAGAAGAGCGCCGGCTTCGCGGCCTGCGCTTATCTACGCAGCTTCGGCGATACCACTCGGGTGCATGCCAAGGCCGAGCATGTGCGCGACCTGCATGACCGGCTGTCGCACGCGCAGGGTCGTCTACCGCTGGCGTGAGAGTGGCAGACGCTCAGTCAACGCTCTGCACGAACGGCTGCCCTGCCAGGGTAGTGCCCAGCCGCACCGCGATCTGTTGACCGTCCTTTTCGAAGGTCGTCGCGCATTGTTTTCCGCCCTTCTGGCATCCGACCTCCGGAAAGCCCTCCAGCGATTCCGGCGCGCCCTGCACCGGCTTCACCTGCCATCCCGCAGCATCCAGCAGGCGCTTGGCCTTGGCGTAAGGCATGCCGGCGATGATCCCCAGCTGCGCCAGCTCGGTGGGCAGGGCTTGGGCGTGTATCGCAGACGCCTGCGCCACCATCAGTAATGCAGCAAGAACCACAACCTTCATCGGTGCGCCCTACAACGTACGCTGGAACTACAGGGTAGCCCAGTGGCGGCCGCTGTCGGTGCCCGGCTCACCCATTGTTACCCAATCCGGGCAGGCTGTTACCTGATGTTACCGTTCGGCCAATGCCCCGCCGGGCGAAGCTCATCGACCCAACCCGCCCGCAACGGCCCTGTTGCCGAAGCCGTTGCGGGCATGCCACCTCATGCGCAGGCCGGATCAGCCCGGCACAAGCGTGGCGCGCGCCTCCTGACGGTGCAGTGCACCCGCCCACAGGGATGGGTCCACATCGGCCAGCTGCACAGGTGCATCGCCAACAAGCCCGGTGGCAGCACCTGCCCGGAACGCGCCCATAGCCCCTACCAGATGCTGCAACTCGGCCTCCAGCGACATTCCCTCCGGCGCAGACGCGGCGTCAGACGTCATGCTGGTGCGCAGTGCCGTCATCGGTGTCAACTGATTGGCAATCTGATCGGCGGTGATGGCGTAGCCACCATCGCCAGGCTGCACGAAAGCGATGGCGTACTGTCCACCCTGGAAATGACGAAGCACACGCATCTGCTGCCCTGCGCTGCCATCCACCCTGACGATCAGATCATCGCCGTCACGGTGATAACTCAGGCGGCTGCGATCAATGCCATCGAAGTACAACCAGTCGGTACCGCCACCGGTGTTGTCCACCGTATCGGCGCCCGACCCGGCGCGGTAGAAATACGTGTCGTTGCCCACGCCGCCGATGAGCATGTCATCGCCATCCTCGCCTACCAGCTGGTCATCGCCGGCGCCACCGATCAGGATGTCCTTGCCGGATCCGCTGAAGCTGCCGTTGCCACCGGACAGGTAATCATTGCCATCGCCACCTTCCAGCTTGTCATCGCCCCCCATGCCGAACAACTTGTCGTCGCCGGCAAGGCCCTTGATCAGGTCACGCCCGCTGGTACCGACCAACTGCTCGGCGTTCGCCGTACCGTTGATCTTGGACGGGTAGTCGGCATCGTTTCCGGTGCCCGGGGTACCTCCTCCATCACCGCCGCCGTTACTGACCAGCGCATTGATGGCCGCTGTGTTGAGCGCATTGCCGGTGGCAGCCTGCAGATAGTCGAGCGCCCAGTCACCGCCCAGGAAGTGATTGGTCACCGTAACACGCTGGTTGGCATTTCCGTTCACAACGATCACCAGATTGTCACCTTCGCGGGTGAAACCAAGCTGGCTGGTGGTGATGCCGTTCTGGAAGAACAACCAGTCGACGCCGCCCCCCGTGTTGTCGATCACATCGTTTCCGCCGCCATGGATGTACTGGTCATCCCCGCTGCCGCCCACAAGCACGTTCTTGCCGTCCTGGCCGCGCAGGGTATCGTTGCCTGCCCCTCCCTCAAGCCGGTCATTGCCGGAGCCCGCAGCACTGCCATTGCCGCCTGCAAGCTGATCGTTGCCATCGCCTCCGCGCAGCGTGTCGTCGCCTGCCATGCCGAACAGCGTGTCATCGCCCCCCAATCCCTCGATCAGGTCCTTGCCGGCGGTGCCTACGAGCTGTTCTCCCGCTGACGTACCGGTGACGGTGCTGTCGAACCCGCCTCCACTGCCACCATTCACCAGCTGGTTGATCTGCGCCGCGCTGAGTGAACTGCCGCCGTCAGGCTGGACCTGATCGATGGCCCAGTCCCCGCCGAGGAAGTGATTGCGCACGCGGACCGCCGGCGTGGCCGCCTGATCGATCCGGATCAACAGGTCATCGCCGTCGCGGGAGAAGCTCAGCCGCTCCCGGGTGACGCCGTTCTGGAAGAACACCGTATCGTTGCCGCCACCGGTGTTGTCGACCACATCGCTGCCCGAGTTCGCGTCGACCAGATAGGCGTCGTTGCCAGCGCCGCCCAGCAGGGTATCGTTGCCCGCCCCACCACTGAGCGTGTCGTTGCCGCCCCCTCCGTTGAGCGTGTTGCTACCGCTGTTGCCCGCCAGGTAGTTGCCCAGCGCGTTGCCGGTCCCGTTGATGTCGGCACTTCCGGTCAGGAACAGGTTTTCCAGATCCGCTGACAGCGTGTAGGAAGCCGAAGACTGCACCTGGTCCGTGCCACCGCCGGCCAGCTCGATGATCGTGTCCGCCGTGTTGTCCACGATGTAGATGTCATTGCCTGCCCCACCGCTCATCTGATCGGCACCGCTGCCGCCATCAAGATAGTCCGCACCATTGTCACCGCGCAGGACATCGTCACCGCTGCCGCCCCACAGCTGGTCATCGCCGTCACCGCCGACAAGGGTGTCGTTGCCGTCCATGCCGCTCAGCTTGTTGGCCGCAGTGTTGCCAGTGATGACATTGTCCAGCGCATTGCCGTTGCCGGACACGATGCCGTTGGCCAGGATCAGGTTCTCGACGTTGTCGGCCAGGATCAGGTTGGTCTCGAAACGGCGCTCGATGGTATCCACGCCACTGTCTTCGTCCTCGAACACGCGATCCTGGGCCGATTCGATGATGTACAGATCATCGCCCAGGCCACCGTACAGACGATCAGCACCGACGCCACCCTCGAGCCGATTGTTGCCATCATTGCCGTACAGCTCGTTGTCCAGGCTGTTGCCAACCCCGCTCAGGTTGCCGGAGCCGGTCAGCACCAGGTTCTCCAGATGGTCGCCGAGCTGCCAGTCCAGCGCCGACTCCACGGTATCGATGCCTTCACCCGCCACCTCGATGACAACGTCGCCGGCACTGTCGACCACGTAGGTATCATCGCCGCCACCACCGACAAGGCGATCTTCGCCGGCCTGGCCATCCAGCCGGTTGTCGCCCTGGTTGCCGATCAACGTGTTGTTGCCCTGGTTGCCAGTCCCTTCATACGCACCGTCCAGCAGCTCGAGCCGCTCGACATTCTCGCCCAGCACGTAGCGATGACTGCCACTGCGGACAGTGTCGTCGCCGCCGCCGGCCAGTTCGATTACCTGCTGGCTCGGGTCGCTCACCACATAGATGTCGTCGCCCTCGCCGCCATACAGGCGATCATCGGCACCTGCACCATTCAATACATCATTGCCCGCTCCGCCATGCAGATCGTCACGGAACTGGGTGCCGGTAAGCACATCCCCGCCGTCGGTACCCCGCAGCACGTTGCGTACATTCAGCGTCAGCCAGGCCGTGGTGCGCTGCCCCCAGCTGTCGGCGGCGATGATCTGCAGCGAAAGATCCGCACCGCCATTGGGCGGCGTGCCCGTCAGCTGGCCGGTGAGCGGGTCGATGACCAGCCAGGCCGGCGCGTTCGCACTCAGTGAATAGGTCAGCGTGTCCTGCGCCTCATCCTGGAACATGCCCGAGGGAATCTGCGCCGAGAAGGCCGCCTCACCGATGGCCTCGAACTCGACGAACGGGATCAGCGTGACCGGAGGCTTGTTGGTGTAGGGCAGCTGGTGCAGATCGCCGCGACGCACGGTGCCATCGGCGAACAGGAAGTGGTCGATCACCCCACGCACCACCAGACTGCCACCCTCCTCATACCAGTAGCTGCTGACCAAGAGCTGGTCATTCGGATCGCTGCCAACCTGCACGATCAGGTCCAGCCCACTGCGGCTGAAGGTGACGTCGTCCGGGTCGATGCCTGCACCAAACACCACACGGTCGCGCCCGGCACCCGGCCGCGAATCCACCGTATCGCGGCCATCGCCGATTCCGTAGTGGAAATCGTCGTCGCCATAACCGCCCCTGAGCAGGTCATCGCCGGTGCCGCCATGCAGGTCCGCTCCACCCTGGCCTGCGATCAGCTGGTCATTGCCTTCTTCACCGTAGAGATAGTCCCGGCTGGCCTTGTAGACCGTGTTCGGCTCGCGATCGCCGCCTTTGAGGGTATCGTTGCCTCCGCCGCCGCGGATCTCGTTGCTGAATCCGTTTCCGGTCAGGACATTGTCGCCGGCATCGCCGCGCAGATTCGCATGGAATGCGCCACCGTTGATGGTGCCCTCGCCGCGTCCGTCAGGCACCAGGTTGTTGCCCAGCTCCAGGTTTTCGACGTTTGCGAAGTGGGCGACGTCGAACCACTGGTTCTGCGGTGCGCCGTCCTCGAGGGCGTCGATTACCACGGTATCGTTGCCTTCCCCGGCCAGCTCCACCACCGTGTCGTTGGCACTGATGATGTAGCGATCATCTCCCATCCCACCGTACAGGTGGTTGGCGCCTGTCGACGTGCGGCCGTTGAGCGTGTTGTCGCCGGCATTACCCCAGCCCGACCAATCGCCGCTTCCGACCAGCTCCAGGTTCTCGATGTTGACCAGGTTGGCGATCGAGTAGGACAGGCTGGCACGTACCGTATCAATGGAGAAGCGGTTGTCCCAGCCCCAGTCACCCTCGATGATCACATCGCCGAGGCTGTCGACCACATAGGTTTCGTTGGCCTGGGTTCCGATCAGCGTGTCATTGCCGGCACCGCCGTCAAGCAGGTAGTAACGTCCACTATGGCTGCCCAGGTAGGACGGCTTGCCAAACTGGATGATGTTGTCCAGGTCATTGCCGACCAGAGCGCGGGGAATGTGCACGATCCAGCCGGGATAGGACGGATTCTGCCAATACCAGGTGCTGCTGTTGAACACGCCCACCAGGTTCTCGACATTGGCCGTCAGGGTGTACGAGAAGGACTCGGCAAAGACGGTGTCCACGCCTTCGCCTTCCAGTTCGATGACCGTGTCCGGGGACGAGCCGTACTGGTAGCCGGTGCTGATGTAGTAGCGATCATTGCCTGCGCCACCCCGGAGGATGTCCGGGCTGCCATCACTGAATTCATTCGCATACAGCATGTCGTCGCCGGCGCCGCCATCAAGCAGGTCCGCTCCGCCATCGCCGTAGATCACATCGTTGCCGTCGCCACCGAACAGCTGATCGTCGCCTTCGCCGCCGAAGATTCGATCGTTGCCCCCCTGGCCATGGACGATATCGTTGCCGGCACCCGCACGCAGGTTGTTGCCTTCATCGGTCGCCGTGTACGTATCATCACCGTCGGTACCGTTCCAGCTGCGCGTCGTCTCGACGAAGTCCTCGGCGCTCAGCCACGTGCCATCGTCGAACTCGATGATGTGACTGCGATTGCTCCCGGCAAGGAATCCATCCAGGCTCAGCGATTGGAACCCCGCGCCGGTGAAGAAGGCGAGCATCAGGTCATCGCCGGATATCTGGATGTTATTGATCATCGCCCGAGTCAGACCAGGACCGATTCGGATGATGTCCGTGCCCGCCTCGGCGCTGCCCAGATTGATGATGCGGTCGTAGCCATGACCGAAGTCGTAGTGATAGATGTCGTTGCCGGCGCCGCCGTCGAGCACGTCATGGCCAAAACCACCGATCAGTAGGTCATCGCCGCCGCCGCCGAACAGCCGGTCGTTGCCCTCCAGGCCCATCAGTGTATCGTTGCCGTCGGCACCGTACAGACTGTCATCGCCGCTGGTGCCCAACATGCTGTCATCACCGCCGGTACCGAAGACAAGCGACGGCAGCTCCAGTTGTTCCTCCAGGCGTCCGCGATCGGTGACGTCGATGCCGCCCACCGCGATCCCGCCCGCTCCGTTGGATGCAAAGTAGTTGTGCACCACCACCATATCAGCGCCGTTGATGTGGCGAATGATCAGATCTAGCCCGTAAGCCTCGTAGTGCAGATCGGCCTGGTTGATGCTTGAACCGAAGGTGACGCGATCAGAACCCGGATTGCCCTCCTGCAGGTAGACATGATCGATACCAAACCCCGCTTCGAAGTGGTACTGGTTGTTACCTGTACCACCGTAGAGCACGTCATTGCCGGTGCCGCCGTCCAGGATGTCGTCGCCGGCGCCGCCGGACAGCAGGTCATTGCCTGTGCCACCGCGTAGCGTATCGTTGCCACCCGGGCCATTGTCTTCATCACCGTACAACCTGTCATCGCCGGCGCCGCCATTGAGCTCGTCGTGCCCGCCCTGCCCGAACAGCACGTCGTTGCCGGCACCGCCGTCGAGATAGTCATTGCCAGCCGCTCCGGAACTGCCGGCGCCGCCATCACCGGCCAGGACGTCGTCACCGTCACCGCCATACAGACTGTCGTTGCCATCCTCACCAAACAGACGGTCAGCGCCGTTGCCACCGTTCAGGGAATCATTGCCGGCGCCACCCTGCAGCTCGTCGTCGCCACCGCCGCCGTCGAGCGTGTCGCGCCCATCGCCGCCCATCAACATGTCGTTGCCCGCACCGCCGGCAAGCACGTCGTCCCCCGCTTCACCGCGCAGGGTGTCGGCGCCCTCGCCACCGGACAGTGTGTCCTTGCCAGATCCACCCCACAGTTCGTCGTCGCCCTGGCCACCTATGAGCGTGTCATCGCCTTCGCCGCCGATGAGCACATCCTTGCCGGCGCCACCATCGAGATGATCATTGCCATCGCCACCTTCCAGATGATCGGCGCCCTCGCCGCCCAGCAGAACATCATTGCCATCCTGCCCGAACAGCCGGTCGGCGCCATTGCCGCCGTCGAGGGTGTCGTCACCGTCTTCGCCCTGCAGCTCATCGTCACCGTCTTCGCCCATCAGGCGATCATTGCCGGTACCGCCAACCAGAAGATCGTTGCCAATGCCGCCGGACAGCAGATCATCGCCGGCCTGGCCTGACAGCTGGTCGTTGCCGGCGCCACCCCGCAGGATGTCGTTGCCGCCGCCAACGATTCCGGATTGCGGGTAATAGTCACCCCAGATCAGATCATCACCATCTCCACCGTCGATCAGGTCATTTCCACCTTCTCCCCACATCTCGTCGTTGCCGGCGCCGCCGTCGATGCTGTCGTTGCCGTCACCGCCGGCCACCTGGTCGTTGCCGGCCCCGGCCAGGATCACATCGTGGCCGCCTTCACCACTGATCGCATCGTCACCATCTCCCCCATCGAGGTAGTCCGCTGCACTGCTGCCACCGAGCTGATCGTTGCCGTCTTCGCCAAACAGGCTCACACCGCTGGTGTAGGTGATGCCGGAGCCGGCCTCCGTGGTGATCCGTCCCTGGCCCAGCGGGATGCCATCCGGCTCGGTGGCGCTGCTGTAGACCAGGGTGTAGGTATCATTGTCCAGGCGCCGGAATCTGAACGTCCAGCCTGGCGCCACCGAGGCGCCACTGAAATCGAACATGCCCGACAGGCCATAGTCGAAGCCGATGGCCAGGCTGCCATCATCGCGGCGTCCCAGCCTCTGCATTGCACTCCAGCTGAAGAAGGCCTCCACGTCCCGCCAGATACCGGATTCGGTAATCGGTACACGTGAATTCGTGCGCACGTCAAAGCCGAAGTTCCACTGAGCGTTGAGGACATCATTGCCCTCTCCGCCATGCGCGATCGTCCCCGATCCCAGGCCGGAGATGAAGTCGTCGCCGACACCGCCGGTGATGGTGTCGGCGCCACCGCGACCGTTGATGATGTCACTACCTTCACCGCCGTCCAGGGTGTCACCACTGCCGAAGGCGGTGCCCCAGATCATGTCGCGGCCGTTGCCACCGGACAGGTTGACCGCTGCGCTGGGCACGCTGTTCACGAAGGGATTGAGGAAGTCGGCCAGCCCGGTGCCTCCTGTGCCTGCCTGGCCCGGCTTGAACTCGGGAAGCGTGATGCCCAGGTGGCCCTGGCTCCAGCCGTCGACCATCACGCTGCCGGTGTCGGTGCCACTGCGGATGATCAGCTTCGAACCGTTGGCGACCGAGTGGCTGACCTTGATCTGGCCATCGGCGCTCTCCCAGGTGGTGGCTGACGTCGCGATGAGTCCGTTGGCCCAAGCGCCGTTGCCGTTGATGATCACGGTACCGTTGCCATCGGTATCAACGATCGTATCCAGATCGCCGGCCAGGCCAGTACCAATGCTGTAGGTGTCAAAACCCAGACCGCCGTGCAACTGGTCGCTGCCGGTACCACCGTCGAGCGTATCGTTTCCCGCGCCACCGAACAGTGCGTCATTGCCGGCGCCGCCGTTCAGGGTATCGTTGCCGGTGCCGCCGTCGATCACATCGTTGCCGGCCAGGCCAGAGAGCACGTCTGCGCCATCCTGGCCGAAGATGACGTCGGCCTCATCGGTACCGTCGATGGCATCACCCTGCAGCGAACCATAGGCGGTCAGTCCGCTCCCTTGCTTGACCGACAGCTTCAGCACCTCGGGCAGGGTGTTGAGGAATTCGCGGATCTGGTCCTTGTTGAACTCCAGGTCCGAGGCATCCAGCGCCAACGCGCCGGTGAAGAACAGGAAGGGATCCAACGGCCGGGCGACCCAGCTGGAACCATCCTCCAGCGTTTCGGTGCTCAGCCGTGCCATCCATGCCGAGTACACATCCGGATTCAAACCCAGACGCCAGAACCATGAACCGGCTCCCAAGGGGTCGTTCTCTGCGTTCTTGACCACCTTCACCAGCAGTTCGATGCCGGCCTTGGTATCCCATGGCAATCGCCCGTTGCTGTTGAGCATCGAGTCCCAGATGGCATCGCGTTCCTGCTCGTCCAGAAGTTTGAACGGCGTGTTCAACGTCCAGGAATCAACCGGTAGATTCAGATCGGTGAACACACGGTTGTGGAAGGTCCATGCTTCGCCAGCGGTGATCTCACGAACAACGTTACCGGCTGCATCCACGATCTGGTCGAGCATGTCCAGGAGGCCTCGGGCCATGCCCGCACGCACTGCCTGGATCTTCGCATCGTCCACGGGAACGCCATGGGCCCTTGCGGTTTCCTCAAGAAACTCCAGTGCAGTCAACCCGGAGAACATGTTGCCCACGGCCACGCCACTGGCCAGCCGGGCATAGCGATGCCCGAAACCAGCGATGAACTGGTACATCTCCTCGATCTTGCCGCTGTCGAGCATCGCCCGCGCCAGTGCACGCTGTTCGGCTGTCATCATTTCAACCACGTTCAATCTCCTTCACGTTCCGGTGTGTAGGGCAATGGGACCTGATGCGTTGCAGATAGGTCTGGACATCGGCCTGGATCTCCTGCCAATGCGGCAACAGGTTCTGACGGTAAACAACGGTGGTGCGTACATTCCGCAGCCCAGGCTGCTCAAGCGAGGCCTCGCACAGGGGCGTCCACTGCGGGGGTGAGTACTGCGGCCCGGTCATGCAGCGGATCAGAACAGTGGGTGCGCGTGCCGGGTCCAGGCTGTCGGTATAGGTGATACGGTTCCAGTTGAAGCTTTGACGCTCCGGCAGCGCCGGTCGGGCCATCTCCAGCCCGAGCGCTGCGTCACGACCGAAATCGAAGGTGACTTCGGCGGGCAGTCGTTGATGGTGAAGGCGATACAGGCCCCAGTCCCGTATCTGCCGCAGCGTGATGTTCTCACCCTCGCCGGCCTGGCTCATTCCGATGTCGATCCAGTTCGAATCGCCGTTCCCCGCCGAATCGCGCCGGTCGTAGTCCTGTCGGGTCTGCGCATTGCGCGGCGCCATCTCCGGCCAACGCAGCTGGATGGAAACGCTGCGCAATGGCACACCGCAGCGTGACGCGGGGTCCGCTCGCGCGTCCCGGTCCTGCTCCCATATCCATACATCCTGTCTGGGCACCTCCAGCGCGACACCACCGATGCGTCCCTGCAGCCGCGTGGCCTCTGGTCCTTTCCTGTCGGACCCGCATCCCCCCAGCACGACCGACAATGACAACCACAGCAGCATGTCGTACCGCAGCCGGCACGCGTTCAACCACCTGCCAGCCACCACAGGATCGGCCTCAGCGTTCACGCAGCGCTTCCTGCGCGTGCTGCTGCAGTGGGCTGAGCAGATAGTCGATGACCCGCCGCCGCCCCGTCTTGATCTCTGCGGACAGGCTCATGCCAGCACTCATCCTCACCTTGACGCCGCCGATGTCCAGCTCGGAACGATCCAGGCGGATCCGTGCCGGAAATACCAGGCCCAGCTGCTCATCCTGTGCCGCATCATGGGACACGCTCACGATGGTTCCGGTGAGGTAGCCATAGCGGGTATAGGGAAAACTGTCGATCTTGATCGTGACCGCCTGGCCCGGCCGCACGAAGCCGATGTCCTTGTTGAGCAGCGTTGCTTCCACTTCCATGCCGTCGCCACTGGGCACTACCACCAGCAGCGGTTGTGCCGGCGTCACCACGCCGCCCACGGTGTGCACGGCCAGCTGCTGCACGGTCCCGTCCACCGGTGCGCGCAATGTCATCTGTCGATTGCGCTGTCCGGTCTTGGCCACTTCCGGCCCCATCTGCCCGATCTGCTCCTGGGCCTTGCGCAGTTCATCAAGGGCCTGTTGCCGGGTGTCGGTGACCAGCACCCGTAGTTCCTCCCGTGCCGCCAGCAGGGCCGAGCGCAGCTCCTGCACCCGATTGCGCTGGGTGGCCAGGTCGCGCTCGGCGGCGATGCGTTCCTGCTCGCGCAACAGATAGTCGTGGCGCCCGACGTAGTTGCCCTCCACCAGGCGTGCATAGTCCGCCGCGCGGGTGCGTGCGATCTGCGCCGAGTCGCTCAACGGCTGGATCAGGCCCTCGGTGGTGTGAAGCTCTGCCTGGCGCTGCTGGATGCCGGCCTGCAGGCCATTGCGCCGGGCCTGGAAAGCCTCGAACTGACTACGCACGAGCACCTGTTCGTCCGCCAGCCGCTGCGCGGGCAGCCCACTGTCCGATGGCAACTGCGGCAGGTTGCCCGTGTCGAAGGCCCCCAGCAGTGCTTCCAGTCTCAGCGCCGCCAGCCGGGCGTTGGTCAAGGCTTCGCCGGCCTGGGCGAGCTCTGCCCCGGCGCCCGCCCCCTCCAGCTCGATCAGCAGCTCACCTGCTTTCACCGTCTGCCCGTCGCGCACCAAGATGCGACGGACCACAGCAGTCTCGGCCGGCTGCACCACCTTGGTACGCGAGTTGACGACGGTCTTGCCCGGCGCCACCGCCACGATGTCCAGCTGGCCGATGCATGCCCACAGCAGTGCAATACAGAACAATGCAATGATGATCCGCATGCTCCAGCGTGACGTTGGCGAGACGGGCGTCTCGATCAGCTCCAGGTGGGCGGGCAGGAAGTCGCGCTCATCGGCCGTTCGCTGCGGCGACTCCATCTGCGCACGTGCCTTCCACGCCGCACTCGCCACCCGCACGTATCGACCCAGAAAATCGCCTGCGGCCTGTATTCGATGCTTCATGCGGCCCCCGCCTGCAGTCGCTGCAGGTGGGCATAGAAGCCATCAGGCAGGCGCATCAGTTCCTCATGTGCACCGGCCTCGACGATCCGCCCCTTCTCCACCACCACGATGCGGTTCGCATGGCGCACCGTGGACAGCCTGTGGGCGATGATCAGCACCGTGCGGCCCTTGCATATCGCGCGCATGTTGGACATCACGGCGTGCTCGGACTCGTAATCCAACGCACTGGTTGCCTCGTCGAAGATCAGGATGCGCGGATCGGTGATCAGCGCCCGGGCGATGGCGATGCGCTGGCGTTGGCCACCGGAAAGCCCGGCACCGTGTTCACCGACCTTGGTATCGTAGCCCTCGGGCAGCTCGACGATGAACTCATGCGCGCCGGCCAGCGTAGCGGCCTGGATCACCCGTTCCAGCGGCATGCCAGGTTCGCCCAATGCAATGTTCTCGCGCACAGAGCGGTTGAACAGGAAATTCTCCTGCAGGACCACGCCGAGTTGTCGACGCAACCATGCCGGATCGGCCAGCGCCAGATCATGTCCATCGATCAGCACCCTGCCCTGTTCCGGCGAATACAAGCGCTGCACCAGCTTGGTCAGCGTGCTCTTGCCCGAGCCTGAGCGCCCGACGATGCCAACCACTTCGCCAGGCCGGACATCCAGTTCGATATCAGTAAGCACGGCCGCAGCGTCTGGACGATAGCGGAACCCGACGCGTTCGAACGTGATCCGGCCCTGGATCGGAGGCAATGCCATCCGGCTTCCCGGCAGCTCAGTGCGCGTATTGAGGATATCGCCCAGTCGTTCGACGGAGATTCCGACCTGCTGGAAGTCCTGCCAAAGCTGTGCCAGGCGGATGATCGGCGCCGCCACTTGGCCGGACAGCATGTTGAAGGCAATCAACTGACCCAGGCTCAACTTGCCATCGATGACCAGCTTCGCCCCCCAGAACAGGATCGCAACGGCCACCAGCTTCTGCACAAGCTGCACACTCTGCTGGCCGAGCGTGGCGATGCGGGTGACGTTGAAGCCTGCGCTGACGTATCCCGCCAATTGGCTGTCCCACGTGCGGGTCACCCTCGGGTCCACCGCCATGGCCTTGACCGTTCCGATGCCGCTGACGGTCTCCACCAGAAACGCCTGGTTGTCGGCGCCACGCTGGAACTTGTCATTCAGGCGCCTGCGAAGTACAGGCGTCACCAACGCCGAAATCAGCGCATACAGCGGAAGCGAAAGCGCCACGATCAGGGTCAGCCATCTGCTGTAGTGGAACATCACGGCAAGAAAGACAACCGTGAAGAACAGGTCCAGCACCGAGGTCAACGCCTGCCCAGTGAGGAAACTGCGGATGTTCTCCAGTTCCCGCACGCGGGCGATGGTGTCACCCACGCGGCGCGACTCGAAGTACGCCAACGGAAGCGCAAGCACATGCCGAAACAGGCGCGCGCCGAGTTCGACATCGATTTTGCTGCTGGTGTGTGAGAAGACGTACGTACGCAGGCCTGACAGCACAACGTCGAACACCGCCATCGAAACCAGGCCGACGGCAATCACATCCAGCGTGGTGAGCCCTCGGTGCACCAGCACCTTGTCCATCACCACTTGGTAGAACAGCGGTGTTACCAGGGCAAACATCTGGATGAAGAACGAGACGATCAGTACTTCGACCAGTAAGCGCCGGTACTTGATGACCGCCGGGATGAACCAGCTGAAATCGAATCTTGCCAGTTCGCCCAGCACCGACGCACGCGAGGTCACTTGCAGCAGGCGTCCTACATAGCGCTGCCCCAGTTCGTCCAGCGTGAGCGTTCTCGGCCGCTTTTCGGCCAGGTCGTGGATGAGCACCTGATCGCGGTCGATCCGCGCAATGATGAAAGGGTGCGGGCCCGCCAACGCCAGCGCCGGCAGTGTGACCCTGGAAAGACGCCGCTGCGGCGTCGCTGAGATCCGGGCTTTGAGGCCCAAGCGGCGGGCGGCCAGCAGCAGGGTCGTCTCGTCAAATGCTTCGCCGTTGCGTCCATGCGCATGCGCCAGCTGCTCCGCATCCGCAGCGATGCCGTGGAACTGCGCAAGCAGCACCAGCCCCCGCAATGCCAGATCTGGCTGGGCGTGAACCACGCGCTCGCGCGCGACGCCCTGACTGGCTACCGTCCCCTGGTGCATGTCATCCCTGAATGCGTTTTCCCCGGCCCGATCATCGGATGGGCCTCCCGCGGATGTCAATACCGCGTGATACCCGCCCGATCGACGCCCCCTCTCCGCCGGTTACTCCCCATCCCTGCCACGCAGCAGCCAGCAGCAGGGCCGCCCCGGGGCGGCCCTGCTGCATCTCACTTGGCGTTCTTCACGTAGGTGTCAAACCAGTTCAGCATTTCCGCCACCAGCTGCTCGTTGGACTCCAGCGCGGTATACCAGTGCGGTTCGTTCGGCAGCATCACCAGGCGGGTGGTGCCGCCGTTACCGCGGATCGCCTGGTACAGCTTGCGCGACTGGAACGGCTCGGTGCCCGGGTTGGCGTCGTCCTCACCGTGGACCAGCAGCAACGGCAGCTTGATCTTGTCGGCATAGAAGAACGGCGAGGCCTTCAGGTACACGTCCTGCGCCTGCCAGACCGAGCGGCGTTCGTTCTGGAAGCCGAACGGGGTGAAGGTCTTGTTGTACGAACCACTGGTCGCCACGCCGGCCTTGAACAGGTTGGTGTGCGCGATCAGGTTGGCGGTCATCAGGCCACCGTGGCTGTGACCGGTCACGCCGATGCGGTTGCGGTCGACCACGCCCATGTCCACGGCCTTGTCCACCGCCGCCTTGGCGTCGGCTTCCAGCTGCTCCAGGTAGGTGTCGTAGGCGTTCTTCGGGTCACCCACAATCGGGAACGAGGCGTTGTCGATGATCGCATAGCCGGCCAGCAGCATCAGGCGGTACGGCTGCAGACGGGTGAAGGTCTGCTGCGAACCGGACACCTGGCCCGCCTGCGCGGCATTGGCGAAGTCGGCCGGGTACGCGTACAGGATCGCCGGCACGCGCTGGCCTTCCTTGTAGCCCGGCGGCGTGTACAGAGTGAACGACAGGTCCACGCCGTCGGCACGCTTGTAGGTCACCAGCTGCTTCTTGATCTGGCGCACTTCCGGAGTCGGGTCGACCAGCTTGGTCAGCGCGGTCGCGGTGGAGGCGAACTGTGCCTCGCCAGCCTTCGCATCGGCCACTGCCTCACCCTGCTGGCGGATGAAGGCATTCGGCGGATCGATCACCGACTGGTGCCAGGTCAGGTAGCGGCCCGGCGTGCTGCTGAAACCGAGGAACTGCTCGTAGGCGTCGGCGCCGCTGCGGAACAGGCGCTCGCTCTTCAGCGTGCCCAGGTCCAGGCGGTCCAGGAACGGACGATCGCCCTGCGGCGACGCGCCACGGCCGCTGAGGAACACATGGTTGCCCTCACGGCGCACGACCTGCGCGCCATTCGGCAGGCGGGTGAAGACCAGGTTGCCGGGGTTGCCGTACAGCTCATCGCTGGACATGTCCCACAGCAGGCGGCCTTCCTTCTTCGGCTGGTCCACATCGACGATGCGGGTCTGCATCCAGTGGCGGTTCTCGTCGTTCTCGTACTGGAACGCCACGGACGGATCGGCGGACCACGCAAAACCTTCAAAGCGCTGCGTGGTGCGGGTGATTTCGGTCGGCTTGCCGTTGAACGGCGCCTTCAGCATCAGCACGCGGTCGCGATGCGGCACGCTGACCTTCCAGTCGCCCTTGTCCAGCGCTTCGGCATAGACCAGGGTGGCCGGATCGGTGGCACGCCAGTCGAAACCGCGCGGGCCTTCCGGTACGCCGTGCACCGGCACGCGATCGGCCAGCGGCAGGCTGGCGATCGGCGTGCTGCGGCCATTGCTCACGTCCAACACCGCCACGTCGTTGGCGAAGCGCTGGTAGGTCACCGCATGCGAGTACGGCGCCTTGATCGATTCGGTCAGCACGTGCACGCCATCGGGCGCGGCGCTGACTTCATTGAACAGCGCCGGCTGCCCGACCGGATGCACGCTGTTGGCGGCGGTATCGACCACGGCCAGCTGCGAGGCGCCGTAGTAGGCGAACAGCTTTTCGTCATGCACGCTGGTCAGCGTGTCGCGGGCTTCGTAGGTGCTGCTCTCGCCACTGCTGCCCAGCGATTCCTGCGCATCCGGACCGGTCGGCACGCCACCGTTGGAAGGCGCCGGGCCCTGGTTGGCCGGCACCAGCTTCACCAGCAGGTTCTGGCTGCCGCCCAGCCACTGCACGGTGTAGCCGAAGATCGGGTTCAGCTGCACGTTCGGCACCTGCTTCACCTGACCGGTGGCGGCATCGCCCACCCACAGCTGCACGCTGGTATCGACCGCATTCTGGAAGGCGAAGTGGCTGCCATCGGCCGACCACAGCGCACCGGTGGCGCAGCCCTGCGGCAGGTTGACCTTGGTCTCCTTGCCGCTGCCGATGTCGACCAGGGTGAAGTCGGCCACGCAGGCCGGAATGCCATAGCCACCGGGGGTGTCATGGCGGCTGCGGTTCTTCGGCTCCAGGCGCACGCCGGCCAGCTTCAGGTAGGGCTGGGCGACGCGGCTGATCGACGGGTAGGTCTGCGCGGTGGTCAGCAGCAGGCGCTGGCCGCCCGGGGCCACGTTCGGCGCCGGCGGCGGCGGTGCCTTCAGCACCTTGAGCAGGTGTTCCGGCGGCTTCGCGTAATCGGCAAGCGCCGGGCCAGCGGCCAGCAGGCCGACGGTGGCAACGGCAACCGCCGCTGCCAGAGAGGTTCGACGGATCAGCATCCTTATCCCCTGGGGTGTGAATGGGCGCCCGGAATCGGGCATGGACCCGAATCTAGCACCGCAGGGGTTGTCGTGAATGGGCCGGAAGGGCTAGTGGCCGGATGGGGCAAAGTGCAGTCCCGGAAGGTGCCGGGGAACTGCCGGCACCTGCCAGGCCTGGACTGGCACTACTGCTGCGCGTGCAGGTCCCAGGTGGCCAGATAGTCGGGGTCGACCACGATCATGCCACTGGTGCGCATGCGGTACTCCCCGGGCTCGGCTGGTTGGTACTGGTCCAGCATCGGCGGCAGATAGCGCTCGTGGCCATCATTCTCGTCGGCCAGCACCACGCCCTCGTCGGCACTGATGCGCAGCACCGTACCAGCGTACTGCTCCAGCCCCTTTACCTGTCCGTCGCCGCCATAGCGGGTCACACCGACCAGCACCAGCTTGCCGATCATTTCCTCAACCTTGGCATCGTCCAGGGGCGGCAGCGTTCCATCGTATTCGTCGCTCATTGGTACACCTCCAAAGCCTGCAGGAACATCATGGAGATGGCGCTCTCCCGCACCTGGAATGCCAGCGGCAAGACAGGGGGAATCTGGAGGCGCACATGCCTGGATCGCAGCACCGGCAGGACAGCGCCGGATCTGCGATGCGTGAAAGGTGGCAGGTATTGCGGGTGGCGGCCATCCGTGCCGGCAAGGTGGCCGTATCAGACCGGATTCAACACCACGCGGTGCAGAGCATGCAGGATGAAACGTGACAGCTGCGCAGTAGCGGCATGACAGCCTCCTGTTGAAGGTCACACCCGGGGTGGATGCTGCTTGGGAACCGATGCTGCCACCGCAACGGGAAGGGCGGAGTGAAGACCACGCCTCAAGTGCGCTTAACCTCTGCTTCATCCGGCTGGCCCTAGGGTCAGCCTTCAATCTGCAAGGAACGCATATGCCCCGGTACGCATTCATACGACCGTGGACCATCGCATTGTCTGTGGCCACGCTCTGCACCAGCGCACATGCCGCCGACCGCACGCCAACTTCTCAAGGAACCGACACCATGGCCCCCGCCGCATCCGAGACCACTTCGCCCTCCCCGCTCAATGCCGAGCAACTGTTGTCGCGCCTGCTGGACCTGATCAAGGCAACGACGTCCACGCGCGAGCTGACCGCCGAACGCCTGTCCGCCGCAATGCAGGCACCGGCGCAGACCTTCGGCCCCGGCCACTTCGGCTATGGCGGCACACTGACGCCGGAATGGGGCTATGGCCTGGAAGTGAAGCAGAGTGGTGCAGCCGGTGCGCGATTGGATCTGAACTTCATCGATACCAGCAGCGACCGCAAGGCCTCGGCTGCGGCGATCTGCCAGGTCGACTTCAACCACTTCGCCTCGGCATTGGATGCCGCCGGCTTCAAGCGCGAGACGGTGCGCGGCGAACACGGACGGGTGATCTACGACCGCTTCGATCGACCGCAGCTGAGCATCAAGGTCGACACCATGCCTGAGAACCCCCAGACCCTCGGCGACGCCACGCATGCCTGCGTGCGTCTTGTCACCGTGCAGTAAGGGGAGCCATCAATGACGACCCTTTCCGCAGAAACGGAACGCCTGCTGGGCGAGTTCGCCGGCAGGACCGACGTCACCAGCGACCAGGTCGACAACCTGCGCAGCGTCATCGCGGGTTCGCCTGTACTGGCAAAGCAGGTGGACGCAGCCATCGCGGCAGGCTATCTGGAACGCTTCGAACTGTTGCCCGCCACAAGCAATGCGGGTGGCACCTACGAGACCGGCACGAAATCCATCAACCTGCCCGCCAGCAGCTTGTCGACCCCGGCGGCACCGGACAGGTTCGACGCGGCCGAGGTCACCTTTGTGCTCGGTCACGAGATCCAGCATGGCTTCAACGATGCTGATGTCGAGCGTGCCTACGTGCAGTTCGATGCCGACGTGGAGCAGATCGCAGGCCGTACCACCAGCCATGATTACACCGAGGCGATCGGCACCCTGCTCGCGGCCAACCGCCGCGATGAGGCCTCTTCGAACATCGCAGGCTGGAATGCGCTGGTCAGCCAGGTACGTGCCAGCAACCCGGACGCCACCCTGCGCGACCTGTATGAAGCCAGCACCCGCTCGACAGACGTCATCCAGTCGCGACCCGGCCCGCCGATCACCTATGCACCGCACCCGGAGCTGACCCTCAATGCGGACCTGACCATCTCCCCCACCGCAGCCAACATCGAGGGAATGGCCAGGCACTATTACGATCAGGGCGTCAGCACCGGCCTGGGCCATCATGGGAATTCGGACTACCAGAATTTCTACGGCGTCCAGGCGATCGAACTGGCCAGCGGATACGAGGCCGCGAATCCAGCGCCGGACGGCGTCAGCCGGATGGAAGTGAACATGAAGAAGCTGGGCCTGGACGAGCGCCTGCTGGAGCAGAACGGGCTCAACCTCGGCGAGGGCTCGCCCCCGCGCCAGCCCTACTTCGATACCAGCACCTCGCCGTCGACGCTCCATTATTTTGACCACACCGAAGGCACGCATACACATGTCCCCATCACCGCCCGGCAGGCCTCTGCCGGTGATGCAATGGCGTCGCCACTCGCGGAAGGCCGTGACCGTTCCCTGCACGAGCAGATCCGCGGCAAGGTAGCGGAGCTGGATGCTGCCAACGGACGCAGTTTCGATGCGTCCAGCGAGCGACTGAGCGCCAGCCTGCTGGTACTGGCACGCGAAAACGGGCTGGACCGGGTCGACCATGTGGTGCTCAGTCGCCAGACCGACGGTGCAGGCGCGGCGCAGAACATCTTCGTGGTGAAGGGGCCGCTGGATGATCCGGCCTCGCTGCGCGCGTCATCGCCCACCGCCGAGGCCGCGCAACGCCCGGTGCAGGACAGCCTGGATACGCTTGCCGTGGTCAACCAGCGACAGGCCGAGCATGCCTCGCAGGAGCAGACCCGCACGCAGGTGCAGGAACAGCAGCGTAGTGCGTTGTCACACTGAGGGCAGATGGCAGGGAGCCGCCGCGGCATCGCCCGGCGCTCCCGACCCGGCAGCACGCTAGAATGCGCCCATGCGCACCGTACATGCCCTCCGCTACATCACCCCCTTGCGGGAAGGTGGCTCCCTGCCGGCCGTGGTCGAGACCGACGACGACGGCATGGCCGTGCTGAAGTTCCGTGGCGCCGGCCAGGGCCCGAAGGCGCTGATCGCCGAGCTGATCGCCGGCGAGATGGCGCGCACGCTGGGCCTGCCGATTCCGGAGATCCTGTTCGTGGAGCTGGACCGCGAGTTCGCCCGCACCGAACCGGACCCGGAAATCCAGGAGCTGATCCGCGCCAGCGAGGGCTTGAACCTGGGTCTGGACTACCTGCCCGGCGCGATCAACTACGACCCGGCAGCGATGCCGGTGGATGCCGACCTGGCCTCGCGCATCGTCTGGTTCGATGCGTTCACCAGCAATGTCGATCGCACCACGCGCAACCCGAACCTGATGGTGTGGCATCGAAAGCTGTACCTGATCGATCACGGTGCGGCCATGTACTTCCATCACGACTGGGCCAACGCCGGCGATGCCTGCGAAAAGCCGTTCGTGCTGATCCGCGACCATGTGCTGCTGTCATTCGCCAGCCGCATCGCCGAGGTGGATGCCGAACTGGCCGCGCGCCTGACCGATGCCAAGATCGAGCGCATCGTCGGCCTGGTGCCGGACAGCTGGCTGGTGGACGAGCCGGCGTTCGACAGCCCGCAGGCCTACCGGCAGGGCTATATCAACTACCTCAAGCACCGCCTGAAGGTGCGTGCGGTGTTCGTGCAGGAGGCCATCCGTGCCCACGCTGCACACGTATGACTATGCGGTCATCCGCGTGGTACCGCGGGTGGAACGCGAGGAGTTCATCAACGTCGGGGTGATCGTCTCCTGTCCTGGCGCGCGACATCTGGAGGCGGCCATCGAGATCGATCCTGCGCGCCTGCAGGCCTTCGCGCCGGCGCTGGACCAGGAGGCGCTGCAACCGTGGTTGGATGCGATCGTGGCCATCTGCCGCGGCGACGCCAGCGCCGGCCCCATCGCGCAATTGCCCGCTCGCGCTCGCTTCCACTTCCTCACCGCCAAGCGCAGCTCGGTCGTGCAGATGTCGAGCACGCATGTCGGCCGCACGGCCGACCCGGCGGGTGTTGTGGAACACTTGATGACGAAGATGGTGCGGGTGCCGCGCTGATGCGCCGGCCTCTCACTTCCTGGCGCGCGCCCTTTGCCAGGCAATGAGTGCACAGGCTACCGCAGCGGCAATCAACACCCAACCGGCTGCCGCCTGTCCATGCAGGTAGCCTTGCGCATACGCCGCACTGGTACCTTCGCTGGCCATCGCCGGGACACCCTTGAGTATCACGTGCACCCCGCGCAGCAGGAGCACCATGCTGGCGACCAGACATACCACGGGAATCAATCGGTTCATGACCCGATTCTGGTCCGCCACCTGCCCCAGCGTCAACATCGCTGCAGCACAGTCGCTCGGGCCTACAGCGGCACTCTTCGCGCGATGTAGTTGACCACGTTGCCGATCGCATCCGGATCGACATTGGCCAGGCCAACAATCACATAGCCCTGCGCGGGCAGCACCACGATAGCGCTGTTCGATCCAGGCGCACCGCCTTCGTGACCGTACTGGTGCTCCCTGCCCTCGCCCTGCACCACGAAGCCGAATCCGTACCAGCCCTTGTGGTTCTGCGCCGTGGTGGCCTGCTGCAGCAACGCAGGTGAGACCAGCTTCCCACTGCGCAAAGCCTCGGCAAACGTCACCATGTCGCTCACCGTGCTGTAGCCACCGCCGGCTGACATGCCGCGCCAGGGCAGCGACTTCGTTTCACGGACCCATTGCCCATCCTTCTTCGTGTAGGCGACGGCACGCTGCGGGACGTTCACTGTTTCCGGCTCGAAGCCGGTGCCGGTCATACCGGCCGGGCGCAGGATGTGCTTCTCCACATACGCGTAGTACGACTGCCCCGAAACCGCTTCGATGATGCGCCCCAATACGATGAAGCCATAGTTGGAGTAGCTGTCCTGGCTGCCCGGCGTGAACTGCGGTGCATCCTTGGCAAAGCGTTGCACATAGTCATCCAGCGTCTTCAAGGACGCGGAATACTGCTCGAAATCGTCGCCGAAGAAATCGCCCAGGCCACTGGTATGTGACAGCAGCTGGCGTACGGTCACGCTGTTGGCGACCGCCCTGTTCGGATAATCCGGCAGGTACTTGCCGATCGTGCCATCGAGATTGAGCCTGCCCTCCTGCACCAGCTGCAGGATGGCCACCGCGGTGAACATCTTGTTGGAGGATGCAAGGCGGAACTGCGTATCCACGGCCACTGGAATGCCAGCGGTGCGATCGGCATTGCCACCGCGCCAGTCCAGCAGCACCTTGCCGTTCCGTGCCACCTGCAATGCACCCGACAACGCGTCCTGCGCCCGCAGCGCCTCCAGTTTTGCTGTGGCATCGGCCATCAGCGCGGGCAAAGCAACCCGTTCCGGCTTGTACTTGTCCGGCGTTTCAGTGCCCTCGATCTGGAACTGCTTCACGTGCGACGGGTTGGCCGGGTCCATGACCGCCGTCACCCACATCGCACGTTCGCTCAGCTGGCCCCTCACCAGCAGCTTCGCCTGGCTGGGCGCGCTCTCGAGTGTTTCCAGCACACTCAGCGGACCTGTGCTCTCGCGGAACTCAAGATAGTCCTTGGGAGTGCTGCCTTCCTGCTTCGCATATCTGTCGGCGAATGCCTGCAACGCCTCGAGGCTGCTTGCATTGAAGGCCGCAAGCCAGTCATCGATGGCATCCTGCGCACGTGGATGTTCGCGCTCGGAAGATGCTGCGCCAGCTGCCGGAAACGCCGATGTGGCAACCAGGACCAAACAGGCCAGCGCATTGCAGAGAAACAGGCGTCCAACAGCCTTCATGGCAATTCCTTTGCGGGTATCCCTGGGCGCATCCTAGACGATGGGTCCGCCCGCCGCACCCACGCTAGGGACGCTGCCGCAATACCTCAACCGTCACGTCGAATGCTTCGATGCGTTCCCACTCGCTCCGCTCATGCGGCAGCGATTCCACACCCATCCCGATCTGGTACCTCACCGTGTCTGCACCTTCGCGCCAGCTGTACGGCGCACCATTGCTCCAGCCACAGCAGGTGTAGCGCAACATCGGCATGCCGAACGTCGCATGCAGATACGCCTCGACCCGCTCGGCACGGGCGCCTGCAACGCGGTAGTGGGCCTGCATGGGTTTGATGTAGGACGCGTCGTCCTGGCTGCAGCCCACGTACTCCAGCCCTGCCGGCTTCCGCCCCATCGCCTGCAGGAAATCCTGGCATTCGATATCAGGTCGCGCCAGGCCATCCGTGCGCCCTTGCACCTCCCACTCGGCCAACGCCTGCGCAGGTGCCTGTTGCGCAAGCACGCTGGCGCTGGAAAAGGACGCCAGCAGCAGGAAGCGGGCGGCATGCTGCGGCCACGGGAGAGAGATCACGGGGCGAGTCCTTCGCATGGGAACACGGGAATGCTGATCGATGCCACGCTATCGCCGTGCCATCGACTGCTCAGTGAAACGCGCCACGCAGAAGTCCAGGAAGCTTCGCAGCTTGGGGGTCAGCTGGCGATCGCGCGGGTACACCAGGTTGATCCAGGTCGATACCGGCACATGGTCCGGGAGCACTTCCACCAGCTCACCACGCGCCAGCGCGGCGGCAAGCATTTCGTAGGGCTGCAGGATCAATCCCAGACCACCCATGGCCGCTGTCAGCAGCGGCTCGGCCTGGTTGACCATGAAGCGGCTGGACACCGGCACGGTCAGCACGCTGCCATCGGCATCGCGGAAACTCCAGCGCGTGCGGATGATCGAATGCGCAAAGCCCAGGCACTCGTGCCGGCTCAGGTCATTGGGATGGGTGATGGCCGGGCGCGAAGCCAGATAGTCCGGCGAGGCGCACAGGACCAATGGATACGGCCCCAACCGCCGCGCCACCAGCCCGCTGTCGGCCAGATCGCCAGTGCGGAATACCAGGTCGTAGCCGTCCTCGACGATGTCCACCAGGCTGTTGGACAGATTCAGATCGACCTGCACGTCCGGGTACTGCTGCATGTAGGCCACCACCGCCGGGCCCAGTGCGTGCACGCCGAAGGTGACCGGCGCGCTGATGCGCAGGCGCCCCATCGGCCGTCCACGCGCCACTTCCGCCAATTGCTCGGCGCCCTCCACTTCCTCCAGGATCACCCGCGCCCGCGCCAGGTAGGCCTGGCCGAAGTCGGTCAGGCTCTGCTTTCGCGTGGTGCGGTTGAGCAGGCGCACGCCCAGATGCTGCTCCAGCGCCTGGATGTGCTTGCCGACCAGCTGCGGCGACAGGTCCAATGCCTCGGCAGCGGCGGCGAAGGAGCCGACCTCGGCCACCTTCGCGAAGGTCCGCAGGGGAACGATCAGGTCCATTGCAAACAATTGTTTTTCAATGAAACGCCAGATTACCCCTTATTCTGGTTGCAGACTACGCGCACAGTAGCGCTCACCCTTTCGCCGGCGCCCTCGTCGGCCCTTCCTCGGAGTCCCCCATGAGCCAGGTTGTCCGCATCCACGAATATGGCACCGCCGATGTGCTGCGCATCGACGATATCGACGTTCCCGCCCCCTCCGCCGACGAAGTCCAGATCCGGGTCAAGGCGATCGGCCTGAACCGCGCCGAGGTGATGTTCCGCAACGGCGCGTATCTGCAGGAAGCGCAGTTCCCCAGCCGGCTGGGCTACGAAGCGGCCGGCGTGGTCGAAGCCATCGGCAGTGCGGTGAGCGGCTTCGCTGCAGGCGATGCGGTCAGCGTGATACCGCCGCTGGACATCGCGCGCTGGGGCACCTACGGCGAGCTGGCCAATGTGCCGGCACGACTGGTGGTCAAGCACCCGCAGGGGCTGGGCTTCGAAACGGCGGCCGCGGTGTGGATGCAGTACGTCACCGCCTGGGGCGCGCTGCTGGAGCAGGCGCATCTGTCCGCCGGGGATTTCGTCATCATCACCGCTGCCAGCAGCAGCGTTGGCCTGGCCGCCATTCAGATCGCCAATGCGGTGGGCGCCACGCCGATCGCGGTCACACGCGGCCCGGGCAAGCGCCAGGCCCTGCTCGATGCCGGTGCCGCCCACGTCATCGCCACCCAGGAGCAGGATCTGGTGGCCGAAGTGGCGCGCATCACCGGCGGTGCCGGTGCCCGCGTTGTGTTCGATCCAATCGGTGGCCCGCAGTTCGTTCCGCTGACCGAAGCGATGGCGCGTGGCGGCATCCTGCTGGAATACGGCGCGCTGAGCAGCGAACCCACGCCGTTCCCGTTGTTCAATGTGCTGGGCAAGTCGCTGACGCTGAAGGGCTATCTGTACTCGGAAATCGTCTCCGACGATGCCGCGTTGGCCCGTGCCAAGGCATTCATCGTCGATGGCCTGGACAAGGGCACGCTGGCGCCGAAAATTGCCAAGGTGTTCCCGTTTGCGCAGATCCAGGAAGCACACCGTTACCTGGAATCGAACGAGCAGATCGGCAAGGTGGTGGTGACGGTGTGATCCAGCGTCATGTAATGGGGGTGGATCACCGCCCCCGTTGCGGTCACCTGGGCAACGCAAACGCCATCACGTAATCGCCGTTCGGGGTTTCCATGAAATGGTGGCCGCCGGCCATGATCACCACGTACTGGCGCCCGCCCTGCTCGTACACCATCGGGTTGGCCTGGCCGCCCGCGGGCAGTTTGGCATGCCACAGTTCCTTGCCGGTCTTCAGGTCGATGGCACGCAGCAGGTCATCGGTGGCGGCAGCGATGAAGATCAGGCCGCTGGCGGTCACCACCGAACCGCCATTGTTCGGCGTGCCGATCTCGATCGGCAGGCCGGAGCGGATGCCAAACGGTCCGTTGCCGCGCGCACTGCCGAACGGACGGTCCCACAGCAACTTACCGGTGCGCAGGTCGATGGCACGGATACCGCCATAGGGAGGCTGCTTGCACAGCAGACCGGTGAACGGCAGCCGCCAGCCAGCATTGACCTGGATGCCATACGGCGTGCCCACCTGCGGGTCGCCCGCGCCTTCTGCACCGCCCTTGTCGAACCGGATCTTCTCGCGCGGCAGCCAGCCCAGCCGGTCAGCCTCGGCACGTGGCACCAGCCGGTTGTAGTTGGGCATGTCGTTGTAGTTGGCCACGATCACGCCGCGGCGCGTATCGATGGACACACTGCCCCAGTCCGAGCCGCCGTTGTAGCCGGGGTACTCGATGGAATGGCGCTCGCTGCTCGGCGGCGTATAGAAACCTTCGTAGTACGCCTTGCGGAACTGGATGCGGCAGACCAGCTGGTCGATCGGGGTGATGCCCCACATGTCGCGCTCGGTCAGGTCATGCTCGCGGCGCAGCGTGTGGTACAGCGAAAACAGCTGGGTGGGAGAACGCTGCTCGGGTTCGACGCCGCCCACCGGTACCTTGCGCTCTTCGGCCGCGGTCAGCAGCTGGCCGTTGCGGCGATCGAGGATATAGAGGTCGCCCTGCTTGGTCGGCAGCAGGATCGCCGGCACCTTGCCGGCAGCCGTCGGGTAGTCGATCAGGCTGGCCTGCGAACCCAGGTCGTAATCCCACACATCCTTGCGCACGGCCTGGAAATGCCAGACCGGCTTGCCGGTGGCCACGTCGATCGCCACCAGCGAGGTTGCATAGCGGTTCTGATTCTCCGTGCGCGAGCCACTCCAGTAGTCGCCCGCGGAATTGCCCAGCGGCAGGTAGACCAGCCCCAATGCTTCATCACCGGTGGCGGTGGTCCACATGTTGGGGGTGCCGCGCGTGTAGGTCTGCTCGCGCGGCGGCAGGCCGTTGCGCTCGGGCTGGTCCATGTCCCACGCCCAGCGCAGCTTGCCGGTGATGGCGTCGTAGGCCTGGATCACGCCCGAGGGCGCATCGCGGCGCTGCCCATCCAGCACCTGATGACCGGTCACGATCACGCCGCGCACAATGGCCGGCGGCGAGTTGATCGACACGTAACCCGGTGGCACCTCGCCCATGCCCAGGGTGATGTCGACCTGGCCGTTGTTGCCGAAATTCGCGCAGGGGCGGCCGCTGTCGGCGTCCACCGCGATGATGCGACCGTCCAGCGTGCCTTCGATGATGCGCGCCCAGCACGCCGGTCGACTGCCCGGTGCAGCACTGCGGGTGACGCTGGGCGGCGGCTCCGGCAGCGCCAGATCAGCGGCAACATCGGCCAATGCCGCGTCGGCAATGGTCGGCGTGCTGGGCTGCTCGTAATAGCTCACACCACGACAGGCAGCGGTATAGGGAATCGAAGCATCCTTCACCTTTGGATCGAACCGCCACAGTTCCTTGCCGCTGGCAGCATCAAGCGCGATCAGGCGGTTGCGCGCGGTACACAGGTACAGCCGATCGCCGATCTTCAGCGGGGTGGTTTCCGCGCCCCAGCGCTTCTTCGGCATATCGCCGGTACGGAACTGCCAGGCCGGCTGCAACGTGGCCACATTGGCCGGGGTGATCTGCTGCAGCGGCGAATAGCGGGTGGCCGCATTGCTGCGGCCCCACGCCGGCCAGTCGCCCTCGGCGGGCTGGTCAGCCGGCTGCAGGCCCGTGGTATCGCGCGTAGGTTCCAGTCCGGCGCTGACCGCGCCTTCCGGGAACGGCTGATGCCCGTCCACTTCACCATGCGGCGCAAAGGCCAGGCCGAAGGCGGCGACGAACACCAGCATCAGCACGCCCGCCACGCTGCGCGACAAGCGCTTGGAGACCGGCTCGTGCAGGGTGGGCGCCAGCAAGGCCAGCACGATGCCGAGTGCGGTCACCAGGCCCAGCCGCGGCACCCAGCGCCAGTAGTCGCTGCCCGACTCCCACCAGGTCCACAGCAGCGTACCGGTGAATACCAGCGCATACAGCGATGCACCGCTGCGGCGGTTGCCGAACAACAGGATGCCGCTGGCCAGCAGGCCGAGGCCGGCGATGGCGTAGTACGCCGAGCCGCCAAGGCTGAGCAGCCACGCACCGAGCCCGCCGATGACCAGGCCGAGCACGACCAGCAGCAGCGACAGCACGGTGACAAGGGGATGCCGGGAGGCGCGGACGGAGGCAGGAGCGGACTGCGGCGTGGCGGACATCGTCGATCTCCGGGGGCAGCATGCGCCGTTATCCCACCGCCTGCGTGAAGCGCGCGCGTATGTGTGGCATCCGGATACGACGACGCCGGCCCAGGGCCGGCGTCGTCGGGTACCTCAGGCTCGCGGCAGGATCACTCCTGCGCGGCGTCCTCGCTGCTGGCAGCAGCCGGTGCGCCGTCGGTCGTGGCCGGGGCGGCAGCAGCCACCTCGTCCTCGTCCTCGTCGATCGAGGCATCCATGCGCTCCACCGCCTGCAGCTTCTCGTCCTTGGACAGGCGGATCAGGGTCACGCCCTGGGTGTTGCGGCCGACGCGGCTGATTTCCGAGCCACGCGTACGCACCAGGGTGCCACCGTCGGAGATCAGCAGGACTTCGTCGCTGGAGCCCATCAGCACCGCGGCGACCAGCTTGCCGTTGCGCTCGGTGGTCTGGATACCGATCACGCCCTGCGTACCACGGCCCTTGCGCGGGTAGTCCGGCAGCGGGGTGCGCTTGCCGTAGCCGTTCTCGGTGGCGGTGAGGATGTACTGCACGCTGGCGTCGTCGGCGCCGTCGATCACCGCATCACCATTGCTGGCGGCTTCCTCGACACCGTTGTCGTCCTCGTTCTCGTCCTCGATGCCACCGGCACTCTCGGCCACGATCAGGCTGACCACTTCCTCGCCGGCCGGCATCTTGATGCCACGCACGCCGGTTGCGGTACGGCCCATCGAGCGGACCTTGTCCTCGCCGAAGCGCACGGTCTTGCCGTTGGAGGCGAACAGCAGGATGTCGCGCTCGCCGTCGGTCAGGCCGACGCCGACCAGGGCATCGCCCTCGTCCAGGTTGATCGCGATCTTGCCGCGCGCCAGACGGAAGGCGAATTCGCCCAGCGGGGTCTTCTTGACCGTGCCGTTCTTGGTGGCGAAGAACACGAACTGGCCATCGGCATACTCGCGCACCGGCAGCACGGCCTGCACGCGTTCGCCCGGTTCCAGCGGAATCCAGTTGATGATCGGACGGCCGCGGGCGTTGGAGCCGGCTTCTGGCAGCTGGTAGACCGGCAGCCAGAACACCTTGCCCGAACTGGTGAAGGTCAGCAGCGTGTCGTGCGTGTTGACCAGCCACAGCTGTTCGATGAAATCCTCTTCCTTGGTGGACGCTGCACTGCGGCCACGACCACCACGGCGCTGGGCGCGGTACACGCTCACCGGCTGGCGCTTCACGTAACCGGCATGCGACACGGTGACCACCACGTCTTCCGGCGCGATCAGGTCGAGGATGTCCAGGTCTTCTTCGCTGTGGCGGATTTCGGTACGACGTTCGTCGCCGAACTCGGCCCTGACACTGATCAGCTCTTCACGGATCACCTGCAGCAGGCGATCGGGATCTTCCAGGATGTGGATCAGCCCGGCGATCACTTCCAGCAGCTGCTTGTATTCCTCGGTCAGGCGGTCCTGTTCCAGCCCGGTCAGGCGGTGCAGGCGCATTTCCAGGATCTGGGTGGCCTGGATCTCGGTCAGCTGGTAGCCGCCTTCGATCAGGCCCACACCCTTGGGCAGGTCATCCGGACGCGAGGCTTCGGCACCGGCGGCGCCCAGCATCGAACCGACCAGGCCCGGCTCCCACAGGCGCGCGAGCATGCGCTCGCGGGCTTCGGCGGGGTTCGGCGAGGTCTTGATCAGCTCGATCATCTCGTCGATGTTGGCCAGCGCAACGGTCAGGCCTTCCAGCACGTGGGCACGGGCACGCGCCTTGCGCAGCTCGAACACGGTGCGGCGGGTAACCACTTCGCGGCGGTGACGGACGAACGCCTCCAGCATCTGCTTGAGGTTCATCAACTGCGGGCGGCCATCGACCAGCGCCACCATGTTGATGCCGAACACCGATTCCATCTGCGTCTGCTGGTACAGGTTGTTCAGCACAACCTCGGCAGATTCACCGCGCTTGACCTCGATGTAGATGCGCATGCCGTCCTTGTCGGACTCATCGCGCAGCTCGCTGATGCCTTCGATCTTCTTTTCCTTGACCAGCTCGGCGATCTTCTCGATCAGACGCGCCTTGTTCACCTGGTAAGGAATCTCGGTGACGATGATCGATTCGCGGCCGTTGTCGGCCACTTCGATATCGGCCTTGGCACGGATGCGCACGCGGCCGCGGCCGGTGCGATAGCCGGCGACGATGCCGGCGGTGCCATTGATGATGCCGGCAGTCGGGAAATCCGGGCCCGGGATGTACTCCATCAGGCCGTCGACATCGATTTCCGGATTATCGATCAGCGCGATGCAGGCGTTGATCGATTCGGTCAGGTTGTGCGGCGGGATGTTGGTCGCCATGCCCACCGCGATACCGGCCGAACCATTGACCAGCAGGTTCGGGAACCGGGTCGGCATGACCGTCGGCTCCAGTTCCTTTTCATCGTAGTTGGGCTGGAAATCGACGGTTTCCTTGTCGATGTCCGCCATCAGCTCATGCGCCAGGCGCGACATGCGCGCCTCGGTGTATCGCATCGCCGCAGCGGAGTCACCGTCGACCGAACCGAAGTTACCCTGGCCATCGACCAGCATGTAGCGCAGCGAGAACGGCTGTGCCAGACGCACCAGCGTGTCGTACACCGACTGATCGCCATGCGGGTGGTACTTACCGATGACGTCACCGACGATACGCGCCGACTTGAAGTAGGGCTTGTTGCTGTGCGCGTTCAACTCGTTCATCGCGAACAGCACGCGGCGATGCACCGGCTTGAGGCCGTCGCGCGCATCCGGGAGCGCGCGGCCCACGATCACGCTCATGGCGTAATCGAGGTAGCTCTTGCGCATCTCGTCTTCCAGGTTGACCTGGATGATTTCCTTGGCGGTTTCTGCCATTCGGGTTCCGTTGTCTGGTAGCGGTCCAGTCCGGCGCAGCCCTCTGCGGGAGGGGGTCGCGCCGGAACCTCGATTCAACCTGTGGATACTACCACAACAGGCCGTTTTCCGCCTCCCTTTACAGGGATTTTACCGGCACAAATCAGGAACTTAGGGGGTTGCCGGCCAGCGGCCGGCACTGCTGGGGGCGGAGGTCACGCTGCCCCCTCCCCTGCACCTCAACCGCCGAAGGCGGCGCGCATGTTCCCGGCGGTCGGGTTCAGGATCACCCCGCGCTCGGTCACGATGGCATCGATCAGCTCGCCCGGGGTGACGTCGAACACCGGGTTCCAGGCGGCGATGCCTTCGGCCACGGTGCGGGTACCGCCCACGCCATACAGTTCGCCCGGGTCGCGCTGCTCGATCTCGATCTGGCTGCCGTCCACGGTGTCCATGTCCACGGTCGAGGACGGCGCCACCACCATGAACTTGACCCCGTGGTGGCGGGCGGCGATGGCCAGCTGATAGGTGCCGATCTTGTTGGCGGTATCGCCATTGGCACAGATGCGGTCCGCACCGACGATCACCCACTGCACAGCGCCGGTCTTCATCAGGTGCGAGGCGGCCGAATCGGCGATCAGGGTGGCATCGATGCCATCCTGCTGCAGCTCCCACACGGTCAGGCGTGCGCCCTGCAGCCACGGCCGGGTCTCGCCGGCGAAGACCCGGGCGATGCGGTGCTGGGCCATGCCGGCGCGGATCACGCCCAGCGCCGTGCCGAAGCCAGCGGTGGCCAGCGAACCGGTGTTGCAGTGGGTCAGCACGCCGCTGCCGGCCTCGATCAGGCCCGCGCCCAGCGCCCCCATGTGGCGGTTGGCGGCCAGGTCTTCCTCGGCGATGGCCTGCGCCTCCGCCTCCAGCAACGCCTTCCAGTCTGCACCAGCGGCAGTCAGGCAACGACGCATGCGCGCCAGCGCCCACGCCAGGTTGACGGCGGTCGGGCGCGACGCGTTCAGGCGTTGCAGCGCCGGCTCCAGCTGCTGAAGCGCATGCGCGCCATCAGCCGCCTGCACGTCCCGCGCCGCCAGCACCACGCCCCAGGCCGCGGCAATGCCGATGGCCGGCGCACCACGCACGGTCAGTGCGTGGATGGCGCTGGCAACGTCGTCACTGTCATGGCAGACCACGTGCTCGACCACGAACGGCAGCTTGCGCTGGTCGAGCAGTTGCAGGGCATCGCCGGTCCAGAGGATCGGGCGGATGTGGTCGTAACGGGCGTAGTCGATGTCGGAGGCAGTGTTCATGGGCCCATTGTAGGGCCACGCTGTGCGTGGTTGGAGCCCGCCCGGGCTCAATTCACCGAGAATTCGGCGCGGCAGCCACCGTCCACCCAGATCCCGTTGCGGTTCCAGCCCCAGGTGTTGCCTTCCTCGCACGGGGTGCTGGACAGCTGTTCGGTGACGACCGCGCCAACCGAAATGCTCGCGCCACAGAAGCGACGCTTCTTCGACTTCGACTCGCAGGTCAGGCGGCGCGGCACGTCGACAAAACGGCCGTCCTCGTCAGCCACTTCGAAATCGCCCTGGCAACCACGGCTGGTCCAGACTTCATTGCGCTTGTAGCCCCAGCCCTGCCCTTCGCGGCACGGCAGCACCGACAGCTGGCGCAGCAGGCGCACCGGCGCCCCGTCCAGGCGCACCGGGCAACTCTGCGGGCGGCCATTGGATTCGCAGCGCACCACACGGCGGACCAGGCGCTTGCCTTCCGTTGCCGCAGGTGCCGCACCTTCCGCACGACGCGCACGGAACTCGGCGCGGCAGCCAAGGGTGACCCACACGCCACTGCGGTCGGTGCCCCACTCGCTGCCACGGATGCAGCTGTTGCTGGACAGCTGGCGCACAAGGTCGATGCCATTGCTGACGTCGATATCGCAATGCACCCAGCCCATGTCGCGCGATTCGCAGGTCACCACTTCGCCGTCATAGCCCGCCTGCTGGGCCGACGCCGATGACGGCAGCCAGGCACCCCAGAGCGCGATGGAGTACACCGGTGCAGCGACAACCGCAAACCACTTGACCAAAGCCTTCCCCAGCAGGAATGGATGAACTGCGTGCCAGTGTCCGGCATCTGCCGTGATAAGAGCATCATCCTGCTTGCCGAAGCAAGCGCAAAAACGCGGAATTCCGTTCAGTCTTCGATGTTCAGGAACGTGCGCACCGCGCTCACGCGTGGGCGAAGTCGTAGGCCAGCACATCAGCGATACGCGGCGTGCGGTTCATCGCCATCAACAACCGATCGACACCCACCGCCACGCCGGCGCAGGCAGGCATCGACGGCAACGCCGACAGCAGCGCCTCATCCACGGCCGGTTGCACCTGGCCGCGCTCGTGGCGGCGCTGCAGGTCGCGTTGGAATCGCACACGCTGTTCGTGCGCGTCGTTCAGTTCGTGATAGCCGTTGGCCAGTTCCACCGCGCCCAGGTACAGCTCGAAACGCTCGGCCAGCGGCGGCGTGCCGGCACGGATACGTGCCAGTGCGGCTTGGCTGGCGGGCCAGTCGTGGACCGCGGTCATCACCGCGTCATCGAAATGCGGTTGGATATGATGGGTCATCAGCAGATCCAGCCAGTCATCGCGGGTCAACCCGACCGGGTCGATATGCACCTCTCCCAGCGCGGCACGCAGCGCGGCCTCATCGGCATCGAACGGATCCACGCCCACGTACTGCTGGAACAGCTCGCGGTAGCTGAGCACACGCAGCGTTGCACTGCGCCCGACCAGCGCCAGCGCCTGGCCTACCAGCTCGGCGGTTTCCTGCACCAGGCGGTGGTGGTCCCAACCGACCCGGTACCACTCCAGCATGGTGAATTCCGGGTTGTGGCGGCCGCCCGCCTCGCCATTGCGGAACACCCGGGCCAGTTCGTAACAGTCGCCCACGCCCGCCGCCAGCAGGCGCTTGAGCGGATACTCCGGCGAGGTGCGCAGCCAGCGGCGGCGTCCGCCGGCATCGACATGGCCGGTGAAATCGGTATGGAAGCTGTCGATGTTCGGCTCGGTGTTGCCGGCCACCGACAGGATCGGCGTCTCCACCTCCAGCACATCGCGCTCGGCGAAGAAGCGGCGCACCAGCGCATTGAGCGCGGCACGCTGCTGCAGCGTGCGCAGCAGAGCCTCGCTCACAGGATGCCCTCCGGGCGCGGGTGGTCCAGCGGCAGGGTCAGCAGGTCACGGGTGTCGTCGATGTAGCCGCTGGCCAGGTACAGCCTGCGGGCCAGCTCGTTGTGGTGGTTCACTTCCAGGCGCAGGCGGCTTACGCCGCGGCCGCGTGCCCGCTGTTCGCAGATGGCCAGCGCCTGCTTGCCGCGGCCGCGACCACGCGCGCGATGGCTCAGGTACAGCTCGTCCAGCAGCATGAAGTGGCCGCCCTGCTCCAGGCTGAAGCCCATCGCGATCACCGCGTAGCCGACCACTTCACCGGCTTCGTCCATCCACAGCAGCACCTCGCCATTGCGCGGGTCGGCCAGCAGCGCATCCACGCCGCGACGCACGCGTGCGTCGTCGAAGTCGATCCTGTCTTCGGCGTAGAACTCGCGCATCAACGCGATCAACAGTTCTTCGTCGGCGCGGGTGGCCAGGCGGAAATCCAGCGGAGCGGTCTGCATCGGTGTTCCTTTGTCTTTCATGCCGGGCGCGAGGCACCCGGCGGGGTCATCATTCGTGTTCGGCAAGGTAGGCCAGCAGGCGGTCTTCGTCCCACACCGGCACGCCCAGCGATTGCGCCTTGTCCAGCTTGGAGCCGGCTTCGGTGCCGGCCACCACGAAACTGGTCTTCTTCGACACGCTGCCGGAGACCTTGGCACCCAGCGCTTCCAGGCGCTCCTTGGCGGCATCGCGGCTGAGCTGGGCCAGGGTGCCGGTGAGCACCACGGTCTGCCCATCCAGCGGGCCGGCCACGATCTCGGCCAGTGCCGGCGCCTTGACCAGGATCTGCTGCATCGCCTTTTCGGCCGCCAGCAGCATCGCGCCATGGCCTTCGGCGTCCAGCCAAGCAGCCAGACCGCGCGCGGTGTCGTCCGGCAGGCCGGCGTTGACGAATTGGCCATGCTCGGCGTCGAGCACGGCCTGCGCGCCAGGCAAGGCAGCCACCAGCTTCTCCGCACGCAGGCGGGTGATGCCGGGGATCTCCGACTCGACCAGCAGCTGCGCCAGATCCAGTCCTTCGCGCAGCTTGGCGCTGGGCGCGTGCACATCGCTGATGCGCACCTGGCCGACCTGCAGCAGATCATCGATGGCCTGCTGGTTGCCCTGCTGCTCGAAGAAATGGCCGAGCGAGCGCGCCACTTCGCCGCCGATGTCCGGCACACGCTTGAACAGCGGCCACGGCAGGTGACGGATCAGCTCCAGGTCACCGAACCACTGCGCCAGCGCCTTGGCGGTGCTCTCGCCGACGTGCTCGATGCCGAGCGCGAACAGCAGGCGCTCCAGCGTGGCAGCACGACTGGCGTCGATCGCCGCGATCAGGTTGTCGGCCCACTTGGTGGCGATCTTCTTCGTGTTCCATTCGAAGCTGGCCGGCTGCACCAGCGCCTGCGCGCGCCAGCCCGGATCGGTGACGTCCAGCTTCAGCACCGCATTGAGCACCGCACCACTGCCCTCGGCAGGCAGGTGCAACTTGAGCGCAGCGGCCAGTGCCGACGGATCCTCGGCGTCCAGCACCAGCTTCAGGTGCAGCAGCTGGTCACGGCTGAGGCGGTACAGATCGGCCACGCTCTTGACGATGCCGGCGTCGACCAGGGTTTCGATGTACTTGTCGCCGAGGCCGTCGATGTCCATCGCGCGACGCGAGGCGAAATGGGCGATGGCTTCCTTGCGCTGCGCCGGGCACGACAGCTCACCGGAGCAGCGCCACGCCGCAGCACCTTCCTCGCGCACGATCTCCGAGCCGCACACCGGACAGCGCGTAGGCATCTGCCACGGCGTGGTGCCCTGCGGGCGGCGGTCGAGGATGACGCTGACCACTTCGGGAATGACATCGCCAGCACGGCGCACGATCACGCTGTCGCCGACGCGTACATCCAGGCGTGCGATCTGGTCGGCGTTGTGCAACGTGGCGTTGGAGACGATCACGCCGGCCACGGCCACCGGCGCCAGGCGCGCGACCGGTGTGGCAGCACCGGTGCGGCCGATCTGGATCTCGATCGCCTCCACCGTGGTGCTCTGTTCCTGCGCCGGGAACTTGTGCGCGATGGCCCAGCGCGGCGCGCGCGAGACGAAGCCCATGGCCTGCTGGCCGGCGCGGTCATCCAGCTTGTAGACCACGCCGTCGATGTCGAACGGCAGGCCGTCGCGACGCTCGCCGATGTCACGGTAATAGCCAAGCAGGCCGTCGGTGCCTTCCACCACCTTGCACAACTCGCTGACCGGGAAGCCCCAGACACCGAGCTGGGCCAGGGTGCCCGAATGGGTGTCCGGCAGCTCGCCGCCCTGCACTTCGCCAGTGCCGTAGGCGAAGAAACTCAGCCTGCGCTGTGCACTGATCTTCGGGTCGAGCTGGCGCAGCGAACCGGCCGCCGCGTTGCGCGGGTTCGCCAGCACCTTGCCGCCCTGCTGGCGCGCACGTTCGTTGTAGGCCTCGAAGTCGGCACGGGCCATGTAGACCTCGCCGCGCACCTCCAGCACATCCGGCCAGTCCTTGCCGTGCAGGCGCTTGGGAATGTCGCCGATCTCGCGCAGGTTGGCGGTCACGTCCTCGCCGGTACTGCCATCGCCACGGGTCGCGCCGAGCACGAAATGACCATCCTCGTAGCGCAGGCTGATCGCCAGGCCGTCCATCTTCGGCTCGGCCGAGAACTGCAGGCTGCGGCGGCCCAGGCGCTCATCGATGCGACGCACGAAATCGGCCACTTCCTCGTCGCTGAAGGCATTGGACAGCGACAACATCGGTACCGCGTGGCGCACTTCCGGGAAGCGGCCGGAGGGGCGCGCACCGACCTGCTGGGTCGGGCTGTCGGCACGGGCCAGTTCCGGGTGCTCGCGCTCCAGCGCTTCCAGCTCGCGCACCATCCGGTCGTAGTCGACGTCGGGGATCTCCGGCGCGTCCAGCTCATGGTAGGCGCGGTTGGCCTGGGCGATCTGCCGGCGAAGGTCTTCGGCACGTTCGGCGGGGCTGGGGCTCATCGGGATCCGGTGGTTCTGGGATGGCCGGGAATTCTACCGCGCCCGGCCGTCAGGCCCGGTAAGGCCCCTGCCTATGTAGAGTCGAGCTTGCTCGACTGGCCTTCATGCACGGCCAAAGCAGTCGAGCAAGCTCGACTCTACAAAAGACGGCTTGCGGCGCACCACCACCAGCGCTAGCGTGCCCTGGCTACCCTCCGGAATCCCGCCCGTGACCCTACCCGCCTCCCGCCGCCACTTCCTCCAACTGGCCGGTGCCGGCCTCGCCCTGGCCGGCACCAGCCTGCCCCGGCTTGCCGACGCCCAACCCGCTACGGCTTCGACGGCGGTATCTGCTTCAGGCGAAGGTGCGGTGCTGCTGAATTTCAACGAATGCCCCTACGGCCCCTCGCCCGCCGCCCAGCAGGCCGCGCGCGACAGCATCGCCGGTTGCGGCCGCTACCGTTTCGCACTGGCCGGTCAGGTGCGCGACGCCTTGATCGAACAGGCGCGCATTCCGGCCGATCACGTGCGGATCTATCCGGGTTCCAGCGAACCACTGAACCGTGCCGCCGTGCTATGGACCGGCCCGCAGGCAGGACTGGTGGTGGCCGACCCGACCTTCGAGACGCTGGGCGAGGTCGCTGCCGCACACGGTGCGCACGTGCAGAAAGTGCCATTGCGCGACGACGGCGCACATGACCTGCGCGCGATGGTCGCCGCCGCACACGCGCGCCCGACCGGTCTGCTGTATGTGTGCAACCCGAACAACCCGACCGGCTCGATCAGCCCACCGGATGAGCTGGCCTGGCTGCTGGCCCACAAGCCCGCCTCCACCCGTGTGCTGCTGGACGAGGCCTACCTGCAGTACAGCGAACAGCCGAGCCTGATCGCGCAGGTGGCGCAGCGCGACGACCTGATCGTGCTGCGCACGTTCTCCAAGCTGTATGGCATGGCTGGCCTGCGCCTGGGCGTGGCCGCTGCGCATCCCGACCGCCTTCGCGAACTGGCCAGTCTGGGCGACAACCCACTGCCGGTGCCGGCACTGGCCGCTGCACTGGCCAGCCTGCGCGATCCGCAGTTGATTCCGCAGCGCCGCCTACAGAATGCCAAGGTGCGGCAGGCCACCATCGCATGGCTCGGCAAGCGCGGTTTCAGCTGCCTGCCGTCGGAAGCGAACTGCTTCGTGGTGGACGTCCAGCGCGATGGCAGCGCGTTCGCCAAGGCAATGGCCAACAACGGCGTGGTGATCGGGCGGAGCTGGCCAATCTGGCCACAGCGCGTGCGCGTGACCGTCGGCACCGAAGAGGAGATGGCCGCGTTCCGCCATGCGTTCGCGAAGGTGGCCGGCGTACCGGCCTGACCCTGTTGGTGGGGGCGAACCCTGGTTCGCCCCATCCACGCATGGCGTGGATCTACTGTTGTGGGTGCCGACCGTTGGTCGGGGTGGGTGCCGACCGTTGGTCGGCACGCCATGGCGCTTACCAGCGCGGGGTCTTGGTCAGCGGCGGGGCCTGGTGCTGGCGGTCGTAGGCGCGCAGCTCGTCACGGATGTGTGCGATGCGCTGGCGGCCCAGAGCATTGCGGCTGTCATCCAGCACCACGCCATCCAGCAGTTCGGCCATGCGCTGCACGGTCGGCAGCATCTTCTCCCAGGCATCCAGCGCGGTCAGCGGCGCCGGCAAGGTCAGGAAGAAGGCGATGGCCGGGGTTTCCATGGCGCGGATGTTGGCCATGTCGAAGCTGCCCGGCTTCATGATGCTGGCCATCGAGAAGATCGGGCCGCGCTCGGGGTGGCCTTCCACCAGCCGGTGGAACACGTTCATGTGGCCGAACACCAGACCGGTCTTCTCGGCCGCCACCACGATGTCCTCACCACGCAGCTGCTCGCCGGCGCGGGCGGCCACGAACAACGAGACGATCTTGTCGAAGTCCTGGGTGGCACGCTTGCCGAGGTCGCTGGCGCCCGGGTCGGTTTCGCCCAGGCCGAGTTCGGCCTGCTCGCCCTCCGTGCCCATGCCCGGCTCGACGCGGCCATCGGCCACGGTGACGCCGTCTTCGCCCAGCACCGGTTCGCGGCGCTCGCCGCTGGTCGGTTCCGCGCCTTCCACGCGGCGCCCCTGGGGCTTCTTTTTCGGACGGCCAAACAGGAAGATCGCGGCGATCAACAGCAGGCCGGCGGCCAGGATGCCGATGCGCAACAGTGCCGTGTCGGACATTCGATAGGTTCTCCGGCTAGTTCATTCAGGTAACTAGGATGGCACGTCAGGCCGCGCCCGCCAATCGCGCGGCTTCTTCCAGGTCCACGCTGACCAGGCGGCTGACGCCCGGCTCGCGCATGGTCACGCCCGACAGCTGGTGCGCGGCCTCCATCGTCGCCTTGTTATGGCTGACGAACAGGAACTGCACCTTTTCGCTCATTTCCTTGACCATGTTGGCCAGGCGGCCGACGTTGGCTTCGTCCAGCGGCGCGTCCACCTCGTCCAGCAGGCAGAACGGCGCGGGATTCAGCTGGAAGATGGCGAACACCAGCGCCACCGCGGTCATCGCCTTCTCGCCGCCGGACAGCAGCGAGATGCTGGACACGCGCTTGCCCGGCGGACGCGCCATGATGGTCACACCGGTGTCGAGCAGGTCTTCACCGGTCAGTTCCAGGTAGGCGTGGCCGCCACCGAACAGGCGCGGGTACAGTGCCTGCACGCCAGCGTTGACACGATCGAAGGTGTCCTTGAAACGACCGCGGGTCTCGCGGTCGATCTTGCGGATCGCATCTTCCAGGGTTTCCAGCGCGGTGGTCAGGTCGGTGTGCTGCGAATCCAGGTAGTCCGAGCGCTGCGAGGCCTCGCCATACTCATGGATGGCCGCCAGGTTGACCGGCTCCAGCCGGCGCATGCGCCCATCGATCTGGTGCACGGCCTGCTCCCAGTCGCCCAGGCGGGCATCCTCGGGCAGTGCGTTGAGCACGTCCTGCAGCACGAATCCGGCCTTCTCCACCGCGCCCTGCAGGGTCTCGGCGCTGAGCACCAGCGCCTGCTGGTCCAGCTTGCGCTGCGAAATGCGCTCGCGCTGGGCCAGCGCCTGCTCGTCACGCTGGTGGCGGGTCTGTTCGTAGTTGCGCAGCTCGGCGTCAATGCCGTCCAGCAGCGTGCGCGCCTCGGTCAGCACGCGATCAGCCCGCACGCGCTCTTCCAGCGCGTTCTGGTGCTCGGCCTGCAGCGACTCGACCGGCGAATCACCTTCATCCAGCTGCGAATGCAGTTCGCCCAGGCGCGAATCCAGCTGCCCGCGCTGGGTGCCCATGCGCTCCAATGCCTGGCTCAACGAGGCCAGCTGCGCCCGCTGTGATTCCAGGGTCAGGGCCAGCGAGTGCGACCGCTCGCGCACCGCACGTGCAGCATCGCGTGCCAGGTCGCGGGCCTCGGTCAGCTGGCGGCGCTCGCCCTCCAGCCGCTGCCGGGTCGATTCCAGGTCGCCCATGCTGCTGACCGCGTTCTCCAACCGCGAGCGCGCTTCACGCGCCTGCTCGTTGTTGGCTTCCAGCGTTTCCTGCAACTGCTTCAGCTCACCTTCGATGCGGTCGATGCGCGTGCGCGCCGCTTCCACCTTGCCCTGCTGGCCCTGCAACTGGCCAGCCAGTTCAGAGACCGCACGATGGGCCTGGTACAGCGCACGCTGCGCGTCTTCGCGCTGCTGCTCCGCGGCGTGCAGCTGCTCACGGAAACCACTCAGTTGTTCTTCCAGCTCGGCCTCGCGGTCCTGCAGCTGCTCGATCTGCTCACGCAGTTCGTTGATCTCACGTTCGCGCAGCAGCGCGCCCTGCTGGGCCGCGCCGGAGCGCGATACGCGCAGCCAACCCTGGCCCAGGCGCTCGCCGCTCTGGGTGATGATCGAATCGCCTTCCGGAAGACTGCCCTGCAACGCCTTCGCTTCGGAAAGGTCCCTGGCTGCGTGCAGGTGTGCCAGCAGGCGACGGATCGCTGCCGGGCCACGCACGCGGGCGGCCAGCGAGGTCGGTGCAACCTTGACGTCGGCACCCCCGTTGGCAACCAGCGCAATGTGACCCTCGCCAAGTTCGCCAAGCGCGTCGACCAGGCTCGCCGGATCATCGACCAGCACGCCTTCGATCAACTGGCCGAGCGCGCTTTCCACCGCATTTTCCCAGCCGGCATCCACGTCCAGGCGTTCGCCGACACGCGCCGCCGAATCCAGCCCACGCGCCTTCAGCCAGGCCACGGCAGCGCCCTGCTCCTGGCCCAGCGCGGCCTGCTGCAGGGTTTCCAGCGAGGCCAGACGACCGCGCAGGCCGTTGGCCTGCTTGCGCAGCTCGGCCAGTTCATTTTGGCCATTGCGCTGCTGTTCCTGCACCGCCGCCACGCCCTGCTTGCGCAGCTCGACGTCTTCGCTCAATTCATCCAGCGCGGTCTTCTGCGTGTCGTGCTGCAGGTGCAGCTGCTCGAAGGCTTCTTCCAGCGCATCCACGTCCAGGCCGGCGCGCTCGGCGGCCAGGGCCTCGCGACGCCGGTCGGCATCGAGGATCTGCTTGTCCAGGTAGTCCACGCGCGTGCGCTCGACATCGCCGGCGCGCGAGGCTTCCGAACTCTGCGAGGTGTGCTGTTCCCAACGCTGCTGCCAGCTGGCCAGCCGGTCCTCGGCCTCGCGCAGGCTTTCCTGCTTGATCTCGTTCTCTTCCTGCAGCTCTTCCAGCTGCGGGGTGGCGGCCTCCACCGCCTCGCGCAGCACCATCAGCTTGGCCTCGTCGCCGCTGATGTGCTGGCCCAGTTCGGCCAAGGCCTGGCGGGTCTCATCGCGCGCCTTGTGCAGGCGCTGCGACAGCTCGCGCTGATGCTGGATCTGCTGTTCCACGCGCGCCAGCGTGCTGCCGACCTGGTAGACCGCGGCCTGCGCGGTGTTCAGCGCGTCGGCAGCCTCTTCGCGGCGCACACGCGAGGTCTCGATGCGGGCCTCGGCGTCACGCTGGTCGGCGATCAGCTGCTGCAGCTTGGTCTCTTCCTGCGACAGGCCCTCGCGCAGCTTCGACAGGCGCCCGTCGAGACCACGGAATTCCAGCGTCTTCCACTCGGCATCCTTGACCCGGCGCTCTTCCTGCAGCGCCTGGTACTGCTCTGCCTGCCTGGCCTGGCGCTTGAGGTGTTCGAGCTGCTTGCTGATCTCGTCGCGCAGGTCGCCCAGCCGGTCCAGGTTCTCGCGGGTGTGACGGATGCGGGTCTCGGTTTCCTTGCGGCGCTCCTTGTACTTGGAGATGCCGGCCGCCTCCTCCAGGTACACGCGCAGGTCTTCCGGGCGCGCCTCGATGATCTGGCTGATCATGCCCTGCTCGATGATCGAGTAGCTGCGCGGGCCCAGGCCGGTGCCGAGGAACAGGTCGGTGATGTCGCGGCGGCGGCACTTGGTGCCGTTGAGGTAATAGTTGCTGGTGCCGTCGCGGCTGACCGTGCGCTTGACCGAGATTTCGTTGAACGAGGCGTACTCGCCCGAGATCGTGTGGTCCGAATTGTCGAAGATCAGCTCGACGGTGGCCTGCGAGACCGGCTTGCGGGCATTGGAGCCGGAGAAGATCACGTCGGTCAGCGAGTCGCCACGCAGACGGCTGGCCGAACTCTCGCCCATGACCCAGCGCACGGCGTCGATGATGTTCGACTTGCCGCAGCCATTGGGGCCCACCACGCCGGTCATGTTGGTCGGCAGGTGCAGGGTGGTCGGATCGACGAACGACTTGAAGCCGGACAGCTTGATCGTGGAAAGACGCATGGCGTGATTGGGTTCCAGCAGGCGCCCTGGGGGCGTCCGTATTGTGGATGTCAGGTCAGCCAGCACCTCAAGCCATTGATTTCAAAAGAATTCAATGAAGCCAAGGGTGACACAATGGAATGAGTATAACGGCGCGAATGTTCCACGGGCGGGATGACCGGCTCGGAGCGCGCTTGAATAGGGCCCAGATGTCGCTTTGCGCCTGGCGCGACGGATTTCCAAGCCACCGATCAAATCGCAAGCCATTGATATTTATTGATTGTTGGACCGAGTCACAGCCCTGCACATCAGAAGCCGTGCAGGATGGGGGGATGCATCGACCGCTTTTATTTACCCACGCCGACGACGCGATGACCGCTCCCGTGCTCGGCGGGACCGCTTGGCTGGATGCCCGTACCCCTTGGCCAACCAGCATCCATGGACACGCACTGCTTCACCTGGCCAGTTTTCCAGCCGCATTCATTCGAAGCCACGTCGCCGGACTGTACATCGCGCCCGGGCTGAGCATTTCGGTCTTCACGCCATATATCACCTCGGGCGAGCAGAGATTCGAAGAAGCCATGGACCAGGGCGGTCGCGTGGTCGTTCACTGGTCTGGACATGAACCAAGAGACTCTCCCTGCGCGCCGATTGGGCCACTCCGCATTTGTGCCGGGATGGCGCTGAGAGAGGGCGAAACACCTCACGGAACTTCGAAAGTTGGTGGACGGCCTTACTGGCTGCAGGATGACGAATCGGAAGACCAGGTGTTCGTCCTTCAGTTCGACGACTTCGATCTTGATAAGGCAGCCCCGACACATCAAGGAATCCTGATCGGCGGGATGGGCTATCTGTTGCTTGATCGCAACATTCCTTCACCTTCGATGGACTGCGGTCGATTTGTCATCCAAACCACTTGAGAGACAGGCCAAGTCAGTTGCCCGACTTCGGCCGGCCATGACTCATCAGACCGGACAAGAACAGGTCATCGCTGGCTCGGCCCTCAACGCCATCGGACTCATCCATGTACAGAGAACTTGTATTCGAAAATCATGGCCAAGCTCCGGGCTGCGCTTTCTTGGGAGGCGCCCCATACCTGTCTCCCGATGCTCCTTGGCCTTGCGACGCCAAAGGAAAGCCAATGCTTCATCTTGCAAGCCTGCCTGCGCCCTTCATTCAAACGCATACCCCGAAGATCGCAATCAGAGCTCACCTCTGCGTGTCGATCTTCACGCCTTATGACGCTATTGATGATGCATACATCGAAACCGCTCTACTGACTGGCGGACGTGTCATCGCTTACGCGCCCCACGAACCCGGCGCAGACAGCGCAGCGCCGCCTTTTGACCCGCGCCTGATCGCCACTGCCACCGCCTCCATCCCGGATGACGCCGAGAACGGAATCGCCAAGATCGGCGGAACCCCCGCTTGGCTTCAGGACGATTGCGCTGAAGGGCGGGAATTCGTCCTCCAGATCAACGGTTCCCGATTGAACCGGGCAGCACCCACACATCGAGGAATCCTCGCCGGTGGAATGGGCTATCTATTGCTTGAACGCAACATTCGCGCGCCTTCAATGGACTGCGGTCGATTCGTCATCCAGACCACCTGAGCAACCAGTCGAGCATGGCTCGACTCTACATCCCCGGCGATCGCCCAAAACAAAACGGGCACCCTTGCGGGCGCCCGTTCTGCGGTGATTCCAGGCCTTGCGGCGTGGGATCAGGCTTCGGCGACGACGACGACCTTGACGGTGGTCTCGACGTCGGCGTGCAGGTGGACCAGCACGTCGTATTCGCCGATGTTGCGGAAGGCGCCTTCGCCCAGGATGACTTCGCTCTTGCTGACCGGCAGGCCAGCAGCGGTGAAGGCATCGGCGATTTCGCGGGCGCCGACCGAGCCGTACAGCTTGCCTTCGGTCGAAGCGTTGGCCGGGATGGTCACGCTCGCGCCTTCCAGCTTGGCCTTGCGGGCGTCAGCATCGGCGTGGATGGCCTGGGCCTTGGCTTCGTATTCGGCGCGCTTGGCTTCGAACTCGGCCTTGTTGCTCTCGGTGGCCGGAACGGCCTTGCCCTGCGGCACGAGGAAGTTACGGCCGTAGCCCGGCTTCACGTCGACCAGGTCGCCCAGGTTGCCGAGGTTGGTGACTTTCTGCAGGAGAATCAGCTGCATGGTATTGCTCCAGATGAGTTATTCGTTAGCGAGGCGATGCCCCGCAACAAAGGCTGTCCGAATAGCTGGCACAGCGGGGGCGGCACCGGGCCGCCCCGCCGGGCATCAGACGTCGTGGTTGTCGGTGTACGGGATCAGGGCCAGGAAGCGAGCGCGCTTGACGGCGGTCGCCAGCTGACGCTGGTACTTCGACTTGGTACCGGTGACGCGGCTCGGCACGATCTTGCCGTTCTCGGTCAGGTACTGGCGCAGGGTGTTGAGATCCTTGTAGTCGATCTCCTTCACACCTTCAGCCGTGAACTTGCAGAACTTGCGGCGACGGAAGAACTTGGACATGGGAAGGCTCCTTAGGCGGCGGAAGCGGCGTCGTCGCCGGCTTCGTTGTCAGCGGTGGTGGTGGACTCGCCTTCTTCGTCGTCACGACGACGGCGCTCACCGCGCTCCGGCTTGTCACCCTTCTCGTCCTTGCTCTTCATGATCAGCGACTGCTCGGTGTCAGCCTCGTCACGCTTGATGACCAGGTTGCGCAGCACGGCGTCGTTGAAGCGGAAGCTTTCGGTCAGTTCGTTCAGAACGGCCTGGTCGGCTTCGATGTTCATCAGCACGTAGTGGGCCTTCACCAGGTTCTGGATCGGGTACGCCAGCTGGCGGCGGCCCCAGTCTTCCAGACGGTGGATGGTGCCGTTGCCGTTCTCGACCAGCGACTTGTAGCGCTCGATCATGGCCGGGACCTGCTCGCTCTGGTCCGGGTGGACCATGAACACGATTTCGTAATGACGACTCATGTTTTTTCTACCTTTCGGATGTGGCCTTGCGGCCGGACAGCCCCCCGCCGTTGATACCGCGGTGGGGCAAGGATTCCCGCCAGGGAAGCAGGAAGCCGCGCATTATGGCGCAGATGGGGATGGCGGGCAACCGGGCGGCCACGGGACAACCTGAACCCACCAGCGTATTCAGCCCAGATCGACGTGAAGGCGATGCTGGCCGCATTCCAGGCACTGGAACAGGCAGCCGACCATCATCCCGTCCCGGCTCAGGTGCGCCAGCACCCAGTCGGCGTCGCGTGGATTGACCGCCGCCACATCGGGCCGGACCTGGTCGAGGATGGGCAGCAGATCGTCGCTGCCGGCGAAGCCGAGGAAGGCACAGGGCCGTTCACAGTGGCTCAGCCAGACCGATTGCTGCCAGGACGAGTAACCCGGGGTGCGCTCACAGATCTCCAGCAGCAACTCACGGGCGATGGTCGGCGGCGGGTCGGCTGGATCCGGGGATACCCCTTCAATATCGCTCCAGCCGGTGAATTCACCTTCGCAACTGGCCGCCGCCCTGCCATCGGCAATACACCACGGGCACAGATACTCCGGCCGCAGGCGCGTGTAGAACGGTCCGCGGTAGCGTAGTGTGCGCGGCTGGCCGCAGCAGTCACAGACCCCCTCGACCTCTTCGAATGAGAGGGCGTAGGCGTTGGGGTAATAGGTAAAAGCCGGTCGTTCCATCCGTGGGGTCCCTGCCGAGCCCAGCGTGCCGACCAAGGTCGGCACCTACCAGAGCACGCCTTGGCTATGCCCGGCAGCCGGGCCTCAGGCCTTGTCGGCGTCGGTGGTGAAGCTCTCGCCGCAGCCACACTCGGCGGTGGCGTTGGGGTTGCTGAACGTGAACGTCTCGCTCAGGCCGTGCTTGCCGAAGTCGATCACGGTGCCGTCCACCAGCGCCAGGCTCTTGGCATCGACGTAGATCTTCACGCCGTCCTGGTCGAACACGGTATCGCCCTCGCGCTCGTCGCGGGCCAGGTCGGTGATGTGACCCCAGCCCGAGCAACCGGTTTTGGTCACGCCGAAACGCAGGCCCAGCGCACCGGGGGTCTGGGCGACAAAGCGCTGCACGCGCTCGAAGGCAATGGGGGTCAGGCTGACGGCCATGGGGCTACTCCAGAGGTACGGGGACATTATAAGGAGCCGTTGCCGCGAAAAATGCCTCGCAAGCAGAACGCTGCAACCGGTAAACTCCCGTGTTCACAGATCGAGTCGATCAGCAGAGGATTCAAGTCATGACGGTGGTCAGCGTTGAACATGCGCTTGCCGGGAAGATCCCGGAAGGCGGCGAAGTCACGGTACGCGGATGGGTGCGCACGGTGCGCGGTTCAGCGAATCTGGCCTTCGTGAATGTGAGCGACGGCTCCTGCTTCGCCCCGATCCAGGTGGTGGCCGGCGACAGCCTGGCCAACTTCGACGAGATCAAGCGCCTGACCAGCGGCTGCTCGGTCATCGCCACCGGCATCCTGGTGAAGTCGCAGGGCAAGGGCCAGTCGTTCGAGATCCAGGCCAGCGCACTGGAAGTGGTTGGCTGGGTTGAAGACCCGCTCACCTACCCGATCCAGCCCAAGCCGATGTCGCCGGAGTTCCTGCGCGAAGTGGCGCACCTGCGCCCGCGCACCAACCTGTTCGGCGCGGTCACCCGCATCCGCAACTGCCTGGCCCAGGCCGTGCACCGTTTCTTCCACGAGAACGGCTTCAACTGGATCAGCACCCCGATCATCACCACTTCCGACGCCGAAGGCGCCGGCCAGATGTTCCGCGTGTCCACCCTGGACATGGTGAACCTGCCGCGTGACGAGAAGGGCGCGATCGATTTCAGCCGCGACTTCTTCGGCAAGGAGACCTTCCTGACCGTGTCCGGCCAGCTGAACGTCGAGGCCTACTGCCTGGCGCTGAGCAAGGTCTACACCTTCGGCCCGACCTTCCGCGCCGAAAACAGCCACACCACCCGCCACCTGGCGGAATTCTGGATGATCGAGCCGGAAATCGCCTTCGCCGACCTGGCCGAAGACGCGCGCCTGGCCGAAGAGTTCCTGAAGTACCTGTTCCGCGCGGTGCTGAACGAGCGCAGCGACGACCTGGCCTTCATCGCCGAACGCGTGGACAAGAACGCGATCACCAAGCTGGAAGACTTCATCAACGCACCGTTCGAGCGCATCGACTACACCGATGCGGTCAGCCTGCTGCAGAAGTCCGGCAAGAAGTTCGACTTCCCGGTCGAATGGGGCCTGGACCTGCAGACCGAGCACGAGCGCTGGCTGACCGAGGAACACGTCGGCCGCCCGGTGGTGGTGACCAACTACCCGGAGCACATCAAGGCCTTCTACATGCGCCTGAACGACGACGGCAAGACCGTTGCCGCGATGGACGTGCTGGCCCCGGGCATCGGCGAGATCATCGGCGGCAGCCAGCGCGAAGAGCGCCTGGACGTGCTGGACGCGCGCATGGCCCAGTTCGGCCTGGACCGTGAGCACTACAGCTGGTACCGCGACTTCCGCCGCTATGGTTCGGTGCCGCACGCCGGCTTCGGCCTGGGCTTCGAGCGCCTGGTGGTCTACGTCTGCGGCCTGTCCAACATCCGCGATGCGATCCCCTACCCGCGCGCCCCGGGCAGCGCGGACTTCTAAGCCCCACTCGACCACGGAGGTACTGCCCCATGACCCTGTTCTTCGCCCTCTGTTTCGTCGGCGTTGCAGTGGCCGGGTTCAGTGCCTTCGTGATCTTCTGGCCGCTGACCCTGGTGCACGTGCGCGACCGCCATCCGGCGCTCGCCGAGCGCTTCGGCAGGGGCGCCTTCCTCAAGCCCGATGCCCTGGCCTGGCTGCTGCGCCGTGACTATCGCCAGCAGCCGGACCGCTCGCTGTCCGGGCTGGCGACGCCGGCCTGGGTATCGCTGCTTACCCTGCTGGCAGGACTGGGCATGGCCGCCCTGCTCTGGCTGGCCTCGCTCTGGTAACCCCCATGAATGACATTACTGCCTCGCGCGACAGCTGGTGGCTGGCCAGCCTCGGCAACACCCTGATCTGGGCCCGCCTGCGCGTGCGCCCGGCCGGCACCGCCGAAGTGCTCGACAGCGACGGCAACACGCTGAGCTATGACAGCGAAGACACCGCGCGTTCGCAGCTGTTCGACGCCGAGTTCGTCGAATATGACGGCCTGGATGAAGAAGACGCGCTGGTGCGCGGCTTCAGCCTGCACGAAGTGCAGCCGCCGCAGGCCGACAGCGACGAGGGCCTGCGTGGCCGCATGATCCAGTCGCTGGGCGGGCGCGCCTGACCCCAGCATGTTCACCCCGCGCGCCTTCGCCGAGACCGACCTGCTCTGGCTGGACCGCCTGCTGGCGCGCGATCCGTTCGTCACCGTGCTCACCCCCGGCAGCGATGGCCTGCCGGAGCTGACCCGGATGCCGGTACTGTACCGGCGTGACGGCGAGCAGATCGAACTGCGCGGCCACTGGGCCCGCGCCAACCCTCAGTCTCGCCACCGCGGCGCGGCCAAGGTACTGGTCGATGGCCCACACGGCTACGTCTCGGCCAGCTGGTATCCGGACAAGGAGCCCGCTGCGCGGGTGCCTACCTGGAACTATGCCGCTGCCGAGCTGCGCGGCCAGCTGCACACCTTCGACGACGCCGATGCGCTGGCCGAACTGGTCGGTGCGATCAGCGACCGCTTCGAGGCCAGCGTCGGCCAGGCCTGGCAGTTCGATGCCACGCGCGCCGAACACGGCCCGGAGCTGCGCGCCATCGTCGGCTTCCGCTTCCAGGTCCAGCAGGTGCAGCTGAAGCTCAAGCTGAGCCAGAACCATCCCGATGCGAACCAGCGCGCGGTGATCGCCGAACTGGAACAGCTGGGCACCCCCTCTTCCACCGAGTTGGCGCAGTGGATGCGCTGGCACCGCGAACAGGCCGCCCGCAGCGACTGAACGCCCCAGATTCCCGCGACGACGCAGCCGGATGGCTGCGGCGCGCCCTCACCCGACGCCAGGGACCCGAACATGAAAGACATCCACAAGCTGCTGCAGAACAACCGCGACTGGGCCGACCGCATCGAGAAGGAAGACCCTGAGTTCTTCCACCAGTTGGCCAAGCAGCAGCACCCGGAATACCTGTGGATCGGCTGTTCCGATTCGCGCGTGCCGGCCAACCAGATCATCGGCATGGCCCCGGGTGAAGTGTTCGTGCACCGCAACGTGGCCAACGTGGTCGCCCACACCGACCTGAACTGCCTGAGCGTGGTGCAGTACGCGGTGGACCAGCTGAAGGTGAAGCACATCCTGATCGTCGGCCACTACGGCTGCGGCGGCGTGCATGCCTGCCTGCACAACACCCGCGTCGGCCTGGCCGACAACTGGCTGCGCCACGTTGGTGACGTGATGCAGAAACACACCGGCATCCTCGATGCGATCGAGACCGATGAGCTCAAGCACGCACGCCTGTGCGAACTGAACGTGATCGAGCAGGTCGCCAACCTGTGCCGCTCGACCATCGTGCAGGACGCCTGGGCCCGCGGCCAGAAGCTGATGGTGCACGGCTGGGTGTACAGCCTGAAGGACGGGCGCGTGCGCGAGATGGGCATCGACGTCGGTTCGCAGGAAGAGCTGCAGCCGGCGTATGAAAAGGCCCTGTCCTACGTCCCGCGCAAGGGCAAGCGCGACTGATCCCTTACGGATGACCACCATGCTCGCTTCGCCGATCAACCTGCACGCCTGGATCGAAGAAAACCGCCACCTGCTGAAGCCGCCGGTGGGCAACAAGATGATCGACAACGGCGACTTCATCGTGATGGTGGTGGGCGGGCCGAACTCGCGTACCGACTTCCACTACGACGAAGGCCCGGAGTGGTTCTACCAGCTCGAAGGCGAGATGGTGCTGAAGGTGCAGGAAGACGGCGCGGTGCGCGACATTCCGATCCGCGCCGGCGAGATCTTCCTGCTGCCGGCGAAGGTGCCGCACTCGCCGCGCCGCCCGCCCGGTGGTATCGGCCTGGTGGTCGAGCGCAAGCGCCTGCCGCATGAGATGGACGGCGTGATCTGGCACTGCGAGCGCTGCAACCACAAGCTGCACGAAGAGTACTTCCCGCTGCAGAACATCGAAACCGACCTGCCCAAGGTGTTCGCGCGCTACCACGCCAGCCTGGAACTGCGTACCTGCAGCCAGTGCGGGCAAGTGGATCCGCTGCCGGCGCCAGCGGCCGGCTGACCACCCGCCCCTGTAGAGCCGAGCCCATGCTCGGCTGCCGGGCCACGAAGCCGAGCATGGGCTCGGCTCCACAGCTATGGCGGTACGCAGGCATTCCGGGCGTCGGTCCCGCCGTGCCAGGCGCTACACTGGCGGTCCCGTTGCAGCCTGTTGCCCGACCATGTCCGACCTGCTCAGCCGAACCCACGCCATTGCTCTGGACGCCGCCGATCCACTGCGCCCGTTGCGCAATGAATTCCTGATTCCGCGCCATGGTGGCGGCGAGCAGACCTACTTCGTCGGCAACTCGCTGGGCCTGCAGCCGCGTGGTGCACAGGCGGCCGTGCAGGAAGTGATGAAGCAGTGGGGCGAGCTGGCGGTGGAGGGCCACTTCACCGGCCCGACGCAGTGGCTGTCCTACCACCGCCTGGTGAGCGCACAGCTGGCCCGTGTGGTCGGAGCATTGCCCAGCGAAGTGGTGGCGATGAACACGCTGAGCGTGAACCTGCACCTGATGATGGTCAGCTTCTACCGGCCAACGGCCGAGCGCCCGGTGATCCTGATGGAAGCCGGCGCATTCCCGACCGACCGCCACGCGGTGGAGGCGCAGATCCGCTTCCATGGCTTCGATCCGGCCGAGTGCCTGGTGGAAGTGCAGCCGGACGAGGCCAACGGCACGATCTCGCTGGCCGCGATCGAGCACGCCATCGCCGAACACGGCCCGCGCCTGGCACTGGTGCTGTGGCCGGGCGTGCAGTACCGCACCGGCCAGGCCTTCGACCTCGATGCGATCACCCGTGCCGCGCGCCTGCAGGGCGCGCGCATCGGCTTCGACCTGGCGCACTCGGTTGGCAACCTGCCGCTGCGCCTGCATGACGTTGCACCCGATTTCGCCGTGTGGTGCCACTACAAGTACCTCAACAGCGGCCCGGGCGCGGTTGCAGGTGCCTTCGTGCATGAGCGCCACCACCGCGATGCCACCCTGCCGCGCTTTGCCGGCTGGTGGGGCCATGAGGAAGCCACCCGCTTCCAGATGGCGCCGCAGTTCACCCCGGCCATCGGTGCCGAAGGCTGGCAGTTGAGCAATCCGCCGATCCTCGGCCTGGCGCCGCTGCGGGCCTCGCTGGACCTGTTCGAGCGCGCCGGCATGGAATCGCTGCGCAGCAAGTCGCTCGCGCTGACCGGCATGCTCGAAGCGCTGGTACGCGCACGCCTGTCCAGCGTGCTGGACATCATCACGCCAGCCGACCCGCAGCGCCGCGGCTGCCAGCTGTCACTGCGCGTGATCGGTGGCCGCGAACGTGGCCGCGCATTGTTCGAACACCTGCGCAGCATCGGCGTGCTCGGCGACTGGCGCGAGCCCGACGTGATCCGCATCTCGCCCACCCCGCTCTACAACCGCTACCTGGACGTGCACCACTTCGTCGAGGAAGTGGAAGCCTGGGCCGGCCTCTAAGCCGGCCCCTCCCCTACTGCTGGACAGTTCGTTGATCGCACACGCTTCCCGCTCGTTGAGCATTATCGGTGCCGGCCTCGCCGGGTCTCTGCTGGCCATCCTGCTGTCACGCCAGGGTTGGCGCATCACCCTGTACGAACGCCGCGGCGATCCGCGCGTGGCCGACTACGAGAGCGGCCGCTCGATCAACCTGGCACTGGCAGAGCGTGGGCGCAACGCACTGCGCCAGGCCGGTGTGGAAGACGAGGTGATGGCGCGCGCGGTGATGATGCGCGGGCGCATGGTGCACCCGCGCGAGGGCGAACCGCAGCTGCAGCGCTATGGCCGTGATGACAGCGAAGTGATCTGGTCGATCCACCGCAGCGACCTGAACACCACGCTGCTGGAACTGGCCGAACAGGCCGGCGCCACCGTGCACTTCCATCGTCGCCTGCACACCGTCGATTTCGATGCCGGCTACGCGCGCTTCATCGATGACCGCGACGACAGCCCGCACGACATCCGCTTCGACACCCTGATCGGTGCCGACGGCGCCGGTTCGGCACTGCGCGCGGCGATGAACCGCCGTGCGCCGCTGGGCGAGGACATCGCCTTCCTCGACCACTCCTACAAGGAGCTGGAGATTCCGCCGGCCGCCGACGGCAGCTTCCGCATCGAGCGCAATGCGCTGCACATCTGGCCGCGTGGCCACTACATGTGCATCGCCCTGCCCAACCACGAAGGCACCTTCACCGTCACCCTGTTCCTGCCCAACCAGGGCGACCCCAGCTTCGCCACGGTCAACACCGGCGCACAGGCCGAGGCGCTGTTCGCGCGCGAGTTCGCCGACACCCTGCCGCTGATCCCGAACCTGCGTGCGGACTGGGAACAGCACCCGCCAGGCCTGCTCGGCACACTCACCCTGGAACGCTGGCACCAGCAGGGCCGCGCCGTGCTGATCGGCGACGCCGCGCATGCGATGGTGCCGTTCCACGGCCAGGGCATGAACTGCGCGTTCGAGGACTGCGTTGCGCTGGCCCGTAACCTGATGGAGGCCGATGATCTGGAAGGTGCGTTCGCCGCGTTCGAAGCCGAGCGCAAGCCGAATGCGCGTGCCATCCAGCAGATGGCGCTGGAGAACTACCTGGAAATGCGCGACCGCGTGGCCGACCCGGCCTTCCTGCTGCAGCGCGAACTGGAACAGGAGCTGCAGCGGCGCTGGCCGACCCGCTTCGTACCGCACTACACGATGGTTACCTTCCTGCACACGCCCTACGCCGAGGCGCTGCACCGCACCGAACTGCAGCGCGGGATGCTGATGGCGGCCACTGCAGGTCACGATTCACTGGACAACATCGACTGGGCCGCACTGGAAGCGCAGATCCACGCGCAGCTGCCGGTCCTGGAGGGCGCGCACTGATGGCCGACAGCTTCCTGTTCTACGACCTGGAAACCTTCGGCCAGGACCCGCGGCGCACACGCATCTCGCAGTACGCCGCGATCCGCACCGATGCCGACCTCAACGAGATTGATACCCCGGTCAGCTTCTTCGTGCGCCCGGCCGATGACCTGCTGCCCTCACCGATGGCCACCCTGGTGACCGGCATTACCCCGCAGCAGGCACTGGCCGAAGGCATCAGCGAAGCCGAAGCCTTCGACCGCATCAACGAGCAGCTGTCGCGCCCCGGCACCTGCGCGCTGGGTTACAACACGCTGCGCTTCGACGATGAATTCGTCCGCTACGGGCTGTTCCGCAACTTCCACGACCCGTACGAACGCGAGTGGCGCAACGGCAATTCGCGCTGGGACCTGCTGGACATGCTGCGGCTGATGCGTGCGATGCGCCCGGACGGCATCCAGTGGCCGCTGCGCGAAGATGGCGCCACCTCGTTCAAGCTCGAGCACCTGGCCGAGGCCAACAACGTGCGCGAAGGCGATGCGCACGAAGCACTTTCCGACGTGCGCGCCACCATCGGCATGGCACGCCTGTTCAAGCAGTCGCAGCCGCGGCTGTGGGAGTACGCACTGAAGCTGCGCGACAAACGCTTCGTCGGCAGCCTGCTGGACGTCACCGCGATGAAGCCGGTGCTGCACATTTCCATGCGCTACCCGGCCAGCCGCCTGTGCGCGGCACCGGTGCTGCCGCTGGCCATGCACCCGACCATCAACAACCGGGTGATCGTGTTCGACCTGGAAGGCGAGATCGACGATCTGCTGGAACTGCCGGCCGGGGTGATCGCACAGCGCCTTTACATGCGTGCCAGCGAGCTGCCCGAAGGCGCGGCGCGGGTACCGCTGAAGGAAGTGCATCTGAACAAGGTGCCGGCACTGATCGCCTGGAACCACCTGCGCGCCGATGACCACGCGCGCCTTGGCCTGGACGTGGCCGCGATCGAGGCCAAGGTGGAGCGGCTGCGCGCGTTCGCACCGCAGCTGGCCGAAAAGGCGCGCCAGGTCTACAACCAGCCCCGCGCCGCCACCGTGGCCGACGTCGATGCCTCGCTGTACGACGGCTTCCTCGGCAACGGCGACAAACCGCTGCTTGCGCTGGCACGCACCAGCGCGCCGGAGCAGTTGGCCGCACTGGAAGGCCGCTTCCGCGACCCGCGCCTGCCCGAGCTGCTGTTCCGCTACCGCGCGCGCAATCATCCCGACAGCCTCGCGCCGCCTGAACGCCAGCGCTGGCAGGATTACCGCCGCCAGCGCCTGCTCGGAGACGGCGGCCTGGGCGAACTCAATCTGCCCCAGTACCAGCAGCAGCTTGATGCACTGGCCGCCGAAGCGCCCGACGATGCGCGGCGCCAGGCCCTGCTGCAATCGCTGCGCGACTGGGGCCAGCAGCTGCAGGAGACCTTGTGAGTACCTATTTCTCGGACGCCAGCTTCAAGTTCCTGCGCAGCCTGGCGCGGCATAACGAAAAGGCGTGGTTCAACGACCACCGCCAGCAGTATGAAGACCACGTGCGGCAGCCGTTCCTGCGCCTGCTGGGTGACCTGCAGCCGGCGCTGGCCGAGGTCAGCGACCACTTCCGCGCCGATACCCGCGGCGTCGGCGGCTCGCTGTTCCGCATCCATCGCGACGCGCGCTTCTCCAACGATAAATCCCCGTACAAGACCTGGCAGGGTGCGCGCCTGTTCCATGAGCGCCGTCGCGAGGTGGCCGCGCCATCGTTCTACGTGCACCTGCAGCCGGGCGAGAGCTTCGTCGGTGCCGGGCTGTGGCATCCGGAACCGGAGACCCAGCGCCGCGTGCGCCATTTCATCCTCGACAACCCCGGCAGCTGGAAGGCCGCCGCGCATGCACCGGCCCTGCGCAAGCGCTTCGACTTCGAGGAGAGCGAGAAGCTGGTGCGGCCGCCGCGCGGCTTTCCGGCCGACTTCGAATTCATCGACGATCTCAAGCACCGCAACTGGGTGATGTGGCGCTCGCTGGACGATGCCACCATGACCGGCCCGCGCCTGCTGTCCACACTGGGCAAGGACCTGGCTGCGCTCGGTCCGTTCGTCGACTACCTGTGCGCCGCGCTGGACCTGGAATTCTGATGCCGTTGGCGCACCAACGCCGCACGCTGGGCCGCACCGGCCTGGCGGTTTCGCCGGTGGGCCTGGGCTGTTCCGGCTTCTGGGGGCATCGCCGCTTCCTGGAACAGTCTGCCGCGCACGTGGTCGAGCATGCACTGGCACAGGGCGTGAACCTGTTGGACACCGGCCACAACTACTCCGGTTTCCACGCCGAGCCGCGGCTGGGCCGCATCCTGCGCCCGCTGCTGAAGCGATACCCGCGCGAGTCGCTGGTGATCTCCAGCAAGGGCGGCACGCTGACCGGCCAGGCCGGCATCAGTGGCGCCGAGCAGCGCAATTTCTCGCCCGCAGCCATCACCGCCAGCTGCGAAGCCTCGCTGCGCAACCTCGGCCTGGATTACCTCGACATCTACCAGCTGCACGGTGCCAGCCAGCACGACATCAACGATGACCTGCTGGCCGCACTGCAACGACTGCGCGAACGCGGGCTGATCCGGCACACCGGCATCAATACGCACACGGCGTCGACCCTGCACTGGATGATCGACCATCCCACGCTGTTCGACGTGGTGCTTCTGGACTACAACGCCCTGCAGCAGGACCGTGAACCCCTCATCGACCAGCTGCACGCGGCCGGGATCGGCGTGCTGGCCGGCACCGTGCTGGCACAAGGCCATCTGCTGCCGTCACGGGCCCGCCTGCCCCGCCCAGCTGACGCCTGGTACCTGGCCAGAGCCTGGCTCAAGCCGAGCAGCCGCGCACTGATGCACAGCGCGCGCCGGATGCGCCACGCCATCGCCGCCATCCGCAGCCAGCGCCCCGCACAGACCGCGTTTGCCTATGCCCTGGGCCATCCCGGCGTGGCCAGCGGCATCCTCGGCACTACCCGCACCGGCAGCCTGGACGAGGTGCTGGCGACGCAGCTTGAGGCACTGACCGCAGCCGAACGCCAACAGCTGGTGGCCGCCTTCGGTGATGGCCGCGGATCACCCAGTCATTGAGTCTTCACCCCATGCCGCTGCGGTTGCGGCAGTCTGGGCGGCATGAAGAAACTCACTGCACTCGTTGTGCTGCTGGTCCTGGCCTTGGCGGCCTGGTGGTTCGGTGGTCCCTACATGACCGTGCGCGGGCTGTCCCAGGCCATTGAACAGCGCGACACCGCGCGCCTGGAGCGCTACGTGGATTTCCCGCGCGTGCGCAGCAGCCTGCGCGGCCAGCTCAACGACTACCTGGTGCGCCAGGCCGGCCCGGATGTGGCGGCCAGTCCCTTCGGTGCCCTGCTGTACGGGCTGGGCGACCAGCTCGGCGGTGCCGCGGTGGACACCATGGTGACCCCGACCGGTATCGGCGCGATGCTGCAGGGCCACGTGCTGTGGAAGCGCGGCCGCAATGAACTGCAGGGCGGCGATGCCTTCGGCCCGACCGAGCCGGCGCGACCGCTGAAGAATGCCGAACATCATTTTGAAGCGCTGGACCGCTTCGTGATCGATGTCGATCGCGGTCCCGGCCAGCCACCGATGAAGGTGGTGCTGGAGCCGCAGGGGCTGCGCTGGAAGGTGGTGGACCTGCAGTTGGGGATGTCGGTCGCGCATTGACCGATAACGGCAGTGCCAACCAACGGTTGGCACCCACCCGGCATGGTTTCACCCCTCGTTGGCAACGCCGTGCGGTACGTGGCCGGCCGCCACATGCTCGCGGGCACTATCGATGTTGTGCTGCGAATCATCGAAGAAGATGTCGGCACCGAACGCCTGCAGGAACGGCCCCTTGTGGCGACCGCCGAGGAACAGCGCTTCGTCCAGGCGCACGCCCCACTCGCGCAGGGTGCGGATCACCCGCTCGTGCGCCGGCGCCGAACGCGCGGTCACCAGCGCGGTACGGATCGGCGCACTCTCGCCGGCCGGGAACACTTCCTGCAGCGTGTGCAGGGCCGACAGGAAGCCGCGGAACGGGCCGCCGCTGAGCGGTTCGCGGGCCCGTTCGCGCTCGTGGCGGCCAAACGCTTCCACGCCCTGCTCGCGCGAAATGCGCTCGCTCTCGTCACCGAAGATCACCGCATCACCGTCAAAGGCGATGCGCAGCTGGCCGGCCGGGCGACCGGTATCGATCTGGTCGGCCGCTGCCGCAGCGGTCTCACCGGGTGGCTTGGGCAGGATGGTCGCCGCAGCGATGCCATGGCGCAGCGCGCTGCGCACCGATTCGGGGTTGGCCGACAGGAACAGGTCGGTGCCGAACGGCTTCACGTACGGCCAGGTCGGCTCGCCGGCGGTGAAGGTCGCTCGGATAATGCCCAGGCCGTAGTGCTGGATCGAGTTGAAGATGCGTAGGCCCGTATCGGCCGAGTTGCGCGACAGCAGGATCACCTCGACCCGCGGATTCTCCGGGCTGGCGCCCTGGTTCAGCGCCAGCAGCTTGCGCACCACCGGGAAGGCCACGCCGGGGCCGAGGATGTCGTCTTCGTGCTGGCGCTGGAACTCGGCATAGGCCGCCACGCCATCGCTCTCGAACAGCGCGTGGCTTTCCTCGAGGTCGAACAGGGCGCGCGAGGTCACCGCGACGGTCAGCAAACGGGGGGAGTTGTCGCCCATCGGTGGGGGTCCTTCAAGCGGTCGGCGGGGCCGGCCGCCTATTGTCCTCAAAAAACGAACTGTTCGCTCAGGATCCGGTCTTCCAGGTTGTGCTCCGGGTCGAACAGCAGGGTCACGCGGCGGTCCTTCGACTCGCGGATGGTCACTTCGACCACGTCGCGGGTCTCGTGCGAATCAGCGGTTACGCTGATCGGGCGCTTGTACGGATCGAGCACGCGGAAACGCACTTCGGTGTCGGCCTTGAGGATCGCCCCGCGCCAGCGTCGCGGCCGATACGGGGCCAGCGGCGTCAGGGCGATGGTATGCGAGCCCAGCGGCAGCACCGGGCCATGCGCGGAATAGTTGTAGGCGGTACTGCCAGCCGGGGTCGCCACCAGCACGCCGTCACCGATCAGTTCGGCCACGCGTTCCTGGCCGTTGAGGTCGATGCCGATATGCGCGGCCTGGCGGGTCTGGCGCAGCAGCGAGACGTCGTTGTAGGCCAGCGAGCCGGTGCTGGTGCCCGATTCGGTCAGCGCCACCATCTCCAGCGGTCGCAGGTTGGCCGGTTCGGCACGGGCGATGCGCGCCTGCACGTCATCGTCGCCGCGGTACTGGTTCATCAGGAAGCCGACCGTGCCCAGTTTCATGCCGAACACCGGCTTGCCCAGGTGCCCATGCCGGTGCAGGGTCTGCAGCATGAAGCCATCGCCGCCCAGAGGGCACAGTACATCGGCCTGCTCGGGCGTGTAGTCGCCATAGCGCGACACCATGGCCGCGCGGGCCATCTGCGCGGGCTCGGTGGTGCTGGCCAGGAAAGCGATGCGGGGGGTGTCGCTCATCGGTGGATCCGGGTGGGTTTGATGGAGAGCATAACCGAGCGCCGGGAGTTGGACCCCGTGGGGCGGATGACCGGCATATCCGCCGGGACACGCCGTAAACCCATCCCTGGGGGCTCGATCGCGCCATCCATGGCGCTCGCGGTCCCGGCGGATATGCCGGTCATCCACCTGGCAGGTTCACGGTCGGCGTCGGGTCAGGTGGTCGCAAAGGTCAAGGGCAGAAACAGAACGGCCCCGCTCTCGCGGGGCCGTTCCGGTTCACGCATGCCAGGCATGGTCTGGCACTACTTCACTTACGCGCCGTGGGCAGCCAGCTGGCCCAGGCGCTGGACTGCCACCGAGACGGTCGGGTAGTCCAGCGTCTTCTGCTCGGCCAGTTCAGCCAGCATCGCCAGGGTGAAGCGCAGGCTGCTGTCGTCACGACCGATCCACGCGGCCACCTTGGCTTCAGCGTTACTGCCCTTGGTGCCCAGTGCCTGGCCGGCCAGGCTGCGGTGGTGCGCCGCCAGTTCGTCGCGCAGCACGCCACGTGCCACCGCGTGCCAACGGCCGTTGACCTCCAGCGCGTCGATCTGCTCGAACAGCCACGGCAGCTGCAACGCGTCGCCCAGGCGGAAGTGGATCTTGGACACGTCCACCGGCTTCAGCTTGCGGGTACGGGCCAGTTCGATAATGTCGAACGCCGGCTCCAGGAAGTGCAGTTCGGCCAGCTGCTGTGCCAGTGCCGACGGCAGGCCCTTTTCCTTCCACTCGGCCACCAGGGCTTCGTAGGTCGGACGCTGCGAATCCGGCAGCACACCCGAAGCAACACGGATGTCGTTGAACGGACCCTGATAGCGGTTGACCGCCTCGGTGATGCCCGGCATCGGGCCCGGGCGCGACAGCAGCCAGCGCACGAACGAGCGCTGCAGCTTCCAGATCACTTCCAGCGCGTCGATCTGCACCGACTCCGGCAGGGTGCCGTCGAGGGCGTCGATCTGTGCCCACAGCGCGCGTGCATCCAGCGTTTCGCGGCTGATGGTGTACGCCTTGGCGACCTCGGCGATGGAGCGGCCGGTGTCTTCCTGCATGCGCATCAGGAAGGTGGCGCCCATGCGGTTGATGGTCTGGTTGGTCACGGCCGTAGCGATGATTTCGCGCTTCAGGCGGTGACGCTCCATCGCGTCGGCGTACTTCTTCTGCAGCGGGGTCGGGAAGTAGCGCTGCAGTTCCTTGGACAGGTACGGATCTTCCGGGATGTCCGAATCCAGCAGCTGGGCGAACGCCACCAGCTTGGAGTAGGACAGCAGCACCGACAGTTCCGGACGGGTCAGGCCCTGGCCGCGTGCCTTGCGCTGGGACAGCTCGGCGTCGGACGGCAGGAATTCGATCTGGCGATCGAGCAGGCCCTGCTGTTCCAGGGTGCGGATGAAGTGCTGCTTGGAACCCAGGCGCTTGACCGCCATCCGCTCCATCAGGCTCAGCGCCTGGTTCTGGCGGTAGTTGTCGTTGAGCACCAGCGCGGCGACTTCGTCGGTCATCGACGCCAGCAGCTTGTTGCGCTGCTCGACGGTCAGCTTCTTGGCCCGCACCACATCGTTGAGCAGGATCTTGATGTTGACTTCATGGTCGGAGGTGTCGACACCGGCCGAGTTGTCGATGAAGTCGGTGTTGAGCAGCACGCCGGCCTGGGCAGCTTCGATGCGGCCCAGCTGGGTCATGCCCAGGTTGCCGCCCTCGCCCACCACCTTGCAGCGCAGCTCGCCACCATTCACACGCAGCGCGTTGTTGGCGCGGTCGCCGACATCGCTGTGCTGCTCGCTGGCGGCCTTGACGTAGGTACCGATGCCGCCGTTCCACAGCAGGTCGACCGGTGCCTTCAGGATCGCGCTCATCAGATCATTCGGCGACAGCGCCTTGACGCTCTCGTCCAGGCCCAGCACTTCACGCACCTGCGGGGTGATCTCGATCGACTTCAGGCTGCGCGGGTACACGCCGCCGCCCTTGCTGATCAGCTTGGCATCGTAGTCCGCCCAGCTCGAACGCGGCACGGTGAACAGGCGCTCACGTTCGACGAACGTGGTGGCTGCGTCCGGGTTCGGGTCCAGGAAGATGTGGCGGTGGTCGAATGCAGCGACCAGGCGGATGTGGCGCGACAGCAGCATGCCGTTGCCGAACACGTCGCCGGACATGTCGCCGACGCCGACGGCGGTGAAGTCCTGGCTCTGGCTGTCACGGCCCAGCGCACGGAAGTGGCGCTTGACCGACTCCCACGCACCGCGTGCGGTGATGCCCATGCCCTTGTGGTCGTAACCGACCGAACCACCGGAGGCGAATGCATCGCCCATCCAGAAGCCGTGCGCGATGGCCAGGCCGTTGGCGATGTCGGAGAAGGTCGCGGTGCCCTTGTCGGCGGCCACCACCAGGTACGGATCGTCCATGTCGTGACGCACGACATCCACCGGCGGCACGATTTTGTTGTTGACGATGTTGTCGGTGATGTCCAGCAGGCCCTGGATGAACAGCTTGTAGCAGGCCACGCCGTTGGCGAAGATCGCATCGCGATCGCCGTTCACCGGCGGGGTCTTGGCGAAGAAGCCGCCCTTCGCGCCAACCGGCACGATGACGGTGTTCTTGACCATCTGCGCCTTGACCAGGCCCAGCACTTCGGTACGGAAGTCTTCGCGACGATCCGACCAGCGCAGGCCACCACGGGCAACCGCACCGAAGCGCAGGTGGGTACCTTCCACGCGCGGGCCGTAGACGAAGATTTCGCGGTACGGGCGCGGCTTCGGCAGGTCCGGCACCAGCGCCGAATCGAACTTGAAGCTGATGACATGGCCGTGCTGGCCGTTGGCATCGGTCTGGTAGTAGCTGGTACGCAGGGTCGCATCGATCACGCCCATGAACGAGCGCAGGATGCGGTCCTCGTCCAGGCTGGACACGCGGTCCATCAGCTTCAGCAGCGCATCGCGCGCGGCCTGCATCTGCGCGTCGCGGTCACCCTTGCGGGCGTCGACCACGGTCTTGAGCACCTTCAGGGTGGCCTCGTCACCGGCGGCCAGCACATCGAGGTGCGCCTTCAGCTGGGCCTGGCCGGCAGCAATGTCTTCCTTGCTCTCGTGGCCGGTGGCCGGATCGAAGCGCGCTTCGAACAGCTCGACCAGCAGGCGCGCCAGCAGCGGATAGCGGGTGAAGGTGCCTTCCACGTACGCCTGCGAGAACGGCACGCCGGTCTGCAGCAGGTACTTGCAGTAGCCACGCAGCATGGCGACCTGGCGCCAGTGCAGGCCGGCAGCCAGCACCAGGCGGTTGAAGCCATCATTCTCGGCATCGCCGTGCCAGACGCGGGCAAAGGTCTCGCCGAAGGCTTCATCGACGCTGGCGGCATCGATCGCGCCGGCGGTCGATTCGACCTCGAAGTCCTGCACATACACCGGGGCGTTGTCGACCGACAGGCGGTACGGACGCTCGGCGATCACGCGCAGGCCCATGTTTTCCATCATCGGCAGCGCGTCCGACAGCGGAATGTCGTCCAGCTGTCGGTACAGCTTCAGGCGCAGGCCATCGCCGCTTTCGCGCGGCACAGCCTGCAGGCTCAGGCGAAGGTCGTCCGGACCGGTCAGGGCATCAAGCTGGCTGACATCGTTGGCGGCAACAGCGGTGCTGTTGTCTTCGATGTAGCCGGCCGGCAGTGCCTTGCCGATGCGGGCAGCGATGCGCAGGCCTTCGGTTTCGCCATGGCGGGTCACCAGCGCTTCACGCAGGTCGTCCTGCCAGTTGCGCAGCACCTGGGCCAGCTTCTGTTCCAGTTCGGCGGTATCGACGTCGAGCATTTCACCCGGCTTCGGGCGCACGATCAGGTGCACCTGGGCCAGCGGCGATTCGCCCAGCACCACCGAGCTGTCCACGTACTCGCCGTGCAGCGCGTCCTTCAGCATGGCCTCGATGCGCAGGCGCACGTCGGTGTTGAAGCGCTCACGCGGCAGGTAGACCAGCGCGGAGATGAAACGGCTGTACTTGTCGCGGCGCAGGAACAGGCGGCTGCGCACGCGCTCCTGCAGGCCCAGTACGCCCATGGCGGTGCGGAACAGTTCGTCCTCGCTGGACTGGAACAGTTCTTCGCGCGGCAGGGTTTCCAGGATGTGGCGCAGGGCCTTGCCGCTGTGGCTCGCCGGGGCCAGGCCCGACTGCTTCATCACGTGCTCGTGGCGCTGGCGCACCAGTGGGATTTCCCACGGGCGACGGTTGTAGGCGCTGGAGGTGAACAGGCCGAGGAAGCGCTGCTCGCCGATGATCTTGCCCTTGGCGTCGAATTCCAGCACGCCGATGTAGTCCATGTAGCCGGCGCGGTGCACGCGCGAACGGGCATTGGTCTTGGTCAGGATCAGCGCGTCCTTCAGACCGGACGTGGTGTTCAGACCCTGCGCGGCCAGCGTCTTGACCGGACGGGCGGCGGACTTGTCCTTGCCGCGCATCAGGCCCAGGCCGGTGTCGTTCAGCGGCGCCAGCACTTCTTCCTTGCCCTGCTTCTCGACGCGGTACTCGCGGTAGCCGAAGAAGGTGAAGTGGTTGTCGGCGGCCCAGCGCAGGAATTCCTGTGCTTCCTTGCGCGAGGCTGCGTCGACCGGCAGCTGGCGGCTGCCCAGGTCATCGGCCAGTGCCAGCGCCTTGTCCTTCATCGGCTGCCAGTCGCGCACGATCGCACGCACTTCGTCCAGCGCCTTGTTGATGGCCTGCTCGATGGCCGCCATGGCTTCGGCCGGCTGGCGGTCGATTTCCAGCAGCATCACCGACTCGGCATCACCTTCGCCGACCTTGACCAGCTTGCCGGCCTTGTCGCGGGTGAAGCGCAGCACCGGATGGCCCAGCACGTGGACACCCACACCCTGTTCGGCCAGCGACATGGTGACGGTATCGACCAGGAACGGCATGTCGTCGTTGACGATCTGCAGCACGGTGTGCGGCGATTCCCAACCGTTGGCCTTCGCGGTCGGATTGAACACGCGGACGTTGGCCTTGCCGGCCTTGCGGGCACGGGCAAATTCCAGCGTCTCAGCCGCGAGAGCGGCCCACTCTTCAGCGCTGTGGTGCGGGAACTCGTCCGACTCCATGCGCTTGTAGAAGTCAGTGGCGAAGGCCACCGCTTCGGCCTGTGCGGCCGCGGGGTAACGCTTGCGCAATGCCGTGTACACCGGCTCCAGGGAGAAACCAGCGGTCACTGCGACCTCCGACTCTGCTGGTTTGGTCTTGTTTTTCACGGTCTTGGCTGCGGTTTTTTGCGGTTTCATGGCAGAGCGATGCGCTTGCTCAGTTGGGAAAATGAAATTGTAGCCCTACCGCACGAAAAGGCCTTGCTGCAGGACGGAATAACCAGATTCGGGTTTGCTGCGGTTTAGACGCCTATTCAGTTCGCACCGGTATGGTGCTGGCGCCCGCTTCAGCACTGCCGACAGGATCGGCAAAGCGTGTTACCGGAAGACACACGCAGCGACTCCGATTCGATTCCACAATCCTGAACTGGACGGTATAGTCCACCGCGTGAACCCGGCCTACCTCCCCGTTGCCCTCGACGCACGCGATGAGCGCGTGTTCGATGCCGTGCGCGAGCTGCTGGCCCAGCAGGGCATGCAGATGAGCATGGACGCGGTGGCCCAGCACGCCGGCTGCTCCAAGCAGACCCTGTACTCGCGCTATGGCAGCAAGCAGGAACTGCTGCGCCGGGTGATGCAGCGCCACGTCGGCCACGCCACCGGCGCCATGGTTCGTGCACTCCGCAGTGACGACCTGCGTGCCAGCCTGCTCCAGTTCGCCACCGACTTCCTGGAGCATTTCAACCAACCGCACGTAGGACAGGCCTGTCGGCTGATCGCCGCCGATGCGTCCCAGTTTCCCGAAGAGGCGCGTACGCTGTACCGGCATGGCGCCGGCGCGCTGACGCTTCATCTTGCTGAATGGATTGAAACCGTTTGCAGGCGTGGCCAGCTACGGCATGACGACCCGCACTTCATGGCCGAACTGCTGCTGAGCATGATTGCCGGTCAGGATTTCGACAAACAGCGTTTCCATACCCCCCATCGTGATGACGCGCAGCTGCGTCGGCGCTGGGCAGAGTTCTCCGTCGACAGCTTCCTGCGCGCCTTCGCGCCACAGCCGTCGCCGGCCCCGTCTACAAACCAACCCCGGAGTTCCTCCTGATGACCGCCCCACTCCGCACCCTTGCCTTGACGTGCGCCGTTGCTGTCGCGCTGGCTGCCTGCAAGAAGCCGGAACAGCAGATGCCCCCGCCGCCGGAGGTGGGCGTGATCGACGCCAAGCCGCAGACCCTGCCGCTGCAGCGTGAGCTGGTCGGCCGCCTGTCGCCGTTCCGCAGCGCCGACGTGCGTGCGCGCGTGCCGGGCGTACTGCTCAAGCGCGTCTACCAGGAAGGCTCGCAGGTCAAGCAGGGCCAGCCCCTGTTCCTGATCGACCCGGCGCCGCTGCGTGCCTCGCTCAACGCCTCCGAGGCCCAGCTGGCCTCGGCCCGCGCCACCTACGCCAATGCCAAGGTGGCGGCAGACCGCGCACGTTCGCTGGCACCGCAGCAGTTCGTCTCCAAGTCCGACCTGGACAACGCCGAATCGGCCGAGCGCACCGCGCTGGCCGCGGTCAAGCAGGCCGAAGCGGCGGTGACCTCCTCGCGCATCAGCCTGGGCTATACAGAAGTAACCGCACCGATCAGCGGCGTGGCCAACAAGCAGCAGGTCACCGAGGGCGCACTGGTCGGCCAGGGCGATGTGACCCTGCTGACCACCGTCGACCAGCTCGACCCGCTGTACGTCAACTTCTCGCTGAGCGTGGACGAACTGACCCAGCTGCGCGCACAGCAGGCCAAGGGCGCGCTGGCGCTGTCGGGCGACGGCAAGGCCACGGTCAACGTCAAGCTGGCCGACGGCAGCACCTACAGCGAGCCGGGCACGCTGGACTTCTCTTCGACCACGGTCGACCCGGCCACCGGCGCGGTGTCGCTGCGTGCGCTGCTGCCGAACCCGCAGCAGATCCTGCTGCCGGGTGCCTTCGTCAGCTTCCAGGCCAACCTGGGCGAGCGCAACAACGCCTACCTGGTGCCGCAGCAGGCGCTGCTGCGTGACACCACCGGCGGCTACGTGATGGTGGTCGGTGCCGACGGCAAGGTCGTCCGCAAGAACGTGAAGACCGATGGTGCACAGAACGGCAACTGGCTGGTCAGCGATGGCCTGGCCGCCGGTGACAAGGTGATCGTGGCCGGCGTGCAGAAGGTCAAGGAAGGTGCACCGGCGGTGGCCAAGCCGTGGACCCCGGGGCAGGACGCCAACGGCAAGCCTGCCGCAGGCGGCGCCGCTCCGGCGGGCGCGGCACCGGCCGCAGGCAAGGCACCGGCCGATGCGGCCAAGCCGGCCGCCACCGATTCGAACAAGCAGTAACGGGAACCTTCCGTCATGCCTAAATTTTTCATCGAACATCCAGTCTTCGCCTGGGTGGTTGCGATCCTGATCTCGCTCAGCGGCGTGATCGCGATCCTCAACCTGGGCGTGGAGTCCTATCCCAACATCGCCCCGCCACAGGTCACCGTTTCGGCGACCTACCCGGGCGCCAGCGCGGACACCACCGAGAAATCGGTCACCCAGGTGATCGAGCAGCAGCTGACCGGTATCGATCATCTGCTGTACTTCAGCTCCTCGTCCGCCTCCAACGGCCGCGCGCAGATCACCCTGACCTTCGAGACCGGTACCGATCCGGACATCGCCCAGGTGCAGGTGCAGAACAAGGTGTCGCTGGCCACGCCACGACTGCCTTCGGAAGTGACCCAGCAGGGCGTGGTGGTGGCCAAGGCCAATGCCGGCTTCCTGATGGTGATCGCGCTGCAGTCCGATACGCCGGCCATCAACCGTGACGCCCTGAACGACATCGTCGGTTCGCGCGTGCTCGACCAGGTCTCGCGTATCCCCGGCGTCGGCAGCACCCAGCAGTTCGGTTCCGAGTACGCCATGAACATCTGGCTCAACCCGGAAAAGATGCAGGGTTATGGCCTGTCGGCCAGCCAGGTGCTGGCGGCAGTGCGCGCGCAGAACGTGCAGTTCGCCGCCGGTGCGCTGGGTTCGGACCCGTCGCCGGAAGGCCAGCACTTCACCGCCACAGTCTCGGCCGAAGGCCGCTTCAGTTCGCCGCAGGAGTTCGAGAACATCATCCTGCGCGCGAATCCTGACGGCTCGCGGGTGCTGATGAAGGACATCGCCCGCGTTGCCTTCGGCGCCAACAACTACGGTTTCGACACCCAGTACAACGGCAAGCCGACCGGCGCCTTCGCCATCCAGCTGCTGCCGGGCGCCAACGCCCTGAACGTGGCCGATGCGGTGCGCGCCAAGATGGACGAGCTGCAGCCCAGCTTCCCGTCCGGGGTGACCTGGTTCTCGCCGTACGACAGCACCACCTTCGTCAAGATCTCGATCCAGGAAGTGGTCAAGACACTGTTCGAGGCAGTGTTCCTGGTGTTCCTGGTGATGCTGATCTTCCTGCAGAACTTCCGCGCCACCCTGATCCCGACCCTGGTCATCCCGGTGGCCCTGCTCGGCACCTTCCTGGGCATGTGGATGATCGGCTTCACGATCAACCAGCTGACCCTGTTCGCGATGGTGCTGGCGATCGGCATCGTGGTCGATGACGCGATCGTGGTGATCGAGAACGTCGAACGCATCATGACCGAGGAGGGCCTGGCGCCGAAGCCGGCCACGCAGAAGGCGATGACCCAGATCACCGGCGCGGTGGTGGCGATCACCGTCGTGCTGGCCGCGGTATTCATCCCGTCCGCCCTGCAGGGCGGTGCGGCCGGTGAGATCTACAAGCAGTTCGCGCTGACCATCGCCATCTCGATGGCGTTCTCGGCGTTCCTGGCCCTGGGCTTCACCCCGGCGCTGTGCGCGACCTTCCTCAAGCCGACGCACAACGACAACCCGAACATCATCTACCGCACCTTCAACAAGTACTACGACAAGATCAGCCACACCTATGTGGGCCACATCACCTCGGCGGTGCGCCATGCGCCGCGCTGGATGATCCTGTTCGTGGTGCTGACCGCACTGTGCGGCTTCCTGTTCACCCGCATGCCGGGCAGCTTCCTGCCGGAAGAAGACCAGGGCTATGCGCTGGCGATCGTGCAGCTGCCGCCAGGCTCGACCAAGGGCCAGACCAACGAAGTGTTCGCGCAGATGCGTGGCATCCTGGAAAAGCAGGATGGCTATGAAGGCATGCTGCAGGTGGCCGGTTTCAGCTTCGTCGGTTCCGGCGAGAACGTCGGCATGGGCTTCATCCGCCTGAAGCCGTGGGAGGAACGCAAGTTCACCGCGCCCGAGTTCATCCAGAACATGAACGGCGCGTTCTACGGCATCAAGGAAGCGCAGATCTTCGTGGTCAACCTGCCCACCGTGCAGGGCCTCGGCCAGTTCGGCGGCTTCGACATGTGGCTGCAGGACCGCAGCGGTGCCGGCTACGAACAGCTGACCCAGGCGCGCAACATCCTGCTCGGCCAGGCCGCGCAGAAGCCGGACCATCTGGTGGGCGTACGCCCGAACGGCCTGGAGAACGCCCCGCAGCTGCAGTTGCATGTCGATCGCGTGCAGGCGCAGTCGATGGGCATGTCGGTGTCGGACGTGTACAGCACCATCCAGCTCATGCTGGCCCCGGTGTACGTGAATGACTTCTTCTACGAAGGCCGCATCAAGCGCGTGACCATGCAGGCCGATGGTCCGTACCGCACCGGCCAGGAGTCGCTGAAGAGCTTCTACAGCCCGTCCAGCCTGACCAAGAACGCCGATGGCACCAATTCGATGATCCCGCTGAACACGGTGGTCAAGTCCGAATGGGTATCGGCGTCGCCGTCGCTGAGCCGCTACAACGGCTACTCGGCGATCAACATCGTCGGCTCGCAGGCACCGGGCACCAGCTCGGGTGAGGCGATGCAGACCATGGAAGGCATCGTCAACGACGACCTGCCGGCCGGCTTCGGCTACGACTGGTCGGGCATGTCCTACCAGGAAATCCTGGCCGGCAATGCGGCGACGCTGCTGCTGGTGCTGTCGATCGTGGTGGTGTTCCTGTGCCTGGCCGCGCTGTATGAAAGCTGGTCGATCCCGGTGGCGGTGCTGCTGGTGGTGCCGCTGGGCGTCCTCGGTGCGCTCGCTCTGTCGATGATGCGCGGCCTGCCCAACGATCTGTTCTTCAAGATCGGCCTGATCACCGTGATCGGCCTGGCCGCGAAGAACGCGATCCTGATCGTCGAATTCGCGGTGGAGCAGCGTGCAGCAGGCAAGACCCTGCGCGATGCCACCATCGAGGCGGCACGCCTGCGTTTCCGACCGATCCTGATGACCTCGTTCGCGTTCATCATGGGCGTGATCCCGATGGCGATCTCCACCGGCGCCGGCGCCAACTCCCGCCACGCCATCGGTACCGGCGTGATCGGCGGCATGCTGTTCGCCACCCTGCTCGGCCTGCTGATGATCCCGGTGTTCTTCGTGGTCGTGCGCCGCATGCTGGGTGACAAGCTGGATGAACCGTCCAAGGAGTTCATGGAACGCCAGCGCGACGCGGATGCGGCACACCGTCCGGATCGTTGATACGGCGATGCGCTGAAACGAAAAGGCCCCGGAGCGATCCGGGGCCTTTTTTCTTGCCGCTTTTGAATTCATGCCAAGCAAGGTTGGCATTTACCGGGGCAACGGCGTGGCCGGTAGCCGCCAACCCTGGTTGGCGCTGTTCGGGCAACGTCTCAGCGCAGCAGCGCCACCACCACGCACACCGCCACGATCACCAAGGCCACCCACTGCATCGGCACGAAGAAGAAATGATGGGGCGCGGCTTCGCCCTTCTGCCGGGGCACGCGATTGAGCCACAGCCCCAGCAGCACGTTCACGGTTGCGCCGATGCCTGCACCCAGCAGCACCTGCTGCAACGGAACGTTGCCTTTGGGGCCATCATGCGGAAAGAAGTACGCCAGCAGCAGGATGGCTGCAATCGGCGTCACCAGCGTCATGAATCCCCAACCGCGATAGATCACGTCGTCATCCTCGAAGAAACGGACTGCATTAGAGCAGCATGCGTCTCCGCAGGCCAACGGCAATCACGTCATCTGGATGACCATCATCCACGGATGGCGTGGATCTACTGGCCGCGCCGCCGTTGCAGCGGCGCGGCCGGTCGAACTCAGCGCAGCCCGGTCTCGTTGCGGGCGATCACCAGGCGCTGGATTTCCGAGGTGCCTTCGTAGATCTCGGTGATCTTGGCATCACGGAAGTAACGCTCCAGCGGCATTTCCTTGGAATAGCCCATGCCGCCGTGGATCTGCACGGCCTGGTGGGTGATCCACATCGCCGCTTCCGAAGCGGTCAGCTTGGCCACGGCCGCTTCAGTGCTGAAACGCTTGCCCTGGCCCTTCACCCACGCCGCACGCAGGGTCAGCAGCAGCGCTGCATCCAGCTTGCACTTCATGTCGGCAATCTTGGCCTGGGTCATCTGGAAGGTGCCGATGGCCGCGCCGAATGCCTTGCGCTCCTTCACGTATTCCAGGGTCGCTTCATAGGCGGCACGGGCGATGCCGATGGCCTGCGAGGCGATGCCGATGCGGCCAGCATCGAGCACGCTCATGGCGATCTTGAAGCCCTCGCCTTCCTGGCCCAGCACATCCTCAGCCTGCGCTACGTAATCGTTGAACTCGATCTCGCAGGTGGCCGAAGCGCGGATGCCCAGCTTCGGCTCGGTCTTGCCGCGACCGAAACCGGCCTTGTCGGTATCGATGATGAAGGCAGTGATGCCGCGCGCGCCCTTGTCCGGCTCGCTCATCGCGAACAGGACGATGTACTTGGCCACCGGGCCGGAGGTGATCCAGCTCTTCTTGCCGTTGATGACGAAGGTGCCGTCGGCCTGCTTCACTGCGCGGCAGCGCATGGCGGTGGCGTCCGAACCGGACTGCGGCTCGGTCAGCGCGAACGCACCGATGGCCTCGCCCTCGGCGATGGCACGCACGTACTTCTGCTTCTGTTCCTCGGTACCGTGGGTGAGGATGCCGTTGCAGAACAACGAGTTGTTGACCGACATGATGGTCGAGTGGGCAGCGTCGGCGGCGGCGACCTCCACCATCGCCAGCACGTACGCAACCGGGTCCATGCCCGCGCCACCGTATTCGGTCGGCACTTCGATGCCCATCAGCCCGTTCTCACCCAGCAGGCGGATGTTGTCCAGCGGGAACTCGCCGGTACGGTCATGGTGCTCCGCGCTCGGGGCGATCTTCTCCTGCGCGATGCGCCGCGCAACGTCCTGCAACATCAACTGCTCTTCAGTAAAGCTGAAATCCACAACACCCTCCCGGGTACATGATGTTATGGGCCGCGCACGGCGTGCCCAGGTGCGCCGATTGTACCGGGGCCCGGGGAATTCCGTACGCCAGCGACTTGACCGCAGCAGGCGCTCTCGGCGAATATATCTCTATATCGCGATAGGTAGATATTTATGGATCTTGAAGACTGGTCGACACGCCTGAAGGTGTTCGCCGATGCGACCCGCGTGCGCCTGCTGGCGCTGCTGGAGCAGGAGGAACTGACCGTGGCCGAACTGTCGGCGATCACCCGGCTGGCACAGCCACGTGTGTCCACCCACCTGGCGCGCCTGAAGGAAGCCGGTCTGGTCCGTGACCGCCGTGCAGGCGTGTCGGCCTATTACCGGTTCGACGAGGCCCAGCTGGACCCGGCGCAGCGTGCATTGTGGCATGCCTTGAGCAACGGAAGCGACGACCCGCTGCTGCGCCAGGACGCCGAACGTGTTGCCGCCGTGCTGGCCCACCGTGCCTCCGACCAGAACTGGGCCGACAGCGTGGCCGGTGACATGGAACGCCACTACTCCCCTGGCCGCACCTGGGAGGCGTTGGCGCGTACCGCGCTGCCCCTGCTGGAGACCGGCGACGTGCTCGATATCGCCTCCGGTGACGGCGTACTGGCCGAACTGGTCGCCCCGCATGCCAAGCGCTACATCTGCATCGATACCAGCGCGCGCGTGGTTGCCGCCGCCAGCGAACGCCTACGCCGCCTGCCCAATGTGGAAGTGCGCGAGGGCGACATGCATGCGCTGCCGTTCAAGGACGGCAGCTTCGACCTGGTGGTGCTGATGCATGCGCTTACCTACGCCAGCAAACCGGCGCAGGCCGTGACCGAAGCCGCACGCGTGCTGCGCCCCGGTGGCCGCCTGCTGCTGTGCAGCCTGGCTCGCCACGAGCACAAGGCGGCGGTGGAGGCTTACGGCCACGTCAACCTTGGTTTCAGTGACAAGGAGCTGCGCAAGTTCGTCGACAAGGCCGGCCTGCAGGTGTCCAGCCTGGAGACGGTCACCCGCGAGAAGCGTCCGCCACACTTCGAAGTGATTTCGCTGATCGCCAACAAGCCCTGAGCCCGAGACCGCCATGCCTGCCCTGCCCTGGTTGCATCCTGATCGTGCCAACGCCCTGCTCGACGCCCTGCGCCAGCGGATCCTGATCATTGACGGCGCGATGGGTACGATGATCCAGCGCCATGGCCTGCAGGAAGACGATTACCGTGGCGAACGCTTCGCCGGTGGCTACGATCACAGCCATGGCCCCGGCTGCGACCACGGCACGCCGGAGGGCCATGACCTGAAGGGCAACAATGATCTGCTGCTGCTGACCCGGCCGCAGGTCATCGCCGACATCCACACCGCCTATCTCGAAGCCGGGGCGGATCTGGTCGAGACCAACACCTTCAACGCAACCTCGGTCAGCCAGGCCGACTACCACCTCGAACACCTGGTCTATGAGCTGAACAAGGCGGGCGCTGCGGTAGCTCGTGCCTGCTGCGATGCCGCCGCTGCAAATACGCCGGACAAACCGCGTTTTGTCATCGGCGTGCTTGGCCCGACCAGCCGCACGGCCTCGATCAGCCCCGACGTCAATGACCCCGGCTTCCGCAACACCAGCTTCGACGAACTGCGCGACACCTACCGCGAAGCCATCGACGGCCTGATCGACGGCGGTGCCGACACGATCATGGTCGAGACCATCTTCGACACGCTCAATGCCAAGGCCGCACTGTATGCCATTGAAGAAGCCTTCGACGCACGCGGTGCGCGGCTGCCGATCATGATTTCCGGCACCATCACCGATGCCTCGGGGCGCACCCTGTCCGGGCAGACCGCCGAAGCGTTCCACGCCTCGCTGGCGCATGCGCGGCCGCTGTCGATCGGGCTGAACTGCGCGCTGGGGGCGGAAGCGATGCGCCCGCATGTGGAAACCCTTGCACAGGTCGCCGGCTGTTACGTCAGCTCCCACCCCAACGCGGGCCTGCCCAATGCCTTTGGCGAGTACGACGAGACCCCCGAAGAGATGGCCGTCACCCTGCGCGGCTTCGCCGAGGATGGCCTGTTGAACCTGGTCGGCGGCTGCTGCGGCTCCACCCCCGAGCACATCCGTGCCATCGCCCAGGCGGTGGCCGGGCTGCCGCCGCGCGCCCTGCCCGCCGCCCAGGAGCAGCAGGCCGCATGAGCACCTCGCCCTACACCCGCCTGTCCGGCCTGGAACCGCTGGTCATCACCCCGGACCTGCTGTTCATCAACGTCGGCGAACGCACCAACGTCACCGGCAGCGCGCAGTTCCGCAAGCTGGTCAAGGAAGGCCGCTACGAAGAAGCGGTGGACGTGGCCCGCCAGCAGGTCGCCAGCGGCGCACAGATCCTCGACGTCAACATGGACGAGGGCCTGATCGATTCGGAAGCGGCGATGACCCGCTACCTCAACCTGATCATGTCCGAACCGGACATCGCCCGCATCCCGGTGATGGTCGACTCCTCCAAGTGGAGCGTGATCGAGGCCGGCCTGAAGTGCCTGCAGGGCAAGAGCGTAGTCAACTCGATCTCGCTGAAGGAAGGCGAGGCGCTGTTCCGCGAACACGCGCGCAAGGTCCTGCGCTATGGGGCCGCCGCAGTGGTCATGGCCTTCGATGAAAGCGGGCAGGCCGATACCTGCGCGCGCAAGGTCGAGATCTGCACCCGCGCCTACCGCATCCTGGTCGACGAGATCGGCTTCCCGCCGCAGGACATCATCTTCGACCCGAATATCTTTGCCGTCGCCACCGGTATCGAAGAACACGACAACTACGCGGTCGACTTCATCGAAGCCACCCGCATCATCAAGCAGACGCTGCCGCACTGCCATGTCTCCGGCGGCGTCTCCAACGTCTCGTTCTCGTTCCGTGGCAACGAAACGGTTCGCCAGGCCATCCACTCGGTGTTCCTGTACCACGCCATCGCCGCCGGCATGGACATGGGTATCGTCAACGCCGGCGCGATGCCGATCTACGACGAACTGGAACCGGAGCTGCGTGAGCGCGTGGAGGATGTGATCCTCAACCGCCGCAGTGATGCCACCGAGCGCCTGCTGGAAATCGCCGAGCGCTACAAGGGCAAGAAGGGCGCGGCGAAGACCGAAGACCTGGCCTGGCGCGAAAAGCCGGTGGCACAGCGCCTGGCACATGCGCTGGTACACGGCCTGGATGCCTTCGTGGAAGAAGACACCGAACTGGCCCGACAGGCCTCCAGCCGCCCGCTGGACGTGATCGAAGGCCCGTTGATGGATGGCATGAACGTGGTCGGCGACCTGTTCGGCGCCGGCAAGATGTTCCTGCCGCAGGTGGTCAAGTCCGCGCGCGTGATGAAGAAGGCGGTGGCCTACCTGCTGCCGTACATCGAAGCGGAAAAGGCGCGCAGTGGCGATACCGCCAGGAGCAACGGCAAGATCATCATGGCCACGGTGAAGGGCGATGTGCATGACATCGGCAAGAACATCGTCGGCGTGGTCCTGGCCTGCAACAATTTCGAAGTGGTCGACCTTGGCGTGATGGTGCCGGCGCAGAAAATCCTCGATGCCGCCCGCGAACACAACGCCGACCTGATCGGCCTGTCCGGACTGATCACTCCGTCGCTGGAGGAGATGAGCCACGTCGCCCGCGAGATGCAGCGCCAGGGCTTCGAGCTGCCGCTGCTGATCGGTGGCGCCACTACGTCGCGTGCGCATACCGCGCTGAAGATCGACCCGCATTACAAGGCGCCCACGGTGTGGGTGAAGGATGCCTCGCGCGCGGTCGGCGTGGCCCAGTCGCTGATCTCGCGTGACCTGCGCGAAGCCTTCGTTGCCGCCAACGAGGCCGACTATGCCGAGATTCGTGCCCGCCACCGAAATCGTGGCGATGCCAAGCGCCTGGTCACGCTGGAACATGCACGCGGGCAGAAATTCCAGGGGGGATGGGACAGCTACACGCCGCCGGCACCGATCCAGCCCGGCCTGCACGTATTCGACGACTACCCGCTGGCCGAACTGGTCGACTACATCGACTGGACGCCGTTCTTCCAGGCCTGGGAACTGGCCGGCAAGTTCCCGGCCATCCTCACCGACGAGATCGTCGGCACCCAGGCCAGCGACCTGTACAAGGATGCCCGCGCGATGCTCGAGCGCATCGTCGGCGAAAAGTGGCTGACCGCCAAGGCCGTGTTCGGTCTGTGGCCGGCCAACAGCGTCGGCGACGACGTGCGCGTGCAGCACCCGCAGGGCGAGACCACCCTGCATTTCCTGCGCCAGCAGGTGGACAAGCCGGCCGAGCGCCCGGATTTCTGCCTGGCCGATTTCATCGCGCCGGCCGACAGCGGCAAGCAGGACTGGATCGGCGCCTTTGCCGTCACTGCCGGTATCGGCATCGACGCACACGTGGCGCGCTTCGAAGCCGACCACGACGACTACAACGCGATCCTGCTGAAGGCCCTGGCCGACCGCTTCGCCGAAGCGCTCGCCGAACGCCTGCACCAGCGTGTGCGTACCGACTTCTGGGGCCATGAGCGTGCCGAGACGCTGGACAACGAAGCGCTGATCGACGAGCAGTACCGCGGCATCCGTCCGGCCCCCGGGTACCCGGCCTGCCCCGAGCACAGCGAGAAGCGCCACCTGTTCGACCTGCTGCAGGCCGAAGCGAATGCCGGCATGGAACTGACAGAGAGCTTCGCGATGCTGCCTACGGCCGCCGTCTCGGGCTACTACTTCAGCCACCCGCAGAGCCAGTACTTCGTGGTCGGCCGCCTCAGCCGTGAACAGGTCAGTGACTACGCCCGCCGCAAGGGCGTGGACCGCGCCCAGGCCGAGCGCTGGCTGGCCTCCAACCTCGACTACGATCCCGAATGACACAAAAAGGGGACGGAGGGGATTAAGTCGTTTTGGGCACAAACGACTTAATCCCCTCCGTCCCCTTTTCGCTTCATCATTGCGCTGGCTTTGACGGTTTCTCGTCCGGTGTCGTTTGCCCTGGCCGGCGCACTGCTGTGCTTCTTCGCACTGAGCCTGCCGCTGATCCGCGCACGCCGGAACCGCTCCGAGGCCTGACGTCGACGCCGATCCTACTGCTGCTGCAGTAGCTGCTGCAGCGACGGCAGCAGCACGCGGTTGCCATGCGCGCTGAGGTGGTCGCCATCGAAGAACAGCGGCCGGCCATCGCGCTGCGCCGGGCACAGCACGTCATCACACAGCACCGGCATCGGATCCCACAGCACACCGCCTGGCAGGCCATCGACTACCTGCTGCAGGCTGCCCAGCATCGGTGCCCGCAACGTTTCCATCGCCTCACGCGTGCTGTCCAGGCCATTGCGGCAGACCTCGTTGCGTGAATTGAAGCGATCCGAGCAGCGATACGGCGGCGCCGGCAGCACCGGTTTGGGCGCCTCAAGCACAATGCGGACACCACGCTCTGCCAACGGCCGCCATTGCGCAATCGCCTCCAGCGCTTCGGCCTCACGCCCCGCCGTGGCTTCCGGGGTCAACTCACCCGCCAGCTGCGCCTGCGCATCGAACAACACGAACTGATCGGACAAGCGCGGCATGCGCAGCGACACCAGCACCACGGCATCACCCGGCTGCGCTCGCTGCGTGACGTCGGCCAGCATCGCGGCATCGAAATCAGCGCAACCGGCACCCGCACCGCGCCACTTCTGCAGGCTCACCTGCGGGCATCCGCCTCGCCCGTAGAGGAAAACCTCCGAGCCGGTCTCAAGCGCCAGCCGCTGCAGCAGCTCGATGTAGGCCATCGCATGCGAATCGCCGGCAACAAAGACCCGCTTCGGCGCGCCGGCCGACAGCGGCCGATCGCAGGCGCCGCGGGCATAGGTCCGCATGCTGCCACCTGCGAAGCGCTGCTTGTCCGCCATCAATGCACAATCAGGATAGTCGCCTGCCACGCTCTTGCCGTTGGGATACCAGTCGGCCGGATGCCGGCTCACCGTGCTCAGTGATATCCGCGGCGCCTGCAGGTACAGCAACGTCTGGGTGCCGGCCGCGACCAGCAGTACAGCCGCCCCTGCCAGCACCCAGCGCCCCGGGCGCAGACGCTGCGCCAAGGGGCCGCGGAACGGTTGTTCCACCCAGCGCCACGACAGCCACGACAGCAGCAGCACCAGCGCCATCGCAGCGGTCATCTGCAAGGGCGTCTGCAGGCCCACGGTCCAGCGCATCAGCACGAACACCGGCCAGTGCCACAGATACAATGAGTACGACAGCAGGCCGACAGAGCGCATCGGCCTGCTGGCCAACAGGCGTGCCACCCAGGCCTGCGGATGATGATGCAGCGCCCACAGCAGGCCTGCCGCAGCGAAGGTCGGCAGCAGGCCATCAGGCCAGGGCGAACGACCGGCCCGCGCGGTCCACAACGCCCAACACAGCAGGGCCAGCGCCACTGCCGCGAGCAGCGAGAACACGGGCGCAGCGCGCTTCAGTGCAGTCGTCGTCACCGCATCCAGTGGCTTGCGCACGTGCAGCAACTGGAACAACAGTACGCCAACACCCAGTTGCCACAGCCGCGTCGTGGTGGCGTAGAACGCCCACGATGGCGGTGCCTCGCGCAGGCCCAGCACCGCCGCATGCAGCAGCGACGCTGCGCTGACCACGGCAAACAGGCCAAGGCTGATCCAACGCCCGCGCGCGCCGCGCGCCCAGGCCAGGAACAGCAGCGGGAACAGCAGGTAGAACTGCTCCTCCACGCCCAGCGACCAGGTATGGGTGTAGGGATTGAATTCGGCCTTGGGCGCGAAGTAATCGTTGCCGATCAGCGCCAGTACCCAGTTGCTGAAGCCGAAGAATGCCATCAGCCCGGTCTTGTCACTGGCCTCGCTGAGCCAGGACTCGGGAATGAACAGCACGCTGGCGACGGCGGTCAACAGCAGGCAGCTGATCAGCGCAGGTGCGATGCGGCGGATGCGGCGCGAATAGAAGCGCAGCATCGACTGCCACAGCGACAATGGCGGCAGCCGGTGCACCGACGCGCTGACCACGAACCCGGAAATGACGAAGAACACGTCTACGCCGGTGAACCCGCCCGGCAACCAGGCCGGATCCAGGTGGAACACGATGACGGCCAGCACGGCAATCGCGCGCAGGCCGTCAATGTGCGGCACGTAGCCACGGCTTGGATCAGCGGTCATCCCTTCCCCCCAACCGCGGAGGCAGTGCCGTCCGCGGTGGTTGCACCCTTACCAGACCAGGTCGTCCGGCACCTGGTACTGCGGGTCCGCGTACGGATCTTCCTCGGCCGGCGCATTTGGATCGACCTTCAGCGCCACCGAGGCGGCGAACACCGCTTCGGACTGTGCCAGCACATCGGCGGTCACCAGCAGGTAGCGGCCATTGAGCTGGACCACGCCCAGCTCACCGGCATTGAGCGCGGTCAGCTGTTCGGCGGTCACGTAGATGCGCTTGATCTTGCCGCCATACGGGAAGTGGCGGGCGATGTCCGCCGCCTCGGCATTGAGGCTCTTGTCCTTCAGCAGTTCTTCCAGCTTGGCCTTCGCCTCGCGGCGTACGCGTGCTTCTTCCTGCTTCAGGCGCTCGGTCTCGATGCGCTCTTCCTTCTCCCGCTGCGCACGGATGGCGTAGGCCTTGGCCAGGTCCATCTCTTCGGCGCTGCGCGGCTTGCGCGGACCCTGCTGCCCCTGGCCACCACGCGCATGCCCACCGGGCTTGCCCGCGCCACCATGGCCATGCCCGCGACGCTCGCCGGGCTTGTGCTCGCCCTTGCCTGCGCCCTGCGGCTTTCCATTGCCACCCTTGCCCTGCGGGCGGCCATCACGGCGGGGGCCATCATTCTTGCGCTCGGGCTTGGGCGCGGGCTTGAAGCCCAGGCCCATCAGCTGGTCGCGGAGGGTATCGCTCATAGGATTCGGATCAGTAGTGCGGCGGCGGCGGTTCGCTCGCCGGATCGGAAGAATTCAGTGCGTTGCGGACCTTGCCCAGGTCTTCCAGCAGCACGCGCAGCACATCGGCGTTGCGCATGCCCTGCATGCGGGCGTCAGCCAGCGCATCGCTCAGCTCGGCCAGCGCCTGTTCCTGGAAGGACACGCGCATTTCCAGCTCGACCAGGCGCGCTTCCAGCGCCTGCTCGCGTTCGGTCGGTAGATCAGACATGCAGCGAGCGCCCCCGGCCGATGCCGTAGTAAGCCAAGCCGGCGGCTTCCACTTCGGCCGGCTCATACAGGTTGCGACCGTCGAACACCACTGCGTCCTTCAACTGCTCGCGCAGCTTCTGGAAGTCGGGGCTGCGGAACTGCTTCCACTCGGTGACCACCACCAGCGCGTCGGCACCCTGCAGCGCTTCATCGGCGCTGTTGCAGAACACCAGATCGTCGCGCTCACCGAAGATGCGCTGCGATTCATGCATCGCCTCCGGGTCGTAGGCACGCACCGTAGCACCGCCTTCCCACAGCTGTGCCAGCAGGCGACGGCTGGAGGCCTCGCGCATGTCGTCGGTGTTCGGCTTGAAGGCCAGGCCCCATACGGCGAAGGTCTTGCCGCGCACACCCTCATCCTCGCCCTTGTCGTAATGACGCTGGATGAGGGCGAACAGATGGCCCTTCTGTGCATCGTTGACCGCTTCAACCGCATTGAGCAGTTTCGGCTCCAGGCCATACTGCTGGGCGGTACGGGCCAGTGCCTGCACGTCCTTCGGGAAGCACGAGCCACCGTAGCCGGCGCCCGGGTAGATGAAGTGCCAGCCGATGCGTGGGTCCGAGCCGATGCCCTGGCGGACCTGCTCGACGTCTGCACCGACGCGTTCGGCGATGTTGGCGATTTCGTTCATGAACGAAATCTTGGTCGCCAGCATCGCGTTGGCCGCGTACTTGGTCAGCTCGGCCGAACGCACATCCATTTCCACCACGCGGTCGTGGTTGCGGTTGAACGGCGCGTACAGGCGACGCATCACCGCCACCGACTCTTCGTTCGCCGCACCGATGATGATGCGGTCCGGGCGCATGCAGTCCGCAACCGCGTCGCCTTCCTTCAGGAATTCCGGGTTGGACACCACGTCGAAGGCGATGTCCGCGCCACGCGCGGCCAGCTCTTCGGCAATGGCCGCACGCACCTTGTCAGCGGTGCCGACCGGCACCGTCGACTTGTTGACTACCACGGTCGGCACACTCATGTGCCGGCCAATGGTTCGGGCTACGGCAAGCACGTATTGAAGATCGGCACTGCCATCCTCGTCCGGCGGCGTACCAACGGCGATGAACACCACCTGGCCGTGATCGATGGCGGCCGCAGCATCCGTGGTGAACGCCAGCCGCGCTGCGGCATGGTTGGCCTTCACCATCGGCTCCAGGCCGGGCTCATAGATCGGGATGATGCCCTGGTTGAGGCCATCGACCTTGGCCTGGTCGATATCGACACAGACCACCTGGTGGCCGACGTCGGCCAGGCAGGTACCAGTCACCAGCCCTACATAACCGGTACCGAAAATCGCAACGCGCATGTCCGTGCAGGCTCCGTGGTCGCTTACGGCAGAACGCCCAGCAGCTCGACGTCGAACGTCAGAGTCGCGTTCGGGCCGATCGGGCCGCCCGGGGTGCCGTTCTCACCGTAGGCGAGTTCGCCCGGGATCCAGAAGCGGTACTTCGAACCGACCGGCATCAGCGCGACGCCTTCGGTCCAGCCCTTGATCACCTGGTCCAGACCGAACTCGGCCGGCTGGCGGCCATAGGAACTGTCGAACACGGTGCCGTTGAGCAGCTTGCCTTCGTAGTTCACGCGCACCTTGCTGCTCGGCAGCGGGCGCTCGCCGCTACCCGGGCGGATCACCTGGTACTGCAGGCCCGACGAGGTGGTCACCACGCCCGGCTGGGTCTTGTTCTTGGCCAGGAACGCGTTGCCTTCCGTGCGGTTGGTCTGCGCAGCCTGGGCGGCCTTGGCCTGCATTTCAGCCTGCTTGGCGCCCATGAAGGCCTGGATGGTGGCGGTCGCGTCAGCTTCCGTCATCTTCGGCTGGCCCTTGGTCAGGCCGGTGCTGATTGCGTCAAACAGCGAGGCGACATCGATATCGTCCTTCAGCTGCGCCAGCGACGGGCCCACCGAGTAGGAGCCGATCATCTGCGACACCTTGACGCGGTCGACCTTCGGCGGCTGCGAACCCGGTGCCACGCCCGGCACCTGCTGGCCGCTGCGGGCCATCACGACCTGGCGCAGCGCGGCATCGGTGGCCTTGGCCTGTTCCTGGGTGATCTGCGGCTGCAGGCCCTCGAACGAACGCTCGACGGCGGTGCGCAGGGCGGCCACATCGATCTCTTCGGCGATCGGGGTGAACGACTTGGCGACATCAAGGCCGATGGCGTAGCCGAGCTTCTGCTTGGGGGAATTCAAGGTTGCGGTCTCCTTGGCGGCTGCGGGGGCAGCCGGTTGTTGCGACAGAGCGACACCCGAAGTGCCCATCGCCAGAATCAGAACCGACGCCGCGGCGCCGCGCATTCCCATCTTCATTCGCTGCATTCCTGGAAGTGTCTGGGCGCCGACGTCGGCGCGAAAAGAAGCATTGTCGCACGCATGCCGTCGATGTCGAGGCATGCGTGCCGGATATCAATGCGTGGCGGCTGCCGCCAGCGCCTTGTCGATGGCCGCGGTCAGCTGCGGATCGTCCGGCGTCACCTTGCTGGCGAACTGGGCGATGACCTTGCCATCGCGGCCCACGAGGTATTTGTGGAAGTTCCAGGCCGGCGCAACGCCGGTCGCTGCGGTCAGCCGCTGGTACAGCGGCGTGGCCTGCGTACCGACCACATGCACCTTCTCGAACATCGGGAACTTGACGCCGTAGGTCAGGGTGCAGAAATCCTGGATCTGCTTCTCGTCACCCGGTTCCTGGCCCTTGAAGTCATTGGAAGGGAAGCCCAGCACCGCAAAACCGCGGCCTGCATAGCGCTTCTGCAGCGCCTCCAGCCCTTCGTACTGCGGCGTGTAGCCACACTTGCTGGCGGTGTTGACCACCAGCAGCACCTGCCCGTGATAGCGCTGCTGCAGATTCACCTGCTGCTTGCTGGCCAACGGCCGGTATTCCAGATCGAGCAGGTCGGCCGCCAGCGCACTGGCGGAACCGGCGGCGCCGGCCACCATCAGGGCCAGCAGGGACAGGCCGCGCAGGCGGCGCGGGATAACGGTCGGCAGGGGCATCAGAGGCGGTCCGCGGTAGCCATTCACAAGGCCCGGCCAGTGCTGGCCGGGAATCGGCCGAACTATAGCACCGGGCTCCGGAGCCCCTGATGGCACAGGCCCACCGCGGGCTTTGCGCGGCATGGCGAATGTACTGCCCGGGCGCCATCGAAGGCGCAGTGATGACATAGCATGGACATCACTGAATGGAAGGCGGCCCCGGGAAGCCCCCTGCGACAGTTTTATTTCCCTTTGAAATCAATCGAATAAAGGGATATTTCAGCAATCTGCCCCCCCCTGCCATCAGTTGGGGACGGCAAGGGGTTGCACGTAGGCGTGCCGGTGTTATAGTTGCATACAACACCAGTCACCTGAGACAGGGGGAAGCCATGAACGTCCGGATCCGTCGCAACCTCACCGCACCCGCGGCCGTCGCTGTTTCGACCCTGCTCGTGCTGGCCTGGTGGGCCACGCCCACCGCCCCTGCTTCTGCCGCGGCTGAAAGTGCGCAGGACGCAACACTCTCCCCGGCAGGGAACGCCCCCTCCTCCCCCCCTCCCCCGCGTCGGCTGCACAGCGCGCTGTCCATGCCGTATTTCTCGTTCGCCCAGCCGCTGACCCCACGGAGCTGAATATGAGCGACATCCAGTGGAGCGACGGCGCTCCTATCTACCGTCAGTTGAAGGAGCGCGTGATCGCCATGATGCTCGACGGAATCCTCAAGCCAGGCGATGCCCTGCCTTCGGTGCGCCAGGTGGCCGCCGACTATCAACTCAACCCCATCACCGTTTCGCGCGCTTACCAGGAGCTGGCCGACGAAGGCCTGGTCGAGAAGCGCCGCGGCCTGGGCATGTTCATGACCGAGCAGGCGGCCACGCAGCTGCGCAGCAGCGAGCGCGACCGTTTCCTCAACGAAGAATGGCCAGCGGTTCTGGAGCGCATCCAGCGCCTGGGCCTGAGCCTCGACGAATTGCTGCCCCAGGGGAAAGTCTGATGAATAGCACTGCAAGTGAGTCGGTCATCACCGCCCGAGGCCTGCGCAAGGCCTACAAGACCACGGTCGCCCTCGACAACGCCAGTTTCAGCATTCCAAGCGGGCGCATCGTCGGCCTGATCGGGCCCAATGGCGCCGGCAAGACCACCGCGCTGAAGGCCATTCTTGGCCTCACCTCGGTGGAGGGTGAACTGAGCGTGCTCGGCCGCGACCCGCGACTGCACCGCGACGAGCTGATGAACGACATCTGCTTCATCGCCGACGTCGCCGTGCTGCCGCGCTGGCTGAAGGTCCGTGAAGCGATCGATTTCGTCGCTGGCGTCCACCCGCGCTTCGACCGCGCCCGCTGCGAGCGCTTCCTGGCCAATACCAAGCTGCAGCCGAAGCAGCGCGTGCGCGAGCTGTCCAAGGGCATGATCGTGCAGCTGCACCTGGCGCTGGTGATGGCCATCGATGCCCGCATCCTGGTGCTGGACGAGCCGACCCTGGGCCTGGACATCCTCTACCGCAAGGAGTTCTACCAGCGCCTGCTGGAAGACTACTTCGACGAACAGAAGACCATCATCGTCACCACCCACCAGGTGGAGGAGATCGAGCACATCCTCAGCGACGTGATGTTCATCCGCGACGGCCGCATCGTGCTCGACGCGGAAATGGACGACGTCGGCCAGCGCTATACCGAGCTGCTGGTCAATGCCGACCAGCTGGATACCGCGCGCGCCCTGAAGCCGATCGACGAGCGCAGCCTGGCGTTCGGCAAGACGGTGATGCTGTTCGATGGCGTGCCGCGCACCCAGCTTTCCTCTCTCGGCGAGACCCGCATCCCGGGCCTGGCCGACCTGTTCGTCGCCATCATGAAGGGGACCTACGCATGAATGCCGTCAACCACCCCGTCAGCCCGATCGGCACCCTGCGCTGGCTGCTCAAGCGCGAGTACTGGGAGAACCGCGGCGGTTTCCTGTATGCCCCGTTGATCGCGGGCCTGATCTCGCTGGTGATGAGCATCGCCGGCATTGCCTTCGGCCTGTTCGCGCTGAACCGTGCAGCACGCGACGGCGGCCTGCACATCGATGGCGAGAACGTGAACATCAATGGCCTGAACCTGGCCCTGCTCACCCGTGACATCAGTGCCAAGGACCTTGCAGATCTTGGCAACGGCCTGGACCTGACTCTGGTGCTCAGTTCAAGTTGGCCGTTCCTGGTGCTGGCCTTCGTGGTGTTCTTCTACTGCCTGGGCGCCCTGTACGACGATCGCCGCGACCGCAGCATCCTGTTCTGGAAGTCGTTGCCGCTGTCGGACACGCAGACCGTACTGTCCAAGGTGATCAGCGCACTGATCGTGGCACCGTTGATCGCGGTCATCGCCGGCATCTTCACCATGTTCGGCTTCATGCTGATCATCAGTGCCGTCGCGCTGCTGCACGGTGGCAGCCCGATGACCCTGATCTGGGGCCCGGCCAGCCCGCTGACCCTGGCCGCTGGGCACCTGGCCTGGATTCCGGTCTATGCCCTGTGGGCCCTGCCCACCGCCGGCTGGCTGCTGCTGTGCTCGGCATGGGCCAGGAGCAAGCCGTTCCTGTGGGCGGTAATGTTGCCGCTGTTTGCCGGCATCATCGTCAGCTCCACCAAGATGATGCCGCTGTTCGGCCTGACCACCGGCTGGTTCTGGCAGAACATCGTCGGCCGCCTGCTGCTGGGTGGCGTACCCGGCATGGACCTGCTGTATCGCCTCGGTGCCGACGAAGCCTCACGCCGCGACCTGGACTCGGTCGTCAGCCTGATGTCCCCCGCTTCGCAGCTGAAGTCGCTGGCGATGCCGGAGCTGTGGATCGGCGCCGTCGTCGGTGCAGTGTTCATCTTCCTTGCCATCCGCCTGCGCAAGCGCGCCGGCGAGATCTGATCCCATCCATCCGGAGGCACCACCCATGCGTTCTCTGCTCGCCTGTTCTGCGTTGTTGCTGTTGCCGTTGTCGGCGCTGGCCGCCGATGCTCCGAACTGCAAGTTCACTGCCGCCCGGGCACTGAAGCTGGACGTGGCCGGTGCCAGGACGGTGGTGTTCGAGGTCAACCAGCATGACCTGAAGGTGGTCGCCAACGCCGGCGGCGGCCAGCTGGACGGCCGCGCCTGCGCGTCCAGCCAGGAATGGCTGGACCAGCTGGTACTGGAGCAGCGCAAGGTGGGCGACAAGCTGGTGGTGAGCCTGCGCCGCGACGGCCGCCAAAGCGGCATCAGCCTTGGCAACAGCTACGCCTGGCTGGATATCCGTGGCAGCGTGCCGGACAACCTGCCGCTGCAGTTCAAGGTCGGCTCGGGTGACGCCAGCGTGGAAAACGCACAGTCACTCAGCGTGGACGTCGGCTCCGGTGACGCGGTGGCCCGCGGTACCCGTGGCAGCATCCACGCTGCAGTGGGTTCCGGCGACCTCAACATCGATGGCGGCAGCTCCCTGAATCTGCTGTCACTGGGTTCCGGCGACGTCACCGTACGCAACATCAGCGGCGACGCCAGCACCGGCACCGTCGGCTCCGGTGACCTGAAGATCACCGATGTGCGCGGCAACGCGCGGCTGGATACCGTGGGCTCGGGTGACATCGAGTTCAAGCGCGTGCAGGGCAACGTTGAAGTGGGCGTGGTCGGCTCCGGCGGGGTCGATCTGGCCGACGTCGGCGGCAATGTGCATGTCCGCAGCCACGGTTCGGGCGACATCCACGTCGACGGCGTGCGTGGCACCCTGACCGTCGACCACAGTGGCAGCGGTGACGTCGATCATCGCAACGTCAGCGGCCGGGTCACTCTGCCGCGCAGCAAGTAACCCTCTTCCAGACACTGACCAGGGGAACACCATGAACCTGTTGCGCCTGTTGCCTGCTGTGCTGCTGTCCCTGCCGCTGATCGCCTGCGGCGGCACGTCGTCCGCGCCCGACAAGACCGTCGGCAAGAGTGTCGCCGAAGCCACAGGCGGCGTTGGCGAGACCGTCAAGAACGCCATGGACGATGCCCGCAAGGATATCGCCCAGGGCAACATCAAGATCTCGGCGGACAAGCAGCCGCGTGCGGAGATCACCCCGGATGGCCGCCTGCTGATCGCGGGCAAGGAAGTCGCCGCCAACGATATCCAGCGCCGCCATCTGCAGGAATACCGCGGCCACGTGGTCGCCATCGCGATGGACGGCATGGATGTCGGCCTGGCCGGCGCCAAACTGGGTGCCAGTGCGGCCGGCGAAGCGCTGAAGGGCATTTTCAGCGGCGACAGCGAAGGTGTCGAAAAGCGCATCAATGCCGAAGCCGAGAAGATCGAGGCCCAGGCCAAGCGCATCTGCGACCGCCTTCCGGCGATGCTGGCCAGCCAGCAGGCGCTCGCACGCGAACTGCCGGCATTCAAGCCCTACGCGACCATGGACCAGGGCGACGTGGACGACTGCGGCAAGGACACCGTGGTCCAGCGCTAGGCCTGTGACAGATCAGCGCACCCGGCCGGCAGCGGCGTCCGGCTGCCGGCCGTAGTGCGCCGTCCGGCTTACAATAGCGGCCCCGGACGCCCCCGAACCGAATGTCATGAAGAAGCTGTTTCTGCTGCTGGCCGCCCTGCTCTGCCTTGGCCTGGCCGGCTGTGACCAGGAGTACCGCAACCACCGTGCCGAGCGCGGCAAGCCCAAGATTTCCGTCAGCGAAGGCATGGTCACCGTGCGTCGCCCGCCCGCGCCGAACATCATCATCCTCGCCGACGGCACGATGAAGATGGACGAGATCCAGATTCCGCTGGACGACGGGCAGAAACAGATGCTGCAGACCATGTTCGGCAAACTGCAGGTGCTCCGCCAGAACACCCTGGTGGCCGCACCTGCAGATCCCAACATGCAGCCGGTGAAGATCCGGCCGCCCGAGGGCATGGAAGTGATTCCGGCAGACCTGATCCAGCGCATCCCGGAATTCAAGGATTACACCGACACCTTCGGCAACATCGTCGCCGACCGTCGCTGAAGAAAAACGCCGCCCGAGGGCGGCGTTCCTGCGTGTGGTGGGTGCGGACCTTGGTCCGCACGCCGTTCGATCAACCGCCGGCGCCACCACCGCCCGCCTGGATGCCGCCGGCGGTCAGCGCGGTCGGGTCCAGCAGGCGACGCAGCTCGGCCTCGTCAAGCCCGCTGTCTTCCAGCGCCACGTCCAGCACCGGGCGCTGTTCCTTGTAGGCTCGCTTGGCAATCGCCGCGGCCTTCTCGTAGCCGATGATCGGATTCAGTGCGGTGACCAGGATCGGATTACGCGCCAGTGCCTCGGCAACGCGATCCTCACGCACCTTCAGCCCGGCGATCGCGCTGTCCGCCAACAGGGTGGACACGTTGGCGAGCAGGCCGATGCCATCGAGCAGGTTCACCGCGATCAGTGGCAGGGTGACGTTGAGCTGGAAGTTACCGGTCTGGCCGGCCACGGTAATCGCGGTGTGGTGGCCGATCACCTGTGCACAGGCCATCACGGTCGCTTCCGGAATCACCGGGTTGACCTTGCCCGGCATGATCGAGCTGCCCGGCTGCAGCGCCGGCAGTTCGATCTCGCCCAGCCCGGCCAGCGGACCGGCGTTCATCCAGCGAAGATCATTCGCGATCTTGATCAGCGCCACCGCCAGTGCATTGAGCTGGCCCGACAGTTCCACTGCATCATCCTGCGCGGCCAGGCCTTCGAACTTGTTCTCGGCGCTGTCGAACTTGAAACCGGTCTGCTGCTTCAGCGCCTTGGCCACCTGTGCACCGAAGCGTGGGTCGGCATTGATGCCGGTACCGATGGCGGTGCCGCCCAGCGGCAGCCGGCGCACGCGCTTGAGGCTGTCTTCGATACGCTCCTGCGCCGAGGCCAGCTGCGCCGACCACGCACCGAATTCCTGCTCGAAGGTGAGCGGCATCGCGTCCATCAGGTGGGTACGGCCGGTCTTGACCACCTTGCGCAGGCTGCGGCCCTTCTTGTCCAGGGTCTTGCGCAGGTGCACCAGCGCCGGCAGCAGCTGTTCATGCGTCGCCAGCACCGCCGACACGCGCAGCGCGGTTGGAATCACGTCGTTGGAACTCTGCCCCTGGTTGACGTGGTCGTTGGGGTGCACCGCCGTCTTGCCCGCCTTGCCCGCGCGGTTGGCCAGGGTAGCGATGACCTCATTGGCATTCATGTTCGACGACGTGCCCGAACCCGTCTGGTAGACATCGATCGGGAACTGCGCGTCCCAGTTGCCGGCGGCCACTTCGGCGGCAGCGGTCTGGATGGCCTTGGCCACGTTCTTCGGCAGGTGGCCCAGCTCCGCGTTGACGCCCGCGGCGGCGCCCTTGACCAGGCCCAGGGCACGGATGAAACCGCGCGGCATGCGCTGGCCCGAGACCGGGAAATTCTGCACGGCACGCTGGGTCTGGGCGCCCCACAGGGCGTCCGCAGGCACCTGCAGCTCGCCCATGCTGTCGTGTTCGATTCTGAAACCCTTGCTTGCAGCTTTGCTCATTGCATCAACTCCGCACTACTTCAGTTGGGGAAAGGGAAGCGGCGGCTGGCAGGGTGTCGCTTCCCGGGCTGGCGGCTGCGCCAACGATACTCCCTTGCCCGCAGCGTGGGATGACGAGGGCGGGCCAGATCGTTTCATCCGCAGGGCCGTTCTGCGCGCGCAGGGGCAGTGCCGGCCGCTGGCCGGCAATCCATGGAAGTGAGGGCCGGGCGTGGTTACCGGCCAGCGGCCGGCACTACCTGACCGGCACGTCGTAGAATATGGCCCCCGCCGCTCGCCCCAGCCCTGCCGACATGTCCGATTCCGCCCTGCTCGCCCTGTCCCCGCTCGATGGCCGCTATGCCGGCAAGGTCGACGCCCTGCGCCCGATCTTCTCCGAGTACGGCCTGATCAAGGCCCGCATCACGGTCGAAGTGGAATGGCTGCTGGCCCTGGCCGCCGAGCCGGGCATCGTCGAGCTGGCGCCGTTCTCCGACGCCGCCGTCGCCCGCCTGCGCGCCCTGGCCGCCAGCTTCAGCCCGGCCCAGGCCGCGCGCGTGAAGGAGATCGAGCGCACCACCAACCATGACGTCAAGGCGGTGGAGTACTTCATCAAGGAACAGCTGAAGGACGACGCCGAGCTGGCCCCGGCGCTGGAATTCGTGCATTTCGCCTGCACCAGCGAAGACATCAACAACCTCAGCTACGGCCTGATGCTGGAACAGGCCCGCCGCGAGGTGCTGCTGCCGACCCTGGACGGCATCGCCAGCAGCCTGCGTACCCTGGCCCACGCCCAGGCCGGCCAGCCGATGCTGTCGCGCACCCACGGCCAGACCGCCTCGCCGACCACCCTGGGCAAGGAACTGGCCAACGTGGTCGCCCGCCTGGAGCGCCAGCGCAAGCAGATCGCCGCGGTCGAACTGACCGGCAAGATCAACGGCGCGGTGGGCAACTACAACGCGCACGTGGCCAGCTACCCGGACGTGGACTGGCCGGCCTTCGCCGAGCGCTTCGTGACCGGTCTGGGCCTGGTGTTCAATCCGTACACCACGCAGATCGAGCCGCACGACAACATCGCCGAGATCGGCGATGCCGCGCGTCGCGCCAACATCATCCTGATCGACCTGGCCCGTGACATCTGGGGCTACGTTTCGCTGGGCTACTTCAAGCAGCGCCTGAAGGAAGGCGAAGTCGGCTCGTCGACGATGCCGCACAAGGTCAACCCGATCGATTTCGAGAATGCGGAAGGCAATTTCGGCATCGCCAACGCGCTGTTCGAGCACTTCAGCGCGAAGCTGCCGATCAGCCGCTGGCAGCGTGACCTGACCGACTCCACCGTGCTGCGTGCGCTGGGCACCGCGTTCGGCCACAGCCAGGTGGCGCTGGATTCGCTGGCCAAGGGCCTGGGCAAGCTGGAAGTGAACCCGCAGCGCCTGGATGCCGATCTGGACGCGGCCTGGGAAGTGCTGGCCGAAGCCGTGCAGACGGTAATGCGCCGCCATGGCCTGCCGAATCCGTACGAGCAGCTGAAGGCGCTGACCCGTGGACAGGGCATCACCGCCGAGTCGATGCGGGCGTTCGTGCAGGGGCTGGAGCTGCCGGCGGATGCGAAGCAGCGTCTGCTGGAGATGACCCCGGGCAGCTACACCGGCCTGGCCGAGTCGCTGGCGAAGAAGATTTAAGGGGTTTCCTTTGCGGCGGCGGCCGCGGGCGCTGCCTGCGGCAGGCTTGACTGCCACGGCAACTGCAACTGCAACGTCTAAGGCGGCTCTGGGTTTCTGCCGTGTTTGGCGGGGCGGGTTGGGTTCGCGGGGGACGCCGTAAACCCGTCCTTGGGGGCTTGGCCGCGGCATCCATGCCGCGGACACCCCCACGAACCCAACCCGCCCCACCTCTGACAGATTCCCGGTGACGGATCGAAGAGCATTGGGTTGTCGGAACGGAATTTGAAAGAGGGACGCGGCTTCGCCGCGTCCCTCTTTTGTTTTGGCATGAGCAAGCGCAGCGCGCGACCCGCTGTTGCCTTTGATCTTCTTCTTCCATTCCGTGGCGGGCCGCGCAGGAAACTGTCAGGGGCCGGGCGGGTGGGCCATGCAGGGGCGTTGGCGCCATGGATGGCGCCATCGAGCTTACAGGGGTGAAGGCGCTTTGCTTGCGAAGCACTGCTTCGCAAGCGCCTGAACGCACAGCCGCCAGCGGCTGGGCCGGGCCCCGGAGGGGGACTTGCAGCGTCCCCTGCATGGCCCACCCGCCCGGCCAAGCCCATGAAGCCGGTCGACTAACAGTCGACCCCACCAAAACACCGCCACGAGGGGCTCCGCCGTTGGCCGGACACCCCGCGACAAACCCGCGCACGTGCGCAATCCTGACGAACGGCGGACAATGGAGACCTTGGCGGCCCGCCGCGCCGCCCCTCCCGCTTTCCGCTGCAAGGATTCCCCCATGGCCGCCCGCAAGTCCTCCGCCCCCCTCATCGAAGTCACCGCCCGCCCCGGCCAGCCGCTGGGCATGGCGCCGGCCACCTTCCTGCGCGACTTCTGGCAGAAGCGCCCGCTGCTCATCCGCAACGCCTTCCCCGACTTCCAGACCCCGGTGCAGCCGGAAGACCTGGCCGGGCTGGCCTGCGAAGAAGGCGTGCTGGCGCGCCTGATCGAGCACGACAAGCATCAGGATGGCTGGCGTGTGCGCACCGGCCCGTTCCAGGAAAACGTGTTCCCCGCCCTGCCCGACCACGACTGGACCCTGCTGGTGCAGGACGTGGACAAGTGGGACCCGGACGTGCGCGCCCTGATCGAGCACTTCAGCTTCCTGCCGCGCTGGCGCATGGATGATGTGATGATCAGCTTCGCCGCCACCGGCGGCTCGGTCGGCGCCCACGTCGACCAGTACGACGTGTTCCTGCTGCAGGCCCACGGCCACCGCCGCTGGCAGATCGATGCCAGCGAATCGATCAAGGGCAAGCAGCCGCCGCTGGGCTTCCGCCCGGACGTGGAACTGAAGCTGCTGAAGGTGTTCAAGCCGACCCACGACTGGGTGCTGGCGCCGGGCGACATGCTGTACCTGCCGCCGAACGTGCCGCACCACGGCGTGGCCGAAGATCCGTGCCTGACCTTCTCGTTCGGCATGCGCGCGCCGTCCTCGGCCGAGTTGATCAGCGATTACCTGGACACTCTGATTGCCGATGCCGACGAGAACATCCGCTACGAGGATGCCGACCTGAAGGTGCCGGCCGATCCGAACGAGATCGACACGGTGGCGATGGCACGCGTGATCACCGCGCTCAACGCCATCCGCATGAACGACCCGGACAAGCTGGGCGACTGGTTCGGCCGTTTCATCACCACCTACCGTGCAGCGGGCGAAGTGATGGCCCACCAGGCCGCGCCGGCACCGGAGGAAGTGGTCCAGGCCCTGGCCTCGGGCCTGCTGCTGCAGCGCCACCCGTGGGCGCGCCTGGCCTGGCGCCGGGCCAAGCGCGGCGCCAGCCTGTACGTCAGCGGCCAGGACTTCGCGCTGCCGGTGAAGGACGCGCAGCGCCTGGCCGGCGCCGAACAGCTCGATGCCGCCGCCTATCGCGGGCTGTCCGACAAGGGCCGGGCCGTGGTCCAGCAGCTGCTGGTCGGCGGAGTGTTCCAGTTGATCGACCCGAATGAGGTGTACGAGGCGGAAGACGAGGAAGACGGTGAGGATGCCGTGGTGCTCGGCCAGGTCGTCGAAGGCCGTGACCGCGTGGATGCGATCGACGCCGACGCGGTGTCCGACGATGTCCACTCCGTGACCGTACATGACGACGGCATCGAGGTCATCGTCAACTTCGAGGACGACGAGGAAGACGACAGCAGCACCGGCCGTGCCTGAGTCGCCGCCATGATCCGGGTCCAGCAGGTCAGCCACGCCGACGCCCACGTCGCCATCCACGAGGTGCGCCAGCGCGTGTTCGTGCAGGAACAGGGCATCGCTGCGGAGCTGGAGCGCGATGCGCTGGACCCGGTCAGTGCCCACGTGCTGGCGCTGGACAGTGACGGCCAGCCGGTCGGCACCGGCCGGTTGGCACCGGACGGCCGCATCGGCCGCATGGCCGTGCTGGCCAGCCGTCGCAGCCAAGGGGTTGGCGAGGCCCTGCTGGAGGCTCTGGTCGAGGCCGGGCGCCACCTCGGCCTGGCCGAACTGCACCTGCACGCCCAGCTGCCGGCCCGCGATTTCTATGCCCGCCAGGGCTTCCTGCCGGAAGGCGAGTTGTTCGAGGAGGCCGGCATCGGCCACCAGCAGATGCGCCGCCGGCTGGGCGCGGCCAGCGCCATCGACAGCCGCGCCGAAGCGGTGGCCATCACCACCGCCATCCTCCACCGCGCCCGTCGCCAGCTGTGGCTGCACAGCCGCCAGCTGGACCCCGGGCTGCTTGACGCCTCCCCGGTGCAGGCCGCCCTGCGCCGCTTCGTCACCGCCCGTCATGACAAGCAGCTGCGGGTGATCGTGCACGACGCCGCCGCGATCGCCTCTGCAGGCGCGCCGCTGCTGGCGTTGGCCCAGCGCCTGCCAAGCGTGATCCAGTTCCGCGAGGTCGCCGACCCGGTCGACCGTGCGCTGGCCTCGGCCTGCCTGCTCAACGATGCGGGCGACTTCTACTTTCGTCTGATCGGCCATCGCATCGACGGCGAAGCTGGCATCGCGCTACCAGCACGTTCGCAGCCGTTCGAGCAGCAATTGCAGCGCGTCTGGGACCGTTCGCGCGATTGCAGCGAACTGCGCGCGCTCGGCATCTGAGCGCGCGCCACGGCGCCAACCTGTCTGGAAGCGGCACCGGGGGACGCGCGATGCCTCTGGTGGTGCCCCTTCGTGTCCGGTTGGGGGTACAATTTGGCTGTTTGAACGCGCCCGTGCATGGCTATTCATCTTCGTGCCGGGTCCTTCTGAAGCCATACCCCACAAAGCGAATCAGCACCCTCCATCGTGGACAATCAACTGAAGCAGTTTGCGCAATCTTCGCAACTCGCCGGCGGCAACGCCTCCTATGTCGAGGACCTGTACGAGCAGTACCTGGTCTCCCCGGATAGTGTCGATCCCAAATGGAAAACCTACTTCGACGGCTTCAAGGGCCGCGAAGCAGGTGACATCCCGCACTCGGCTGTCATCTCCCACATCGCGGACGCGGCCAAGGATGCGCTGAAAGCCGGCACCGGTGGCGGTGCGGGCGACGAGCGTGAGCGCAATGTCGGTCGCCTGATCACCGCCTACCGCTCGCGTGGTCACCTGGACGCCCGCCTCGATCCGCTGGGCCTGGCCGCACCGGTCAACACCCCGGACCTGGGCCTGCCGTTCCACAGCCTGTCCGATGGTGACCTCAACAGCGAGTTCAGCACCGGCGGCGTCGGTGGCCAGCCGCGCATGAAGCTGCGTGACCTGCTGGCGCGCCTGAAGGCGACCTACACCGGTTCGATCGGTGCGGAGTTCATGCACATCTCCGAGGTCGAGCAGCGCCAGTGGATCTACAAGAAGCTGGAACTGGCCGGTGGCAACTACCAGCTGGACGCTGACACCCAGCGCCGCACCCTGGAGCGCCTGACCGCCGCCGAAGGCCTGGAGCGCTACCTGCACACCAAGTACGTCGGCCAGAAGCGCTTCTCGCTGGAAGGCGGCGACTCGCTGATCCCGATGATGGACACCATCATCCGCAGCGCCGGCAAGGATGGCGTCAAGGACGTGGTGATCGGCATGGCCCACCGCGGCCGCCTGAACGTGCTGGTCAACACCCTGGGCAAGAACCCGCGCAAGCTGTTCGACGAGTTCGAAGGCAAGTTCGAGCACGACGAGCACGCCTCGGCCGGTGACGTGAAGTACCACATGGGCTTCTCCGCCGACGTGGCTACCGACGGCGGCCCGGTGCACCTGGCGCTGGCGTTCAACCCGTCGCACCTGGAAATCGCCGACCCGGTCGTGGCCGGTTCCGTGCGTTCGCGCCAGGAGCGCCGCAAGGACACCGCGCGCAAGCAGGTCATGCCGATCCTGATCCACGGCGACGCGGCCTTCTCCGGCCAGGGCGTGGTCATGGAACTGTTCCAGATGTCGCAGGCCCGCGGCTTCGCCGTCGGCGGCACCGTGCACATCGTGGTCAACAACCAGGTCGGCTTCACCACCTCCAACCCGCTGGATACGCGTTCCACGCGCTATGCCACCGACGTGGCGAAGATGATCGCCGCCCCGGTGCTGCACGTGAACGGCGATGATCCGGAAGCCGTGGTGTTCGCCGCGCAGCTGGCCTTCGAGTTCCGCCAGAAGTTCGCCAAGGACGTGGTCATCGACCTGATGTGCTACCGCCGTTGGGGCCACAACGAGGCCGACGAGCCGGCGATCACCCAGCCGCTGATGTACCAGGTGATCCGCAAGCACGCCACCACCCGCGAGATGTACGCCGAGCAGCTGGAAAAGGCGGGCGTGATCGCCGCCGGTGCCGGCAAGGCGATGGTCGATGCGTACCGCGAGAAGCTGGATGCCGGTGAAGTCACCACCGAGCTGGCCAAGGTCGAGAAGACCCCGCCGACCAGCCCGCTGTTCGTCGATTGGCCGAAGCTGCTGGAAGGCAAGCTGTCCGACCCGATCTCGACCAAGGTCGAGAAGAACAAGCTGGTCGAGCTGGCCAAGCTGATCAACACCATCCCGGACGAAGTGCAGCTGCATTCGCGCGTGGCCAAGGTCTACGACGACCGCCGCAAGATGGCCGCCGGCGAGATCCCGGGCGACTGGGGCTTTGCCGAGAACCTGGCCTACGCCACCCTGCTCGACGAAGGCAGTGCCCTGCGCCTGGTCGGCCAGGACGTGGGCCGCGGTACGTTCACGCACCGCCACGCGATCCTGCACGACCAGAAGACCGACAACTACTACATGCCGCTGCGGCAGCTGGTGGATTCGCCGGAGAAGGCCACGGTCATCGATTCGCTGCTGAGCGAAGAAGCGGTGATGGCCTACGAGTACGGCTTCTCCACCACCGATCCGAACACGCTGTGCATCTGGGAAGGCCAGTTCGGCGACTTCGCCAACGGTGCCCAGGTCGTCATCGACCAGTTCATCGCCGCCGGTGAAGCCAAGTGGGGCCGCATTTCCGGCCTGACCCTGCTGCTGCCGCATGGTTATGAAGGGCAAGGCCCGGAACACAGCTCGGCGCGCCTGGAGCGCTTCCTGCAGCTGTGCGCGCTGGAGAACATGCTGGTGGTGGTGCCGTCGACCCCGGCGCAGGCCTTCCACATGCTGCGTCGCCAGCAGCACCTGACCACCCGCAAGCCGCTGGTGGTGATGTCGCCCAAGTCGCTGCTGCGCCACAAGCTGGCCGTGTCGACCCTGGACGAGCTGGCCAACGGCGAGTTCCAGCACCTGATCGGCGACGCCAACGCGGATGCCAAGAAGGTCAAGCGTGTGGTGCTGTGCTCGGGCAAGGTCTACTACGACCTGCTGGAAGACCAGACCAAGCGTGGCCAGGACGACGTGGCGATCATCCGCGTGGAGCAGCTGTATCCGTTCCCGCGTGCGCTGCTGGCTGCCGAACTGAAGAAGTACGGCAAGGCCACCGACGTGGTGTGGACGCAGGAAGAACCGCAGAACCAGGGTGCGTGGTACCAGATCCGCCACCACCTGCAGTTCTGCCTGGCCGATGGCCAGAACCTGCACTACGCCGGTCGCGCACGTTCGGCTTCGCCGGCTGCCGGTCACATGGCTGACCACGTCCGCGAACAGCAGCAGCTGGTCGCCGATGCGCTGGTCAACCCGTTCAACGACACGTTCGCTGAATAATCCTCCCCCTATTTAGAAGACAAACCAGGAAGCTCCCGCAATGGCCACCGAAGTCAAAGCCCCGGTACTGCCCGAATCCGTCGCCGACGGCACCATCGCCACCTGGCACAAGAAGGTGGGCGACGCCGTCAAGCGCGACGAAAACCTGCTTGACCTGGAAACCGACAAGGTCGTCCTGGAAGTGCCGTCGCCGGTCGACGGCGTGCTCAAGGAAATCAAGTTCGCCGAAGGCTCGACCGTGACCTCCAGCCAGGTCGTGGCGATCATCGAAGAAGGCGCCGTGGCTGCTGCCCCGGCCCCGGCCGCTGAAGCCGCTCCGGCTGCAGCCGCTGCCCCGGCCGCCGCTGCGCCGGCCGCTGCCGCCGCTCCGGCCCCGGCTGCCAAGTCGGCCGCCGACGCGCTGCCGCCGGGCGCCCGCTTCACCGCCATCACCGAAGGCGTGAACCCGGCCGACGTCGACGGCACCGGCCGTCGCGGCGCGGTGACCAAGGAAGACATCGTCAACTTCGCCCGCAACGGCGGCGCCGGCAAGGCCGGTGGCGCACGTCCGGAAGAACGCGTGCCGATGACCCGCATCCGCAAGCGGATCGCCGAGCGCCTGATGGAGTCGAAGAACTCCACCGCCATGCTGACCACCTTCAACGAAGTCGACCTGTCCAAGGTCTCGGCGGCGCGCAAGGAACTGCAGGACGAGTTCGTCAAGGCACACGGCATCAAGCTGGGCTTCATGAGCTTCTTCGTGAAGGCCGCCGCCAACGCGCTGCAGCGCTTCCCGCTGGTCAACGCCTCGATCGACGGCGACGACATCATCTACCACGGCTACTCGGACATCTCGATCGCCGTGTCGACCGAGAAGGGCCTGGTCACGCCGGTCCTGCGCAACGTCGAGCGCATGTCGTTCGCCGACATCGAGAAGACCATCGCCGACTACGCCAAGAAGGCCCGTGACGGCAAGCTGAGCCTGGAAGAACTGCAGGGCGGCACCTTCACCGTGACCAACGGCGGCACCTTCGGTTCGCTGCTGTCGACCCCGATCATCAACCCGCCGCAGAGCGCCATCCTGGGCATGCACGCCATCAAGGAGCGTCCGATCGCCCAGAACGGCCAGGTCGTGATCGCGCCGATGATGTACCTGGCGCTGTCGTACGACCACCGCATCATCGACGGCAAGGATTCGGTGCAGTTCCTGGTGGACATCAAGAACCAGCTGGAAAACCCGGGCCGCATGCTGTTCGGCCTGTAAGAAACCTCCCGCCCCTCCGCGCCTGCGCGGAGGGGTTCTGGTAATGCATCAAGGAATAATTCAATGGCTGAACAATTCGACGTCGTCGTCATCGGTGCCGGCCCGGCCGGTTACCACGCTGCCATCCGCGCGGCCCAGCTGGGCCTGAAGACCGCCTGCATCGACGCAGCGCTGGGCAAGGACGGCAAGCCGGCCCTCGGCGGCACCTGCCTGCGCGTGGGCTGCATCCCGTCCAAGGCGCTGCTGGATTCCTCGCGCCAGTTCTGGAACATGGGCCACATCTTTGGCGACCACGGCATCAGCTTCAAGGATGCCAAGATCGACGTCGAGGCGATGGTTGGCCGCAAGGACAAGATCGTCAAGCAGTTCACCGGCGGCATCGGCATGCTGTTCAAGGCCAACAAGGTCGCTGCCTACTACGGCTTCGGCGAACTGCAGCCGGGCAACGTGGTCAAGGTCACCCAGCATGACGGTTCCATCGTCGAGCTGAAGGGCACCAACGTCATCATCGCCGCCGGTTCGGATTCGATCGAACTGCCGTTCGCCAAGTTCGACGGCGACACCATCGTCGACAACGTCGGCGGCCTGGACTTCACCGAAGTGCCGAACCGCCTGGCCGTGATCGGCGCCGGCGTGATCGGCCTGGAACTGGGCAGCGTGTGGAAGCGCCTGGGCGCTGAAGTCACCATCCTGGAAGCACTGCCGGAGTTCTTGGCCGTGGCCGACGCCGAAGTGGCCAAGACCGCTGCCAAGGAATTCAAGAAGCAGGGCCTGGACATCCGCCTCGGTGCCAAGGTCTCCAAGACCGAGATCACCGGCAAGGGCAAGAAGAAGGAAGTCGTTGTCACCTACACCGACAGCGAAGGCGAAAAGACCCTGACCGTGGACAAGCTGCTGGTGGCCGTTGGCCGTCGCGCCGCCACCAAGGGCCTGCTGGCCGAAGGCACCGGCGTCAAGATCAACGAGCGCGGCCAGATCGAAGTCGACGCGCACTGCCACACCGGCGTCAACGGCGTGTGGGCGGTCGGCGACTGCGTGCGCGGCCCGATGCTGGCGCACAAGGGCTTCGAGGAAGGCATCGCGGTGGCTGAGCTGATCGCCGGCCTGCCGGGCCACGTCAACTTCGACACCATCCCGTGGGTGATCTACACCGAGCCGGAACTGGCCTGGGTCGGCAAGACCGAAGCGCAGCTGAAGGCCGAAGGCATTCCGTACAAGGCCGGCAGCTTCCCGTTCGCCGCCAACGGCCGTGCCGTGGCGATGATCGAGCCGGCAGGCTTCGTGAAGATCCTGGCCCATGCCGAAACCGATCGCATCCTCGGCATGCACCTGGTCGGCGCCAACGTCTCCGAGCTGGTGCACGAAGGCGTGCTGACCATGGAGTTCAGCGGCTCGGCCGATGACCTGGCCCGCATCTGCCACGCCCACCCGTCGCTGTCGGAAGTGATCCACGACGCGGCGATGGCGGTCAGCAAGCGCGCCATCCACAAGGCGAACTGATCGACCTTCCGGGTGGGTGCCGACCGTTGGTCGGTACTCCCCTGCAAACAGAAAACCCCGCCTCGGCGGGGTTTTTTGTTGCCTGCAACGGCGCCGCGTGACTTGACGCTGCAATACTGCGGTTCAATGATCGCGGCATCTACCAAGGAAGGAACGCCATGCGATCGATCCCCCTCGCCCGCACATCGCGCACAGCCGCAATGGTGTTGATGGCCGCACTTGTTCCGCTGCTGGCCTGCGCCGCCGAACCTCTCGAAGGCGACTACCGCAGAGCCCCAGTCCAGCCGATCGAGGTGAGCCCGCTCGGCGCCAACCAGATCAGGATCCGCTACAGCATGCCGGGCGAAACCCTGTTCCACTCACCCGGGGTCGATTACCGCTCCGCCGACGGCACCCTGCAGGTCGCCATCCGCCGCTGCGGCGTCAAGGACAGCGGCTGTACCGCCATGGCCAAGGCCACCGCGCCCAAAGGCAACCCGTGGCGTCCGGAGGTCGTGCTGCCCTACCGCGGCGAGAAGATCATGATGATGTACAGCGATGGCCAGCAGCAGGTCGTCCCTGCCCCGCCGGTAGCGGGTTCACGCTGATCAGGACGCACGGCCGGCAACGGCCGTCGCCAGCTCCTGCATGAACACCTGCGTTGCACGCGAAGCGCGTCCCGCCTGCGAACTGACCAGGCCAAACACGCGGCGGATGGCCGGCTTCACCGGCAGCACGCGCAGGCCGTGCAGATCGTCCGGCAACGTCGATTCCGGCACCAGCGAGACGCCCAGGCCCTCGCGGGCCAGCACGCACGCGCTGGCCCAGTCGCGCACGGTCACCCGTACATCGCTCAGCTGCAGACCGGCGTCCGCCATCAGGCGCTGACCGTTCACCGCACAGCCCCCTGTTGCGAGGATGAAGGGCTCGGCCGCCAGCTCGCTCAGCGCCACCCCGCTCCTCGTAGCGCGCCGTGCCAGCGGATGGATCTGTGCAAGCACCGCCATCCACCCGTCGCTGCCCAGCATCAACGGGGCGCGATCGGCAGCGGGGTTCATCACCACGCCGGCGTCGACCGCGCCTGATTCGAGCCAGCACTCCACCTCCTCGTCAGTACCCTCCACCACCACCACCTCGATGCCCGGGTGACGGCGCTGGAAGTCACGCAACAGCGCAGGCAGCACGCTGGAAACGAGCGACGGGAAGCTCGCCAGGCGGATGCGTGCGCCACTGAGCCCCTGGCTGTCATCGGCCAACGCGCGGATCGCCTGCAGGCTGCCCAGCATGATGCGTGCGTGTTCAATCACCCGCTGCCCAAGCGCGGTGATCTCCACCTGACGCCGCTCGCGCACGAACACCGCGAATCCCAATGAGGATTCCAGCTGAGCCAGGGCCTGGCTGGCACCGGACTGGCTGATGCCGATGCGATCAGCGCCGCGCGAGATGGTTCCCTCGTCAGCCACCGCAACCAGCAGGCGCCAATGGGCAAGATTCATCATGACTGGCAGTAGCCCAGCTTATGGCAAGGAAATCGAAGAGTGATTTTACCGGATGCCGCGCGCACAGCAGACTGCCTCGCATCGACCGGCCCAGCCGTCCTTTCTCCCTCGAGACCGTCCATGAAGCTGTACTACGCGCCCTACACCTGCTCGCTGTCACCCCATATCGTGCTGCGAGAGCTCGGCCTGCCCTTTGAGCTGGTCAAAGTTGACAACATCACCAAACAGACCGCCGATGGCCGCGATTTCCGCACCATCAACCGCAAAGGCTACGTCGCGGCGCTGGAACTGGATGACGGGCAGGTGCTGACCGAAGGCCCGGCCATCGTCCAGTACCTGGCCGACCTGAAACCCGGATGCGTGCTGGCCCCGCCCGCCGGCAGCTGGGAGCGGGTGCGACTGCAGGAGTGGTTGAACTTCGTGACCAGCGAAATCCACGCCGGCTCGGCACCGCTGTTCAACGCCGATCTGCCGGACGCGGCCAAGGCCTTCTTCCGGCAGAAGCTGTTCAAGCGCCTCGACCTGCTGCAGGACACGCTGGCAACGCAGGACTTCCTGACGGGACCGGACTTCAGCGTTGCTGATGCCTATCTTTTCACGGTGCTTGGCTGGTGCCGCTTCTTCTCCATCGATCTGGCAGCGTGGCCGGCGCTGCCCGCCTACCTGCGCAGGATCAACGCGCGACCGGCCGTGCAGGCGGCGCTGCGTGCCGAGGCAGCGTGATGCGGAGCCGAGCATAGGCTCGGCCCTACACCTTTCCAGCGGGCTTCTTCGGCGGATCCTCACAGACCCTGTGCTGCACAACCGTATCGCCAACCTTCCATTCCTTGGCGACCCTGCAGCGCTCCTTGGCTTTCGGCACAGAGACCGCTGCAGCATTCGCCTCGTCAGCCGCAGCGGTCTGCTGGCGCTCGAGCCACACTGATGGCGGTGCTGGAGGTGAAGCCACGGCGGGCGCAGCGAGCAGTGCCAGTGCCAGTGCCAGTGCGGTCAACAGCATGACCCTCATGCGGCAACCGGCCCGCCGCCGAGCAACCGAGCCGGCAGCATGAACAGCGCACGCAGGAAGGCGAACAGCGCCGAGAAGGTGATGCCGACCAGGCGGAACGGCAGGCTCAGCAGCCAGACGAACGGCCAGGCGATCAGGGCGAGGATCGCCAGCGGCCAGCACAGCACGAACAGCAGGCACCACACACCGAGCGCGAACAGGGTCTTCATCACGATCTCCTTTTGGCGGCACCCTGCCGCCTGCGGACACCTTGGCGCCCTGCCCTTACCGCGCGCAAACGGTTTGCGACGAAACCGGGCTGGGGGCGATGAAACCGGTGGTGGGGAAACCGGAGATTCAGGAGGTTGCCGGCCAGCGGCCGGCACTACCGAACGGATTCACACCGGAACTGCGCCCGGGCGGCCGTGGCTCACCTGGAAGCGCGCCGCGGTGCGCACCGCGGCATCCGCGCGCAGCACGCTGTCGGCGAAGCGCAGTTCGGCGTCCACGGTCTGCCGGTTCAGCTGCAGCCTCCACCAGCCACGGCGGTCGCCGTCGAAATAGCGGATGTGCGGGTTCTGCGCTATCGACGGTCCATAGTACGGACCGTACGGCGTGTCATCGCCGCCACTGCTGATCGCCGGGGCGATGAATTCGGTGGCGACGACCGGCGCGCTGGCCGCGTCGAAATCCAGCTTCAGGTCGTTGACGAAGGTGGAATGCCAGTCACCACCGAGCACGATGGCATTGCCCTGCCCGCCCGCCTGCATCGCCTGCAGCAGGCGGTTGCGAGCCGCCGGATAGCCGTCCCAGGCGTCGTTCCAGAAGCGCTCGCGCGGCGTGCCACCATCCAGCCGCAGCTGCGCCATCAGCAGCTGCTGCACCACTACATTCCAGCGCGTGCCCTGCGCGGCGGCCATCGACTGCGTGAACCAAGTCTCCTGGCCCACGCCCAGCATGCTCATGCGTGGATCCAGTGCCGCCTCGCAGCGTGGTGACTCGCCCACACCGCAGGGATTGGCCGGGCGGAACTGGCGGCAGTCCAGCAGCGTCAGCTGCGCCAGATCGCCATAGCGCAGCCGTCGATGCACGCGCAGGCCACCATTGCCCGCAGGCATGCTGCGCATCGGCAGGTGTTCGTAGAACGCGCGATAGGCTGCCGCACGACGCACGATGAAGTCTTCGGTCGAGACGCCGGGCTTCTCCGGATGGATGCCGGAGTAATCGTTCTGCACCTCGTGGTCGTCCCAGATCACCGCGAACGCGTGGGCGGCGTGCGCGGCCTGCAGGTCTGGATCGAGCTTGTACAGCGCGTACTGGTCACGGTAGCGCTCCAGGCTCACCGTCTCGCCACTGAATCGCGCCGCATCCAGCATGCTGCCGCGCGCGTTCTGCAGCGGGCTGTACTCGTACAGGTAGTCACCGGCATGCAGCACCAGGTCGACATCACTCTTCGCGATATCGCGCAGCACCGGGTAGTAGCCACTGTTCCAGGCCTGGCAGGTGCACAGTGCCAGCCGCAGCTCCTGCAGCTGCGTGTCCAGCAGCGGCGCGGTGCGGAAATGGCCGACCGCACTTTCCTCATCGCCATCGCAGGCGAAGCGGTAATAGTAATCGCGGCCGGGACGCAGGCCGTTGACCTCCACGTGCACCGAATGGGCCAACTCGGGCACAGCGGCAGCGACACCCCGTTGCACCAGCCGGCGCATGCCTGGGTCTTCGGCCACGAACCAGCGCACCGGCACTGCCCGCGACGGCATGCCGCCGCCGTTGAGCGGGTCCGGCGCAAGTCGCGTCCACAGCACCGCACCCTGCGGATCCGGATCACCGGCGGCGACACCGAGGGTGAACGGATCACGCCCCAGCCGCGGCCGTGGGCCGGCCGTGGCCAGCCCCGGCATCGCCGCCAGTGCGATCGCCGCCCCCGTGCCCTGCCACGCCATGCGCAGCAGGCGACGGCGGCTTTCCGGATCCACAGGCCCGCGCATCAGAAGCGCACGGTGGCGGTGGCCATCACCTGCCGCGGCGCGCCGACCTGCATGGTCGCCAGGCTGCGGGTCGGATCGGCGGCGTAGGTGCCGTTGGTGTTGATCGAGGACAGATAACGCTTGTCGGTCAGGTTGGTCAGGTTCAGCGCCACGGTCAGGTTCTGCGCCGGGCCGAGCTTGCCGAAGTCATAGGCCACCGAGGCGTTGACCAGCCAGTAGCTCGGCACCGACACATCGTTGGTATAGGTCACGAACCGCTTGCCGACGTGGTTGGCCGACAGGCGCAGGTCCCACGCGCCCGGGGTCCAGGCCAGGGTGCTGGCGAACATCCATTCCGGGGTGTCGACGGTCTTCTTGCCGCGGGTCGGCACCACACCGTTGTTCACGTAGTCGTTGTCGTAGGTGCTGTCATTCCACGACAGCGCGTTGGACCAGGTCAGGTCCTGCATCGGCTTCAGCTGCAGGGTCGCCTCGGCGCCGCGGCTGGTCACCGAACCAACGTTGGAGAACAGCGCCGGGCAACCGAGGATGCCCACGCACTGCGCGATGGCCAGCAGGCGGTTGTCGAACTTGACGTCATACACCGCCACCGAGGCTTCATAGCCCTGGCCATAGCCGCGCCAGCCCAGTTCGATGGTGCGCGACTGTTCCGGCTTCAGGTTCTTCGCGCTGGAGTCGAAGGCCGCCTGCGGCACGTTGAACGGGCTGCCCACGCCCAGCGCGTAGGCGGCCACGTTCTTGGCGAACGAACCGAAGATCTCGTTGCCTTCGTTGAGCTTGAAGTTGAAACCGGCCTGCGGCAGCAGGCCCTTCTTCGAGGTCAGGCTGCTGTTGTTGGCGTAGCTGCCCAGCGGCGTGCGCACGCTGGTGCGGGTGTGCGGCGACTTCGCGCCGATGTCGATGGTCAGGCGGTCATCGAACAGGCGGAAGCGGTCCTGCACGTAGAACTGGCGGGTGATGGTGGTGTAGCGCTGGTGCCACACGCGCTGGTCCGGGTTGCGCAGGAAGAAGTCGTCGGTGATCGGGCCGTCGATGTAGTAGAAGTTGCGCTGCACGCTGTGGCCGTTGTCCTCGTACCAGAGGCCGGCTTCCAGTTCGTGGCCACCGACGTTCCAGGTGAACGCCGAGGTCACGCCGGTGCGGTCGATCGCGTACTCGGTGGTGCGGATCGAGATCGGGATCTCGCGGCTGGTGCCCGGGTTGGATGGATTGGACGGGCTGAACCAGTGACCCTGGCCGCGGTTGCTGTGGTTGTAGACATTCACCTTCAACCGCATCGAATCGTTCAGGCCGAAATCGCCGGCGATGCTGGACAGGTCATCGTTGCGCAGGCCGTGGCCAGAGTAGTACGCATCCCACGGGCTGTTGACGCCACCCGTGTATTTTCCGCGTGCCGCGGCAACCGCGCGATCCCAGTCCGGCGCGTAGTTGTCCCAGTCCCAGCCGAGGCGATCGATCATCTCCAGCGACAGGTCCTGGTAATCGGCCTCGACGCGGCGCGAGGCGTTGAACAGCGCCGTGATCCTGCTGTCCGTTCCGAAGTTGTAGGTGGCCTTGCCGTTGAACTGCTTCAGCTCCTGCGAGCCCTTGCCCTTCCACTTGTCACCTTCCGAGTACGCGCCGGACAGGTAGGCCGCAAAGCCCTGGTGGTCGCCGGTATCGAGGCGCGCATAGCTGCGGCGCGCGTTGTCGCTGCCGAAGCCCTGTGCCAGGACCACGCCGTATTCGGTGGACGGATCGATCGAGTAGAACTGGAACACGCCGCCAAGGTTGCTGGTGGACGGCGTACCCAGCGCGCCAATGCCGGTGGAGACCTCCGCACCGCCCAGGTTCTCGCTGATCACCGCGCGGCTGATGTGCAGGCCGTTGCTGTTGCCGTAGGCCATGTTGCCCAGCGGGATGCCATCGAGGGTGTAGCCCAGGCGGTTCTGGTTGAAGCCACGCAGGCTGATGCTGGTGGACCATTCGTAGGCGCCGGTGGCATCGGCCGATTCGAAGTGTACGCCCGGCTTGCTGGCCAGCAGCTTCAGCGGGTTGGCACCCGGCGGCAGGATCTTCATGTCCTCGGCGGTCACGCGCTGCACCTGGCGGGCTTCGCCGCGGCCGATCACCGAGATCGAATCGAGGGTGGTGGCCGACGGCGCGTCGGTCGCGGGGGCAGTTTCAGCGACAGCCAGCGACGGCAGCGAAGCACAGACCAGCAGGGCCAGCAGATTGCGGCGGAGCGGAGCGTGGGACGGCATGAGGGCGGATTCCTTGGGCACGCTGGACGCCGAAGGGCGGCGTCGAAGGGCAGCAGCGGCGGAATCGTAGAAGCGTCGCGTTACATGTCATTTACACGCCACATACGGACGTTTGGCGTTTCGAATGGTTTGCCGGCCTGGAGGTGGTTGCCGGCCAGCGGCCGGCACGCCCGTTACTCGAACGAGCCGACCGAATCATGGGCCAGGTTGTCGAAGCGGGTGTACTCGCCGAAGAACTTCAGCTTGCACGACCCGGTCGGGCCACCACGGTGCTTGCCGATGATGATCTCGGCCAGGCCCTTGTCCGGCGAATTTTCCTTGTTGTAGTAATCGTCGCGGTAGATGAAGACGATCATGTCCGCATCCTGCTCGATTGCGCCTGATTCGCGAAGGTCGGCCATCACCGGGCGCTTGTCGGTACGTGTTTCCAGCGAGCGGTTGAGCTGCGACAACGCGATCACCGGCACATGCAGTTCCTTGGCCAGGCCCTTCAGCGAACGCGAGATCTCCGAGATTTCGGTCGCGCGGTTTTCGCTGTTGCCCGGCACGCTCATCAGCTGCAGGTAGTCGATCACCACCAGGCCCAGGTCATGCTCGCGCTTGAGGCGACGGCACTTGGAGCGCAGCACTTCCGGCGACACGCCGGGCGTATCGTCGATGAAGATCTTGGTTTCCTTCAGCATCTTGATCGCGCTGGTGACGCGGCTCCAGTCCTCGTCTTCCAGCTGGCCGGTACGCAGGCGCTGCGCGTTGATGCGGCCGTTGGAGGAAATCAGGCGCATCGCCAGCTGCGATGCCGACATTTCCATCGAGAACACCGCCACGCCCTTCTTCGACTTGATCGCCGCGTACTCGGCGATGTTCAGTGCGAAAGTGGTCTTGCCCATGGCCGGGCGCGCGGCAAGGATGATCAGGTCGGTCGGCTGCAGGCCGGAGGTCATCGCATCGAAATCGTTGTAGCCGGTCGGCAGGCCGGTGATGTTGCCGCCGTTCTCGAAGCGGCTGCGCAGCTCTTCGAAGGCATCCTTCAGTGCACCGGGCATCGCCACGAAATCGGTACGGCCGCGTGCGCCCTGTTCGGCGATGGCGAACACGCTCTTTTCCGCCGATGCCAGCAGCTCGCTGCTCTCACGGCCCTCGGGCTGGAAACCGTCGTTGACGATGTCGGTACCCACCTGGATCAGCTGCCGCAGCACCGCCTTGTCACGCACGATCTCGGCGTAGGCCACGATGTTGGCCGCCGACGGCGTGGTACTGGCCAGCTCGATCAGATAGGCACCATCGCCCACCAGTTCCATCTTGCCCTGCGATTCGAACCACTCGCCCAGGGTCACCGCATCGAACGGCCGCTCGCGCTCGGACAGCTCGCGGATCGCGCGATAGATCATCTGGTGGTCGCGGCGGTAGAAATCGCCTTCGGTCAGCTGGTCATTGACCCGGTCATAGGCCTCCGGGGCCAGCATCAGGCCACCCAGCACCGCCTGCTCGGCTTCCACCGAATGTGGCGGTACCCGCAACTGGTCGATGCGCGACTCGTCGCGATCGCGATCGAAGCCATCACCGCGCTCTCTGCGGTTGGAACGGAAGCCGGGGCGAGCGGACATGCTGCGGTGTTTCCTGCAAAAGTGGGCCGGACGAGTGTAGGCATGCGCCGACCCCGGCGGCCATGGACAAGCCTGTGGATAAGCCGTGGAGAAACGGGGGATATCCGCCGGTGCCTGGCCAGATTGGCGTGGGGGCGTCGCACTGCCTGCGACGGGCGCCGTTGCGGCACCCGAGCGGGCATTATCGCAGATGGGGGTGGCAACCGCTGGCGTCAATCGCCCTTGACGTGAACCGCGATCAGCGCCAGGAACCGGTCCACATAGCCCTGCAGGAATTTCTGCGTGCCTTCGTTGTGGACCGTGCCGTCGGCATCGATCAGGCCGTCCTTGAAATGAATGAACGCCTCGGGCTGGCCGAGCACGTGCATGTCCAGGAAGGCCAGGCTGTTGCGCAGGTGCTGCTGGGCCACGGCGGTGCCGATCTGGCCGATGGAGGCGCCGATCACCGCCGCCGGCTTGCCGGCAAACGCGCTGTCGCCATACGGGCGCGAGCCGATATCGATGGCGTTCTTCAGCACGCCCGGCACCGACCGGTTGTATTCGGGGGTCACGAACAGCACCGCGTCGGCGGCACGGACCTGGTCCTTCAGCCGGGTACCCTGCGCCGGATAGTGGCCATCGAAGTCCTGGTCGTACAGCGGCAGATCACCGATCTGCACATACTGGAAGCGCGCGCGGTCGCCGGCGATCTTCTCCAGCGCATGGGCCAGTTTGCGGTTGCACGATTCCTTGCGCAGGCTGCCGACGAACACGGCGATGGTGGGTACGGACATGGGGACAGACTCCTCACGGTGCGGGAGGCCCAGCCTAGTCGCCGGGCCCTTGCAGGCCGGTGAAGATCAGCTGCCCGTCACGCCCGCACGCACCTGCCGCCAATGCGCCTGCCAGGCCTGGAACATCAGCACGTTCCACAGATGGGTATGCCACTTGCGCTGGCCGCCGAGGAACTGCTGCCACAGCGGCTGTACCGCGGCCGCCGACAGCACGCCCTCCTGCTCCAGCCGTGCGGGCTGCAGCAGGTCTTCGGCCCACGGCCGCAGGTCGCCCTTCAGCCAGTCGCTGACCGGCGCGCCGAAGCCACGCTTGGGCCGGTGCACCATCGACTGCGGCACATAACGGCCCAGCACGCGCTTGAGCAGCACCTTGCTGGTGGTTTCACTGCGCTTGAAGCCCAGCGGCAGCGACCAGGCGAACTCGGCCACGCGTGAATCCAACAGCGGCGCGCGTGCTTCCAGGCTGACCGCCATCGAGGTGCGGTCGACCTTGCACAGCAGGTCATCCGGCAGGTAGGTCACGTAATCGGCCAGCATCATCGCGTCAGCCGGTGTGCCGGCTCCGTGCAACGGGTCGGCCAGGTCATAGAAGCTGCCCGCGGCCTGCGCCCCGGGCACTGCCGCCGCCGGGTCGCGCCAGCGCGAGATGCGGTTGCGGTACACGTCGCCGATGCCACGCGCGCCGGACTCGGCCAACAGCGCGGCCAGGCCGCCGGTACGCGAGGCCTCGCCCTGCTGCTGGGCGCGCGCGCCCATCCAGCGCCGCAGCGGTCCCGGCACACGGCCCAGCATCTGCCAGTTGCGCAGCGCGCGCACATAGCGGGTATAGCCGAAGAACAGCTCGTCGCCACCGTCGCCGGACAGCGCCACGGTCACGCCCTGCCGCGCCAGCCGGGCGACCAGCGCGGTCGGCACCTGCGAGGCATCAGCGAAGGGTTCGTCGAACATCGCCGGCAACTGCGGCACCACCGCCAGTGCGTCGGCACCGCTGACGTAGAGTTCGGTGTGGTCACAGCCCAGATGCGCGGCCAGTTCCTTGGCCAGCGGCGCCTCGTCGTGGCCCGAACCGGTGAAGCCGATACTGAAGCTGTGCACCGGCTGACCGCTCTGTGCCTGCATCAGCGCGGCCACCAGCGACGAATCGGTGCCGCCAGACAGGAACACCCCCACCGGCACGTCGGCCACCATGCGCAGCGCGACCGCGTCGCGCAGCAGCCCATCCAGCTGCTCCTCGGCCTCCTCGATGCGGCCCTGGAACGGCGCGGCCAGCGCCGCCTGCATGCGTGCACGCGCATCCCAGTAGGGGCGCTGCGCCTGTTCCGGACGATGCGCCGATGCACCCGCCGCTACGGCTTCGGCATCCAGGCGCAGCACGCGGCCCGGCATCAGCTTGTAGCAGCGCTGGTGGATGCTGTGCGGGGCCGGAATGTAGTCCAACCGCAGCAACAGGGTCAGTGCGTCGCGGTCGATGTCGTTGTCGAAGGCCGGGTGCTGCCACAGCGCCTTCAGTTCGGAACCGAATACCAGGGTGTCACCCGCCCAGCCGTAGTACAGCGGCTTCTTGCCGACACGGTCGCGGGCCAGCCACAGGCACTGCTCCTGGCGGTCCCACAGCGCAATGGCGAACATGCCGTTGCAGCGCTGCAGGGTGTCTTCCATGCCCCATTGCAGGATCGCTGCCAGCAGCACCTCGGTGTCGGAGTGGCCACGGAAGGCGTGCCCCAGCGGCTCCAGTTCGGCACGCAGGGCGGCGAAGTTGTAGACCTCGCCGTTGTAGGCCATCACGTAGCGACCATCGGACGAGGCCATCGGCTGGTGGCCCAGCGGCGACAGGTCGAGAATGCTCAGCCGACGGTGCGCCAGCGCGACGCCTGCCCCGGCATCGGCCCAGCTGCCGCCATCATCCGGCCCGCGGTGATGCAGCGCCTCGCCCATGGCCAGCACCTGCGCCTGCAGCACCTCGGCCGACGCCACAGGCGCCGGCAACAACATTCCCGCCAATCCACACATGCATCAAGGTTCCTGCGCCAGTTCAAGGGCGGCGCCAATCACCGCATTGTCGCTTGGAAGCCCGAACATTGCTGCCCCCGCCAGCGGGGTATAGGTATCGGCACCGCAGACCCGGCGCAACGGCAGGTGGCCGAAACCGGCCTCGACCAGTGCGGTGACCACGCCCTCGCCCACCCCGCCACTGTGGCGGCCCTCGTCCAGCACCAGCACCCGCCGTGCACTGGCGGCCTGGCTGGCGATGAAACCGGCATCCAGCGGCACCAGCCAGCGCAGGTCGACCACCCGCACCTGCCAGCCCAGCTGCTGCTCGATCGCCCGCGTCGCGCGCAGCGCCATCGGCACGCCGTTGCCATAGGTGTAGACCACCAGGTCGCCTGCCTCCGGCGCATAGACCCGGCCCTCGCCCGGTACCAGCGCCTGGCCCTGGGCCGGGTAGTCGAACAGCCACTGGCCATCGCCCGGCTCATGCAGGTCCTTGCTCATGTACAGCGCGATCGGCTCCAGGAACACCGCCACACGTCCGTCCACCCGGGCCAGCGCCGCCAGCGTGCGCAGCATCATCACCGCATCGTCGCCGCGCGACGGGCAACCCACCACCAGGCCGGGAATGTCGCGCAGCGCGGTGATCGAATTGTCGTTGTGGAAGTGGCCACCGAAGCCCTTCTGGTACCCCAGCCCGGCCACCCGCAGCAGCATCGGGTTGCGGTACTGGTCGTTGGAGAAGAACTGCAGCGAACACGCTTCGCCGCGCACCTGGTCGATGGCGTTGTGCAGGTAGGCCAGGTACTGGATCTCCGGGATCGGCAGCATGCCCATGTTGGCCAGGCCCTGCGCCATGCCCAGGATCATGGTTTCGTCCAGCAGGGTGTTGAACACCCGGCGCGGGCCGAAGCGGCGCAGCAGATCCTTGGTGACGGTGTAGACACCGCCCTTCTGCGCGACGTCCTCGCCGAACAGCAGGCTCTGCGGATACTTCGCCAGCAACTCCTGCAGGCCGTGGTTGATCTGGATGGCGAGGTGTCGTGGTGCCTGCCGTTCGGGCAGGGTCTCCGCACCGCCATACAGCGCTTCGCGCGTCTCGGCGGGCACCTCGCGCCGCGCTTCGACCTGCACCGCCGCTGGTGTGTACGGCGCCAGCGGCGCCATCACTTCCTGCAGCGACTGCAGCGTCGGGCGGCCTTCGGCGTCGGCCGCCGCCGCCATGCAGCGCGCGCGCAGGGTCTCGTAGGCCACTTCGATGGCGGCCGCATCCATCCAGCCCGATTCCATCGCGATCTGCGCCGAGCGCAGCAGCGGATCCTGCGCCTCGGCCGCGCACAGCTCCGGCAACGCGCGCCATTCCACTTCAAAGTCGGTGCCGGCGTGGCCCATCAGGCGCGTGGTACGCAGATGCAGGAAGGTCGGCCGCCGCGTGCGCCGGCAGTGTTCCACCGCGGCCTGTACCTGGGCGTGTCCGGTGGCCAGATCCAGCCCATCGGCGAAGAAATAGTCGAGCCCCGGCTGGCGGCTGAAGCGCTCGGCAATCCAGCCTTCCGGGGTCTTCACCGAAATGCCCAGCCCGTTGTCCTCGCAGACGAACAGGATCGGCGCCGGCAGCTTCTGGTAGGCCGACCACATCGCGGTGTTGAATGCGGTCTGCGCGGTGGCATGGTTGGCCGAGGCATCACCGAACGAGCACAGCACGATGCTGTCGGTGGGAATCGGCAATGCCTGCCCCAGCCGTTTGCCACTCTCGATGGCCAGCGCGGTGCCCAGCGCCTTCGGCAGGTGCGAAGCAATCGTCGAGGTCTGCGGCAGCACCCACAATGGCTTGCTGCCCCACACCTTGTGGCGGCCACCGCTGGCCGGATCATCCGCGCTGGCGGCGAAGGACAGTGCCGCATCGCGCAGCGGATCGATACCCGGCACCTGGCGCGAACGCTCGGCCATGAAGGCACCGGAGCGATAGTGCAGGAAGGCTGGATCGGTATACCGGCAGGCCCGCGCCAGCAGCGCATTGCCTTCGTGGCCGGAAGAACCGATGGTGTAGAAGACCTTGTTCTGCACGCGCAGCACGCGTGCCATCAGGTCCAGCTGGCGGCTGGCCAGCTGCGAATCGAACAGTTCACCGAAGGCCGCAGCGCTGAGCGTGCTGCCCGGCAGGATCGGCGCATCCGGTGCCGGGCGCGGGCGCGGGGTGCCGCGCCAGCCACGCACCGCATCAAGGAAGTTGACGTCGCACACTTCGGCGCGGTTGAGCACGCGCATGCGTGCGGGAATCGGATCTGGAACCACAGCGAACATCGAACACCCTCCGTGTCGTTGTTGCATTCCGCCGGGCATGGCCCGGCGCTACCCTGTGGGGGTCACCTTGTTGAGAGTCACGCGGCCTCGAATCGCGAGCGCACTTCGGCGGTCACTGCCGGCATCGGCAGGAAGCGCGGCTGCTCACGCACGCGCTGCAGCCAGGCGCGAACTTCCGGGAAAGGCTCCAGGCTGATACCGCCCTCGCCCGCCACATCGGTATAGGCAAACAGGGCGATATCGGCGATGCCGTATCCGCTGCCGGTGAACCATTGCGCCTGGCGCAGGTGCTGCTCCATCACCGCCAGCGCGGTGGCGGCGCGCTCATACAGGCGCGGCAGTTCGGCGCGGCGCGACGAATCGGGCGCGGTCCAGCCGCGGATGAAGCGCGCCACTGCCACGCACGGCTCGTGCGTGTACTGCTCGAAGAACATCCAGCTCAACGCCTGCGCGCGCTCCCAACCATCGGTGGGCAGGTACGGCGTGCCTTCGGCCAGCCAGAACAGGATCGCGTTGGATTCGGTCAGCACGCGGCCATCGTCGCGGACGATCAGCGGCACCTTGGCATTCGGGTTGAGCGCCAGGAATTCGGGCGTATGGGTCTGGCCGTGGGCACTGTCCACCTCCACCCAGCGGTAACGGCTGCCGAGCTGCTCCAGCAGCAGGCGGACCTTGTGGCAATTGCCCGAGACCGACATGCCATGCACCGTCAGCGGGACGCGCTCTTCCACCATTGCCTGCTCCATCACATCCGGCCGGCGGCCGGCTGCGTGCAGTCTGGCAAGCACGCCGGTGAATGCCAAGCGCGAGTGCAGCATGGCGACCCGCTAGTGCCGGCCGCTGGCCGGCAACCGCATGAATCCTGCTGCAACGAGGTTGCCGGCCAGTGGCCGGCACTACCGGGCAACGCTCAGCGTGTGCGCTGCCGCCACTGCGCGCGCGACTGGCCCCAGATCTGCATCGGCTTGTCGTTGTACGGTGGCGGCAGTTCGCCCATGCGCAGCATCGTGCTGCCGAGCTTGCGCGCGACCGCCCGCGAGTTGTCGTTGTTCTCGGCGATGGTGTGGATCACCTCATCCCATCCGAGCGTGTCGAACGCCCAGTCGATCGCGGCGACCGCGGCTTCCGGCGCATAGCCCCTGCCCCAGCTGGCATGGCGGATGCCCCAGCCAACCTCGGTACCGGGCCAGTCCTGCGGTTGCCAGGGACCCATGCGCCCGATCCAGTCACCGCTGGATTTCTCTATCACGCTGAACATCGAGAAGCCGAACAGCTGCCAGGCGCCAGCCAGGCTGCAGAAGCCACGCCAGGCCACCGAAGGCGGCTGCACGCCACCGAGGGTGCGCATCGTTTCCTCGTTGGCGCAGAACGCCAGATAGGGTTCGTAGTCCTCGCGCAGCAGCGGGCGCAGGATCAGGCGCTCGGTTTCAATGCGCAGGTCGAAAATGCTCATGCCGGCTCCATGTCGAAGGAAGCGTCCATGATGGTGGATTCGCGCCCCGCGCGGATGAATTCCGCCGGTCGCAACGAAACGGGCCGGCATGAGCCGGCCCGTCGAGTACTGCATGCTGCACCTGGATTACTGGCGCGTGGTGGCCGCAGTGGCACCGGCGGCAGCGGTCTGCGTGACCAGCTGGCCATCGACCACCGGCAGGCGATCGCTGGCCGGCTTGTTGTCCATGCGCACGGTCTTCTCGGCGCCGTCGTAGCGGTAGGTCACGTTGTAGCCCTTCACCACATCATTGGTGCCCATGGCGATGCGGTTGCCCGGCTTGCTGGCCATGCGCATGGTGCCGGTGGTGCCGTCCTCGTTGCGATAGGTCACGTTGTAGCCGGTGACGCGGCTCGACTCGGAGGTTGCGGTCTCGGTGTGGCACTGGCGCTCGGTACGGTTGACCACGCGGCCACCCACATGGCGCTTGTCGATCTGGTTGCCGATGAAGCCACCGGCCACGGCACCGGCTGCGGTCGCGGCCTTCTTGCCATTGCCGCCGCCGACCTGGTTGCCCAGCAGGCCACCCACCACAGCACCGACCACGGTGCCGCCCACATTGCCATCACGTTCCGGCAGGCGCTCCTGCACCGTCACGTCCTGACAGACTTCATGCGGGGTCTGGGTGGTGGAGGTCTCGCGCACCGCATCGGTGCCGATCACGGTGGCGTAGGCCTTCTGCTTCTCGGTGATCGGGTCGACCTTCAGCACATCGGCATATTCCAGCCCACGCGGTGCCGACGGGTCGAGCGTGTCACCACGCGCGCCATCGTCAGTGGCGTTGCCATCGACCAGGCGCGATTCACCGTTGGGGGTTCCGGCGCTGATGGAATCGGGCGAGGTGCCGCCACTCTTCATGAAGGCGGCGGTGGCGATACCACCGACCAGCAGCGCGCCCGCTGCGACCAGGACAGTTGTAGTTGTGCTTTTCATGACCTGCTCCTTGCGGACCATCCGCAACGTTCTCGGACCAGATTGCAGCATGCGCTGCCTGAACGGAATCTCCACATTTCCTGCTCATTCCCGTAACCCATTCAGCATCGGGAAATGCTGGGCCCGTGGTAGCGTTTGCATATTCCCCAGGAGGACCCCCGCCATGGCCAACCCGATGCTGCTGCCGCTACTGCAATGGGCGCGCCGGCTGCGCTACCCCACCCTGTTCAAGCTCACCGCAGGCCTGTTCGTGCTGACCCTGTTCATCCCCGACCCGATCCCGTTCGTCGATGAACTGGTGCTCGGCTTCGGCACCCTGCTGCTGGCCAACTGGAAAAGCCGCAACGCCGCCACGGCGCCGCCGTCGCTGGAACAGCGTTGAGCCTGCTGGTCGACAGCCACTGCCACCTCGATGCCGGCGAGTTCGACAGTGACCGCGCTGCGGTGATCACGCGCGCGCAGGCCGCTGGCGTGCGCCTGCAGGTGGTGCCGGCGGTGACTGCCGCCAGCTGGCCGAAGCTGCGCGAAGTCTGCCAGCAGGCGTCGGGGCTGTACCCGGCCTACGGCCTGCACCCGATGTTCCTGGCCGAGCACCAGCCCGGTCACCTGCCGCTGCTGCGCGAGTGGATCGAGCGCGAACGCCCCTGCGCGATCGGCGAATGCGGCCTGGACTTCTTTGTCGAAGGCCTGGATGCAGAGACGCAGCAGGCGTACTTCATCGGCCAGCTGCAACTGGCCCGTGAATTCGACCTGCCGGTGATCGTGCATGCACGGCGCGCGGTGGATGCGGTGATCGCCGCGATCCGTCGCGTCGGCGGCCTGCGCGGCGTGGTACACAGCTTTTCCGGCAGTCCGGAACAGGCCGCGCAACTACACAGGCAGGGCTTCCTGCTGGGTCTTGGCGGCCCGTTGACCTACGAGCGGGCGCAGCGCCTGCAGCGGCTGGTGCGCGAGATGCCGCTGGAACAGCTGCTGCTGGAGACCGACGCGCCCGACCAGCCTGACGCCGGCATCCGCGGCCAGCGCAACGAACCGGCGCGGCTGGCGACCATTGCCCGCCACGTGGCCGCGCTGCGCGGGATGGAGCTGGACGCGGTGGCCCAGGCCACGACGGAGAATGCACGGCGCCTGTTCGCGCTGCCGGCGAACTGAGGGTAGTGCCGGCCGCTGGCCGGCAACTGCGGAATGATTCGATCAGCGCAGATGCCGGCCAGCGGCCGGCACTACCGTCACGCGTCGGCGTGATCCTCGACCACTTCGGCCTTCACCTTCTTCGGCTCCAGCAGCATTTCCAATGCCTTGCCCACCGCCGCGAAAGCGAAGGCGCCGGTGATATGGGTCGCCGCACCCAGGCCGGCGCCGCAGTCCAGCTTCAACGCTGCATCGGCACCGAGGTTCGGGCGGATGCCACAGACGCTGCCATCGGCCTGCGGATACTTCACGTTCTCCAGTGAGTACACCGCCGGCACGCCGAAGTAGCGCTTGGCGTTCTTCGGGAAGTTGAACTCGCTGCGCAGCTTCTTGCGGATCAGCGCCAGCATGGCGTCGTGCTCGGTGCGCGAGACGTCGCGGATGCGCACCAGGGTCGGATCGGTACGGCCACCGGCGGCACCGACGGTCAGCAGCGGCAGCTTGCGGCGACGGCACCAGGCAATCGTCTCGACCTTGACCCGGAAGCTGTCGCAGGCATCGATCACCAGATCGAACCCACGGTCCAGCAGTTCGGCCATGTTCGACACCGTCAGGAACGCCTGTACGGCATCGACCTCGGTGTCCGGGTTGATCGCGCGGCAGCGCTCGGCCATCGCCTCGGCCTTGTTGCGGCCGTAGTTGCCTTCCATCGCCGGCAGCTGCCGGTTGGTGTTGGACACGCAGATGTCATCGGCATCGATCAGGGTCAGGTGGCCGACCGCCGAGCGGGCCAGCGCCTCCACCACCCACGAGCCGACGCCGCCCATGCCCACCACCGCCACGCGGCTGCCCTGCAGGCGCTCGAGCGCACCCACGCCATACAGCCGTTCGATGCCGGCAAAGCGTTGTTTGACCTGTTCGTTCATCCGGCTATTTTAACGTGCAGGCGCCAGCGCCTACAGCGCGCCGGCATCGAACCCACCGTTGCACGCCCGGAGAGCCCGCCATGAACGCCAGCCCGCCCCGCCGCCCGTCCACCGCCTACCGCTACCTGTTCGTGCTCGGCCTGGGCCTGTTGATCGGCCTGATCGCCACGGTGATGGTGGGCCGCGCCCTGCAGGCCCGCCGCGACCCGTTCCCGGACAGCCTGATGCAGGTGATGCAACGGCAATCGCAGCTGCTGCTGCAGGCCCAGCAGCAGAACCGCTGCAGCCTGGCCGACAGCGTGCCACGGTTGCAGGCGATGCGCCTGCTGTCCAACGACCTGGACCTGGCTTTCCCCGGTTTGAAGGACAGCGCGCAGTTCCAGCAGCATGCCAGCCAGCTGCGCGGCAACCTCAACGCCGCTCTGGCCGCGCCGCCCAGCGACTGCACGGCCCTGGCCCAGGTGGTGGAAACCGTGCAGGCCGACTGCCGCGCCTGCCACCAGGACTTCCGCTGAGCCGCATTCATCCTGCAGCCGGACAAGGGTCGCGTGGTTGGCACCTTGTTCACGTTCAAAAGAGGACGATTCGTCCACCCTGCTGCATGACGCAGTACCACCCAACGCACCCGCCTTCACGGCCAGGAGACGCCCCATGAAGATCCAGCTCATCGCCGCCAGCGCCATCGCGACCCTCGCCCTGGCTGGCTGTGCCACCTCGCCCGGTTACGGCGGTGGTGGTTACAACAACGGCTACAACAATGGCGGCTACGGCAACAACGGCGGTTACAACCAGGGCCGCTGCGCCGACTGCGGCATCGTCACCCGCATCAACACCGTGCAGTCCGGCCGTACCGCGCCCAGCGCGACCGGCGCGATCCTCGGCGGCATCGTCGGCGCGGTGGCCGGCCACGAGATCTCCGACCACACCGGCGGCAGCCGTGGCAACAAGAACATCGCCGCCGCTGCAGGCGCGGTCGGTGGCGCGCTGGCCGGCAACCAGATCCAGAAGAACGTCACCAGCGACACCTACGACATCAGCGTGCGCATGGACGATGGCCGCACCATCGTGGTCAACCAGCGCGACCTCGGCGGCATCCGTGAAAACACCTACGTGCGCGTAGTCAACGGCAAGGTCATCCTGCGCTGATCCGCACCGGGCCATGCGCAAAGAAAAAGGCCCGCTTGCGCGGGCCTTTTTCATGCCGACAGGCGGCGGGTATTACACCGGCTGCACCTTGTCAGCCTGCAGACCCTTCTGGCCCTGCACGACTTCGAAGCTCACAGTCTGGCCTTCCTTGAGGCTCTTGAAGCCCTGGGTCTCGATGGCGCGGAAGTGCACGAACACATCCTCGCCATTCTGCCGGCTGATAAAGCCGAAGCCCTTCGCATCATTGAACCACTTTACGGTACCGGTCTCGCGATCAGCCATCTCACTAACTCCCTTTGACTCTCTCTTGTTGTTGGAAACGCCTGGTGGGCGGCTGACAAGCAAGGGGGAAGCGAGGTGCATCGATGCAGCGGATCGGGAAGATCTTGCTTCATCAGGCCACGATCCACGGTGACCTTGCCAAGCTCAGCGACTGCAACTTAACCCGCCCAAAACGAAAAATCAACTGGCAAAATCTTTCACTGTCAACCCCAAAACGGCCACCATACGGGACAGCATGGGACTCTCATTCATCTTATATCTGCTAGCGGTCATTTTTGTCCTGGTCGGCATCGCCGGGATCATCCTTCCGGCCCTGCCCGGCATCCCGCTGGTGTTCATCGGGCTGCTGCTGGCGGCGTGGGCCGACGGCTTCGTCCATGTGGGCTGGCCAACCCTGGTCGCGCTGGGTGTACTGACCGTGCTCTCGCTGGTGGCGGACGTGCTGGCCACAGTGGTGGGCGCACAACGGGTGGGCGCGAGCCGGAAGGCCCTGTGGGGCACGTTCGTCGGCAGCATCGTCGGCCTGTTCTTCATGCCGATCGGCCTGTTCGCCGGTCCGTTGATCGGTGCCCTGCTCGGCGAGTACTGGCACACCCGCGAGCTGGGCCGCTCGACCAAGGTCGGCCTGGCCACCTGGCTCGGCATCCTGCTCGGCCTGGCGTTGAAGCTGGCGGTGGTGATCGCGATGCTCGGCCTGTTCGCCTTCGCCTGGTTCCTGTGACTGGCGCAGCCTTCACGCCACGCGCACGTGGTGGCCGTGCATAAACCGTGGGGGCTGGCCGCGATCCGGTACAGCCGCCACACTGTGCGATTCCCGTATTCACCGAAGGGCCTGCTGGAATGACCCTCCCCCCGCTGCTTCCCCGCCTCGCGCCGCTGGCGCTGGCCCTGGCCAGTGCGCCGCTGGCCGCGCAGGAGTTCGTGCCCAGCACCGACACCTCGCCTGCTGCGTGTGCCGCCATCACCACCGACGCGGCGCGCCTGGCGTGCTATGACCGGCTGTTCGCACACACTCCGCAGGCCACAGCGGCGGCCGACGCTGCCGCCGAGGCAGCCGCGCAGGCCCGTCGCGAAGAACGACAGACCGCACGCGTGAGCCAGGGCGAAGAGAAACTGCGCGAACGGGTCAGCGACCTGTTCCGTCCGGCAGCACCGGACAACGCGCTGGCCAACGCCGGCCGCGGTTCGCTGCTGGACAGCCGCTGGGAACTGGCCGAGGACTCCAAGCTGGGCCCATTCCAGCTGCGTGCCTACAAGCCGGTGTACCTGCTGCCTGCGTTCTGGACCAGCGACCGCAACACCACACCGCATTCGCCGAATCCGGCCAACACGGTCACCACGCCGCAGGTGCTGGACAGTGCCGAACTGAAGTTCCAGATCAGCTTCAAGACCAAGATCGCCGAGAACCTGTTCGGCGACAACGGCGACATCTGGGCCGGCTATACCCAGAGCTCGCGCTGGCAGGCCTACAACAGCGAGGATTCGCGCCCCTTCCGCGAAACCAATTACGAACCGGAAGTGATGATGGTGTTCCGCAACGGCTACTCGATCGGCGGCTGGCGCGGGCGCATGACCGGCATCGCGCTGAACCACCAGTCCAACGGCCGCGCCGATCCGCTGTCGCGCAGCTGGAACCGGGTGATGCTCAACATCGGCCTGGACCGCGAGAACTGGGCGCTGGTGCTGCGCCCGTGGTACCGCATTCCCGAGACCCGCAGCGAGGACAACAACCCGGACATCGAGGATTACATGGGTCGCGGTGACGCGACCCTGACCTGGAACCGCAACGGCCATGAAGTCTCGCTGATGGCGCGCCATTCGCTTCGCACCGGCAGCCGTTCGCACGGTGCCCTGCAGCTGGACTACGGCTTCCCGATCAGCAACCTGCTGCGCGGCCATGTGCAGGTCTTCGACGGCTACGGCGAAAGCCTGATCGACTACAACCACAAGGCCACCTATGTGGGCGTGGGCGTGTCCCTGCTGGAGTGGTTCTGATGGACGTGACGATCTGGCACAACCCGGCCTGCAGCAACTCGCGCGGCGCACTGAAGCTGATCCGCGATGCGGGCTTTGATCCCGTGGTGATCGAGTACCTCGGCAATCCACCCGATGTGGCCACACTGCGCCAGGTGCTGGCCGAATCCGGCCTGGACGCGCAGGCGCTGGTGCGCAGCAAGGAAGCGCAGTTCGCCGAACTGGGCCTGGAAGGTGCGGACGAGGCCACGCTGCTGGCCGCGATGGCCGAACACCCGCGGCTGATCAACCGCCCCGTGGTGCGCACGCCCAAGGGCACCCGGCTGTGCCGCCCACCGGAAACGGTGCTGGAGATCCTGTAACAGAAAAGGGGACGGAGGGGATTAAGTCGTTTGTGCACAAACGACTTAATCCCCTCCGTCCCCTTTTCTGTTACCGCCAGTCGGTGATGCCTTCGCGGCGGTACACCTCGGCGAACGCCGGGCGCGCCTTCATCGACGTGGCATGCGCCTTCAGCACCGGCCAGGTGTCGCTGGGCTTCGGCATGTTGCGCGACCAGCGCATCAGCATCACCAGCATGTAGTCGACCACGCAGGGCGTGGTGCCCAGCAGGTAGGGGCCATGCACCTGCAGGTGCGTGGCCACATGCTGCCAGGCTGCTTCCAGGCGTTGCCGCGCCATCTCGCGGCTGGCCTCCATGTTTGCCTCGCCCGCCATTTCGTGCGGGTAGAACCAGGCACGATAGGCCGGCTGCAGCGTATTGGCGCACCAGAACATCCATCGGTAGGCATCGGCGCGCTGCGGCGTGCCCAGTGCAGGCAGCAGATTGGCGTCCGGATGGCGATCAGCCAGGTACAACGCAATGGCCGCCGCTTCGGTCAGTACCAAACCATCGATCAGCAGCGTCGGCACCACACCGGCCGGATTCAGCGCCAGGTACTCTTCTGACTTGTGCTCGCGCGCATCGAAATCCAGCAGCACCAGTTCGTGCTCGATGCCCAGCTCGATCAGCAGCCAGTGCACCACCAGCGCGGCGGTACTGGTTGAACCATACAGCGTGGTGCTCATGCGCGGCTCCTGTGTGGATGGATCGGCCGATTATGCGCCTGCACGGGCGGTCGTTGCTCAGCCGCAGCGGCTCATGCAGGTATCGCGGCCTTCGCTACAGGACATGATCGGCGTGCGTATCGCGCAGTCGTGCGTCTTCAGTTCACAGGAACGGCGCAGCTCGGGGTTGGCAACGTCCTTGCAGCGTTTGTCCGGCGCCGGCACCATCTGTTGTTCGCAGCTGAAGTCGTTGCTGCCGATACTGCCCCGCGCCATGCAGCTGCGATAGTCGGCCTGGCACTGCATTCGGCACTGCGAGGACGCGGAGAAATCCGCACCTTCGTAGGATGACGTTGTGCTGCAGCCGGCCAGGACCAGCAGGAACACAGCCGCGACGGATCGATGCAGGCGCATGGGCACATCCAGTGCAGGGGTGTGCCGACCCTAGCAGACTACGGTTGCTCGTGCAGGCACCGACACGCGCCCCTGATCAGTACACGGGAATACCAGTGTCGGTACGGACGTCATTGACGGTGCCGCCGCAGGAGAGCAGGCACTGGGCGTAAGGAGCACTGCATGAAGGAAGCGCCGGGTAACCGCAGTAGTTGCCGGCACCGTTGCCCCCTTCGCAGTTGTGCCGCTGCTTGTCGTCGGCAATACCACTACAACGGCTGATGACCCGGCTCTTCTCGCTTTCGCAGCTCTGCTGATCCGACTCGGCACGGGCGCGGTTGTGGAAGTCGCACGTCGCCTTCTGGCTCTCGCAGACCGACGCGCAGATCTTCCCCGCTTCGTGGGTTGGTGGCTCGACGAAGTAACGCGGACCACAGGCACTGCACGCCAGCGCAGTGACCAGCAACACGAAAACACGCGACCACTGCAGCACGATGGACTCCCTTCCAGTACGCCGACCAGTACGTTAGCAGAGCGGGCCGCGCGCGAGCAGGCTGCATACAACAACGGCGCCACAAGGGCGCCGTTGTCTCGACCGGAACGGGAGGAATTACTCCACCACCACCGGAATCTTGCCGATGCGGGCCTGCCATTCGCGCGGGCCGGTCTTGTGCACCGATTCGCCGGTGGAATCCACCGCCACGGTCACCGGCATGTCCTGCACGGTGAACTCGTAGATCGCCTCCATGCCCAGGTCGGCGAAACCGACGACCTTGGCCGCCTTGATCGCCTTGGACACCAGGTAGGCCGAACCGCCGACCGCCATCAGGTAGGCCGACTTGTTGTCACGGATCGCCTCGATGGCCGCCGGGCCACGCTCGGCCTTGCCGACCATGCCCAGCAGGCCGGTCTGTTCCAGTACCTGACGGGTGAACTTGTCCATGCGGGTGGCGGTGGTCGGGCCGGCCGGGCCCACCACTTCGTCGCGCACCGGATCGACCGGACCGACGTAGTAGATGAAGCGGCCCTTCAGATCGACCGGCAGTTCCTCGCCCTTGTTGAGCATGTCGACCATGCGCTTGTGCGCGGCGTCGCGACCGGTCAGCAGCTTGCCGTTGAGCAGCAGGGTCTGGCCCGGCTTCCAGCTGGCCACGTCTTCCGGCGTGATCGTGTCCAGGTCCACGCGGGTGCCCTTGGACGAATCGTAGGTCAGCTTCGGCCAGTCTTCCAGCGACGGCGGGTCCAGCATCACCGGGCCGCTGCCATCCAGGGTGAAGTGCGCATGGCGGGTGGCCGCGCAGTTCGGGATCATCGCCACCGGCAGGTTGGCCGCATGGGTCGGGTAGTCATTGATCTTGATGTCGAGCACGGTGGTCAGGCCACCCAGGCCCTGCGCACCGATGCCCAGCGCATTGACCTTCTCGTACAGCTCCAGACGCAGCTCTTCGATGCGGTTGGACGCACCACGGGCCTGCAGCTCGGTGATGTCGATCGGCTCCATCAGCGCTTCCTTGGCCAGCAGCATCGCCTTCTCGGCGGTGCCGCCGATGCCGATGCCGAGCATGCCCGGCGGGCACCAGCCGGCACCCATGGTCGGCACGGTCTTCAGCACCCAGTCGACGATCGAGTCGGACGGGTTGAGCATGGCGAACTTGGTCTTCGCTTCCGAACCACCGCCCTTGGCGGCGACGATGACGTCGACGGTGTTGCCCGGCACCACCTTGACGTTGACCACGCCCGGGGTGTTGTCCTTGGTATTGATGCGCTTGCCGGCCGGATCGGCCAGCACCGAGGCGCGCAGCTTGTTGTCCGGGTGCATGTAGGCGCGGCGCACGCCTTCATTGGCCATGTCTTCCACGCCCATCGTGGCGTCATCCCAACGCACGTCCATGCCGATTTCCAGGAACACGGTGACGATGCCGGTGTCCTGGCAGATCGGACGGTGGCCTTCGGCGCACATGCGCGAATTGATCAGGATCTGCGCCATCGCTTCCTTCGCGGCCGGCGACTCCTCGCGCTCGTAGGCGGCGGCAAGGTTCTTGATGTAATCGACCGGGTGGTAGTACGAGATGTACTGCAGCGCGTCGGCGATGGACTGGATGAGGTCTTCCTGCTTGATCGATGTCACGTCTTGCTCGCTTGCTCGAGGCTGGCGGGGGTAATCCGCCCATTTTACCCCCTCCCCCGGCCGCAGGGTGGTAGTGCCGGCCGCTGACCGGCAATATCCACGCAAGCCCTCTGTCACGCCACGCGCCACTGCGGCGTCCTTGCCCACATGAACGCCGAAACCGCTTTCCAGACCCACCGCCCGCGCCTGATGGCCCTGGCCTACCGCCTGCTCGGCAGCCGCGCCGACGCCGAAGACGTGGTCCAGGATGCCTGGCTGCGCTGGTCCGGTGCCGATCCGGCGGCCGTCCGCGACCCCGAAGCCTGGCTGGTCACCACCACCACCCGGCTCGGCCTGGACCGGCTGCGCGCGGCCAAGCGCGAGCGCGTGCACTACGTCGGCCCGTGGCTGGCCGAGCCGCTGGCGGTCACCCTGGAGCCCGACCCGGCGCCCGGCCCGGCCCAGCTGCACGCGCTGGCCGACGACGTCTCGGTCGCCTTCCTGACCCTGCTCGAACAGCTCGGCCCCGAGGAACGCGCAGCCTTCCTGCTGAAGGAGGCCTTTGACCACGACTACCGCGAAATCGCCGACCTGATCGGCCACAGCGAGGCCAACTGCCGGCAACTGGTGCATCGCGCCCGGCAGCGGTTGCAGGCCGGACGACCGCGCTTCAACGCCGATGCCAGCCAGCACCGGCAGCTGCTGGCGCGCTTCATGGATGCCTCGCAGCGCGGCGACAGCGGGGCGATCCAGGCCCTGCTGCACGCCAACGCGCTGCTGGTCTCCGACGGTGGCGGCGTGGTTACCGCAGCGATCCGCCCGCTGCTGGGCGCCGAGCGCATCGGCCGCCTGTTCTGGGCCATCGCCCGCCGTGGCGCGGCGCATCCGGCGCAGCTGGGCTATGTCAACGGCGAGCCGGCGATCCTGCGCTTCCAGGGCGATCGCCTGCACTCGATCACCACGATCGAAGTGGTCGATGGCCGCATCGCCAACGTGTACAGCGTGTTGAATCCGGAAAAGCTGCCGAACGTTGTCACGCACGGTGACGGTGCGGCGTCCTTGTAATGAAAGGCGGCCATCGTGGCCGCCGTGGAGCCCACGATGTCGAACCATGCCTCTCCCCGCGTTCCTTACACCCGCCTGGCCGCCGAGGCCTTCAAGGGCCTGCTGGCCACCAGCCAGGCGGTGCATGACAGCTCGATCGATCCGACCCTGATGGAACTGGTGTTCCTGCGCGTGTCGCAGCTCAATGGCTGCGGCTACTGCATGGACATGCACGGCACTGCGCTGCGCAAGGGCGGCATCGAGCCGCGCAAGCTCGATACCCTGCCCGCCTGGCACGAAAGCCGCTTCTTCGATGCCCGCGAACGTGCGGCGCTGGGCTGGGCCGAGGCGCTGACCCGGCTGACCGACGGTGCGCCGTCGCAGGCGGCGTTCGATGCACTGGCACCGCACTTTGATGAGAAGGGCATCAGTGACCTGAGCATGGGGATTGCGGTGATCAATGCCTGGAACCGGCTGGGTGCGGGCCTGCTGCCGCCGCTGCCGTAAAGGGGGGCTGGCCGGGCTGCCGCCCGGCACCCGCAGAGGCAACAGCCGAAACAGCAGCAACGTCAGAAGCTGGCTCTTCTGCGGGTTGGCAGGGTGGGTCAGGTCGCCCTCGACAGACTTCTACTGCTGTTGGTAGGTGTCGACCTTGGTCGACACGGCGGATCCACGCCATGCGTGGATGCGGGAGGGCCGGATCCCGTCGCTTTGCAAAGGGATCTGACCCCGATGCCGGCCACACGGCTGCACTGACCCCATCTGCACGTATCAGGCGCGCACAATACGCGCATGCCTGCTACCCCCACCGCTGGCGCTGCCGCCGCGAAGAAACCCAGCCTGCGCCAGCGCTTCAGGGCGATGCGCAACCTGCCGCCGTTCCTGCGCATGGTCTGGAAGACCAGTCCCGCGCTCACCCTGGCCAGCCTGGGGCTGCGCCTGATCCGTGCGCTGCTGCCGGTGGCGATGCTGTACGTCGGCAAGCTGATCATCGACAGCGCCCTGCACCTGAGCCAGCACGACGCCGGCTTCCCGCCGCTGGGCGAAGCGCTGTCCAGCGGCGTGCTGAATCCACTACTGGGCCTGCTGGCGCTGGAATTCGGCCTGGCCATCGCCTCGGACCTGCTCGGCCGGCTGGTCAGCTACGCCGATGCCCTGCTCTCGGAACTGTTCGCCAACGTCACCAGCATCCGGCTGATGGAGCACGCGGCGACGCTGGATCTGGAGGACTTCGAGGACCCGGACCTGCAGGACAAGCTGGACCGTGCGCGGCGCCAGACCATGGGCCGGATGAACCTGATGAGCCAGCTGTTCGGCCAGGTGCAGGACGCGATCACCGTGGCCAGCCTCGCCGTCGGCCTGCTGGTCTACGCGCCGTGGCTGATCCTGCTGCTGGCGCTGGCACTGGTGCCGGCCTTCATCGGCGAATCGCACTTCAACGCGGCCGGCTACAGCCTCAACTTCCAATGGACGCCCGAGCGCCGCCAGCTCGACTACCTGCGCCAGCTCGGTGCCAGCGTGGAAACGGCCAAGGAAGTGAAGATCTACAACCTGCACCGCTTCCTGGTGGAGCGCTACCGGCGCCTGTCGGTGGCGCTGTTCCAGGCCAACCGGGCGCTTGCACGGCGCCGCGCGTTCTGGGGCACGCTGCTGGCTGCACTGGGAACGCTGGGGTATTACACCGCCTACGCCTACATTGCCTGGCGCACGGTGCGCGGCGACTTTTCAATCGGCGACCTGACCTTCCTCGCCGGCAGCTTCCTGCGCCTGCGCCAGCTGTTGGAGGGCCTGCTGATCGGCTTCTCGCAGGTGGCCAGCCAGGCGCTGTACCTGGATGACCTGTTCTCGTTCTTCCAGATCCAGCCGGAAATCCACTCGCGCGAAGGTGCGGTGCGCGTGCCGCAGCCGATCCGCCAGGGCTTCGTGTTCGAGAACGTCGGCTTCCGCTATCCCGATGCAGAGCAATGGGCGGTGCGCCACCTTGATTTCCAGCTGCAGGCCGGCGAAGTACTGGCCCTGGTCGGTGAGAACGGCGCCGGCAAGACCACCCTGGTGAAACTGCTGGCGCGGCTGTACGAACCGGACGAAGGCCGCATCCTGCTCGATGGCCGCGACCTGCGCGACTACGATCTGGACGACCTGCGCGCCAACCTCGGGGTGATCTTCCAGGACTTCGTGCGCTACAACCTCAGCGCCGGCGAGAACATCGGCGTCGGCCAGGTCGAGGCGATGGATGACCAGGCACGCATCGCCGACGCCGCGCGGCGCGGCATGGCCGAGGAAGTGATCGACGACCTGCCCGGCGGCTACGACCAGCTGATCGGCCGCCGCTTCAAGCAGGGCGTGGACCTGTCCGGCGGCCAATGGCAGAAGATCGCCATCGCCCGCGCATGGATGCGCAATGCGCAGGTGATGATCCTGGATGAGCCAACAGCAGCGCTGGATGCGCGCAGTGAGTTCGAGGTGTTCCAGCGGTTCAGGGAACTGGCGGATAATCGCACCGCAGTATTGATTTCCCACCGTTTTTCCTCGGTACGCATGGCCGATCGCATCCTGGTGCTGGCCGATGGCCGGATCGAGGCCAGTGGCACCCATGAGCAACTGATGGCCGAAGGCGGCCGTTATGCCGAGCTGTTCGAGCTGCAGGCGGCCGGCTACCGCTGAGAACGCCTCTCGTTCCGCCTAATGAGAACCTGTCTCATTTGAGATAGAATTACCCCCGACGACTTTCGATAGATACGCCCATGTCCTCCGCTTTTGGCGCCGAAACGGTGCTTGAGGTCCGCCACTGGACCGATGCCTACTTCAGCTTCACCCTCACCCGCGACAGCGGTTTCCGCTTCGAGAACGGCCAGTTCGTGATGATCGGCCTGGAAACCGAGGCGCGGCCGCTGCTGCGTGCGTATTCCATCGCCAGCGCCAACTGGGAAGAGCATCTGGAGTTCTTCAGCATCAAGGTCCAGGACGGCCCGCTGACCTCGCGCCTGCAGCACATCAAGCCGGGCGACAAGGTGCTGGTCGGCAAGAAGCCCACCGGCACCCTGCTGATCAGCGACCTGCACCCGGGCAAGAACCTGTACCTGCTGGGCACCGGCACCGGCATGGCACCGTGGCTGTCGGTGATCAAGGACCCGGAAACCTACGAGCGCTTCGAGAAGGTGATCCTGTGCCACGGCGTGCGCTACGAAAAGGACCTGGCCTACCGCGATTACTTCGAGAAGGAACTGCGCGAGCATGAGTTCCTGGGCGAGATGATCGGCGACAAGCTGCTGTACTACCCGGCGGTCACCCGTGAGCCGTTCGCCAACCAGGGCCGCCTGACCCAGCTGATGGAAAGCGGCGAGATGCAGCGCACCCTCGGCCTGCCGGAGCTGAGCCCGGAAAACGACCGCGCGATGATCTGCGGCAGCCCGCAGATGCTGGCCGACCTGCGCACCGTGCTCGATGCCCGTGGCTTCCAGGTTTCGCCGCGCATCGGCCAGCCGGGCCACTACGTGTTCGAGCGCGCGTTCGTCGAGAAATGATCCAAAAAGGGGACGGAGGGGATTAAGTCGTTTGTGCCACAAACGACTTAATCCCCTCCGTCCCCTTTTTTGGGCACCACCTCACAGCAGCGCTTCGATCTCGTCGCGCAGCTGCTCCGGCCTGGTGGTGGGCGCATGCCGCGACACCACCCGCCCCTGGCGATCGACCAGGAACTTGCTGAAATTCCACTTGATGCGGGCGCTACCCAGCAGGCCGCGCTTCTCGCGTGACAGCCATGCCCACAACGGATCAGCCCCCTCGCCGTTGACCTCGATCTTCTCCGACAGCGGGAAGCTGACCGGATAATCCAGCGAACAGAACTGGCGGATCTGTGCGGCATCCCCGGGTTCCTGCGCACCGAACTGGTTGCACGGGAAGCCGATCACCACCAGGCCACGCTCGCGGTAGTCCTGCCACAGCTGTTCCAGCCCGGTGTACTGCGGGGTGAAGCCGCACTTGCTGGCCACGTTGACCAGCACCAGCGCCTTGCCGCGGTACTGCTCCAAGGCCTGCGGCTGGCCGTCCAGGTCGTTGAAGCTGAAATCGTAGGCGGTGGTCATGGAGGTGGCCCGGGGAGATGACACCGGCATGGTACCGGGGTAGCCACGTACCCGGCAGCCACCCATGGGGTGGCTCTACCGCCGTCGGCATTGCCAGCATGCCTTTTGACACAAGTGCGGGCGCGGCCAGCCGGGTTACCCTCGGGCCCTTGTTTGCCTTACCGGAGTTCCTACCTTGACCACTCGCCTTGCCCTTGCCGTGGCCATGTCCCTCGGCCTTGCCCTGCCCGCCTTCTCGGCCGGCGCCGCCACCCCGGCTGCCAGCACCAATGCCCAGCAGGCCAATCCGTTCTTCGCCGAAAGCCCGCTGCCGCTGCACTTCCCGCAGTTCGACAAGATCAAGGACAGTGACTTCGCCCCGGCCTTCGACGCCGGTATGGCGCAGCAGCTGAAGGAAGTGGAGGCCATCGCCAACACCAAGGCCAAGCCGACCTTCGACAACACCATCATCGCCCTGGAAAAGAGCGGTGACATCCTGGACCGTGCGACCACCGTGTTCTTCAGCCTGGTCGGCGCCGATACCAACGACACTCGCAAGAAGCTGCAGGCCGACTACTCGGCGAAGTTCGCCGCGCACAGCGATGCGATCGCGCTGAACGGCAAGCTGTTCGCGCGCATCCAGGCACTGTATGACAGCCGCACCACCCTGGGCCTGGACGCAGAAGGCGTGCGCCTGGTCGAGAAGTACTACGACAACTACGTGCGCGCCGGCGCCAAGCTGTCCGAGGCTGACAAGGCCACGCTGAAGGAGATGAACGCCGAGCTGGCCAACCTGGGCACCAAGTTCAGCCAGAACGTGCAGTCGGAAGTGAACGCCTCGGCGATCACCGTCGACGACGTCAAGGAGCTGGACGGCCTGTCCAAGGAACAGATCGCTGCCGCCGCCGAAGCCGCCAAGGCTCGTGGGCAGGAAGGCAAGTATGTGATCACCCTGCTCAACACCACCGGCCAGCCGCCGCTGACCAACCTGGCCAACCGCGCCCTGCGCCAGAAGATCTACGAAGCTTCGACCACCCGCGGCAGCCGCGGCGGTGAGTTCGACAACACCGCGCTGGTCTCGCGCATCATGCAGCTGCGTGCCGACAAGGCCAAGCTGATGGGCTTCCCGAACTTCGCCGCCTACAACCTGACCAACCAGACCGCCAAGACGCCAGAAGCGGTCAATGCGATGCTGGGCAAGCTGGCCCCGGCCGCCGTGGCCAACGCCAAGCGCGAAGCCGCCGACCTGCAGGCGATGATCGACAAGGAACAGAAGGCCGCACGCAAGCCGACCTTCCAGCTGGAACCGTGGGACTGGGCCTTCTACAGCGAGAAGGTGCGCCAGGCCAAGTACAACTTCGACGAGTCGCAGCTGAAGCCATACTTCGAAATGAAGAACGTGCTGGAGAACGGCGTGTTCTACGCCGCGGGCCAGGAATTCGGCCTGACCTTCAAGCAGCGCACCGACCTGCCGGTCTACCACGATGACGTCACCGTCTACGACGTGTTCGACGCCGACGGCAGCCAGCTGGCGATCTTCATCTTCGACCCGTATGCACGCGCCTCCAAGCGCGGTGGTGCGTGGATGAACTCCTACGTCTCGCAGTCCAAGCTGACCGGCTTCAAGCCGGTGGTCGCCAACCACCTGAACATCCCGAAGCCGCCGGCCGGCCAGCCGACCCTGCTGACCTGGGATGAGGTGAACACCACCTTCCACGAGTTCGGCCACGCCCTGCACGGCATGTTCTCCAACGTGAAGTACCCGTACTTCTCGGGCACCTCGGTGCCGCGTGACTTCGTCGAGTTCCCCTCGCAGGTCAACGAGATGTGGTCGGACAACCCGGTCATCCTGAAGAACTACGCCAAGCACTACCAGAACGGCTCGGCGATGCCGCAGGCGCTGCTGGACAAGGTGCTGGCGGCGGCCAAGTTCAACCAGGGCTTCGCCACCACCGAGTACCTGGGTGCGGCCATGCTTGATCAGCGCTGGCACCAGATCGGCGCCGACCAGGTGCCGGCTGCCAAGGACGTGATGGCCTTCGAGCGCGCGGCGCTGGAGAAGGACGGCATCTACTACGCGCCGGTTCCGCCGCGCTACAAGACCCCGTACTTCAGCCACATCATGGGCGGCTATTCGGCCGGCTACTACGCCTACATCTGGTCGGAAGTGCTCGACGCCAACACCCAGAAGTGGTTCAAGGACAACGGCGGCCTGAGCCGCAAGAACGGCGACCACTTCCGCGCCACCCTGCTGTCCAAGGGCGGCAGCGTGGATGCCATGCAGCTGTTCCGCGATTTCGCCGGCCATGAGCCGCAGATCGAACCGCTGCTGGAAAAGCGTGGCCTGACCGGCGCCGGCAACTGATCGCCCGCGCGGTAGCCTGAAACGAAAACTGCCCGGGAGACCGGGCGGTTTTTTGTTGGGTCATCCACGCATGGCGTGGATCTACTACTGGGAACCATCCACGCATCGCGTGGATCCACCATACGATTGCGTGATCGCAGTAGATCCACGCCATGCGTGGATGATCCTCCAGATCAACGCGGCGCCACGTACCCACCCGGCACGCCTTCCGGCGACAGCACCAGCTGCCACAACTGCGCATGCCGGCAACGGAAGGTCGCCATCGACCCGGCCAGGTAGAAACGCCACATGCGCCGGAAATGCTCGTCGTAACCCGCGTCCAGCCGTGGCCACGCCGCTTCCACGTTGCGCCGCCAGGCCTGCAGGGTCAGGTCGTAGTCGGTGCCGAAGTTGTGCCAGTCCTCCAGCACGAAACGGCCTTCGAACGCCTTGCTGATCTGCACCGCCGACGGCAGCATCGAGTTGGGGAAGATGTAGCGCGCGATCCACGGATCGGTGCGATGCCGCGAGATGTTGGTGCCGATGCTATGCAACAGCAGCAGGCCACGCGGCGACAGGCAGCGCCTGGCCACCTCGAAGAAACTGGCGTAGTTCTTGTCACCGACGTGCTCGAACATGCCGATCGAGAAGATCGTATCGAACGGTTCGTGCAGTTCGCGGTAGTCCTGCAGGCGGATCTCGATCGGCAGGCCGGCGCACAGTTCGCGTGCGAACTCGGCCTGTTCCTGCGAGATGGTCACGCCGACGCCGCTGACGCCGTAACGCTCGGCAGCGAACTTCAGGGCTTCGCCCCAGCCACAGCCGATGTCCAGTACGCGCTGTCCCGGGCGCAGGCCCAGCTTGCGGCAGACCAGGTCCAGCTTGGCTTCCTGCGCGGCGTCGAGATCATCGGCATTGCGCCAATAGCCGCAGCTGTAGACCAGGCGCCGGCCCAGCATGGCTTGGTAGAGATCATTGCCGAGGTCGTAGTGGCGGCGGCCCACCTCGTAGCTGCCCTGCCCCACCTGCAGGTTGAACAGGCGCGCCTTCAGTGCATCGGCCACTTCGCGCCAACCGTGCACCCGCTCGTCCAGGTGCGCCTGCATCAGGTGGACGAGGAATTCATCCAGGACGTTGGCATCCCACCAACCGTCCATGTAGCTTTCGCCGAGGCCAAGCGAGCCGTGCGCCATGACCCGCGCGAAGAAGCGCGGTTCATGCACCTGGATGTCCTGTGGCTGGGTGCCGCCGATGCGGACCCCGGCTTCGTGGAGCAGGCCGGCGACCCGCTCCTGCAACCCTGTATCCACGCCACCTCCTCGACTGCGGTCAACCGCGTGCGAACAGCTCCACGTAGTCCTTGGCCACGTGCGGCAACAGCACCGCCGCCGGGACATCGGCGGTCTGGGTGCCGTCCGAGTATGGACCCACCTGATACGGCGGGAAAACAAAGCGCAGCGCGGTGATCTGCCCCTTGTCGTCGGTCAGCGGCTGGAACTGGCTGAAATTGTCGGCCTGCGGGCCGGTACCGTCGGCGATCATGCGCGATGCGTTGCGCAGCGATTCCTGCAGCTGGGCCGGATCCATGTCCTCGCCGCTGAGGCGAGTGGCCACGCGTTCGCGCAGCTGGTCGGCTACAAAATCACTGATCGCCTTCCAGCCCTTGGCATCGGCCACCAGCTTGTCGGCACTGAGCATCTGCTGCTGCGCCGGCAGCCACACGAAGCGCGCGACCAGCGGTTCACCGTGGGCGCCACCTGTGTAGCGGCTGCCATCGGCACTGACCACCACCAGCTGCGGCGTTTCCAGCAGCTTCTCGAAGCTCAGCGACAGTTCGTAGGGCATGGTCGGCTTGTCATTGCCCAGCCCGTCCAGCGCCTGCTGCAGGTCGCCGCGTGCACTGGTGGCGTAGCTCTGCAGCGCGCGTGCCAGGCCCGGGTAACGGTCGATGCCGGCCGGGTAGCTGATGCCCACCACTTCGCGCTCGTTGTTTTCGATCACATCGCGCAGGTCCAGCGGCGCTTCCGTGGCCGGCGTTTCGCCTGCAGCAGTGGCCTCGGCGGCGGGTGCCGCGTCGGTCGCCGGTGCCGGCTCGCTTTCACGCTGGCAACCGGCCAGCAACAGCACGCCCACCACGCCGGCCAGCACGCTGCCGTGCAATGGCCGGTTGTTTCCAATCTTCATCGGGATCCCCTGTTCATGTTTGTACATCATCGCCTGCCATGGCTGAAGCGTGGCCCGCTGGTATTCAGCCAACGAGCAGGTCGTGGTACTCCTCATGCCGCTGCAGGAAGGCCTCGGCGTAGGAACACGCCGGCACCACCTTGTACTTCTGCTCACGGGCAAAACGCAGCGCCACACGGGTCAGTTCACCGGCGATGCCTCGGCCGGCGATCGGCTCGGGCACCTCGGTATGCGTGATGACCATGCGCCTGCGTTTGATCTGGTAATCCAGCACCGCCAGCTGTCCGCGCACACGGGCGGTGAAGCGATGGTTGGCCAGGTCGTGTTCGACCTCGTAGGCCAGACCGGGGGGCGTGACCGAAGCCATGGAACTGTCTCCTGCGGCGACTGCGTGGATGGTGCGCAGCCGGGCGCCATGATCGCGTGAAGCCTGAACAGGGGCAAGTCCGATCCATTCACGTCAGATTGCGGCCCTCAAGCTGGAGCGCTGGCGGCCGCTATCGCCTGTGGAGGGGTACAGCCAGGCTGGCACGACCCTTGCGACCGTTGATCATGCGCACCACCGCGGAGGCTCCGATGCACCCCAGCGATTCCCATTCAGATACCGACCGCGCCCTGCTGGAGGGCCTGCTGCAACTGGCGGTGGAAGGGCAGACCCAGGACCAGGATTTCCAGCGCATCGGCGAAGAAGTGTTCGCCCGCCTGCTGGATACCTACGGTCAGCAGCCCACGCTCTGAAACAGCGGGGGCGGATCGCTGCCGATCCGCCCCGCTCCCGTCATCAACCGCCGCCGAGGCGGAAGGTCGGGTTGGAGAGTTCGCGCAGGAAGTGAGTGAAGATGCTCGGCTGCATGGCCAGCATGAAGATCACGCCGAACGCCGCGCCCGCCAGGTGCGCGCTGTGGTTGATGCGGTCACCGCCGCGCTTGTCCATCCAGATGCTGTAGCCCACGTAGAACGCGGCATAGACAATCGCCGGCGCCGGGATGAAGAACACCAGGATGATCGACCACGGCTTGATCAGGATGAAGGCGAACAGCACCGCCGACACCGCCCCGGACGCACCCAGGCTGAGGTAGTTCGGGTTCTTCTGGTTCTTCAGGTAGCTGGGCAGGATCGAGACCAGCAGCGCACCGATGTAGAACGCCGGGTAGGTCAGGTAGCTGCCGGTCAGCTGCACCATCACGCTCTCGATGAATCCCCCGAAGAAGAACAGGGTGATCATGTTGAAGATCAGGTGCGACCAGTCGGCGTGGATGAAGCCATAGGTCACCAGCCGGTCGTACTGGCGGTGACGGTCGATGGCCGGCGGCCACAGGATCAGGCGATCGGCCAGCTTGCGGTTGTTGAACGCCATCCACGACAGGATGGCGGTGATGGCGATCAACAGCAGATTGACGGGGGTCATGTCAGGCTCAGGCGCTACGGTAGTTGTCGACCATACGATAGCGTTTCGCATACCAACCGAAGGCCAACGCCGCGACGAAGGCGAAACCGGCGAAGAAGAACATCAGGAATGCCGCTTCGCTCAGGCCCGTACTGGCGATCTTGTGGGTCACCGCATCGTTGCGCACGGCAGCGTTGGACAGCAGCACCCACAGGTTGCCGATGGTGGTGGTCAGGTTCCAGAAGCTCATCACCACGCCCTTCATCGCCTGCGGCGCCTGGCTGTAGGCGAACTCCAGGCCGGTGGCCGAGACCAGTACCTCACCGAAGGTCAGCAGCGCGTACGGCAGCATCTGCCAGAAGATCGACATGGCGTTGCCACCGTCCATCACCACCTGGATGCCGCCCACCACGATCCAGGCCAGGCCGCTGAAGGCGATGCCGGCGGTCATGCGGCGCAGCGCGGTCGGCTCGAAGCCGAAGCGGCGCAGGGCCGGGTACAGCACCAGGTTGTTGAACGGAATCAGGATCATCACCAGCAGCGGGTTCAATGCCTGCATCTGCGAGGCGGTGAACCAGCTCGGCATCTGCATCTGCTGGCCCTGCAGGACCCAGGTCGAGGCCTTCTGGTCGAACAGCGAGAAGAACGGCGTGGTCAGCGCGAAGATCACCAGCACGCGCAGCACCGAGCGCACACCCTCCACGGCTTCGGCCGGATGCTGGCCACGGGCGCGATCAAGCTGCAGCCAGGTGCCACCGCCGATGCCCGCCAGGATCGACACCAGCGCCAGGCACAGGCAGATGACGATGCCCAGCGAGCCGACCAGGCCGAACGAGGCCGCTGCCAGCACCAGGCCGAGCACGGCGATCACCAGGCCCGGACGGCCCTGGCCGGCCACGCGCGTGGTCAGTGCGGTACGCACCACGTTGGCGAACGAATGCGGATCCTTCGGCGGCAGCGGCACCAGCACGTAGCGCTTGCGGCCCAGCCAGAACACGAAAGTGGCGATGAACATCAGGATGCCCGGGATGCCGAACGCCCACTGCGGGCCCCAGTTCTTCAGCACCAGCGGGATCAGCAGCGAGGCGAACAGCGAGCCGAAGTTGATGATCCAGTAGAAGGCGTCGAAGACGATCTTGGCCAGGTGCTTGTTGCTCTGGTCGAACTGGTCGCCCATGAACGAGGCCACCAGCGGCTTGATGCCACCGGCACCCAGCGCGATCAGGCCCAGGCCGAGGAAGAAGCCCTCGCGGCTGTTCTCGAACAGCGCCAGGCACAGATGGCCGGCGCAGTAGACCAGGCTGAACCAGAGAATGGTGTGGTACTTGCCGAAGAACTTGTCGGCCAGCCAGCCACCGAGCAGCGGGAAGAAATACACGCCGATCATGAAGCTGTGCATGATGTCCTTGGCTTCACCGGCACGGCCTTCCGCAGTAATTTCCTGCAGCAGCAGCGAGGTGATCAGGAACTGCACCAGGATGTTGCGCATCCCGTAGAAACTGAACCGCTCGCAGGCCTCATTGCCGATGATGTACGGGATCTGGCGCGGCATCTTTCCCTGGCCGGCGATGGGGGCAACTGCGTCGTGGCTCATCCTGTAAGGCAATCCTGCAAAGCGAAAGGCGCAAGATTACCGGAAGCAGGGCTTGCGAAGCACGCTGCAGGGCTGCATGACAACGGTGCCAATCCATGGCAGGCAGCGACACTCCGTGCCGGAAGTCACGGCACCTGCACGACAAAAGCGTAAACTTATCGTTATGCGCCCCCTCGCCCCCGCCCGCCTCCTGCTCAGTTGCCTGGTGCTGCTGATGGCGCTGCAGGCACAGGCACGGCCGCAGGCACCGACCACGACGGCCAGCGAAAGCGAGCCCCGCCAGCTGACCGTGGCCGCGCTGGAGCTGCCCAGCCGCGATGATGCGCAGTGGAAGTTGCGCCGCGAGCAGGTCGCACAGTTGCTGACCGATCTGCAGCCAGACGTGATCTCGGTGCAGCAGGTGCTGCAGCAGCAGGGCCGCAACCCGGCCTGCTGGCTGGCCAGCCGGCTGCGCTACAGCTGCGACTTCGTTACCGCCGATCCGCCCAGCCAGCCGTTGCGGCATGGCAACGCGATGCTGACCCGGTTGCCGGTCAGCGAGGATGGCGTGACCCTGCTGCACCCACCCGGCACCTTCAGCGCCGCCGGCATGATGCGGCTGAAGCTGGGCGAGGCACTGGTCAACATCTATGTGGCACGGCTGCGCCCGGACCCGGACGAGGCCACCGCCCGCCAGCATCAGACCAGCGACCTGATGACCTGGATCGGCGCCACCGCCGAGGGCATGCCCAGCCTGATCGCCGGCGATTTCTCGGCAACCACCGTCGAGCTCGTGCGCAGCACCCCGGGGTTCCAGCCGGCCCGGCGCAATCCCGGCGGTCGCGTCGAGGCGCCTGCGGCCAGTGGCGGCGGCAGCAGCGGCCATGGCCTGGATGTGCTGTTCCAGGTCAAGCACTTCGGCGGCATCCGCCAGCAGCCGATCCTGCTGCCGGCCGACGGCGACCTGCCCGGCCTGCGCCTGGGCGTGATGGCCACCCTGCGCCTGCAGGGCGATACGGCCACCGCCGAATAGGTAGTGCCGGCCGCTGGCCGGCATTCCAGGGCTGCCGGCCAGCGGCCGGCACTACCAATGCGGAAAACAAAAAGGCCGGGGTCTCCCCCGGCCTTTTCAGTTCATCCCATTACCGCGATCAGGCGATCGCTTCCTGGTAACGGCGTTCGACTTCGTTCCAGTCGATGACGTTGAAGAACGCGCCGATGTATTCCGGACGACGGTTCTGGTACTTCAGGTAGTACGCGTGTTCCCACACGTCCAGGCCGAGGATGGGGGTGTTGCCTTCCATCAGCGGGCTGTCCTGGTTGCCGGTGCTCTCGACCACGACCTTCTTGTCCGGGGTCACGCTCAGCCATGCCCAGCCGCTGCCGAAACGGGTCAGCGCAGCCTTGGTGAAGGCATCCTTGAACTTGTCGAAGCCACCCAGGTCCTTGTCGATGGCCTTGGCCACGTCGCCCACCGGGTTGCCGCCAGCATTCGGAGCCATCACGGTCCAGAACAACGAGTGGTTGGCATGGCCGCCACCGTTGTTGCGCACCGGACCCTGCAGGTTCTCCGGCAGCGACTTGAGCTTCTTCACCAGTTCTTCGACCGGCAGGTCAGCGTACTCGGTGCCTTCCAGCGCCGCGTTGACGTTGTTGATGTAGGTCTGGTGATGCTTGGTGTGATGGATTTCCATCGTCGCCGCATCGATATGCGGTTCCAGCGCGTCGTAGGCGTAGGACAGCTTGGGCAGGGTATAGGCCATGATGCATCTCCTGATTGCGAGGGCACCCGACGGTGTCGGGCGTTGCGCGGTGAATGATGGGGACAGACCGCCAGATTACCAAGGGGGATGTAAAGGAAATTGCGTCCTGCCAGTGAGCACGACGGCAATTGTTACGCAGCAGTGACGCGATGCCATCCTCATGCACCGTGCAGCGCACAGGCGCTACAGTGCCTGCACCGCCCTCGCCCGCTCCTTGCCCATGCGCAACCCCCGGCTGCTGATTACCGCCATCGCCCTGCTGCTGCTCGGCCTGGTCGTCAACCATTTCATGCAGCGCCCGCCGGCGCCGCAGTTCGCGCCGGACCTGCAGGGTGCGCCTGCCGCGCGCGCACCGGCCACGGCCACGCCCGGCAAGGACAACGGTCTGCCCGCGTTCCTGCCCGCCGAAGCCCGGCAGACCATCGCGCTGATCCAGCGCGGCGGGCCGTTCCCGCACCGCCAAGATGGCAGCACCTTCGGCAACCGCGAACAGCAGCTGCCGCAGCGTCCGCGCGGCTACTACCGCGAATACACCGTGGACACCCCCGGCGCACGCACCCGTGGCACGCGCCGCATCGTCACCGGCGGCGATCCGCCGGAGGCGTGGTACTACACCGACGATCACTACGAATCGTTCCGCAGCTTCACCGTACCGGCCCAGGGAGCGCAGTGATGAGCCACGATGATTTCGGCCTCGGCCTGCATGACATCAACAATGCCGGCGTCTACGCCATCGACAGCGACGACATCGGCGCACTGGCCGCAGCGATGCGCGATGCCGGACTGAAGGTGATCCGCATCGATCTGGAAGGCGTGGCCGACAAGCGCACCCTGCTCGCGCGGCTGGCTGCACAACTGGATTTCCCTGCCGGCTTCGGCGGCAACTGGGATGCACTGTCGGACAACCTGCGCGACCTGCAGTGGCTGCCGGCCAACGGTTACGCGCTGTTCCTGGCCGACGTGGATACGTTGCGCGCCTCCACGCAGAAGGATTTCGACACGTTGCTGGACGTGATGGACGAAGCCAGCCGCGACTGGGTTGGCCGCGACGTGCCGTTCTGGGTGTTCCTGTCGCAGAGCGCGTGAGGTCGCTGCCCTGGTGGATGCCGCCCCTGGTCGGCATGCGCTGATGCCTTGGTAGAGGCCGACCTTGGTCGGCGCTTCTGTGCCAATCAAGGTTGGCACCTACCCAAGCGCGAGCCGGTCAGCGTGTGGCGCGCGCGCCTTGCCTAGCGGCTGCCGTTATCTTCCTGCAGGTCTTTCTTGAACGGAATGTCCGGCGGCGGCCGCGCCACCGCCGGCTGGTCCTGCATGTTCGGATTGGTCAGGCCGCAGCCACCACCGGCCTGCAGGATCGAGATCACGCAGGAGATCTTCGTACTGGTACCCGGCAACGGAATCTCCATTGCCTTGACCCCCTTGCGCACCCACTCGGCCAGCAGCGATTCCTGCGGGACCCAGTACTTGTCGAACGAAGTGGGCGTGTAGTCGTACGGCGGTCGCTTCAGCCAGGTGCCCGATTGCGCGATGCGTTCCTTGCTCCAGCCATCGTTGGCACCACCGGGTGCACCGCGCTCGGCACCACCCTCGCCTTCCTGGCCCGGCACGCGGACACTGCCATCGGCATTGAACAGACCACTGCCCTTGCCGGTGGTGCTGGCCTGGCGGGCGCCGTTGTCGGCGCCGTCATGGTTGCGGCTCGATGCACCCCAGTCGTCGCCCTTGGTGGGCGTGGCCCAGTTGCCCGGATTGGGGGCCGGGCGCGCTCCGGCCTGGGCCGGGGTCGTGCTGGATGCAGCAGGCCGCGCAGTGCTGCTGCTCGCCTGCGCCGCACTGCCATTGGCTGCCGGCGCGGGCGTTGCCGTGGATGAATTCCCACTGGAAGACGAAGGGGCTGCCGCCGCTGCCGAGGCCACTTCGCGCTCGCGCACCTGTACGTCACGCCCCACTGGCGCACGCACCGCCGGTTCACGACCGGCGACGGTTGCCATCCGCACCTGCGGATCGACCACCGCCTGCACTTCACGCTCGCGCACCTGCACGTCGCGCTGCGGCACGCGCACCTGCACATCGGCCGTGCGCAGCGGCTGCGACACCGCCGGTACATCGACCGTACTGACTTCGCGCTCCTGCACCGGGATGTCACGCAGCTGCGGTGTCCGCACCGTAATCTCCGGCGCACGCGGTGCGGTTGGGGTTGGCGGCGCCTGCACCGCCTGCACGCTGCGCTCGCGCACCGCGGGTGTGGTGTCACGCGGCACGATGCTGACCTCGGTGCGCGGCACGCTGACCGGCGGCACCACGAAATCCGTGCTGGCCTGCGCCACTTCGGTGGCCTGCACCGGCGACGGTGGCGGGGCCGCAAGCGGAGCCGGCTTGGCTTCGGCCGGCGGCGACGGCACGGCGGCTGTCGGTGCTGGGGCCGGTGCGGGCGCAGGCGACGGTGCGGCCGCAGGACGCGGCTCAGGTGCCGTCGCTGCCCCCGCTTCCTGGCCGGCGGCAACCTGCCCGGCCGGTGCAGCGGCAGCCGCTTCGGCACCGGGCTGATCACCCCCGCCTTCCTGGCTGGCGCGACCGACGAATTCCACCTGCACACGCTCGCCTTCGGCGCCCTCTGCTTCCGGTGCCGTGGTGCGGATCACCGCAACCCACAGCAGCAGCATGAAGAACAGCAGGTGCAGCAGCGCGCTGGCCAACGCCGAGGTCCAGCGCATCCAGCGCTGATCGCGCGGCGCAGCGTCCCAGTCCTGCCACAACAACCGGCGCAGCGCCTGCAATGGTGACAGACGGGGCAACTGGCCCGGCGGTCCAGGCAGCGGGCGTGGCAGCAATACCGCAATCACTTCGCGGGCGTGGAACGGCCGCGGCAGCGGGCCCAGCGAGCGCAGCCACAGCGCCCAGCCATAGGGCAGGCGCGTGGACTTCTCGAGGACGGCGCGTGGCTGCTGGCGGGCCAGCAGCAGATCAATGAGTTGCTCGGCCCGGGTCAGAGGCACGCGTCAGCGGTCAGGCGACGTTGCCGCGCGGGATGTACGGCGCGTGGCCGCTGTCGTGGTCGGTCGCGTCGCGCACGGCGGTCACGCCCGGCACGCGGCCCATCAGGGTCTTCTCGATACCCTGCTTGAGCGTCACGTCGGCCATGCCACAGCCCTGGCAGCCACCACCGAAGCGCAGCAGCACCACGCCGTCGGCCGAAACTTCCTGCACGGCCACCTTGCCGCCATGCGAGGCCAGCTGCGGATTGACTTCGTTCTCCACCACCCAGTGCACGCGCTCGACCAGCGACGCGGCATCGCCGGGGGCCTCGCCCTTGATGCGCGGTGCCTTGATGGTCAGCTGCTGGGTACCGGCGGTGCCGGCGACGATGTCGATCTCGGCGCCGTCGAGCCAGCCGACGCTGCTCGCATCGACGTAGAGGGTGAAGCCATCGCAGTCCACCGCCCACTCGTCACCGAGCAGGTCGGTCGGTTCGGCGAATTCCAGCCGGGCATCGGCGCGCGGGGTACCGGGGTCGACCGCGCTCAGGCGCACGCCCATGCCGGGCACGCCCTCGCGTTCGATCAGCTTGCGGAAATGGGTCTGGGCAGTGTCGGAGATCTGGATCATCAGGCTATTCTAGCCAAGTAAGCGTCAGCCGCTCATTCGGTTTATACACCGTCCGGCGCATTGTTCAGTCAACACGAGGTGGAGATTCCCATGGCCGACCTGATTCCACTGGCCCAGGCCCGTTGCGTGCCGCGCAAAGGCAGCGACCACAAGCTCGGCGAAGCCCGCCTGGCCGAACTGCTGCCGCAAGTTCCCGGCTGGGAGCTGAGCGAGGGTGGCCAGGCCCTGCTGCGCACCTTCCGCTTCAAGAATTACTACGCCACGATGGCCTTCGTGAACGCGCTGGCCTGGATCGCCCATCACGAGGACCACCATCCGGACCTGGGCGTGCACTACGACCGCGCGGTCGTGCGCTTCTCCACCCACGACGTGGGTGGCCTGAGCGAGAACGACTTCATCTGCGCGGCAAAGACTTCGGCCCTGACGGAGCAACTGCCATGAACGTACGATTGCTGAGCCTGTCCCTGATCGCTGCGACCGGCCTGGCCGGCTGCGGCACGTCGGAACCGCCGGCACCACCACCGCCGCCGCCGACCGAAGTGGCCGCGGTGAAGACGCCGCCGCCGCAGTACCCGCTCGAGCTGGCCTGCATGGGTGTAGGCGGCACCAGCACCTTCAAGGTGACCATCGGCACCGACGGCAAGCCAAGCGAGGTCGCCCTGTTGACCGGCGCCGGCAACGCGCAGCTGGACGAACTGGCCAAGACGGCCGTTCAGGGCTGGCAGTTCAAGGCCGCCACCCGCAACGGCGCTGCCGTGCCGGCCACCATCCAGGTGCCGGTCAGCTTCAACCCGCCGCAGCCGAAACCCGACCAGTGCTTCGCCATCGAAGAACGCCTGCGCCGCGGCGGCTGATCGCGCGCACCCCGACGAGGCCAGCCGACGCCCGCCTCGCCCTCCCCGCCCCGGGTTCATCCGGGGCGGCTGTCTGTTGACCAGGACCGCGTCGGTACATGCTGCAGATTCCCCCCGAAAATGTCTGGATCGCACTGGCGGTCACCCTCGCGGCCGGCCTGGCCACCGCCATCGGCAGCCTGCTGGTGCTGTTCTCGCGCCGCCCCAACCCGCGCCTGCTGGCCTTCGGCCTGGCTTTCGCCGGCGGTGCGATGGTCTATGTGTCGCTGTCGGAGATCCTCAACAAGTCCATTGCCTCGTTCGCCCTGGCCTATGGCGAGCGCACCGGCTTCACCTACGGCACCCTGGCCTTCCTGCTGGGTGTGATCGTGATCGTACTGATCGACCACTTCATTCCCAACCCGCATGACAGCCTGGACAAGCAGGATCCTGCGTTCCGCGAGAACAGCCGCGAGTACCTGAAACGGGTCGCGCTGCTGACTTCGATCGCCATCACCGCGCACAATTTCCCGGAAGGCCTGGCGACGTTCTTCGCGACGCTGGAAAGCCCTTCGGTAGGCATGCCGCTGGCCTTCGCCATCGCCATCCACAACATTCCCGAGGGCATCGCCATCGCGGTGCCGGTGTACTTCGCCACCCAGAACAAGCTCTACGCGTTCACCGCCAGCCTGCTGTCGGGCCTGGCCGAACCGGTCGGCGCGGCACTTGGCTACTGGCTGCTGTCCGGATCACTGTCGCACGCCACCTTCGGCTGGGTGTTCGGACTGATCGCCGGCGTGATGGTGTTCCTGGCGCTGGATGAACTGCTGCCGGCAGCCAAACGCTATGCCAAGGGCCACGAGACGGTGTATGGCCTGGTGGCAGGCATGGGCACGCTGGCGATCAGCCTGGTGCTGTTCAAGTGGTGAACGGCCCAGAAGGGCGCATCCACGCATGGCGTGGATCTACCGATCGGTCGGGTCACGCGGAAAGCCAGTCGAGCAAGCTCGACGCTACTTCAGGCGGTCCAGCGCCTCGACCAGCTCATCCGCCAGCGGCGCGTTCAGCACATACGGGCTCTTGCCGTCGTCCAGCGCGAACTCCAGCGAGGCCGCGTGCAGGAACAGGCGCTTCAGCCCGATCTGCTCACGAAGCCGCTTGTTGACCGCAGGATCGCCGTATTTGTCGTCACCGGCCACCGGATGCCCCAGATGCTGGGCATGCACGCGGATCTGGTGGGTGCGGCCGGTTTCGATGCGCACCTCGCAGTACGAGTGGCCACCGCGGCGCTCCAGCACCCGGAAGTGGCTGATCGATTCCTTGCCGATCGCATTGACCTGCACATGGCGCTCGCCGCCCTGGCGCAGGCCCACGTGCAACGGCGCATCGACCGTCATCACGCCGTCGGGCATGCGCCCGGCCAGCAGGGTCAGGTAGCGCTTGCGGATGCCGGCGCCGTGATCTTCACGCAGCAGCGCCTGCAGTTCACTCAGCGCAGAGCGCTTCTTGGCCACGATCAGCAGGCCCGAGGTGTCGCGATCCAAACGGTGGACCAGCTCGAGGGTCTGGCCCGGGCGGAGCGCGCGCAGGGTCTCGATGGCACCGAAGCTGATGCCGCTGCCGCCATGGCTGGCCACGCCGGTCGGCTTGTTCAGGGCCAGCAGGCGGGCATCCTCGAACACGATGGCCTGCTCCAGGCGGCGCATGAACGCCTCCGGCGGACCGGCCTTGTCTCCTTCTTCACTGAGACGGACCGGCGGTACACGCACCTCGTCGCCCGCCTCCAGCTTGCGCTCGGCCTTGGCGCGGCCGCCATTCACCCGTACCTGGCCGCTGCGCACCAGCTTGTAGACCAGGCTGCGCGGGGCACCCTTCAGCTGGCCGAGCAGGAAGTTGTCCAGGCGCTGGCCGGCGCGGTCGGCGGGAACGGTGATCATGCGCACGGAAGGCTTGTCGCCAGCGGGTTTGGTCGGGTCTTGGGCGGTCATCAGGCTGTTTATTCTGTTACACTCGGGGGGCGAGATAAGGGATTGATTTCGTTGGAAGTTACTCAGGGCCAGAAGCCCAGCTTCCGACGAATCCGGCACAGTGCGCGACCACCGCCCGCGGGGCGGCCATGTTAGCGGCTCACCGGCCTTCCCGGCCATCGCCGGATGCCTGACACGCAACCGTGCTGAACATGTCCCGCGTGGCGCTCCAGCCTGGCTGACAGCTGCCTGCGGCCTGTAACACCCCAAAACCCATAAGAGTGAAGCGCTCCCGCGGCCTGCCGTGGTGTCGTAGCGCTGGAAACCCAAGCCGCCCTCCCCGCGCTTGCGCGAATGGGCGGCGAACCGTGTCCAGAGGCGAAACCCCATGGCGTTCCGCGCGGTAGCCGCTTGCGAGGAACGCAACAATGAAGCGAATGCTGATCAACGCCACGCAGGCTGAAGAGCTGCGTGTTGCCATCGTGGATGGCCAGTCGTTGTATGACATCGACATCGAGCAGCCGTCGAAGGAACAGAAGAAGTCCAACATCTACAAGGGCCGGATCTTCCGCATCGAGCCCTCGCTGGAAGCAGCCTTCGTTGAATACGGTGGCGGCCGCCATGGCTTCCTGCCGCTGAAGGAAATCTCCCGCGACTACTTCCAGGCCGGTGTCGACCACAACAAGGCCGGCATCCGCGAACTGCTGAAGGAAGGCCAGGAGATCGTCGTCCAGGTCGACAAGGAAGAGCGTGGCAACAAGGGCGCCGCCCTGACCACGTTCATCTCGCTGGCCGGCCGCTACATGGTGCTGATGCCGAACTCGCCCAGCGCCGGCGGCGTGTCCCGTCGCATCGAGGGCGAAGACCGGGCCGCCCTGAAGGACGCCCTGGACAAGCTGAACATTCCCGACGACATGGGCGTGATCATCCGTACCGCCGGCGTCGGCCGCGATGCGGAAGAGCTGCAGTGGGATCTGGACTACCTGCTCAACGTCTGGCGCGCCATCGCCGAAGCCGCGCTGAGCAAGCCGGCTCCGTTCCTGATCTACCAGGAATCGCGCCTGATCGTGCGCGCCCTGCGTGACTACCTGCGCGCCGACATCGGCGAGATCCTGGTGGACACCGAGGAGATGTACGAGCACGCCCGCGAGTTCATGCAGCAGGTGATGCCGCAGACCCTGCGCAAGCTCAAGCACTACAAGGACGACATCCCGCTGTTCAACCGCTTCCAGATCGAGTCGCAGATCGAAGGCGCCTACGAGCGCAACGTGCGCCTGCCGTCGGGCGGCTCGATCGTGGTCGACCAGACCGAAGCGCTGACCGCGGTCGACGTCAACTCCTCGCGCGCCACCAAGGGCAGCGACATCGAGGACACCGCGTTCCAGACCAACCTGGAAGCGGCCGAGGAAGTGGCCCGCCAGCTGCGCCTGCGCGACCTGGGCGGCCTGGTGGTGATCGACTTCATCGACATGGCCTCCAACAAGCACCAGCGCGAGGTCGAGAACCGCCTGGCCAACGCGCTGAAGTACGACCGCGCCCGCGTCCAGGTCGGCCGCATCTCGCGCTTCGGCCTGCTGGAAATGAGCCGCCAGCGCCTGCGCCCGAGCCTGGGCGAGTCCAGCCAGATCGTCTGCCCGCGTTGCGACGGCCACGGCCGCATGCGCAGCGTCGAGTCGCTGTCGCTGTCGATCATCCGCGTCGCCGAAGAGCATGCGATGAAGGAGAACACCGGGCAGGTGCTGGTCCAGGCCCCGGTGGAGATCGCCAATTACCTGCTGAACGAGAAGCGCAGCGCCCTGCGCGAGATCGAGCAGCGCCACGAAGCGCCGATCGTGATCGTCGCTGACGAGCAGCTGCACACCCCGCACTACACCGTCACCCGCCTGCGCGAGAACGAGCTGGGTGAAGAGAGCAACAAGCCCAGCTACCAGCGCGGCACCCCGCGCAAGCTGCCGGTGCACGCCCTGACCAAGGGCCAGCTGAACATCCCGCCGCCGGCGGTGACCCAGGTCAAGCACACCTCCCCCGCCCCGGTGCGCGAGGAAGCGGAGCCGGCCGCAGCCGCTCCGGCCCCGGTCGTGGCAGCGCCGGTGGCGCCAGCCCCGAGCGGCGGCGTGATCGGTTGGCTCAAGCGCGTGTTCGGTGGCGAGCCGGCACCCGCTCCGGCGCCGGCCGCCCCGGCTGCGCGCCAGCAGCAGGACGGTGGCCGCAAGGACCGCAACAAGGATCGCAACAAGGACCGCAAGGACCGTCGCGACGACAATCGTGGCAATGGCAACGCGCAGCAGCAGAAGGACGGCGGCAACCGCAAGGACCGTGGTGAGCAGCGCAACAAGGACGGCCGCAACGGCAACAACGGCAATGCCCAGCAGCAGCCGCAGCAGGGCAAGCAGAAGGAGCCGCAGCAGAAGGATGGCCAGCAGCAGCCGCAGCAGCAGAACAAGCCGCGCAATGAGCAGCAGGGCCAGAACCAGAACCAGCAGCAGCCGAAGCTGAAGCAGCCGAAGCAGCCGCGCCAGCAGCAGGACGGTGACAAGCCGGCCGAGAAGCCGCAGCGCAGTGCCGCCGAAGCACCGGTCGACGCCGTGACCGCGGCAGCAGCCGTGGCCGCCACGGCCGTCGCCGCCAATGCGGTGGCCGCGCAGGAAGCGACCGCGCCGGTTGCTCCGGTTGCGCCGGTGGCCGCCGCTCCGGTGGACGCCGCAAGTCCGATCGAGGCCGCTGCCAACACTGCCAACACTGCCAGCGAGGCCGAGGGGGTTGCGGTTGCCGGTGAAGAGGCCGCAACCGACGCCAATGGCGAGCAGGCAGGCGAAGGCGCGACCCGCCGTCGTCGTGGCCGTCGTGGTGGCCGTCGTCGTCGTCGCGGTGGCGCCGAGAACGCCGCCGGCAGCGACGCCCTGGGTGATGACCAGGACGATGGTGATGACGGTGATGACGCCGACGGCGCGGAGCCGAACGTCGACAACACCGCCGGGACCGCTCTGGTCGCTGCTGCGCAGCCGGCCCGTTCGCAGCCGGAGTTCGACTTCGATGACGAAGCCGAACCGGCCACTGCCGACACCGCGAAGCCGGTCCGTGCTGCCGCCGCCGTTGCTGCCGCACCGGTGGCAATGGTGAGCAGCGCGGTGGTCGAAGCCGCCACCCCGGTCGTGGCTGAAGTACAGGCCCCGGTCGACGCTGCTGCGAAGACTGAAGTGGTGTCCTCGCCGGTGCAGACCAGCATGCTCGATGCCATTGACGCTGCGACCCCGGCCCAGCCGGTAGCCGCTGCCGCGCCGGTGACCGAAGCACAGCCGGTCGCGGTTGAAGCGGCGCCGGTGGTTGAAGCCAAGCCGGAGATTGTCGAAGCCACTCCGGTGATCGAAGCGAAGCCGGTGGCGGTCGAGGCTGCGCCGATTGTTGAAGCCAAGCCGGAGATCGTTGAAGTCGCTCCGGTGGTCGAAGCCAAGCCGGTGGCCGTTGAGGCTGCGCCGGTGGTTGAAGCCAAGCCGGTCGTCGAGCCCGTCGTGGTCGCCGAACAGCCGGTCGCTGCGGTAGCGGTGGAAGCCGCGCCGATCGAAGCCGCTGCCCCGGTCGCCGAAGCGGTGGTGACGCCGTCGATCGACCCGGTCGCCGATGGCCATGCCGACGCTGCAGCCCAGGCTGCAGAAGCCAAGGCCGACGAAGAAGACGAAGAGGCCGCCAAGCGTACGCCGCCGGCGAACTGATCGCTCTTTGATCGCGTGAAAACGAAACGGCGGGGATCAATGATCCCCGCCGTTTTCGTTTGTGTTTGGCGCTGGCTTCGCCTTGGTAGAGGCCAACCTTGGTTGGCGCCGTTGATTGAGTGCACGCGGACACGCCCGTGCCAACCAAGGTTGGCACCTACCGGAGCGCGTCTGCGTCAGGGCTTCGGCGCGAACTGCAACCGGGTCCACACGCCGTAGTGGTCCGAGGCCCAGCGACCGCTGTCGTCAGGCTGGTCGAACAGAAGCTTCGCCTCGCGCGCGACCATTTCGTCCTGCTGGAAGAAGATGTGGTCGATCCGCGAAGGCGCCTGATAATAGTGGCGGTTGAGCGTACTGACCCCGGACAGGTCGGTATTGACGTGCACGCTGCCGTAGCTGTCGCCGTAGTGACTTCGCAGCTCGCTCAGGTCGCCGGCATCCACCAGCGCATTGAAGTCGCCAGCGATCACCACCGGTGCGCCGGCCGACGTTGCAGCGATGAAGCGCAGCAGGTCCTCGACCTGGCTGCGGCGGATGCGCTGCCCACTGTCGTCGTTGCGCTCGTTCAGATGCGTGGCGTAGACATTCACCGGCGTGCCGTCGACGTCGATGCGCAGGTGAGCAACAGTGCGGTAGTCGTCCAACGGCAGCAGCAGATGATCCCCCTGGGCGAGGATCGGCCGCCGGGTCAGCAGCGCATTGCCGTAGCGCTTGGGTGCCCCCACCGGATCGGTGGACACGAACACGTACTTGTAGCCGAGTTGGCTGGCCAGCCATTGCGCCTGGTTTCGCACGTTGCGGCGCTGGATCACCTCCTGCAGGGCAACCGCATCCGGCTGCAGGCGCTTGAGCTCGGCCAGGATGGTGCGGCGCCGGCTCGGCCAGTCTTCGCGGTCATGATGCAGGTTGAAGGTGACCATGCTCATGCCCGGCGCGCTGGCAACGTCGGCCGCCGCGGTCGTGGCAACCGGTTCGGCCGCCATCATCACGCCCGGCAATGCCATTGCAATGGCCAGCCCCAGGGCACGCACCGACGTGCGCACCCTCGCCCCCTGCTGCTTCATCGTTACTGTCCCTTGCGCTCGGCGCGGCGCACCGCACTCGGTACTTCGATCTCGATCCGCGCCGGCAGCTGGTGCACGTGCAGTTCCTTGTTGACCCACTCGGCCGCTTCACCGTTGATGCTCGCCTCACCCGGTTCACCGGCGTATGGCCACGGCAGCACCACGCCTCCCACCGGTGGCACCAGGCCCGGCTGCACCTCCAGCACCAGCTGCTTGTCGCTACGCTGCAGGCGGTAGTTGAGCTGGCCCTGCGGCGTACGCAGGCCCTGCACGACGATGCCCTCGCCCTGCAGCCACGCGCTCGGTACGCCGGCAGCCAGCACCAGCGCATCGTCCATGTCGCGGTTGTAGGCGAACATGTCCAGTGCCGAGCGCACGAAGTCCGAGGCCACCCAGGCATGCGGCAGGTCACCGACGAAGAACGGCTTGCGCGGCGTGCGCGAGACCACTTCGGCCCACTGGTTCCAGGCCTGCGGTGCGCGGTCCCTGAAGAAGAACTCGGTGGCCTGCCAGGCGCGGTCGCGCCAGCCCAGGCGCACGAACGCCGCCACGTTGCGCCACTCGTACGGGGTGTAGTCCTTCCACTCGCGCTTGCCATCGCGACGGGCGACGAACTCGTTCCAGTAGCGTTCGAAGGTCGCCTCCAGCGCCTGCTGCGGCAGCCTGCCCTGCTCCCCGCCCGGGGCCAGTGCGATGGTGGTCGACGTCGCATCGAAGTCGCCCAGCTCGGCCGAGCCCGGCAGGTAGTCGATGTTGTGCTGCTGCATCGCCGACAGCAACGAGGCCTGCAGGTCATCCCGGAACTGGTCGCGCGATTCGGCGATCTGCATCGCCTCGACCTTGCCCAGCTGGGTCGCCAGCAGCGCAGCGTCCTTGTAGCCGCGCAACGCCCAGAAGTTGTCCCAGTACGAGTGCATCGGCTTGGCCGAATAACCTTCGTGGCTGATCGAGGCCGGCATCATGCCGTAGAAGGCCGGGTTGCGTGCGCGGTTCTCTTCGGTGCGCTCGCTGGCGCGCAACTGCTCCATATAACTGTAGGCGCCCTGCACATGCGGCCACATCAGCTCGACGAAGGTGCTGTCGCCGGTGTAGCGCCCGTACTCGGCAATGCTGTAGATCAGCTCGCCATGGCTGTCATTCTCCGGCACCGGATCGCTGCCGCGTGCGTCGACGCAGCACGGCACCTTGCCGTTCTCGAACTGATACGGCGCATACCAGTTGATGTAGTCGCGCACCGCATCGCTGCGGCCCATGCGCAGCAGGCCCTCGGAGATCATCGCGCCATCGCGGATCCAGCTGCGCGCATACGACCGCGTGCCCGGCTGCAGGCGTGGGCCGACGCGCGAGATCAGCATGTGCGCGACCGCGGTACGCAGGGTATCGACCAGCGCCTGGCCAGCGGCCGGCACCTGCAGCGAGACCACGCCCAGCTTCTTCCGCCATTGCTCGGCCACCTGCGCCTGCGCCTTGGCCACGTCCAGCGCCTGCGGCGCCCAGCCACCGGTCTGTGGCAGCACCACCGCCACTTCACGGCTCTGGCCCGGTTCCAGCTTGATCGTGTACATCAGCGCACCCGACGCCATGCCGGTGCTGTCCTTCACTGCGGTCGTAGCCGGGTACTTCCCGCTTTCCAGATGCATCGCATCGAGCTTGCCGTCGAACGTACTGGCAAAGCGCGCGTCCGGCACCTGCAGCGGATAGATGCGCGGCTCACCGTTGACCCGCACCAGCTGCTCGCCCACATCCAGTGCATCGATGCGGCTGAAACCACCGACAGTGTTGAGGAACTGGGTGGGCGGATTGACCTGCCACGGACGAATCGCCAGCGCCAGGGTGTACTCGTGCGCGACCTTGTCCGGATTACTCAGCCGGTAGCGGCCGATCAGCTGCGCGCGCTCTGGCGTGCCCTGCACGAAGCTGGTCACCGCCAGGCCGGCCTTCTCATGCACCCAGTCGACGTTGGCGATCGGCAGGTAGTGATCCTGCAGCGACTGGGTGATGGCCACCTTCGACCAGTCCAGCAGCTTGCCGTCGAGGCGGATGAACGGTTCGATGCTGAAGCTGCCCTTGGCCGGCTCCAGTGCGCCGTCCTCGCTGATCAGCGCCTGTTCCTGGCCGCCATCGAGGCCGAGCAGGGTCCAGTACGGCTGCTCGCCCACGTAGGCACGTGGCAGCGAGCCGCGTGGCAGGTCGGCGGCGACCGAGGACAGGAACGCGTTCGGGGTGGAAGCAAAGGCCAGCGGCTTGAGCGCGATGTCACGGATGCCGTAGCGCCAGTTCGGGCCATCCTGCAGATCGAAGCGCACGTAGCGCGCATCGGTATCCGGCAGGGCAAGCCAGTCGCGGCCACCGGCACCGCTGGTCACTTCGCGCACGGTGCGCCAGTCACGGCCGTCCTCGGAAGTGCGCACGGTGTAACGGCGCGCCTCCAGGTTCGGCAGCCAGTCGATCACCGCACCGCCGATCTCGCGGCTCTTGTGCAGATCCAGGCTGATGGTCTGCTGCTTGACGCCACCGCTGATCCAGAACGTATCGCTCTTGCCGTCGATCATGCGGTCCTGCAGCGCGGTGGCGGTGTCGGCAATCACCGACGGCACCAGCGCCGAGTCATCCTGGGCTGGCAGGCCCTGCAGGGTCAGCTTGTCGAAGCACACCGTGCCGCGGCCGCCGACCTTGCTGTAGATCGTGAACTCGACCGCAGCGCTGCGCGCCATCTCCTTCTCGGGCGAGGGACCCCACGCCTTGTCGATCTGGCGGCGGCGGTACTCGACCGGCGTCCACGCCTTGGGGAAGCTGTAGCCGGGACGATTGACCCACCAGACGTTGTCGCCGCTGGCATCGATCAGCTTGAACTGCAGGTCGTTGCCCGGCGATTCGCCGCGCAGCTGGAAACCGAAGCGGTAATTGACCGGATACTCGATGTTCAGCGCGCGACGGATGCCGACGTAGCCGGAGACATCGTGGAAGTCATAGTCCAGGCACAGCGCGCGGCCTCCACCGGCGCCGCTGACCGGCCGCAGCGAACCGCTGACCTGGTCGGACAGCACCAGCTTCCAGGCCGCGATGTCGTCGAAATCGTCCAGCACCTTCGGTGCCGGCAGCGCCGGTGGTGCGGCGATCGCCAGGGAGGTCCACAACAGGCCCAGTCCAACGGCGATCGCTCGCTTCATCCCTTGACGCTCCCCAGCAACAGACCTTGGATGTAGTACCGCTGCAGCACCAGGAACAGCGCCAGCACCGGAACCACGGTGACCACCGCGCCGGCCATCATCATTTCCACGTCCATGATGTGCTCGCGCGAGAGGGTGGCCAGCGCCACCGGCAAAGTGTAGTGCTCCTGGTCGGTCAACACGATCAACGGCCACATGAAATCGTTCCATGCGCCCATGAAGGTGAAGATCGCCAGGGTCACCAGCACCGGCTTGAGCATCGGCAGCACGATCTGGAAGAAGATGCGCAGCTCCCCTGCCCCATCGATACGGGCCGCTTCCAGCAGTTCGTCCGGAATCGAACGCGCGTACTGGCGCACCAGGAAGATGCCGAACACGCTGGCCAGCGCCGGCACGATCACGCCGCCGAAGCTGTTGACCAGGCCCAGCTGCTTCATCAGCAGGAACAGCGGCAGCATCGCCACCTGCGCCGGAATCACCAGCGCCGCCATCAGCACCTGGAACAGGCGCTCGCGGCCAACGAAGTTCAGCTTGGCGAAGGCATAGCCGGCCATCGTGTTGAGCAGCAGCGAACCCAGGGTGATGCCGACCGACACCAGCAGGCTGTTGGCGAAGTTGCCGCCCATGCCGGTGCGCGCGAACAACTCATGGTAGTTGCGCGTGGTGATGCTCGATGGCAGCAGCGGCGGTGGGAAGTGGGTCGCCTCGCCCTGCGGCATGAACGAGACCGAGAGCATCCACAGCAGCGGTGCCAGGCTGACCAGGGCCAGCACCAGCAACGCACCATTGATCAACCACGGGTACCAGCGCGACTGGCCGATTTCACGACTCATACCAACTGCCTCTTGCGGCCGAAACGCAGCATCACGGTGGTCACCGCCAGGATGATCAGGAACAGCAGGAACGCCACTGCGGAGGCGCGTCCCAGGTTCCACCACTTGAAGCCTTCCTCGAACATGAAATACAGCACGCTGACGGTGCTCTGCAGTGGGTCGCCGCGGGTCATCACGTACGGTTCGGCGAACAGCTGGAAGTAGCCGGACACGGTGATCACGCCGACCACCAGCAGCACCGGGCCGAGCATCGGCAGAGTGATGTGCAGGAACTGCTTCCAGCGCGAGGCGCCATCGATGCGCGCGGCCTCGTACAGGTCATGCGGGATCGCCTGCAGGCCGGCCAGGAAGATCACCATGTTGTAGCCGAAGTTCTTCCACACCGCGAACAGCATGATGGTCGGCATCGCCCAGTTGGGATCACCCAGCCAGTCGATCGGACTGATACCCAGATGGCCCAGGCCGTAGTTCACCAGGCCGTAGCTGGTATGGAACAGGTAGCGCCAGATCACCGCCACCGCCACCAGCGTGGTCACCACCGGCGCGAACAGCGCGGTGCGGAACAGCGCCTTGAAGCGCGCGGCCGGTGCATTCAGCAGCATCGCCGCACCCAGCGACACGCCGATCGACAACGGCACGCCGATCAACACGAAGTAGGTGGTATTCCACAGCGACTTCCAGAACATCGGTGTCTGCAGCAGATCGATGTAGTTGCCGAGGCCAACGAACCGCAGGTTGCTGCTGTCGGCCAAGGCATACAGGTCGAAGTCGGTCACGCTCAGCGCCAGCGCCGAAGCCACCGGCAGGCCGAAGAACATGCCCAGCACGATCAGCGAGGGACCGGCGAAAATCCAGCCGGCAAGCGAAGTACGTTTCATTGCGCGCTCCCGGCGGCCACGGCACTGCTCGATTGCGGCGACGGCACGCGCTGCTGCAGGCGTTGTTGTTCATGCATCCAGCGGCGCTTGGCCAGCACCTTGTCCACGCGCTGGTCCAGCTCTTCCACGGCCTTGTCCTGCGCCAGGCCACCACGCACTACTTTCTCGGTGACGATGCGCATTTCCTGCACGATGCGCTCCCACTCAAGCACCTTCGGGGTCGGCTTGACCCGCTCCAGCTGGTCACGGAACGCAGCGGCCAGCGGATCGTTGGCCAGCGACGGCGCGTTCCAGGTACTGCGGCGCGGCGGCAGGTCGCCGATGATCGAATGGAAGCGCGCCTGGATTTCCGGTCGCGACAGGAACTCGATCAGCTTCCACGACGCTTCCTTCTGCTGCGACTTGCGGAAGATCACCAGGCTGGTGCCTCCGGCAATACCGGCACCCGGGCCGTCCGGACCCGGCAGCGCGGCCGTGCCCCACTGCCCTTCCAGTTCCTTGGGCTGCAGCTTCTTGAACTCGCGGATGTTCCAGGGGCCGGAGATGTAGAACACGTTGAAGCCACGGAAGAACTCATCCCAGACGTTGGAGATCTGCGTCTCGGACATCTTCGGCGCCCAGCCCTGCTCGAACATGTTGGCGTAGAAGGCCAGCGTGCGACGGAACCCCGGGCTGGCGAAATTGCCGCGCGTGTCGTCGTCGCGCAGCAGCGGATCGGGCTGCTGCAGCGCCAGCGACAGCTGCTGCTCGAACTCGTTGATCGGCATCAGCACCGCATAGCGGTTCGGGCCCTGCATGCGCTTGATCGCCGCCATCTGCTCGTCCCACTCGGCCCACGTGCGCGGCGGGTGGTCATAGCCGGCCCTGGCCAGCAGATCCTTGCGGTAGTAGATCAGGCGCGTATCGACATACCACGGCACGCCTACCAGCTCACCATGGATCACGTTGGTATCCCAGATACCCTGGAAGTAGTCCTTCGGGTCGACCACGGCCGAGCGCTGCACGAACGGCTGCAGCGGCGTCAGCGCGTCCAGTTCGGCGAACTCCGGCACCCAGGTGTTGCCCAGCTGGCACACGTCCGGCAGGCCGTCGGCAGCGAACGCGGTCAGCAGCTTCTCGTGCGCGGCCGTCCACGGGATGTTCTGCACATCGACCTTGATGCCCGGATTCTCGGCCTCGAACTCGTGGATCAGCTCGCTGACCACCTCCGCCTCGCGGCCCATCGCCCAGAAGCGCACGGTGGTGGTGCCCGGTTCGGTACGGGTGCAGCCGACCACGGCCAATGCGGCCAGGGCAGGCAGCGCCCAGCGGCGCAGGCGGTCGATCCAGTTCGGCATCGGGTTACTTGCCCTGGCCTGTGGTGCGGTTGGCATTGTTCTTCTGTTCCTGCGCGGCAGCCGCGCGTGATTCGGCGATACCCACCGCGCGTGCCGCCGCGGCCTTTTCGTCTTTCTGCAGTTCCAGCGGCTGGAACGAACCTTCCGGTGCCAGCCAGCCACCACTGAACCCGGCCCGTTCCAGGCCCTTGCGGATGTACGGGTTCTTCTTCATCACTTCCCAGACGAAATCATCGCGGTAGTTGGCGATCATGGTCAGGATCGGGCCCTGGTCGATGGCGATGTAATCGCTGGCGACCCAGCCGCGATCTGGCACCAGGCGGCCGGTCTTGATCGGGATGTCGTAGTTGAAGCTGGGGTTGAATGAATCCAGGAAGCCGTAGCTGGAGTAGATGTAATCGCCAAAGCGCTTGTGCATCTCCAGCGTGGCCGGGATCACCTGTTCCGGCGCGAACACCACCGAGGCAATCGCAGCGGTCGGAGCGATGGTGCCGTCATCGAAGTTCTCGCGCAGGCCTGCACCGCGCGAAGAGTAGTGGCGGAACTGGCGCTGCTCGCCACGATAGTCCTGGGTGGTGTTCTGCGGCCCATCACTGGCGGTCAGGCCCCACACATTTTCGCCGTACTCCTTCCATTGCATCGGATTGGCGATGGCGTACTCGCGCTGGGCCAGGGCAGCCGAGCGGCTGTTGAGGAAGTAGGTGCTGCCGCGCTCGCGCATGTACGCGTCCTGGATGTCGCGGAAGTCGATCCAGACGTGGCTGTACTGGTGACCGAACAGCGGGCCGAAGGACAGGTATTCCTGGCCCTGGTAGACGCCCCAGTCGTTGTCATAGGTGCGCGTCCACACGGTCCACGCATCCGGGCTGACCGGGTGCGTCGGCGAACCCAGGGCAAGGATGTAGACCATCATCGCCTCGTTGTAGCCCATCCAGTCGTGGTCGATGAAGCCGCTCTCCGGGAACCAGCCCATCGAGATCAGCGGCGCACGCTGCTGCAGCCACGGCCAGTCGACCTTCTTGTACAACGTGTCGGCGATCTGGCGGATTTCCTTCTCGCGCGGATCGTCGCCGTCGTAGTACGACTGCGCGAACAGTACGCCCATCATCAGCAGCGCGGTATCGACCGAGGACAGTTCAACCCAGCTGTCGTAGCGACGCCCTTCCTGCATGTCCAGGAAGTGGTAGTAGAAGCCCTTGTAGCCGGCCTTGCCGGTGCGCTGCGGGCCCATCGGCACGTCGCGGAAGAACTTCAGCGTGGTCAGGGTGCGGTCGATCGCCTGGTTGCGGCTGACCCAGCCGTTCTCGATGCCGATCGGGTACGCGGTCAGTGCGAAGCCGACCGAGGCGATGCTGGCGAACGGCCGCGATGGATAGCGGTCCGGGGTCAGGCCATTGATCTCGTTGGTGGTATCCCAGAAGAACTGGAAGGTACGCCGCTCGATGTCATCGAACAGCGGCGGCAGCACCGGCTTCATCGGCCGCGGCGGTGCGTCGGCCTCGATCAGGATCACCGGCGGCCGCGGCTTGGCAGGTTCCTGCTGGGCCGGCTGGCAGGCGGCCACGGCCAGGCTCAACGCTGCGGCGGACAACAGATGGCGTGCCTGCATGGCGCGATTTCTCCGGTGGTCTGATCGATGGGAAAGCATACCGTCCAATGATCTGAAATCGTTTACAAGATGCGTTCTGAAAAAACCACGAAAAACGTGGTTTGACACCGCGATCATTGCCCATGCCGCTGCCGCCTGGCCGGCAGCGGCATGGGCAATGGACCGGCACAGGGCCGGCCATTGCCGTTTTCACGCAGCCGATGCCGCCGGCGGAGCGGCGGCAACGGGTCGTGCATCTACATCCGGGCTTAGAAGCGGAAGCCCACTTCGGCCTTGATCTGGCGCGGAGTACCAATGATGTCGCCGGTCTCGTTGTAGCTGACCAGCAGCTTGCCGTCGCTCTTCACGTAGTTCAGCTTGGAGAAGTTGTCGAAGTTGAGCACGTTGATGATGTCGATGCGAGCATACAGCTCGGTATCGCCGGCCAGCTTGAAGGTCTTGGTCGCCTGCAGGTCCAGCGAGCGGTAGCCGAAGATCTTGCCGCCGAGCAGGAAGTGGCCATTGCCCGACGGTGTGCCAGCAGCCGGGGTCGGCATGCAGTTCGAATTGCCGGCCTGCGCGATGCAGGACCAGTCATTACCCGGGGTCGGCGTGGCCAGGGTCAGCTTGCCACCAAAAGTGATGCCCCAGAAGCCGTCATACGAGCCGGTGACCACCAGGCGGTGACGCGGCGCACCGTTGGACTTGATGGTCGGGTATTCACCGATGGTGCCGCGATCGAACGAATAGTGCTCGTTGATGTTGCGGTTGTGGCGCGCATTGGTCCAGGTATAGGCAATCGAGGTGCCCCAGCCGCTCTCCTTGCTATACGGCTTCTGCGCCGACAGCAGGATCTGGGTGGAGCGGGTCTTGATGCCCTGCTGGCCGATGATCAGGCTGCCGAAGCCCGGGATGCTGCAGCCCCACGGCTGACCGTAGGTCGGCTCGTCAGCGCCGCACAGCATCTGGTTGTCGAAGAAATTGCCGTTGTTGAAGCGGTTGCCCAGCGTGTAAGCGAAGCCATCGTAGGTCAGCGTGCGTGAAATCGTGGCATCGGTCAGCCACTCGCCGATCTGGTTGCTCATGCCGAGGCTGAACTGGTCGGAGTACGGCACCTTCATGTTGTTGTTCAGCAGATCGACTTCCATGCCTTCATTGCTGGTGGAACCCAGCAGTGCCTGCACGTTCTCGATGCCGTTCATCAGGCTCGGATTCCAGTCAAAGCACGGGGTCTGTCCGTACATGCAGCTGCCGGTGGCCGGGTTGCGGAAGAACACGGTCGGCTGCGGCAGTGCCAGCTTCGTGGTTTCCAGTGCCAGGTTGTCGAACAGGTCGCGATCATAGGACCGGCCGGCGCCACCATGGAACACGTGCTGCTCATCGGCGTTTACGTCATACGAGAAGCCCAGGCGCGGCTGCCAGGCATTCTTGAAATTCTTGCGATTGTGGCCGGTGCTGATGTAGTCGTTGACGTTCAAGCCACTGAGCGCCAGCGTCTGCGCATAGGTCTGGCCCGGAGGCGCATGCCTGTCCTGCGAGAACAATGCGTTCACAACCTCCGGCGGGGTCACGAAATCGGTATAGACCGGGTTCTTTTCGTAATCCCAGCGCAGGCCGATGTTCAGCTGCAGATGATCGTTGACCTGCCAGTCATCCTGGATGAACAGACCAATCTGCTTGACCTTGGCGCGCACCTCGGACTGCACGCCGGTGACACCAGTACTGGCCTTGGTGAACTGAGCCTTGTAAGGGGTACCGGAGGGGAAGGCAGGGTTGTCGATGGTGTAGAAGAACTGCGGATTGATCTGCGCCGCATCCGAAGCGTACAGATCAATCTGCTTGTACTTGGCGCCCATCTTGATGGTGTGGTCGCCGGCCCACTGCAGGCCGTCCAGGGTCAGGTTGTCCTCGATCGCCCAGCCCTTCTGGCCCTTCACCTGAGAGGCGAACGCATCGGCTGCGCCGATCTGGACGAGGGTCTTTTCCTGCGGGGTGTTCCGGTTCTTGTCACCAAAGTCCGGCGCGGTGTAGACGATACCGTTGCCGTAGGTCAGCGGCAGCGGATTATTGAACGCCTCTTCATGGGTGACCATCAGCTCGTTGTAGAACCGCTCGCCGCTGTGGTTCCAGCGCAGGGCGTAGCGGCGGTCGGTGTTGTCCACCACCTTGCCGTGCACCTTGGCGGTCTGGTCACTGAACTGCTGCTGGGTTTCGTCGCGGTCCTGGAAGGTCAGTTCGATACGATCGTTGTCGGTCGGCTCGAAGTCGATCTTGGCGAAGATCAGGTCCTGCTGGAACGGCTGGCTGGCCGGGCCGAGACCCGCGAGACCCTCGGCGGGCAGTTTGGCGGCCGCCGGGCTCACCGCACCATCCGGCGCGATGGTCACCGGCAGGTCGAAGCGCTTGGCTTCATAGGTGACGAAGAAGTGGGCCTTGTCCTTGATGATCGGGCCACCCAGCGCGAAGCCGTACTCCTTCTCGGCCGAGTCTTCCTTGCGCTTGCCCGGCTGGCGTTCGGCCGGGGTCATCGCACGCATGCTCTCGTTGGTATAACGGTAGAAGGTCTCACCCTTGAACTCGTTGGTACCGGACTTGGTCGCAGCGGTGATCGCGGCGCTGGACACCTGGCCGTACTCGGCCTTGTAGTTGCCGGTAATGACCTTGTACTCACCGATGGCCAGCTGCGGGAACGGATTGCCCGCGCTGCCGGACTGGCCGGAAATGCCGCCGCCCTTGACGTAGCTCTTCTGGCCCACGCCATCGATGTAGACGTTGGTGCCGTCGGAGTTGGTGGCACCGCCACGCAGCGAGGTGTTGCCCTTGGCATCGCGGGTGAAGATCATGCCCGGCACCGCGTCGGCGAACTCCAGGAAGTTGCGCGAGACCTGCGGGGTGGTCTGGATCTGCTGCAGGCTGACGGTCTTGCCGACTTCGGACGTGCGCACTTCCTGCAGCAGGGTCGGCGCGACAACGTTGACGGTGTCCAGGTTGGTGGCCGCGGTCGAACCCGGGGTGCTGCTGGCAGCGCCGGCAAAGTTCAGCGTAGCGGTCGAGGCCACGGTGACGGTGACCTTCTGCGACTGGCCGTTGGCGACCACGTCATAGGTGCCCGGATCCAGGCCCATCAGCGAGTAGCTGCCGTCGGCGCGGACGGTGCCGCGACGGACGGTGCCGGTGGCGACGTTGGTGGCGGTCACTTCGGCGCCGGCCTGGGCGCCGGAAACCTGGCCGCGCAGGCTGGCATTGGCCGACTGCGCCATGACGTTCGGAGCGGCGGCCAGCATCAGGCAGCTGACCAGTGCGGTGCTCAGCAGCCGGCGCGCCGGCGTGCGGAAGGTGGTGTGCATCATCAACTCAATCTCCGGGTGGCGGTAACCGCTCGCGCGGTACCTGCGATCAATCAAAAAAGAAGGAACGCCTCTGGCTTCAATGGCCCGATGGCGGAGTGGTGGAATCGCGAACTATCAAGCGGGGAACCAGGGTCTGCTTGTCCCCTGTCCCGTCCGTGGAGGTGCCGTCCATCAACTGCAGCAGGCGCGTCATGGCCCGGTCGCCGAGCTCGGCGATGCTGACCTGCATGGTGGTCAGCGACGGGTGGACGAAACGCGCCAGTGGAATGTCATCGAAACCCGCCAGGGCGACATCGGTCGGAACACGGACACCGGCCTGCGTGAATGCATACAGGCATCCCAGGGCCATCATGTCGTTGGCGGCGAACACGGCATCAGGCAGCGCTCCGGCTGCCAGCAACTCCTGACCGGCGCGATGACCGGAAGCTTCGTCGAAATCACCGGGCAGCTCGATGCCCTCGGCGCCACCGCCAAAAGCCGCCAGCGCGTCACGGAAGCCGCGCAGGCGCTCGCGCGCGTCGAAGTTGAGATCCGGGCCAGAAATGAAAGCGATGCGACGGTGGCCGGCGTCGAGCAGATGGCGGGTCATCGCCATCGCACCGGCATGGTCGTCGATGCTCAGCACCGGGTGGTCCTGCCCGGGCAGATAGGTGTTGATCAACACCGTCGGCAACGACTGTGGCAGGTTGTCGGTCAGGAAACCGGGGCTCTCGGCATAGGGTGAGAGCACCAGCAGGCCGTCGACGCGGCCGCGCATGGCGCGCAGGGCCGCGCCCTGCTGCTCCTGGTCACCGTGGTAGCTGGACACCAGCAGGTGCTGGCGGCGGCTACGGGCGACGTTGTCGATGCCACGCATCAGCTCGGAGAAGAATTCGCCGTACAGGTCCGGCAGCACCACGCCCACCGTATTGGTGCGGCGGCTGCTCAGGCTGCGGGCGGCGGCGTGCGGGGTGTAACGCAGCCGTGCGGCCACCTCCAGCACAAGCTGGCGGACCGGTTCGGCGACATTTTCATGCCCGTTGAGCGCGCGGGAAACCGTGGCCACGGAGACCCGGGCTTCGCGAGCGACGTCTTTGATTGTGATAGCTGCTTTGTTCACGAAGCCGCCCTCCACGGCTTGGACCTACCAGCATTGGCGCGGAATGTAAGCGTTTCCATCTGGGCTTGTAAACAGTCCGTTAGGCGAATGTCCCGAAATGGACATGGAAATCTGTCTGCAGCGAGCCCCCGCAGGGACCCGCCAGGACAGCGTGGGACAAGGGCTCAGCCCTGTTCTGACGGGGTCTGCGCGCGGATGGACAACGCGTGGATATCGGTCTCCATCATCGCCCCCAGCGCGGCGTACACCGCGCGATGCCGGGCCAGCGGGCCCAATCCGGCGAAGCGTTCACTGACCACATGCACGTTGAAATGGCCGCGGCCATCGCGCGCACCGGCATGACCGGCGTGGCGATGGCTGTCGTCTTCGATCTCGAGCACGCTCGGCGCCAGTGCATGCTGCAGCGCATCACGCATTCGCGAGATCCGTTCCGCGTTCACGGCAACACCTTGCGGAACGGTCGCACCTGCACGCGGGTGTAGACGCCGGCGGCCACGTACGGGTCGGCGTCGGCCCAGGCCTGGGCCTGCAGCAGCGACTCGAACTGCGCGATCACCACCGAACCGCTGAAACCGGCCGGGCCCGGGTCTTCACTGTCCACCGCCGGGCACGGGCCGGCCATCAGCAGGCGTCCCTCGTCGCGCAGCGCGTGCAACCGCGCCAGGTGTTCCGGCCGCGCCTGCAGCCGCTGCGCCAGCACATCCTGGCCGTCATACCCTTCGATCACATACCACACCGGCATTTCCTCGCTTGCGTTGTCGGGTCCGCAGATTCTAGCCAATGCGGCCCCTGCCCCGGCCCGGCTGGACACTGGCGCAACAAAGGCTTACCCTAGACTCCATTGCACGTGGCTGGATGCAGCAGCCCGTCGGTTTTTGCGGCCAACGCAGCCCCCGACGACCGTCCCGCTGCTTCAAACCGGTCCACCTGGCCGGGCCACGTAGACGACCTCCCCGTAGTTCCGTCGCTGCCGTTTCCTGCGGCGCGTCCTGCTGTTTGATATGTGTGGAATCGCGCCGATCCCGGCGTGTCTGGTGCCCTGGGGCTCCGTGGCGTTGGCCCGGCGAACCCGGTGCCGCGACTGGTCCGTTGCAATCCTGATGTCCATTAGATGACTTCCGAACTCGCGCTCGACGCGAACCCGCCAACCCGGCCGCCCGCCCCACAGCAGCAGGAAATGCCGCTGGCCGTGGTGCATGGGCAACCGGTCCTGCAGATTCCGCAGGACCTGTACATTCCGCCGGACGCGCTGGAAGTCATCCTGGATGCCTTCGAAGGCCCGCTGGACCTGCTGCTGTACCTGATCCGCCGCCAGAACCTGGATGTCCTGGACATTCCCGTTGCCGAGATCACCCGGCAGTACGTGGAATACATCACCGTGATGCGCGAGCTGCGTTTCGAACTGGCCGCCGAGTACCTGGTGATGGCCGCGATCCTGGCCGAGGTGAAGTCGCGCATGCTGCTGCCGCGCCCGGTCAGCGAGGAAGGCGATGAGGCCGACCCGCGCGCCGAGCTGGTGCGCCGGCTGCAGGAGTACGAACGCTTCAAGCAGGCCGCCGAGGACATCGACGCCCTGCCCCGCCAGGACCGCGACACCAGCCTGGCCCACGCCTTCATGCCCGAACGCGCTGCGGTGAAGCTGCCGCCGCCGGTGGACCTGAAGGAGATGCTGCTGGCGCTGCACGACGTGCTCAAGCGCGCCGAGCTGTTCAGCGGTCACGCCATCAAGCGTGAGGCACTGAGCGTGCGGCAACGCATGGGCGAAGTGCTGGGACGCCTGGAAGATGGCAAGTTCTATCGTTTTGAAGGGTTGTTCACGGCGGAAGAAGGCAAGCTGGGTGTGCTGGTCACGTTCCTGGCGGTGCTGGAGCTGGCCAAGGAACAGCTGCTGGACATCGTCCAGGAAGAACCGCTGGCGCCGATCTACGTGAAATCGCTGGCCGCCGGCAACACCAATGCCCCGCTGCAGTTCAGCAGCGAATTCGACGACAACGACGCCGCCAATGCAGACGAGTGAGCGCTGACTGCCGATGGATCAATTGCTGATCAACCGCATTGTCGAGGGTGCCCTGCTGGCCTCCAGCCAGCCGCTCACCCTGGCCCAGCTGAAGGACCTGTTCCCGGAAGAGGAACCGGCACCGCCGGGCAGTATCGAACGCGCACTGGAACGCCTGCGCGAAGCCTGCGAAGGGCGCGGCGTGGAACTGGTCGAGGTCGCCTCCGGCTTCCGCTACCAGGTCACCGGCGAAGTGCATGGCTGGATCAGCCGGCTGTGGACCGAACGCAAGACCCGTTACACCCGCGCCACCCTGGAAACCCTGGCGCTGATCGCCTACCGGCAGCCGATCACCCGCGGCGAGATCGAGCAGGTGCGCGGCGTAGCGGTCAGCAGCAACATCATCCAGGCGCTGGAAGAACGCGAATGGATCCGCGTGGTCGGCCACCGCGATGTGCCCGGCAAGCCGGCGCTGTTTGGCACCACCAAGGGCTTTCTGGATTATTTCGGCCTGAAGCGATTGGATGAGCTGCCACCATTGTCGGAACTGAAGGACCTGGGCGAGCTGGAACCCCAGCTGTCCCTGGACCGCGATGCACCGGCAGCGGCAAGCGCCGACGGTCCTGACATCTCGGCCGGCGACGAAGGCGCTGCCGCGAACGATGACGCCGGCCTGGCCGGCAGTGACACCCCCGATTCCGCCGATGCAGCCCCTGCGTCGGCCTCCGATGAGCAAGCACCTTCGCCCCTCGATGATGGGCACCCCGATTCCGCGCCGGGCGAGCGCGCGGTGCCAGTGAACGAACGCGAAGACAACGCCGTCGCGATGACGACCGTGGCTGTTGACCAAGCCGATTCCGAACCAGAGGCCGACCTCGAAACCGTCGGCCGGAGCAAAACTGATGAGTGACACCCCCCGTAACAAGCTCTCGCTGAAGCGCGAAGCCACCTCCGAACAGTTCAAGCTGGAAGAGCGCCTGCACAAGGTGCTGGCCCAGGCCGGCCTCGGCTCGCGCCGCGCGCTGGAACAGCGCATCGCCGAAGGCCTGGTCAAGGTCAACGGTGAAGTCGCGCAGACCGGCATGTCGGTCAAGAGCGGCGACAAGATCGAGCTGGACGGCCGCGGCTTCGTCGCCACCGCCCTGGCCGAGCCTTCGCGCGTGCTGGTCTACAACAAGCCGGAAGGCGAAGTGACCACCCGCGATGATCCGGAAGGCCGCCCGACCGTGTTCGAGTCGCTGCCGCCGCTGAAGGGCGCGCGCTGGATCGCGATCGGCCGCCTGGACATCAACACCACCGGCCTGCTGCTGGCCACCACCGACGGTGAGCTGGCCAACGCCATGATGCACCCGTCGTTCGAGGTCGAGCGCGAATACGTGGTGCGCGTGCGTGCGCCGGAAGGCGAGGAAAAGGTTTCCGACGCCATCGTCGACCGCCTCACCCGTGGCGTCGCGCTGGAAGACGGCCCGGCCAAGTTCGACGAGATCGAACGCATCGGCGGCACCGATTCGCACGACTGGTTCCGCGTCGTGGTGAAGGAAGGCCGCAACCGCGAAGTGCGCCGCCTGTGGGAATCGCAGGGCTGCCAGGTCAGCCGCCTGAAGCGCACCCGCTATGGCAAGGTGAGCCTGCCGCGCGAACTGGCCCGTGGCCACTCGGTGGAACTGGGCACCACGCAGGTTGAAGCCCTGCGCGCGCAGCTGAAGCTGGAAGAAGGCGCACCGTCGGCACTGACGCTGCAGCCGGTGATCGGCCAGCGCCGCGCCGCCAAGACCACCGTGCGCGTGCGCGAAGGTGGCCGCGGCAACGCCTACGTCAACGGCCACAACACCGCTGACGAAGGCCGCGAGCTGCGTCGCTTCGACAACGTGCGCGAAGACCGCGGCCGTGGCCGCGGTGGCAAGGGCGGCGGCTTCAAGGGTGGCCTGACGGTCAGCGGTGAAGCGGCAGCCAAGCAGTCGCAGAAGCCGTTCAAGCAGCGCGCCCAGAAGAACGATCGTTCGCTGCCGGAAGGCAACCCGGCCGCATTCCGTACCTGGTACGTGCCGGATGGCGTGAGCACCGGCCCGAGCGGCCATCGCAATGCCGGTCCGGGGGCACGTGGCCCGGGTGCCCGTGGTCCGGGTGCAGGCGGCCAGGGCCGTCCGTACGGCAAGCCGAAGGGTCCGGGTGCTGGCGCCGGTGGCGGCCAGGGCCGTGGCGGTTTCGGCGGTGAAGGCCGTGGTGGCGCAGGCGGCCAGGGTCGTCCGGCCGGTGCGGGCAACCGCTCGCAGGGCCAGGGCAACAAGCATCCGTACGGCCATCCGGGCAATGCCCCGAGCTTCCCGTCCGACCACGCCACTCCGGGCTTCAACCCGTATGGCAGCCCGAAGCCGGCGCAGGGTGCCCGTCCGGGCGGTCGCGGTCCGGGCGGTGGCAACCGTGGTCCGGGTGGCAACCGTGGCCCAGGTGGCCCCGGCGGCAACCGCGGTCCGGGTGGCCCGCGCCGCAGCGGCCCGCGCGGCGGCTGATCAGCGGCCCGACTGAAATGAAAAACCCCGGCTCCGGCCGGGGTTTTTCTTTAGAAAGGGGACGGAGGGGATTAAGTCGTTTTTGCCACGGTTTGTATCGAAGGGGCGAAAGCGACTTAATCCCCTCCGTCCCCTTTTGCGTGGCGCTGGAAAGCGGCGGGTGTGGTGCCGGTCATGCTGCGGAAGAAGGCGATGAACGGGCTCTCGGCGGAGAAGCCGGTGTCCTGCGCCACATGCGCGACGCGATGGCCCAGCAGCAGCAACTCCATGGCCCGCATCAGGCGCCATTGCTGGCGCCAGGCCTGATAGCTCATGCCGGTATCACGTTGCATCAACCGGCCGACGGTACGCGCGCTCAGGCCCGTGCGCGCGGCCAGCTCCCCCAGTTCAGGCGGCAGCTGTTCGGCCAGCGGCAGGCAACGTGCGATCCGCGGATCACGCGGCAGAGGCAGGTCCATCGGCGCCACCGGTGCAGCGGCGATTTCCAGCACGCACAACGCCAGTTGATGGTGTGCGCGCGGCGACTGCCAGTCATGGTCGAACGGCGCCTGCGCGATCGGCTCCAGCAAGGCCTGCAGCAGCGGGCCTACGCCAATGATCGCCGGCTGCCGGGGCAGCTGGGCCGACAGGGTGGCGTCGAAGTACAACGAACGGTAGTCGACCGCCTGCCGCATCTGCGCGCGATGGCGCAGCCCACCCGGAATCCACGCGGCGCGCGCGGGCGGCAGCAGGCTGATGCGATCACCGTAGGTCAGGCGCGTACAGCCCTGCCGGGTGTACAGCAGCTGCGCGCGTGCGTGCTGGTGCCAACCCGAGTCGTGATCCGCCAGTGAGGCCGCGATCCCCAGCACCGGAGCGCTCCAGGCATCGGCGTCGAAGTGCGCATCCGGCTGCAACCAGGCCATGTCTGATTTCATATATTTGATGACAGGATAGACAGGGTGCGCCATTGCGGACGCGACCACAATGCGCGGCCCTGTTCCTGGAGCGCCCGCATGTCGCGCCGCCTGTTGCTGCTCACCATTGCACTGCTGATGTTTCCGCAGTTGGCACAGACCCTGTACAGCCCGGCCCTGGCCGATCTGGCCGAACGCTTCGCCCTGCCGCCGAGTGCCGCCAGCCAGGCCATGAGCCTGTACCTGTTCGGCTTCGCTGCAGGCGTGCTGCTGTGGGGGCGCCTGGCCGATCGTACCGGTCGTCGCCCCGCCCTTCTCTGTGGCCTCGGCGTCTTCGCAGTGGCTGCACTGGGCGGGCTGATGGCTGGCAGCTTCGGCCAGGTGCTGCTGGCCCAGGCGTTGGCCGCAGTCGGCGCCGCCGCCGCTTCGGTGGTGACCCAGACCGTGCTGCGCGACCATCTGCAGGGGCCAGCGTTGGCCCAGGCATTCTCCTGGATCGGCATGGCCCTGGCCCTGAGCCCGGCCATCGGTCTTGCACTGGGCACGCTGCTGGTCGCCGCCAATGGCTATGCCGGCGTACAGTCCGGCCTGCTGCTGATAGCTGCCCTGCTGGCAGTGGCATGCCTGGCTGGGCTGCGCGAAAGCCGCCCTGCACAGATCCCGCACACGCCCATGCTGCCGCTGCTGCGGGAACTGCTGCGCGATCGCTGGATCTGGTCACACGCGTTGCTGGTGATGGCCTTCAACGTGGCGATGTACAGCTGGTATGCACTCGGCCCCTTCGTGTTTGCGCGCCTGCACTGGCCAGCCACCTGGTTCGGCGCCAGCGGCGCGGTGCTGGCACTGGGCTCGGCACTGGGCGCGTGGGGCAATGGCCGCCTGCTGCGTGCAGGCGTTGCCGCAACCACGCGCACCCGCATCGCCGCAGGACTGGTCCTGACGGGAGGCCTGCTGGCCGCGCTGCTGCATGATCACCCTGCCCTGGTCGCGGCGATGGTGCCGGTGGTGACGGGCTTCGGCCTTGCCATTCCCAATGTGCTCGGCCAGGCCCTGCGCGGCTATCCACACTGTCTCGGCAGCGCAGGCGCGCTGTTCGGCTTGCTCTACTACCTGTTGATCGGCGCGGCAATGGCGTTGGTCGGCGCAGTGCAGCTGCTGGCACCGACCCTCATCGTGTGTGGCCTGCTGGCCTTGTGGCTGCAGCGGCAGCGGGACCCGGTCAGCTGAAGAGAGGGAAGACCGGGTCGTGGATCACGGCGAAGATGGCCCGCTTCCTGCTGCCAAGTGGGCAGCGGGGCCCCGGGGTCCCTGCCCCGGGGCCTGGATCAGCGATCAGCCGGTTACTGGACGTTGATCACTTCGTCCATCGGCGCGAGGAAGTTGCCAGGACTGTTGCGCGACGCCGAGATCACATAGGTCCCGGGTGTTGCGATGGTCGCGGTGCAATGGCGGATGGGCGTGGTGTTGCCACCGTCGTAATTGTCATTGGTACGGCACAGGAACTGACCATTGGCATAGACCGAGAAATTACTCGTTCCATCCACCTGGCCGCCGCCTGTGATGTAGATTTCCGACGGCGAGCCAGCCACACGCGGCAGGGTGCCGATCTCGAATCTGGCCGTCACCGGATGCGGCAACAGGCTGGGACACGGCACAACGAGTCCGCTGTCAGACAGGCAGACCTCGGCGTGGGCGATGGCGGGCGTGGCGATGAGGGCCACGAGCAGCACGGACGTTCTGAACTCCATTCCAGCGTCTCCAATGATCCCAGCAGAATCGCTGGGACGTCCCTGTTAGGCATTGCGGGGTTACTGCAGAGTCAAGGAAACGTAAATGCACTGCGCGCCCACAGCGTCGGATAGCTGCAGGACCCGCTCTGGGCGGTGCGTTGCACCGCCTCCACTGCGGTTGGCCCCTATCCCTTCCCGATGACTTCATGTCGATGCAGGATGCTCACCGGCGCGCGGCACTTTTCCTGTGCGTCTCGACGTTCACAGCTCATGTTAGGAATTGCTGCAAACACGGAGCATTGTGCGCCACGCCAGGAATTCACATCAGGGCGCTGGCTATCGTGCGCGCTCTCCCGCACAACGCAGATGCCCATGATCACCATCACCGCCGAACAGGCCCGCGCCAACGCCGATGCCGCCAAGCGCCCGATCGAACTGTTCTACCGCGACCTCGACAACGCCATCCAGATCGGCTCGGAAAATGGCCGCCGCTACATCGTGTTCGGCTTCAGCCAGGTGATGGCCAGCGAGCAGCTCGTCGAAGACGTGGTCGCACAGCTGCAGAAGAATGGTTTCGGTGTCGAACGGTTGTTGAGCGATTCCGAACAGCACTACATCCGCATCAGCTGGGGAACTGCCGCGCCGTCGCGCCTCAGCGCCGGCTGAGGGTGAACGCGGTGCCGTCCACGCCCAGATCCCAGCCCTTGCCGGTACCGGACAGGGCCAGCGAGATGTCGCCCTTGGTCATCACCTGCGCGTTGCTGGACTTCACCGCACCGGCATGCGCGCCGACCGAGGCGTACGTACCCAGCAGTTCATTGACGCTGACAGCGCCGGTGAAACTGCCCCGTCCGTTGGTGATCTTCGACTTGCCGACGGTCAGACCGCCGCCCTTCATCTGGATGCGCACCGGCATGCTGGCGCCGTTGCTGCAGGTGACCGTGCCATTGCCGGATGCGGTCTTGTAGATCAGCGACCAGCCGGAGAGGTTGTAGCGCAGCTCGCAATCGAGGTTGCCAGCGGCGTGCGCGGCCGGGGCCAAGGACGCGGCGGACAGGGCCAGCAGCAGGGCGAAGGACGTGTTCATGGCGGGACTTCCAGTTCGGTCGGACTGGCGGCGAATCTAGCAGCGCGCGCGTGCACGTTGAATGCAGGCGCGCGTGCTGGTGCGGCGGCGTTCAGGCCGTCGCTCAGGCCTGCTCGTCCAGGTGGAAGGCATCGGCATCAAGCATGGCCGGGAAACGCGCGCGGTGCGCGGCCAGCGCCTCGGCCGAAATGGTGGTGGTGACCACCTGTTCGCGTTCGCGGATCTCCACCTGCGGCTGGCCGAGGAAATCCAGCACCGCGCTGTCGCCGGCGTAATGCAGCTGGTTGCCATCGACGCCCACGCGATTCACTGCGGCCACGAAGCACAGGTTCTCGATCGCACGCGCGCGCAGCAGTGTCTTCCACGCATAGGCGCGTGCCGACGGCCAGTTGGCAACGAAGATCTGCAGGTCGAAATCCAGCTGCAGCGGACGCTCCACGTTGTAGCGGTTGCGGCAGAACACCGGGAAACGCAGGTCGTAGCAGACCTGCGGATTGATCCGCCAGCCCTTCCATTCCACGCTCAGGCGGTCGCGACCGGCAGCATAGCGCTCGTGCTCGCCGCCGTAACGGAACAGGTGGCGCTTGTCGTAGTACTCCAGGTTGCCATCGGGCGTGGCGAACAGCAGGCGGTTGTAGACGCCTTCGCCATCACGCAACTGCACGCTGCCGATCACCGCTGCGTTCAAGGCCCTGGCCTGTTCGCGCACCCAGGCCACGGTCGGGCCATCCATGCCTTCGGCCTGGGCGATGGCGTCGTTGGAGAAGCCACTGGTGAAGGTCTCCGGCAGGATCACCAGGTCGGTGGTGCCGGCCAGCGGTGCCAGCAACGCACCGTAGTAGGCGCGGTTGCCCGCCGGGTCATGCCAGCGGGTGTCGCCCTGGACAAGGGAAATGCGCAGGTCCTGCATGTCCGTGCCTCCGCTCAGAGCAGGCGCAGGCGTTCGATCGCCGCGTCCATGGTCGCTTCGTTCTTGGCAAAGCACAGCCGCACCAGGCGCTGGCCGGCCGGCGGGTTCTCGTAGAACGGCGACAGCGGGATGGCGGTGACGCCCTTCTCGATGGTCAGCCACTTCACGAACTCATGGTCCGGCAGGTCACTGATGGCCGAGTAGTCGACCAGCTGGAAGTAACCGCCCGGCACCGGCAGCGCCTTCAGGCGGGTGCCTGCCAGCTGCTCGCGGAAGCGGTCGCGCTTGGCCTGGTAGAACGCGCCCAGCTCCAGGTGGTGTTCGGGCTCGTCGCGGATCATCGCGGCGAAGCCGTACTGTGCCGGGCCGAAGCTGGTGAAGGTGTTGTACTGGTGCACCTTGCGGAACTCGGCGGTCAGCGCCGGCGGGGCGATCGCATAACCGATCTTCCAGCCGGTGCAGTGGTAGGTCTTGCCGAAGCTGGAGATGACGAACGCGCGCTCGCGCAGTTCCGGGTAGCGCAGCGCCGATTCGTGGCGACGGCCGTCGTAGATGATGTGTTCGTACACCTCATCGGAAATCAGGTAGATCTGCGTGCCACGCAGCAGCTCGGCCAGTGCCTGCATGTCCTGCGCCGACAGCATCGCGCCGGACGGGTTGTGCGGGGTGTTGACGATCAGCATGCGGGTGCGCGGGGTGATCGCTGCACGCACGCGGTCCCAGTCGACCGCGAAGGTCTGCGGATCCAGCGACACATGCACGGCCTTGGCGCCGGCCAGGTCGATCGCCGGTTCGTAGCAGTCATACGCCGGGTCGAGCACGATCACTTCCTCACCGGCACGCACCACGGCGTGGATGGCGTTGAAGATGGCCTCGGTGCCGCCGCTGGTGACGGTGATCTCGCTGTCCGCATCGACCTGCGCGCCGTAGCAGTCCAGCGCCTTCTGTGCGATGGCCTGGCGCAGCGGCGCCACGCCGGTCATCGGCGGGTACTGGTTCAGCCCGGCGGCCATCGCCCTGGCGGTCTCGTCGATCAGGCGCTGCGGCGCCGAAAAGTCCGGGAAACCCTGGCCCAGGTTGACTGCGCCGTGTTCGGCGGCGAGCTGGGACATCACGGTGAAGATCGTGGTACCGACCTTGGGCAGCTTGGTGTTCGGTTGCATCGGCCTGGGCTGTGGGGGAACAGACCTGCGAGTTTACGCAATCCGCGCGTCGGTAGTGCCGGCCGCTGGCCGGCACCCCTGGGACGATCTGCGACGCCGGGTCGCATCTGCCGGCCAGCGGCCGGCACTACCATCGGCATTCACCGCTACAATTGCCATCGCACTCCGGCATGAAGACCCCTGCCCCTTGAACACCCCTGCATTGCTGGCCGCCAGCGGCCTGAGCTTTTCCCGCAATGACGAGCCGGTGTTCGGCCCGCTGGACTTCCATGTGGACGCCGGCGAAGCCCTGCTGGTGCAGGGCGGCAACGGCGCCGGCAAGACCACGCTGCTGCGCGTGTTGGCGGGCCTGGCCCGGCCGGGTGCCGGGCAGGTGCAGATCGATGGCCGGCCGGCCGGCAATGCCGAGCGCGCGCGCTACGTCGCCTATCTCAGCCATCTGCCCGCATTGAAGCCCGATCTGGACACGCTGGAGAACCTGCACTTCCTGTGTGGCCTGCATGGACGGCGTGCGCGGCAGATGCCCGGCAACGCGCTGGCCATCGTCGGCCTGGCCGGTTATGAGGACACCCTCGTTCGGCATCTGTCCGCCGGGCAGAAGCGGCGGCTGGCACTGGCACGCATCTGGCTGTCGCCAGCGCCGCTGTGGCTGCTCGACGAACCCTACGCCAACCTCGACCTGGAGGGCATCACCCTGGTCAACCGGATGATTTCCGCGCACCTGCGCGCCGGTGGCGCAGCGCTGGTCACCACCCATGGCGCCTATGCCGCGCCGCCGGTGCGCACCCGCCAGCTCGACCTCGGCGGTGCCGCATGATCGCGCCAGGCACCGAACCGGGCCTGTGGCAGACCGCTGGCGCCCTGCTCAAGCGTGACCTGCGCCTGCTCTGGCGCCGCCGTGGCGATGCGCTGCAGCCGCTGCTGTTCGCGGTGCTGGTGGTGGTGCTGTTCGCGCTGGCCCAAGGCCGCGAGCCGCAACTTCTGGCCGCCACCGCAGGCGCGGTGCTGTGGCTTGCGGTGCTGCTGGCCGGGCAACTGTCGCTGGATTCGCTGTTCCGCTCCGATGCCGAAGACGGCTCGCTGGAACAATGGCTGCTGGCGCCGGTGCCGCTGGCCTGGCTGGTGCTGGTGCGCGTGCTGCTGCACTGGGCCACCACTGCCCTGCCGTTGATCGTGGTCAGCCCGCTGCTGGCCGAAATGCTGCATCTGCCGCATGACCAGCTGCCGATGTTGCTGGCATCGTTGCTGCTGGGAACGCCGTTGCTGAGCCTGATCGGTGGCGTGGTCGCCGCGCTGACCGTAGGCATCCGACGCTCTGGTATTCTCGTGGCGTTGCTGTCGCTGCCGCTGTACGTGCCGGTGCTGGTATTCGGCGCAGGCAGCCTGGCGGCAGCCGGACGCGGACAGGATCCGGTCGGTGCGCTGCTGATGCTGGGCGCCGGCCTGCTGGTCGCGCTGGTGCTGGCGCCGTTGGCCACCGCCGCTGCAATACGAATTTCTCTGAGTTGACCGAGCTGAGAGCCAATCCACCCCTGCTGGATAGCCGCCACGCATGAATCCGATTGTCCGCTGGTTCCACCAACTCGGTTCGCCCCCCACGTTCGACCGATTCGCTGCCCGCTGGTCGCGGGTGTTCTACCTCGCGGCGGTGCCGGTGCTGCTGGTCGGCATGTGGCAGGCGCTGCTGGTGGTGCCGCCGGAGGCCAAGCAGCTGGACAGCTTCCGCATCCTCTACATCCACGTGCCCAGTGCCTGGATGAGCCTGTTCGTGTTCGCGCTGATGGCGCTGTACGCCGCCATCGCGCTGATCTGGCGGATCAAGGTCTGCGAGATCCTGGCCATGGCCTGCGCACCGATGGGTGCCGGCTTCACCCTGATCACCCTGCTGACCGGCAGCATCTGGGGCAAGGGCACCTGGGGTACCTGGTGGGACTGGGACCCGCGCATGACCAGTGAACTGGTGCTGCTGTTCCTGTACCTGGGCGTGATCGGCCTGTACCACGCCATCGAGGACCGCCGCAGCGCGGCACGCGCGGCCGGCCTGCTGGCCATCGTCGGTGTCAGCCTGCTGCCGGTGATCCGTTATTCGGTGGACTGGTGGGGCGGCCTGCACCAGCGCCAGTCGATCAACGTGTTCGGTGAATCGGCGATCAGCAGCGCGATGATCGCGCCACTGTGGTGGATGGTGATCGGCACCAAGTTCTGGTTCGCCGGTTCGGTGCTGGCCAAGGCCCGCGCCGACAATCTCGACCGCGAGGCCGGCAAGGCCTGGGTCGGTGGCCGGGTCGATGCCGCACGCGCAGCCGGGGAGGCCCGATCATGACCCACCTTCCCTATGTGATTGGCGCCTACGCCGTGTTCGTACTGGTGCTCAGCGCCGATGCCATCGGTTCGTGGCTGCGACTGCGCGTGGCACGCCGGCTGGCACTGGCGCGCCAGCAGCGGCAGCAAACCCGCGCCGTCAAACAGGATGCTGCGGCGCCGCTGTCGACGGAGCTGGAACGATGACGCCGGTACAACGCCGCCGCCTGGCCTGGGTACTGCTGGCCCTGCTCGCCTCCGGGCTGGCCACCGCACTGGTGGCGATGGCGCTGGAGCGCAACATCGCCTATCTGTACACGCCTTCGGAAGTGCTGCGCGGGGATGTCGATGCGCAGTCGCGGTTCCGCCTGGGCGGCATGGTGGTGAAAGGCTCCTTCAACCGCCCGGTCGGTTCGCTGGAAGCACGTTTCGAAGTGACCGACGGCGATGCCCAGCTGGCGGTGACCACGTCGCGGATCCTGCCGGACATGTTCGCAGAAGGCACCGCGGTGGTCGCCAGTGGCCGCCTGCAGGACGACGTGTTCGTCGCCGACGAGGTGCTGGCCAAGCACGATGAGAAGTACGTGCCGAAGGAAGTGGCCGACAAGATGGGCGACGCCCATCGCAAGCATGACGTGCCGGTGACGGCACCCGAGGTGCGCTGAGTGTTGCCCGAACTGGGTCAGATCCTGTTGTTGTGCGCGTTGCTGGCCTCGCTGCTGCAGGCCGGCCTGCCGCTGGTCGGCGCGCATCGCAGCAACACGGCATGGATGGCGGTGGCACGGCCAGCCGCCTTCGCACAGCTGCTGCTGCTCGCCGGCGCCTTTGCGGTGCTCACCGCCGCGTTCGTGCAGCAGGACTTCTCGGTGCGCTACGTGGCCGAGAACTCCAATTCGCTGCTGCCGATGATCTACCGCTACTCGGCGGTCTGGGGTGCGCACGAGGGCTCGCTGCTGATGTGGGCGCTGGTGCTGGCGCTGTGGACCGGCGCGGTGGCGCTGTTCTCGCGGCACCTGCCGGCACCGGTTCAGGCGCGCGTGCTGGCGGTGATGGGCGTGATCAGCGTCGGCTTCCTCGCCTTCCTGATCTTCACCTCCAATCCGTTCCTGCGCCTGAACCCGGCGCCGCTGGAAGGGCGCGACCTCAACCCGCTGCTGCAGGACCCGGGGCTGATCATCCATCCGCCGATGCTGTACATCGGATACGTGGGCTTCGCCGTTCCGTTCGCGTTCGCGGTGGCGGCCCTGCTGGAGGGCCGTATCGATGCACGCTGGCTGCGCTGGACGCGGCCGTGGACCAACGTCGCCTGGGGCTTCCTGACCCTGGGCATCGCGCTGGGCAGCTGGTGGGCCTATTACGAGCTGGGCTGGGGCGGCTGGTGGTTCTGGGACCCGGTGGAGAATGCCAGCTTCATGCCGTGGCTGGTCGGTGCGGCATTGATCCATTCGCAGGCCGTCACTGAAAAACGCGGCACCTTCGGCAGCTGGACCCTGCTGCTGGCGATCGCGGCCTTCGCGCTGTCGCTGCTCGGCACCTTCCTGGTGCGCTCCGGTGTGCTGACCAGCGTGCATTCGTTCGCTGCAGATCCGTCGCGCGGCCTGTTCATCCTGGTGTTCCTGTCGGTGCTGGTCGGCGGCAGCCTGCTGCTGTACGCGCTGCGCGCCAGCCAGCTGAGCGTGGACGCCGACGATCCGCGCCGTGGCTTCACCGCCACCTCGCGCGAGACCCTGCTGCTGGCCAACAACCTGCTGCTGGCCACCGCCTGCGCGATGGTGCTGCTCGGCACGCTGTATCCGTTGCTGGCCGATGCACTGTCGCTGGGCAAGATCTCGGTCGGCCCGCCCTACTTCGGCAGCCTGTTCCTGCTGCTGATGGCGCCGATGATCCTGCTGCTGCCGTTCGGCCCGCTGGTGAAGTGGCAACGCGACCAGCCGTCGCGCTCGTTCGCGCTGCTGGCACCCTGGCTGGGGCTGGCGGTGCTGCTGGGCGCGCTGGCCTGGTGGCAGGCGCCGCAGAACGGCTGGAAGGCCGGTCTCGGTGTCGCCGCCGCGGTCTGGGTCGGGCTGGGTACCGCACGCTTCGTCTGGCAGCGACTGCGCGGCAACGGCCGCTTCACCGCCGAAATGCTCGGCATGATCGTTGCCCACGCTGGCATCGCCGTATTCCTGGCCGGTGCGCTGCTGGTGGAAGCCCTGAACGTACAGCGTGAAGTGGCGCTGGCACCGGGCCAGCAGGTGGTGGTCGGCCGTCACGAGGTGCGCTTCGAGGGCGTGGACCATCGCGAAGGTCCCAATTTCATCGCCGACCGCGGTCACCTGCGGGTGTTCCGCAACGGCCGCGAACTGGCGCTGCTGCATCCGGAGAAGCGCCAGTACGCCAGCGGCGGCCAGGTGATGACCGAGGCCGGCATCGATGCACGCTTCGACGGCGATGTCTACGTGGCATTGGGCGAGCCGCTGGGCAACAATGCATGGGCGGTCCGGGTGCACATCAAGCCGTTCGTGCGCTGGATCTGGCTGGGCGCGCTGTTGATGGCCCTGGGCGGATTCATCGCCGCCGCCGACCGCCGTTTCCGTCGTCCGTAGGAGTTTCCATGTCCGAGTCCCCCGCCCCGCGCCCCTCCCGCCCGCTGCCGCCGGTAGCCATCGTGATCGGCGTGCTGTTCTTCTTCGGCCTGCTCGGGCTGATGATCTACGGGGTGATGAAATCGGGTGATCCGCAGCGCGACGTGCTGCCCTCTGCATTGATCGACAAACCGGCGCCAGCGTTCGCGCTGCCGGTGCTGCACGACCCTGAAATGATCGTGCACAGCGACGACCTGCGCGGTGCGCCCTATCTGCTGAATGTGTGGGGTAGCTGGTGCGCGGCCTGCCGCGAGGAACACCCGGTGCTGACCCGTTTCGCCGAAAGCAAGCGTGTGCGCGTGATCGGCTACAACTGGAAGGACGAACCGACCGATGCCCTGCATTGGCTGGAACAGCTGGGCAACCCGTTCATGGTCGTGCTCAGCGACGTGGAAGGCCGCACCGCCATCGACTGGGGCGTGACCGCCGCACCGGAGACCTTCCTTGTCGACGGCAGCGGCATCGTGCGCTGGAAGTACAGCGGTGCGATGACCCAGCGCGTGGTCGACGAGAAGCTGATCCCGGCACTGGAAAAGATCGAGAAGGCCCAGGGCAATGCCGGCAGCACGCTGCACACGGCGCCCTGAGCCCATGCGCTGGCTGCTGGCGCTGCTGCTTCTGATGCTGCCGCTGTCCGCGGTGGCACAGCAGCCGCTGCACGATCCGCAGCCGCTGCAGTTCCGCGATGGCGCCGAAGAACGCCGCTTCCATGACCTGGCCGCGCAGCTGCGCTGCGTGCAGTGCCAGAACCAGTCGCTGGCCGATTCCAACGCGCAGATCGCGCAGGACCTGCGCCGCGAGGTGCTGCAGCTGATGCAGCAGGGCCATGACGACGCGCAGATCAAGCAGTTCCTGGTCGCCCGCTACGGTGAGTTCGTGCTCTATCAACCACCGTTGCAGCCGGGCACCTGGCTGCTGTGGGGCGGTCCCCTGCTGATGCTCGGCGCCGGCGCACTGGTGGTGCTGGGCATTGTCCGCCGCCGTGGCCGTACCGTTGGCGCCGCACCGGCCGGCAAGGCCGAAGAAGGAGACGGATGGTGAGCCATTGGCTGCCGGTGCTGGCCGGTCTGGTTGCTGCGTTGATGGCAGCACTGGTGCTGTGGCCGCTGCGCCACTCTGGCCGCCGCGGTTTCGTGGTCGGCGTGTTCGCACTGGGCGTGGCCGGTGCCTGCCTGTACCTGCTGGTCGGTGATCCGCGTGCAGCACAGGTACAACCGACGCCGTCGGTAGCCACCCTGCGCGATGGCGTGCAGGCCCTGCAGGATGCACTGAAGCGCGACCCACAGCGGGCCGATGGCTGGGCGCTGCTGGGCCGGTCGCAGGCCGAACTGGGCAACGCCGCAGCCGCGGCGGATGCCTTCGCACGTGCCGCCGCTCTCGCCCCGGAAGACCCCGGCGTGCTGGTGGAAGCGGCGCAGGCACGTGCGCAGGCCGATGCCGGCAAGCAGTTCGATGACACCGCAATGGCCTGGTTGCAGCAGGCGCGTGCACAGGCACCCGATGCCGAGCGTGCCAGCTGGCTGCTGGGTATCGCCCTGCGCCAGCGCGGAAAGAATGCCGAGGCCGCGGATGTGTGGAGCGGCCTGCTGCCACGGCTTGAGCCCGGCGCCGCGCAGGCGCTGCAGGCGCAGATCGCCATCGCCCGCGAAGCGGCCGGCCTGGCACCCGATGCCGCCCCTGCGGCACCAGAGGCGCTGCTGCAGGTGCGCGTGCAGCTGCCTGCACTGAAGAACGCCGCGTGGCCGGCCAGCACCCAGGTATTCGTGCTGGCCCGCGCCGTGGGTGGACCGCCGATGCCGGTGGCCGCACGCAAGCTGCCCCTGGCCGGATTCCCGGCCACGGTCGGGCTGGGCGACGCTGACAGTCAGATGCCGACCGCGCCATTGTCCGCACATCGCGAAGTGGAAGTGCTGGCACGCATCTCGCGCACCGGCAGCGCCAACCGCAGTGAGGACGACCTGCAGAGCGTACCGGTGAAGGTGAGCCTGCCCCACGACGGTGTTGTGGAGCTGCGCTTCCCGTAACGCGCCGCCCGGTAGTGCCGGCCGCTGGCCGGCACTACCTGCATCGCCGATGGAAACCAGCGTGTCGCCAGCTCCACATGCGGCCCCGCTAGAATGCCTGCATGACCGAATTCATCCCGCCCGGCACCCGCTTCCACGCCCTGCCCTCGCCCTTCCCGTTCAAGCGAGGCGGCGCCCTGCACGGCGCGCGCGTGGCCTATGAAACCTGGGGAACACTGGCGGCCGACGCCAGCAACGCGATCCTGATCGTGACCGGCCTCTCACCGGATGCACATGCGGCAGCCAACGACACCAACCCGGCCCCGGGCTGGTGGGAAGGCATGGTCGGCCCCGGCAAGGCGATCGATACCGACCGCTGGTTCGTGGTCTGTGTGAACTCGCTGGGCAGCTGCAAGGGCTCGACCGGTCCGGCCTCGCTCAACCCGGCCACGGGCCAACCGTATCGTCTCGACTTCCCCGAGCTGTCGATCGAAGACGGCGCGCGCGCCGCGATCGAAGTCGTGCGCGCCCTGGGCATCGAACAGCTGGCCTGCGTGGTCGGCAATTCGATGGGCGGCATGACCGCGTTGGCCGTGCTGATGCTGCAGCCGGGCATCGCGCGCAGCCACGTCAACATTTCCGGCAGTGCGCAGGCGCTCCCCTTCTCGATCGCGATCCGTTCGCTGCAGCGCGAGGCGATCCGTCTTGATCCGCGCTGGAATGGTGGCCACTACGACGATGCCGAATACCCCGAGTCCGGCATGCGCATGGCGCGCAAGCTGGGCGTGATCACCTACCGTTCGGCACTGGAATGGGATGGCCGCTTCGGCCGTGTGCGGCTGGATTCGGACCAGACTGACGACGATCCGTTCGGCCTGGAATTCCAGGTGGAAAGCTATCTGGAAGGCCACGCGCGGCGCTTCGTGCGTTTCTTCGATCCCAACTGCTATCTGTACCTCAGCCGCTCGATGGACTGGTTCGACCTGGCTGAGTATGCCGACGGCGACGTGCTGGCCGGGCTGGCGAAGATCCGGGTGGAGAAGGCGCTGGCGATCGGCGCCAACACCGACATCCTGTTCCCGGTGCAACAGCAGCAACAGGTCGCCGACGGCCTGCGTGCCGGCGGCGCCGATGCGCGCTTCATCGGCCTGGAATCGCCACAGGGCCACGACGCCTTCCTCGTCGATTTCGAGCGTTTCGGCCCGGCCGTGCGCGGCTTCCTCGACGCGCTGTAAGTGGCATGGCGGCGTAATCTCGCGCTGGCCGCGTTCGGCGCGTTGGTCGCGCTGATGATCAGCGGCGTGCTGCCACTGTGGCTGGGTGGCTGGTGCCTGCTGGCCAGCGCGGTGTCGTTCGGCCTGTACGGCCACGACAAGCGCGCGGCGCAGCGAAAGCAGTGGCGCATTCCCGAGCGCACATTGCAGTTGCTGGCCTTTGCCGGCGGTTGGCCCGGCGCGCTGCTGGGCCAGGCGATGTTCCGCCACAAGCACCGCAAGGCCGCATTCCAGTGGGTGTTCTGGCTGTGCGTGCTGGCCAACGTGGCCTCGATCGCGGTGATGCTGCGCGAGTTCTCGCGGTAGCCATTCGCTGAGGTAGTGCCGGCCGCTGGCCGGCAATTCCGTATCCGTATCAAGCGCCATGAGGTTGCCGGCCAGCGGCCGGCACTACCATTCACGCTTCGCGCACCAACACCCCATCGCGTAACCGGTACTGCGCATCGACCACGCCTTCGGGCAGGTCGTCGTGAGTGATCATCAACAGGCTGCGCCCGTCCAGCAACCCGGAAAGGTCCTGCAGCAACGCACGTGCGGTATCCACGTCCAGGCCTTCGGTCGGTTCGTCCAGCAGCAGGATCGGCGCATTGCGCAGCAGCGCACGCGCCAGCGCCAGGCGTCGTGCCTGGCCGGCCGACATCGTCGCGCCGTTCTCGCCCACCCAGGCCTGCAGGCCGCCGTTGCGCTCGGCCCATTCGCCCAGGCGCACGCGACGCAGCACCGCCCACAACGCTGCGTCGCTGGCATCGGGATCACCCAACCGCAGGTTTTCCGCCACGCTGCCGGCAAACACCGGCGCGTTCTGCGGCAGCCACGCCAGCTGCCGGTGCCAGTCGGCCTGGCCGAAATCACGCAGATCGCGGCCACCGTAGGTCAGCCGTCCCTGCTGCGGATCCCATAGCCGCAGCAGCAGGCTCGACAGCGTGGTCTTGCCGCTGCCGCTGTCGCCGCGAATCGCGATGCGCTCGCCCGGCGCCAGGGTCAGCTGCAGGCCGGACAACACCGGCCGCGCTGCACCCGGCCACTGGAAATGCACGTCATCCCAATGCACGCGCGCGGCCTGCGGCATCGCCTGCGGCGCCTGCGGATCCTCCACCGTCGGCGGTTGCTCGACGATGGCCTGCAGGCGATCGGCGGCGATGCGCCCGGACTGCAGCGACTGCCAGGCCAGGCCCATGCCGGCCCACAGTTCGATCAGTGCCACGGTGAGGAACACCAGGCCCGCCGCCATTTCCGGCGGGATGCGCTGCTGTTCGGCCGCATGCAGGGCCAGTGCCAGCATCGCCACCAGGCCCAGCCCGGCGACCAGGCCATGCAGGGTCGAGGCCGCGATCAGGCGCCAGCGCCGACGGCGATCCCGCGAGGCCAGCTGCTTGGCGGCCACGCGCACCTTCAACTGCCACGCCGCATCGGCGTGCAACGCGGCCAGGTCACCCGCGCCTTCCAGTCCTTCGAAGGCCGCGGTACGCAGGGCAGCGCGATGCGCGGCACGGTCGGCCTCCTCATCGTCGCGACCACGCACGCCCAGCCACGGCACACCGAAGGCGATCAGCAGCGCCAGCGCCGCCAGCAGTACCGCCGCCGACGGCAGGATCACAGCGGCCGAGGCGATCGCCACCAGCGTCAACGCACCCAGCGCCACCAGCGGCCCGATCGCACGCACCAGCAGGCCATCCACCTCATTGATGTCACCCAGCAGGCGTGCCAGCAGTTCGCCGGTGCGCGTAGCCCCCAACCGTGCCGGGGCAAGTGGCAACGCGCGGCGGAAGAACCACACGCGCAGATCGCGGGCGATGCGCAGCGTGGCATCGTGGCCGACCAGCTTTTCGAAGTAACGCGACACGATGCGCGCCATGGTCAGGCCGCGGATGCCGGCCGACGGCGAAAAGAAGTTGAAGCCCTGCGCCAGCCCGGCCGCACCGGCCAGCGCAGCGGCGGTCAGGAAGCCGCCGGACAGGCCCAACAGGGCGGTGCCGGCCAGCATCGTGATCCACAGCAGCAGCACGGTCAGCAGCAGGCGCGGCCGATGGCGCAGGAACACCGCGCGCAGCGAATCGGGCGAACGGCTCATGCGCGCACCGCCTGTGCCGGTTCCACCAGGCGGCCTTCCGGCAACAGCAGGCAGCGGTCGGCCCAGGCGATCACCGCCGGGCTGTGGGTGGCGACCACCACGCTGCGGCCGCGTGCATAGGCGGCCAGGCTGCGCAGCAGCGCGGCTTCGGTATCGGCATCGAGGAACGCAGTGGGTTCGTCCAGCAGCAGCACCTGCGGGTCGCGCAGCAGCAGGCGGGCCAGGCCGATGCGGCGTGCTTCGCCACCGGACAGGCCGAACCCGCGCTCACCGATCACCGTATCCAGTCCCTGCGGCAGGCGCTGCGCGAACTGCAGCACCTGCGAGGCCTCGGCCACTGCGCGCAACCGCGCATCGCTGGCACCGGGATCGGCCAGGCGCAGGTTGTCGGCGATGCTGCCATGGAACAGGTACGGCCGCTGGCTGGCATAGGCCACCTGCACGCCGGGCCGCAGCTGCAGCTTGCCGGCACGTGGCGGCAACCAACCCGCCAGGGCTTCCAGCAGCGTGCTCTTGCCGGATCCGCTGGGGCCGACCAGGGCCAGCCGTTGGCCCGGTTCCAGCAGTACATCCAGATCCTGCAGCACATCGTGCGGCGCGCCCAACGGACGCAGCACCAGGCCCTGCGCCTGCAGCGGCGGCAACGCGGCCTCAGCCGGCTCCACCGCCAGTGGCGCACTCTTGTTTTCGATCAGGCCCTGCTCTTCCGGCAACGACTGCAACAGACGCTCAACCTCGGCCGCCGCTGCCAGTGCATTGGCGCGGTCGTGGTAGTGCGCAGCCAACCGCCGCAGCGGCGCGTAGAACTCCGGCGCCAGCAGCAGGCAGAACAGGCCAGCGCCCAGCGTCGGAACTGCTGCATGCAGCGTCATCAGGCCCAGATAACTCAGGCCCAGGTACAGCGCGACCATCGCCACGCTCACCGAGGCGAAGAATTCCAGCACCGTGGACGACAGGAAGGCGATGCGCAGCACCTTCATCGTACGCACGCGCACGCCTTCAGCGGCCGCCTCGATGCCTTCCAGTTCGGCCTCGCCGCGGCCATACAGGCGCAGCAGGCCCAGGCCCTTGATGCGGTCGGCGAAGTGGCCGCTCATCCGCGCCAGTTCGCCCAGCTGCGCACGGCCGGCGGCTTCGGCGCCCCAGCCCACCAGCATCATGAAGAACGGCACCAGTGGCGCGGTGAACAGCAGGATCAGCGCCACCACCCAGTCCACCCAGGCCACCGCGGCCAGGATCAGCAGCGGCACCACCACCACTTCGGTGCGCACCGGCAGGAAGCCGCTGTAATAGCTTTCAATCGCGTCGCCGTGATGCAGCATCAGTTCGCCCAGCTCGCCGGTGCGGCGCTGGCGCAGCCACAGCGGCCCATGCCCCAGCAGGCGCGCGAACACGCGTTCACGCAGGGCCAACCGCGCGGCATCGGCCACATCACCGGCAGCCGCCTGGGTGGCACTGCCCAGCAGCGTGCGCAGCACCAGGATCACCGCCAGTCCAGCGAGCACCGGCAGGCCCGACGCCAGTGGTGCGCGTTCCACCAGTACCTGCTGCACCAGCCAGGCGATGGCGGCGGCCTGGCCGATCAGCAGCGCGCCAGACAGGCTGATGCACAGCGCCGCCAACCGCTGGCGACCTCGAGCGGAGCGCGCAAGATCGGCCAGCCATGCGGTGCGGGCACGCCGCTGGCGGGTCGTTTCGGCTTCCGGGGAAAGGCCGTCAGGGGTCGTTTCGGCAGCGCTCAAGGGGTCTTCACGGGCAACAGGGGAGACACGGCATTGTAGGCGCAGGCAACAGCCTCCCCCTGCGGCCGGCGGTCGCAGTCTTCATCGGGTTGGCATACGATCCTCCTGAATACCCATTCATACATTGATCTGGATCAAGGCTGTTTGAAGTAGTCGGTCACATCATTCACCCCGTAGACCACCCTTCCCGCCACCTGCAACGGCACTATCCAACGAGGTAGCCAGGCCATGATTGATCAGACAGTCGTAGAACTGTCGCGGCTGCAATTCGCTCTGACCGCGATGTACCACTTCCTATTCGTCCCGCTCACGCTTGGCCTGTCCTTCATGGTGGCCATCATGGAGAGCGTGTACGTCATGACCCGCAAGCAGGTCTGGCGGCAGATGACCCTGTTCTGGGGCACCCTGTTCGGCATCAACTTCGCCATCGGCGTGGCCACCGGCCTGGTGATGGAATTCCAGTTCGGCATGAACTGGTCGTACTACAGCCACTACGTGGGCGACATCTTCGGTGCGCCGCTGGCCATCGAAGGCCTGATGGCGTTCTTCCTGGAAGCGACCTTCATCGGCCTGTTCTTCTTCGGCTGGAAGCGCCTGAGCCCGGTCAAGCACCTCACCGTGACCTGGCTGATGGCGTTGGGTACCAACCTGTCGGCGGTGTGGATCCTGATCGCCAACGGCTGGATGCAGAACCCCACCGGTGCGGTGTTCAACCCGGAAACGATGCGCATGGAAGTGGTCGACTTCGCTGCGGTGCTGCTGAACCCGGTGGCCCAGGCCAAGTTCGTGCACACCGTCAGTGCCGGCTACGTGACCGGTGCGATCTTCGTGATGTCGATCAGCGCCCTGTACCTGCTGCGCAACAAGCATCGGGACATGGCCCGCCGTTCGTTCGCGGTGGCCGCAGCCTTCGGCCTGCTGTCCTCGCTGTCGGTGGTGGTGCTGGGTGACGAGAGCGGTTACGCCGCCAGCGAACACCAGAAGATGAAGCTGGCCGCGATCGAAGCGATGTGGGAAACCGAGCGTGCGCCGGCCGACTTCACCGCCTTCGGCATTCCCAATCAGGACACCCACCAGAACGACTACGCGGTGAAGATCCCGTACCTGATGGGCCTGATCGCCACCCGTTCGCTGGACCAGCCGATCCCGGGCATCCTGGAACTGGTGGAGCGTGCCGAGCACCGCATCCGCGGTGGCCAGATCGCCTATGGCGCACTGGAACGCGTGAAGAAGGACCGCAACGACCTCGAAGCACGCGAGATGTTCGACCGCCACTGGCAGGATCTCGGCCATGGCCTGCTGCTGAAGCGCTACCGCGAAGACATCCTCAACGCGACGCCGGAGGAAATCTCCAAGGCCGCGATGGATACCGTGCCGCGCGTGGCCCCGCTGTTCTGGACCTTCCGCATCATGGCCGGCCTGGGCTTCTACCTGATCGCCTTCTTCGCACTGGCGTTCTACTTCTCGTGCCGCAACAACTTCCAGGACAAGCGCTGGTTCCTGAAGCTGGCCGTGTGGTCGCTGCCGGCACCGTGGATCGCGATCGAATGCGGTTGGTTCGTCGCCGAGTACGGCCGTCAGCCGTGGGCGGTGGATGGCGTGCTGCCCACCTTCTACGCGGCATCGGGCCTGGCACTGCATGAAATCCTGACCACGCTGGCGGTGTTCACCAGCTTGTACACGGTGCTGCTGATCATCGAGATCAAGCTGATGCTGAAGGCGGTCCGCAAGGGTCCGGACGACATCCTGCCCTCGCTGCAGGCCGATATCCGCCCCGCTTCCCCCAATGCAGTCGCCCCCGGCCAGGCCTGAGGCAGGAGAATCCAGATGGAATTCATTGCACTTGATTACACCACGCTCCGCGTGATCTGGTGGCTGCTGCTCGGCATCCTGCTGATCGGCTGGGCCGTGATGGATGGTTTCGATCTTGGTGTCGGCACCCTGCTGCCGTTCGTGGCCAAGACCGATGAAGAACGCCGGCTGGTGATCAATACCGTCGGCCCGGTGTGGGAAGGCAACCAGGTCTGGCTGGTGCTGGGTGGCGGCGCGATCTTCGCCGCATGGCCGCCGCTGTATGCGGTCAGCTTCTCCGGCTTCTACCTGGCGGTGTTTGCGATGCTGTTCGGGCTGATCCTGCGCCCGGTCGGCTTCAAGTACCGCAGCAAGCTGCCGTCCAAGCGCTGGCGCGACAACTGGGACCGCGTGCTGTTCATCGGCGGCCTGCTGCCGGGCCTGATTGCCGGCGTCGCCGTGGGCAACGTGCTGCTGGGTGTGCCGTTCCACTTCGATGACACCCTGCGCGTGACCTACACCGGTTCGTTCTTCGGCCTGCTCACCCCGTTCGCGCTCATCGCCGGCCTGATCAGCGTGGCCATGCTGGTATCGCATGGTGCGGCCATGCTGGTGATCAAGACCGACGGCCCGGTGGCCGAACGTGCCGCACGTTATGGCAGCGTCGCCGCCATCATCAGCTTCGTGCTGTTCGCCGTCGCCGGTGCCTGGGTGGCCTTCGGCCTGCCGGGCTACCAGATCACCTCGCAGGTGGTCACCGATGGCCCGACCAATCCGCTGCTGAAGACCGCCGAACTGGGCACGGCCGCCGGTGGCTGGCTGCGCAACTACAGCTCCATGCCGGCCACCCTGGTGTTCCCGGTGCTGGGCCTGCTGGGCGCACTGGCCAGCGCGGTCCTCCTGCGCGCACGTCGTGGTGGCCTGGCCTTCATCGCCTCGGGCGCATCGATTGCCGGCATCATCCTGACCGTCGGCTTTGCGATCTTCCCGTTCCTGCTGCCGTCCTCCAGCCAGCCCACCTCCAGCCTGACTGTCTGGGACAGCTCGTCCAGCCACCTGACGCTGTGGGTCATGCTGCTGGCCACGGCCATCTTCCTGCCGATCATCATCGCCTACACCACCTGGGTGTACCGCGTACTGAAGGGCAAGACGACGGTCGAGGAAATGGGCGACAACCCGAACGCGTATTGATGGATTGCATCCGTGCCGACCAACGGTCGGCACCCACCAAGAGCAACAGGTGCTGACCAACGGTCGGCACCTACCCGGAATGAAGGAGAGTAAGCATGTGGTATTTCGCCTGGATTCTCGGTGCCGGACTGGCCTCGGTCGTGGCCATCCTCAACGGGATGTGGTTCGAAGCGCGAGAAAGCGCCCGCACCGACAACGACGTGCATTGAAACTGTAAAAAAGGGTTGCCGACAGGGCCTTCACACGGTATCTTAGGCGGCTCCTTCGGGGTGTAGCTCAGTCTGGTAGAGCGCTACGTTCGGGACGTAGAGGTCGCAGGTTCGAATCCTGTCTCCCCGACCACTCAAGTGGTCGCATTGAAGCCTGGTGAAGTCGTCCAGGCTTTTTTGTTCCCTGAAGTGGCACTGCTTCGGCAGTGTGAAGAAAACAGCATTCACCCCTTGCCGCCATCGGGGTGAATCGCTAGAATAGGCGGCTCCCTTCGGGGTGTAGCTCAGTCTGGTAGAGCGCTACGTTCGGGACGTAGAGGTCGCAGGTTCGAATCCTGTCTCCCCGACCACTTCGGTGGTCACCAAGAAGCCTGGAAGACATCACTGTCCTCCGGGTTTTTTTGTACCAAGCGCCAGGCCACCCGCATGACGGGACCTTGCCAGGCAGCGCACGTACAATGGCCGCGCTGCCGGCCTGCCTGCAGCCCCCACCCCCACCTGCCGCTTCGGCGTAGACCGATGCCGGCGCTGCATGCCGTTGCTGCGGCGTGCGACACCTGCAAGGACCACCGATGAGTTCCTCCACTTCCGATTCGCCGTCGCTGCTGCACGGTCGTGTCCTCGCGTTTGCCGCGATCCTGCTGGCAGCGGTCAACCTGCGCACTGCGGTCACCTCGATCACCCCGCTGCTGGACGTGCTCGGCCAGCAGTTCGGCTTCGGTACCACCATGACCGGCGTGCTGGGCATGCTGCCGACCGCCTCGTTCGCGCTGTTCGGCGTGGCCACGCCGGCATTGGCGCGGCGCCTGGGCCTGGAACGCACCACACTGCTGGCGATGGTGATGGCGATGGCCGGCCTGCTGCTGCGCTCCAGCGCCGGCAACGTCGGCACGCTACTGCTCGGTTCGGTGGTGGCACTGGCCGGCATGGGCATCGGCAACGTGGTGGTGCCGCCGCTGGTGAAGCGCTATTTCGCCAACAAGGTCGGCACCATGAGCACGCTGTACATCAGCGTGCTGCAGCTGGGCACGATGCTGCCGGCACTGCTGGCGGTACCGGTGGCCAATGCTGCGGGCTGGCGCGTGTCGCTGGGCATGTGGGCGCTGCTGGCGCTCGCCGCCGCACTGCCGTGGCTGCTGCTGGCCAGGCGCGCGCCGAAGCCGCTGGCCGACGCCACCGACCCCACCGCACAGCCGCATGGCAAGGTCTGGCGCACGTCGCTGGGCTGGAGCATGACGCTCATGTTCGGCATGACCTCGCTGATGACCTATTCGATGTTCACCTGGCTGCCGCGCATCGTGGTCGAGGCCGGGGGCACGCCCGCGTTCGGCGGCGTGATGGTGGCCGTGTTCTCGGCACTGGGCCTGCTGCCGTCGCTGGTCATCCCCTCGATGGCGGTGCGCCTGCAGAACCCGTTCCCGCTGGTGCTGATCGGCTTCTTTTCGTTCGTGATCGCCTTCACCGGCCTGCTGCTGGCCCCCATGAAGGCGCCGCTGCTGTGGGCCTGCCTGCTCGGCGTCGGTCCGTCCACCTTCCCGCTGGCGCTGACCCTGATCAACCTGCGCACCCGCACCCCCACCGGCTCGGCGGCGCTGTCCGGGTTCATGCAGGGCGTGGGCTACAGCTTCAGCTGCCTGGGGCCGTTCCTGGTCGGCTGGCTGCACACCGTCAGCGACGGCTGGACGATCCCATTCAGCTTCCTGTTCGGCTGCGCCACCCTGATGCTGTGCGCCTCATGGGTGGCCTGCAAGCCGCGCAAGCTGGAAGACCTCTGGTAAGCCACGTGGGGCCTCGCAACCGGCCCCACCTACCGCTCGTCAGCCCGTTTGCGCATTTTGACGCCGGGCTGACAATTCCGGGCGGATAGTGCCCACGAATGCCCATCCTTGCCGCGTGCCGGCATCGGGCATGGGGGCGGCAGCGCCGCCCAGGCCACCACTCGGTGTGCGGGGGACTCTCGTTTCAGACAAGACATTGCAGGTCGCTATCCTGGTTCCGCCCATCCCTGCTGGATGGGAGTTCGCGAGGGGAGTGACGCAGGCCACGGCCATCCCAAAATCTGGCATGTGATGTGCGTCACATTTTTCAGGTTGTCTGGTTCGGAAGCCAAGGGGGTCCCCAATGGTTGTCCACCGCCGGCTGGCGCTCTGCGTCGGCCTTGCCTGTACCGCCCTGGCCTGGGCCAGCAGCGCTGCCCCGCCCGACCGCGAGGCGGCCCTGGCCGAGATCGGCCGCTACCGCGACCAGGCCCGCTGGCTGGATGCCCTCGGCGCGATCGAGCGCGCCAGCCAGCAGCAGCCCAACGACGACCTGCTGTTCAAGCTGCGCGTACTGACCCTGGGCGACATCGGCAATGCCTGGCGCGCCTGGGAGCTGTACCAGCAGCGCCCGCAGCTGTTCGACGCAGCACAGAAGCAACGCATCGAAGGCGACTACCTGGCCAAGCTGGTGGTCTGGAGCCTGGCCTACAGCAGCAGCGAAGACAGTCGCCTGGAAGAAGCCGAATCGACCCTGGCGCGCATGCAGCGCTACCTGGGCAGCGAAGGCACCCCACCGGCGCAGGCGCCACTGCGCATCCGCATGGACCGGCTGATCCTGCTCAACCGGCTGGGCCGCCATGCGCAGGTGCGCGAGGAAGCCCGCGCACTGCAGGCCGAAGGCCATGCCCTGCCCGACTATGTGCTGCCTGCGGTCGGCGATTCGCTGATGGGCACCCTGCATCCGGAAGAAGCCATTCCGGTGCTGCAGGCGGCCGTCGCCGGCGATCCAACGCGCGACGCCTCGCACTCGGAACTGGCTTACGCCTACCTGGAAAGCGAGCAGCAGGAAAAAGCCATCGACCTGCTGCAGGCGTGGCGCGACAAGGAACCTGCCTGGCGCTGGAGCAACGGGAAGTCGCCGTATCCAAACTGGTCGCGCTACGAGGCCGACCTCAACCTGGCGATGGTGCGCGCCTACAGCGGTGACCTGCCCACCGCGCAGCGCGATCTGGAATCGATGGTCGACATCGCACCGGGCAACGGCGGCCTGCAGAGCGCGCTGGGCAGCGTCTACATGATGCGCGGCTGGCCACGCAGGGCGCTGCAACGGCAACAGATGGCGCATGCGCTGGACCCGCGCGACATCGAGCCACGGCTGGGCATGCAGGAAGCCTACGTCGCCCTGCAGCGCGATGACCTGGCGCGACCGCTGCACGACGATCTGCTCGCACGCTACCCCACCCAGCCCGCCGTCGAACGCATGGACCAGGCATGGCGCGCGCATCGCGGCTGGCAGCTGAAGGCATGGACCGACATCGGACGCAGTTCCGGCGGTGGTGGCACCTCGCCGCTGGGCAACGACGACCGCCGCTATGGCGTGGAAGTCCAGACACCCGTACTCGACGATCGCTGGCGGCTGTTCGCCTTCGCCGACCGGCGCTCGGTCGATTTCCAGGACCAGCGCATCGATCCGCTGTGGCTCGGCGCGGGCGTGCGCTACCGCTTCGGCCGGCTGGATGCGGAAGCAGCGGTATTGCGCGCCAACGACCATATTGGCGATACCGGCCTGCGCGTCGGCGTGGGCTGGCAGTTCAACGACTACTGGCATGCCGGACTGATCGCCGCACGCAATGATCCGGAGGCATCGATGCAGGCGCGCGTGGCCGGCATCACCGCCGACAGCGTCAGCGCGCAGGTCGACTATCGGCGCAGCGAACGCACGCACTGGATGTTCGGCGCCAGCCGCTTCCGTTACGACGATGGCAACCATCGCGAACTGTTCAGCACCAGCGTCGAGCAGCGGCTGCTGACACGCCCACGGTGGCTGATCGATGGCCTGGCCAGTGCCTACACCAGTCGAGGCAGCCGCGACGATGCCCCCTACTTCAACCCGAAGCGCGATCGCATGGTCGAGGTCGGCCTGCGCATCGACCAGCAGTTGTGGCGGCATTACGAGCGCCACTTCCGGCACCGGCTGACCGTCTCGCTGGGCGACTACTGGCAGGACGGCTTCGGCAGTGCACTGGTGCCGTCGGTGTCCTACATGCACGAGTGGCAGCTGGGCCAGGGCCGTGTGTTCGAGTATGGCGTGCGCTGGTCGCGGCCGGTCTACGACGGCCATCGCGAACGCCATATCGGCTTCGAAGCCGCACTGCGCTGGGGAGACTGACATGACCCGCATCCTGCGCCTGATCGTGCTCCTGCTGCTGTCGGCTGCACCGCCGGCCTTCGCGCAGCAGGCCCTGCATCTCGATGCGATCGACAACGGCCTGCTGATCCTCAGCTACCACGACATCCGCGACCAGGTCGCAGCCAAGGGGGATGCCGATACCTATGCGGTGAGCACGCAGAACTTCGCCGCCCATCTGGACTGGCTGGGGGCACACGGCTACCACCCGGTGTCGCTGTCGCAGGTGATCGACGCCTCCCAGGGACGCGCCACGCTGCCACCAAAACCGGTACTGCTGACCTTCGATGATGGCCTGCGCAGCGTCTACGACAAGGCCTTCCCGCTGCTGCAGGTCTACCGCTATCCGGCGCTGGTGGCGGTGATCACCGACTACGTGGACATGGCCCCTGGCCGCACCATCGACTATGGCTACCGGCCGTTCGGCCGCGACGACTTCATCACCTGGGCACAGCTGAAGCAGATGCACGACAGCGGCCTGATCGAGGTGGCCAGCCATACCGACGACCTGCACCACGGAGTGCTTGCCAACCCACAGGGGAACTCCACCCCCGCTGTCGTGACCCGCGTTTACAACCCTGCCACGCGCAGCTACGAGAGCGAGGCGCAGTACGCGCAACGCCTGCGTGCCGATCTCTCGCGCAGCGTGCAGCGCATCGAGCAGCACCTGGGCGTGCGCCCGCGCGCCATCGTCTGGCCGTACGCCGCCTACAACCAGTTGAGCAACGACATCGCCGAACAGCTGGGCATGCCGGTGTCCTTCGATCTGGAGGGCCGCAGCACGCCGGTGGCCAACGACCTGCATGGCCTGGCGCGCTTCCTGGTCAGCGACAACCCGACCGTGGAAGGCCTGGCCTATGAACTGCGCCGTGATGTCGCGCTCGATGGCATCCGTGCCCTGCAGATCGACCTGGATGATGTGTACGACCCCGACCCCGCACAGCAGGCGCGCAATCTGGATGCGCTGATCGAGCGGGTCAAGCGCATCGCACCGACGCACGTCTACCTGCAGGCGTTCGCCGATCCGGACGGCAACAACACCGCCGATGCACTGTACTTCCCCAACCGCCACATGCCGATGCGCGCGGATCTGTTCAGCCGCGTTGCCTGGCAGCTGAAATCGCGCGCGGGGGTGAAGGTCTACGCATGGCTGCCGGTGCTCGGCTTCGAGCTGCCCGACCCGGTGCAGCGCAAGGCGCTGGCGATCCGCAACGGCGATGCCGATGGCATGTACCGGCTGGATTTCACCAACCCGGAAGCACGCCAGATCATGCTCGACATCTACGAGGACCTGGCGGTCAACTCGTACTTCGAGGGCCTGCTGTTCCATGACGATGGCTATCTGCGCGACACCGAACTACCCACGCTGGCGGCCGGTGGCGGGGGCAGCGCACGCACGCAGGCATTGATCGACTTCACCCTGGCACTGCGCAACAGCGCGCAGCGCTGGCGACCGAAGCTGGCCACGGTGCGCAACCTGTACGCGGAGCCGGTGCTGCGCCCGCAGAGCGAAGCCTGGTTCGCGCAGCGCCTGGACCTGTTCAACGAGGCCTACGACCAGACCGCACTGATGGCGATGCCGTGGATGGAAGGCAGCAAGCATCCGGAACGCTGGCTCGGCCAGCTGCTGGCCGCGGTGCGTGCACATGACCCACAGCTGCAGCACACCCTGTTCGAACTGCAGACCGTCGATTGGCGCAGCGGGCAACCGATTCCCGCCGAGCGCCTGCGCGCACAGATCCGCCAGCTGCAGGCGCAGGGCGTTCACCACTTCGCCTGGTACCCGGACGACTTCATCGCCGACCAGCCCTCCACCCGCGATGCCCGCGCGGCGATGTCCGCCGGCAACTTCCCGTACCCGGAGAAGTGACATGGACATGCATCCGTTGCTGCAGGTCCTGTTCCAGTTCGCCTTCTACTACCCGATGGTGATGGCGTTCTTCTGGATGTCGGGCGGCCTGTATTACTACTTCCGGCGCGAACGCCATTCGCGCCCACGCAACGACCCGCCGCTGATGGTCGATCCACCGTTCGCGAGCCTGTTGATTCCCTGCCACAACGAGTCCGCGAACCTCGACGACACGCTCGGCGCGGCGCTGGCACAGCGCTATCCGGCCGACTACGAAGTGATCGCCATCGATGATGGCAGCAGCGACGACACCGGTGCGCGGCTGGATGCGTTGGCGGCAAAGCACCCACGGCTGCGCGTGCTGCACCTGGACCGCAACCTGGGCAAGGCCAATGCGCTGCGCATGGGGGCACTCGCCGCGCGCTCGGAATACCTGGTGTGCATCGACGGCGACGCGATGCTGGAAGAGCACGCACTGCACTGGATGATCTGGCACCTGGTGAGCGGCAGCCGGGTCGGCGCGGTGACCGGCAACCCGCGCATCCGCAACCGCTCCACCCTGCTCGGACGCCTGCAGGTAGCCGAGTTCTCCTCGATCATCGGCATGATCAAACGCGCGCAGCGGGTGTACGGGCGCATTTTCACCATCTCCGGCGTGATCGCCGGCTTCCGCCGTACCGCCCTGCACCAGGTCGGCTGGTGGTCGGACGACATGGTGACCGAAGACATCGACATCAGCTGGCGCCTGCAGCGCGCGCACTGGGACATCCGCTACGAACCCAACGCGCTGTGCTTCATCCTGATGCCGGAAACGCTGAAGGGGCTGTGGCGGCAGCGGCTGCGCTGGGCCCAGGGTGGCGTGGAGGTGATGCTGCGCCACGCTCGCTCGCTGCTGCACTGGAAGGAGCGGCGCATGTGGGGCGTACTGCTGGAGTACGTGCTGAGCGTGATCTGGGCCTACACCATGTTGTTCATCGTGGTGCTGTGGGCGCTGGGCAAGTTCATCGAACTGCCCCCGCAACTGCATATCGCCAGCCTTTTGCCGGAGTGGCATGGCGTGATCCTGGCCCTGGTCTGCCTGCTGCAGTTCGCCAGCAGCCTGATCATCGACCGTCGTTACGAAACACAGATTGGACGCAACTACTTCTGGGTCATCTGGTACCCGATGGCGTACTGGTTGATCAGCCTTTCCACCACCCTGGTGGCGTTGCCGAAAACCCTGCTGCGCCGTCGCAGCAAGCGCGCCACCTGGACCAGTCCCGATCGGGGGATCCGATGAACGCACAACGCCCGTCCAACCGCTTCGACTCGCGGATGATCCGCAAGCCGCATCGCCAACCACGCTTCCAGCGCACCGCCTGGGGCTTCGTCACCCTCGCGTTCTGGGGGTTCTACTTCTACCTGTGGGCGCCACTGGTGACCCTGGTGTCGTGGCTGATCGGCGGACAGCTGGCCTGGCAGCAGCTGTACGAACGGCAAAGCCAGTTCGACCCCTATGTGCTGGTGGCGCTGCCGCTGATGCTGCTGTGTGCCAGCGTGCTGCTGATCGGCTGGGCCGAGTACAACCGCGCGCGCTTCCGCGGCCACGACCGGCGCCTGCCGCGGCCGCTGGCCAGCCTCAACGAAGTGGCCGCCGACCTGGGGGCCAGCACCGGGCTGGCCGAGCGCCTGCTCGGCTGCAAGGCCGCCACACTGCACATGGACGATCACGCGCGGCCGATCGGCATCCGCCGCGAGGTGGTGTAGCCCGATAACCCGGTGGGTGCCGACCCTGGTCGGCACCGGGGTCTACCGCGAAGAGCATCCACGCATGGCGTGGATCTACTTGCGCGTCTGCCCTTCACCGCGCACGACAAATCGTTCGACGGTGAGTGCTTCCAGGCCCATTGGGCCGTACGCATGCAGGCGCGTAGTGGAAATGCCGATCTCGCTGCCGAGGCCCAGCTGGCCACCGTCGGAGAAGCGTGACGAGGCGTTGACCATCACCACCGCCGAGCGCAGTGCGTTGACGAAGCGTTCGGCATGGCCTGCGTCTTCGGTGGCGATCACTTCGGTATGGTCGGAGGTATAGCGGCGGATGTGCGCGATGGCCGCATCGAGGTCGTCGACCACGCGCACGGCCAGCACCAGGTCGAGGAACTCGGCAGCGTAATCCTCCTCGGTCGCCGCCGTGCTGCCCGGCAGCAGCACCTGCGCCTGCGCATCGGCGCGCAGTTGCACGCCGCGCTCGCCGAGCGCCTGCGCCACGCGTGGCAGGAACGCTTCGGCCACATCGCGGTGCACCAGCAGGGTCTCCAGCGAATTGCAGGCCGACGGACGACTGCACTTGCCGTCCACCAGCAGATCGATGGCTTTGCCGAGGTCGGCGCTGGCATCCACGAACAGGTGGCAGACCCCCTTGTAGTGCTTGATCACCGGCACCCGCGCATGCTCGGCAACGAAGCGGATCAGGCCTTCGCCGCCGCGCGGAATCGCCAGGTCGATCAGTTCATGCAACTGCAGCAGTTCCAGCATCGCTTCGCGGCGCAGGTCGGTCAGCACGGTCACCGCCGCCGCCGGTACGCCATTGGCCTGCAGGGCGCCGGCCAGCGCCTGGGCGATGGCGGTGTTGGAGTGGATCGCTTCGGAACCACCGCGCAGGATCACGCCATTGCCGGCCTTCAGGCACAGCGCGGCTGCTTCGGCGGTCACGTTCGGGCGTGCCTCGTAGATCATCGCGATCACGCCCAGCGGCACGCGCACCTTCTGCACGCGGATGCCGTTTGGACGCACATCGTCGCGGGTGATCTGGCCGACCGGATCGGCCAACGCGGCGACCTCACGCACGGCTTCGGCCATCGCGAACAGGCGTGCCGGGTCCAGCGCCAGGCGGTCGAGCATGGCACTGCCAATGCCTTTCTCGCGCGCAGCGGCAAGGTCGCGCGCATTACCGGCCAGGATCAGCCCGGCATTCACTTCCAGTGCCTGGGCCATTGCCAGCAGCAGCGTGCGGCGCGCCGCACTATCGAGGCCGGCAACGATCTGGGCCGCGTCACGGCAGGCACGCGCCTGCGCTTCGATTTCGCTCATCGGGGAGTCCTTCAAACCGGTCATGGCAGCACCAGATCGTCGCGATGGACGACACTGCCACCGTAGTTGTAGCCCAGCACGGCCTCGATGTCGCGCGAATGGCGGCCGGCGATCCGGCGCACATCATCGGCCGCGTACTGGCTGACGCCGCGCGCCACGCAGACACGGCCCTGTGGCGCGTTCCAGCACACCTGCACCATGTCACCGCGGCGGAACACGCCCTCTGCACCGGTGATGCCACCGGGCAGCAGCGAGGCGCCCTTCTCGCGCATGGCCTGCGCCGCGCCGGCATCGATCACGATCGCACCCTCGACCAGCGGCGCGTGCCGCAGCCAGTGCTTGCGGGCCGCCTCACGGCTGCGCGCGGCGTGGATACGGGTACCGAACAGGCGGTCCTGGGCCAGCGCGCGTACCACGTCACCGCTGCGGCCATTGAACAGATAGGTTTCGATGCCGAGACGACCCGCCTTCGCTGCCGCTTCCAGCTTGGTGCGCATGCCGCCGGTACCGGCGCGCGAGCCAGCGCCGCCGGCCATCGCCAGCACCTCGTCACTCAGTTCCGGCACGTCGTGCAGCGGCCGCGCGTCGGCCACGGTGCGCGGGTCCGCGCTGTACAGGCCATCGATATCGGTAGCGATGAACAGCGCATCGGCATCGACCAGCGCCGCCACGGTGGCGGCCAGGTTGTCGTTGTCGCCGAGCTTGAGCTCGTCCACCGACACGGTGTCGTTCTCGTTGACCACCGGCAATGCGCCCAGGCGCAGCAGTTCACTCAGCGTGGCGCGTGCATTGAGGTAGCGGCGGCGGTTGCGCAGGTCGTCATGGGTCAGCAGCACCTGCGCCACCGGGCGCTCGAAGAAGCGCTGCCAGAGCCCGATCAGCTGGGCCTGGCCGAGCGCAGCCAGGGCCTGCCGCGCCGCCATCGCCGCGCCAGGCTCATCGGCCCGCGGCAGGATCGCGCGCCCGGCAGCGACCGCGCCGGACGACACGATCACCACCTCGCGCCCGGCCAGGACATTGGCCGAGACGAACTGCGCCAGGCCCAGCGCGTGGCGTGGCGACAGGCCGCCGCCATCGGCGGCCAGCAGGCTGCTGCCGACCTTCAGCACCGCACGCCGCCATGGCGGCAGCGCTTGTTCGGGGAACGGCGAGGCGACGTGGGCAGCGTGCTGGATCATCGGTCAGGCTCTCAGCGGGTGTTCCATTCGTGCACGGTCAGGTCGGAGGCCTGCATCGTCACCAGCGGATCAGTGGCGACGATGGCCTGCGCCTGCGCCAGGCTGTCCACGTTGCACAGCACATAGGCGCCACCGCTGCCGTCGGCGAAACCACCGGTCAGCTGCAGCTTGCCCTGCGCCTGCAACGCATCGAGAAAATCGCGGTGCGGCTGCACCGCCGCATCGTTGAAGTCCGGCCGGCGCATCGCCATCACCAGGTAGACAGTGCCCGCCATCAGGACAGCGCCTGCCAGCGTGCGCGCAGTTCATCCAGGCGCAGATCAGCGGCCGAACCCGGCGACACGCGCGCGGCGAGGCTGCCTTCCGGGGTACGCCCCTGCCCTGCGCTGTCGGCACCGGCCGCAGCGGCCTTGTAAGCCTCACGGAACGGCACACCGGCCACGGCCGCTTCCACCGCCACGTCGGTGGCATACATGCCCGAATCGATGGCCGCACGCAGCCTGTCGTCACGCCATTCCAGATTGGCCAGCAGCGCCGGCAGCAGCTCCAGCGCGGCCAGGCCGCGGCCGAAGCCATGGAAGATGGCGCCCTTGGACGACTGCAGGTCACGGTGGTAGCCCGAAGGCAGCGACAGCAGCTGCTCGATCTCGGTGCGCGCGGCGGCGACGCTGGCGTGGGTGGCACGCATCAGCTCGATCACGTCCGGGTTGCGCTTGTTGGGCATGATCGAACTGCCGGTGGTGTACTGCGCCGGCAGCGCGACGAAGCCGAACTCGGCACTGGTGAACAGCGACAGGTCCCAGGCAATGCGGCGCAGGTCCAGCGTGGCGCCACCGAGTGCTTCCAGCGCGGCCAGCTCGAACTTGCCGCGCGACAGCTGTGCGTAGATCGGTGAGATCTGCATGCGCGCGAAACCGAGCGCGGCCGTGGTGTGCTCGCGGTCCAGCGGCAGGTTCACGCCATAGCCGGCAGCGGTGCCCAGCGGATTGGCGTCAACCAGTGCATGGGTATCGCGCGCGCGGACGGCGTTGTCGATGAAGGCCTCGGCCCAGCCAGCCCACCACATGCCGGCCGAGGACACCACGGCACGCTGGATGTGGGTGTAGCCGGGAATCGGCAGGTCCTTCTCGGCCTGTGCGCGGTCCAGCGCGACCTTGGCCACCTCGGCGCTGAGCTGCGCCACGCGCTGCAGCTTCTCCTTCAGCCACAGGCGGGTGGCGACCAGGATCTGGTCGTTGCGGCTGCGGCCGGTGTGGATCTTGCGGCCGGCATCGCCCAGGCGTTCGGTCAGGCGCGCTTCGATCGCCGAGTGGCCATCTTCGTACTGCGTATCCAGCACGAAGCGGCCTTCGCGGAAGTCCTGCGCCAGGATCTCCAGTTCGCGCAGAAGTCCGGCAAGCTCATCGGCGCTGAGGATGCCGATGTGCTGCAGGCCTTGTGCATGCGCGGCGCTGGCGGCGATGTCATGCAGGAAAAACTCGCGGTCGAGGATCACGTCATCGCCGGCGAGGAAGGTCTGGATCTGGGCGTCGACAGCGACGCCGGGCTTCTGCCAAAGAAGGTCTGCCATGGGGGCTCCGGAATGCGTGTTCAGTGCGGGATCGACGTCAGTTCGTCGATGCCCAGCGCGAGGTTGAGGTTCTGCATGGCCTGGGTGGCCGCGCCCTTGAGCAGGTTGTCCAGGGTCGCCACCACGACGACCCGCTTGCCGCCCGGGGCCAGGGTGAAGCCACCGACCTGGGCGCCGTGTCGGCCGGCGATGCGGCTGACCCACGGTGCTTCATCCACCACCTCGATCAGGGGTTCGCCGGCATAGGCCTGCTGGAAGCGCTCGGCGATCTGCTCGCGGGTCTGCACGCGGTTCAGCCACAGGTTGGCGGTGAGCGTGATGCCACGGAAATGCGGCGCGACATGCGGCATGAACTCGACAGCCACGCCCAGCTGCACCGACACCTCGCGCTCGTGCACGTGGTTGGTCAGCGCATATGGCATCAGGTTGCCGGCCAGCAGTTCGACGTTGTTCTTGTCCGACGGCGTGGTACCGGCGCCGGAGTAGCCGGAGACACCGAAGCACTGCGGCGGGCCAGCCAGCAGGTCCAGCAGCGGATGCACCGCCAGTTGCATTGCCGTGGCATAGCAACCCGGGTTGCTGATGTGCTTCTGGCCGTTGTAGCGGCCGCGGGTCAGCTCCGGCAGGCCGTAGTACCAGCTGTTGTCGAAACGGTAGTCGGCCGAGAGATCAACGATGACGGTGTCCGGCTTCGCCGCTCCCAGCGCAGCCACGAACGGTGCGGCCAGGCCATTGGGCAGGGCCAGGATCACCGCATCCACGCCCTTGGCCGCCACCGCGTCGGCATCCAGGTTTTCGTACTGCAGGTCACCCTGGAATTCCGGATGGTGGTCGGACAGGCGCTGCCCGGCGCGCTCGCGCGAGGAGACGAAAGCCAGTTGCAGCCGCGGGTGGGCGGCCACCAGCTTGATCAGCTCGGCGCCGGTATGGCCGCGGGCACCGACGATGCCCAGGGTGAAAGTCGAATCGTTCATGCGTGACTGTCCAGGCGGTACTGCAGGTGGCGCTTCACGCCCTGCCATTCCGCATCGATGATGGAGAAGATGACGGTGTCGCGCGGCGTGCCGTCGGCATGCCGCTTGTGGTTGCGCAGCACGCCATCCTGCTTGGCGCCGAGGCGCGCGATGGCGGTGCGCGAGGTGAAGTTGAACCAGCTGGTTTCCAGCACCACGCTGATGCAGCCCATGGCCTCGAAGGCATGCTGCAGCAGCAACAGCTTGGCTTCGGTGTTGGCGCCGGTGCGCTGCACGCGCGGCGCATACCAGGTGTAGCCGAGGCTGAGCTTGGGCACGCCGGCATCCATGTCGTAGAAGCGCGTGCTGCCGATGATCTCACCGGTGGCATCGCGGATCACGAACGGCAGCACCCTGCCTTCGGCCTGCGCCTGCAGTGCGGCCTGAACATAGTGCTCGACCCGCTGCGGTGACGGCACCTGGGTGTACCAGAGCTGGTCCAGGCCACTGCCTTCCAGCGCAGCACGCAGGCCGGGCACGTGCTCCATCTGCAGCGGCTGCAGGGTCACGTGCTGGCCGCATAGGGTGGGAACGGTGGTCCAGGCGTCCGGGTTGCTCATCGCTCAGCCCTGCAGGCTCGGGGTGCGCTTGGCGCAGTGGTCGACATAGGTGCGGATGCGATCAATGCCATCGGCACCGAACCAGAACACTTTCCAGTGGTCCTGCTTGTAGCAGCCGTCGGATTCAGCGTAATAGAAGTGGTTGATCGGGTTGCCGTGGCGCGAACGCCAGAACAGCTGCGGGGTTTCCTCCAGCATCACGTTCCAGACCGCACGGCCCAGGCCTTCGCCCTGCGCGTCGTCGAGCACGGCGAACTTGTCCAGGTACACGCCTTCGGCCTCGTCGGTGAGGATCACCGCGGTGCGGTAATTCTCGCTGACGTAGGCACGCAACAGCTTGGTCTTCTGGAAATAGTCCGGCACCAGCGTGCGGCCGAAGCTGGATTCGATCAGGCCCTTCAGGCGTGGCAGGTCCAGCTCGCTCCAGGCGGTGGCGCGCAGCACTTTTTCGCCCTTGCGCACCAGCGTGCCCGAACCCTTGTGGGTGAACAGTTCCTTGGCCAGGTCGGCCGGGCGGGTGATCGACACCGACGATTCCAGCGGCAGGCGGTCGAGCAGATCCTTGATCTGTTCGATCTTCACCTTCATGCCGCCGTGGATCCACGGCTGCGCGATCAGGTGGTCGTACTCGGTGGACAGGTTGATCGAATCGATCACGTTGCCCTGCTCGTCCAGCAGGCCGCCGGTGCCGGTCAGGAAGATGATCTTGTACGGCTGCAGTTCCTGCACCAGCTCATTGGCGGCGAAGTCGGCGTTGACGTTGAGGATCTGGCCGCCGGCGGTTTCGCCCAGGCTGGTGATGACCGGGATCGAGCCGGCGCGCAGGCTGGCCTCGATCGGCGCCAGGTTGACCTTCTTCACCTCGCCGACCAGGCCGTAGGTATCCACGTCCAGGTACTCGGCTTCGAACACGCCGCCGGTGATCGAGGTGGCGCGCGCGCCGTTCTGCTGCAGCGCCTCGACCAGGCGCAGGTTGGACTGCTGGAACACCCGGCGCACGATCGCCAGCGCTTCCGGCGAAGTCACGCGCAGGCCATTGACGGTCTGCTTCTCGATGCCGGCGGCCGACAGTTCGGCATCCAGCTGCGGGCCGGCGCCGTGCAGCACGATCGGGGTCAGCCCGACTTCCTGCAGGAACGACAGCGAGGAGGTCAGCGCGTCGAGGTCGTCGCGCAGCACCGCGCCGCCGACCTTGACCACGGCGAAGCGCTTGGCATCCAGCTGCGAAAAGCGCTTGAGGTACTGGCTGATCTCCTTCGCGCTGGCCATGCTGGAAAGCAGGCGCACGATGGTCTGGCGGGTCTGGCGGTGGGGCTGGAGGGCAGGAGACATTTCGGTTTCGTCGGAAAGGGAAGAATCAGGCGCCGGCGGCGATGATGCGGTGCACGGCGTCGGTGTAGCGCTGCAGCTGCTCCAGCGTCACGAACTCATCGGCGGTGTGGGCCTGGGCGATATCCCCCGGGCCGAACACCAGCGTGGTGTAACCACCGGCCGAGAACAGCGAGGCTTCGGTCCAGAAGTCCACCGCGTTGCCGATCGGCAGGTCCAGTGCATCGGCCACGTCGCGCGCCAGCAGGCGGCGGTTCTCGGCCTCGGCGATGTCACCGGCCGGCAGGCTGGGGCCACGGAAGGTTTCGGTGAATACCGCCGCTTCCGGCTCGGCGAAACCGGCGAAGGTCGCCAGCAGCCCATCAATGTCCATCGACGGCAGCGGGCGGAACCCGAACCGTACTTCGGCAGCCGGTGCGATCATGTTGGCCTTGATCCCACCTTCGACGCGTCCGATGTTGAAGCGCAGGCCGGTCAGCCCACCGAAGCGTGCCGACGCCAGCGATTCCACATGGTCCAGCGCGCGGTTGCCCCAGCGCATGGCCTGGTGCAGCGCGCTGGCGGCGGCATCCTGCTTGCCGGAGGCGTGCCCGGCACGGCCGGCGAACTGCATTAGCACCGAGCTGATGCCACGGTGTGCCAGCACGGCCTCGCTCATGGTCGGCTCGGCCACCAGCACGGCTTCGTACGGCAGGCCACGGGCCAGGAACGCGGCGATGCAGCGCGGATCGTTGGCTTCCTCGTCGCTGGAGAACAGGAACGCGGCATCACCCTCACTGGCGTTCGCGGCCGCCACCAGTGCAGCGGCCGCGCCCTTGATGTCACACACGCCCAGGCCGACCACGCGGTCGTCCAGGCGGCGCATCACGTGCGGGTCGGCACTCCAGTGCGGTGAGTCGGGCACGGTATCCAGGTGCACGTTGAACAGGTACTTCGGCGTCCCGCGCACCGCGTACAGGCTGACCGCACCTGCACCGTGGTCGATCACCTCGACGTTGAAGCCGGGCAGGTTCGCACGCAGGTAATCGAAGATGCCACCGGTGGTGATCGCACGCGGCGGGTTGCGGGTGTCGAAGGACACCAGCGCCTGCAGGTGATCGAGCGTCTGTTCAAGCATGAATCAACAATCCTGGTAGTGCCGGCCGCTGGCCGGCAACGATGTCGGTGGTGAGTGCCGGCCAGCGGCCGACACCCCCGTCAAAGGTCAACCGCGATTGACCTGCGCATAGACAGTGGAGCTCATGCCGAACAGCTTGATGAAGCCCTCGGCCTCCTCCACGCCCCAGTCGGCCGACTGCGCGTAGGTGGCGCCCTTGGTGTTGAGCAGGTGCGGCGACTTCACCGCCACTGCATCGACGCGGCCACCGCGGGTTTCCAGCACCACTTCACCGTTGACCTTGGCCTGCGAGGACTTCAGGAAGGCTTCGATATCGGTCTTCAGCGGGTCGTGGTAGAAGCCTTCGTACACCAGCTCCACCCACTTGCGCGCCACGTCCGGCTTGAAGCGGTTCTGCTGCTTGGTCAGCACCGCATCTTCCAGCGCGCGGTGTGCGGCCAGCAGCGAAACCAGGCCCGGGGCCTCGAACACGATGCGGCCCTTCAGGCCGATCACGGTGTCGCCGGTGTACACGCCGCGGCCCACGCCGTACGGGGCGAACAGCTTGTTGAGCTGGGCCAGGATCTGGTCGCCCGGCAGCGCCTTGCCGTTCAGTTCAACCGCTTCACCTTCGACGAACTTCAGGGTCACGCTCAGCGCCTGTTCCGGCCACTCGCTGCGCGGCGCGCACCAGCCACGGGCGCCTTCGCCCGGGGCTTCCCAACGGTCGATCTCGCCGCCGGACATGGTCAGGCCCAGCAGGTTCTCGTTGATGGTGTAGGCCTGCTGCTTGGCGCGCACGCCGAAGCCGCGCTCTTCCAGGTACTTCTGCTCGTAGGCGCGGGTCTGGGTGTGTTCCTTCTGGATCTCGCGGATCGGCGCGATGATCTGGTAATCGCCCAGCGCCTTCACGGCCAGGTCGAAGCGGACCTGGTCGTTGCCCATGCCGGTGCAGCCGTGGGCGATGATGTTGGTGCCCAGCTCGGCGGCACGCTTCAGCGCGGCATCGACGATCAGGTAGCGGTCCGAGACCAGCAGCGGGTACTGGCCCTGGTAGCCTTCGCCGGCCCACACGAACGGCTTGACGAAGCCTTCCCAGATGGCCGGGCCACCGTTGACGGTGACGTGGCTGGTCACGCCCAGCTCGGCGGCGCGCTTTTCGATGAAATCGCGCTCTTCATCATCGACGCCGCCGGTGTCGGCGAACACGGTGTGCACGTTGTAGCCGCGCTCCTGCAGGTACGGCACGCAGAAGCTGGTATCCAGGCCGCCGGAGAAGGCGAGAACGACGTCTTTGTTGCTCATGGGGGTCAGGTCCACTTGGGGGATGAGAATTCGGTAGAGCCGACCATTGGTCGGCTGGAATGTTGGATGCGCCGCTGCGGGAGCAGCCGACCAACGGTCGGCTCCCCCCCTTGTCCGATCTAGCGCCCGGCAACCGCCGCCATGATCGCCTTCTGCACGTGCAGTCGGTTCTCGGCTTCATTGATGGCGATGCACTGCGGCGAATCCATCACCGCGTCGGTCGCCTTCACGTTGCGGCGCAGCGGCAGGCAGTGGCTGAACACACCGTTGTTGGTCAGCGCCATCTTCCGCTCGTCCACGATGAAGTGCTTGAACTGGTCGCGGATCGGCTTTTCCGGTTCCCAGTTGCCGAAGAACGGCAGCGCACCCCAGCTCTTGGCGTAGACCACGTCGGCGCCGGCGTAGGCGCTGTCGATGTCATGGCTGATCTTCAGCGAGCCGCCGCTCTCGGCCACGTTCTGCTCGGCCCAGCCCATGTAGCGGTCGTCGAGGATGTAGTCGGCGGTCGGGCACAGCAGGGTCACGTCCATGCCCATGCGGGTGGCGATGGTCAGCGCCGAGTTGGCCACTGCGGTGTTCAGCGGCTTGGGGTGGTAGGTCCAGGTCAGCACGTACTTCTTGCCACGCAGGTCCTGGGTACCGAAGTGCTCCTGCAGGGCCATGATGTGGGCCAGTTCCTGGCACGGGTGGGTGATGGTCTCCATGTTGATGACCGGCACCGGCGAATACTTGGCGAAGCTGTTGAGGACGATGTCCTGGCGGTCGTAGGCCCAGTCGATGAACTTGGGAAACGCACGCACGGCGATGATGTCGCAGTAACGGCCCAGCACCTTGGCCACTTCAGCAATGTGTTCTTCGGTATCGCCGTCCATCACCGTGCCGAGGTTGAACTCGATCGGCCACGCATCCTTGCCCGGCTGCAGCACCACCGCGTGGGCGCCGAGCTGGAACGCGCCCAGTTCAAAGCTGGTGCGGGTGCGCATGGACGGATTGAAGAACACCAGCGCGATCGACTTGCCCTTGAGCTGGTCGCCGAGCTTGTTGCGCTTGAACAGCGCGGCCTGGGTCAGCAGCGCGTCAAGATCGCTGCGGCTCCAGTCCTGGGTGTTCAGGAAGTGCTTGGGGGACATCATCTTTCCTTGCGTGGCGGCGCCGGGTTCGACGCGGTGGAAGGGAAAACAGGAAGCAAAGGTGGAACGAAAAGGTTGCAGTTGCAGCTTTCAGAACGCAGAAACGAAAAAACCCAGCCGGGCGGCTGGGTTTTTTTCGGACGAACAGCAAAAAGCTCCGGTTACCCAGCGAGGATGTGGGGTTCCGGTCGACGCGCACGCGAGGTCATGCCCGACGCCTGTCGGGCTGCGCTGCTGTCGTGCTGGAAGTCGGTGAGCTTCATGGTCAACCATCTTTGCATGCGGCCGGGGCCGGCGCAAGGGGCCGGGGTCGCAGAATCAGGGATTGCCGGCGGCGCCCTGCTCGGGGCCGACCCAGGGGGTGATCGACACCCGGATCTTGAGCCGGTTGCCGGGGTCTTCCGGCAGCCGTGAGCGGTACTTGGTGCCCTTGTAGACGTAATCCACGTCGTAGGCGATGGGCCTGCGGAATTCACGCCCCACCGGCACGATGCGGCAGTCACGGGTCAGCATCGGGCCATTGTTGGCGGGTGCCGGCGCCGGGGCCGGCGACTCGGCGGCGGTGTCCTCGGAGACCTCTTCATCGCTGCGCTTGAACATCGAGCGCACCGAGTCCCAGAAGCGGCTGATCCGGCCCTTGTCCTCGACCGGCTCCTCGCCGGTGACATTGACCGGCGCCAGGGTACGGGTCGAGACCGGCTCGCAGTGTTCTTCGGTGCGGGTCGCGCGCAGGGTCTGGAACACGGGTTCGACGTTCAGCACCTGCGCGTAGTCGAACTTCACGTTCTCCACGATCACCACCCGGTTACGGGGCTCGGCCTCCTGCGCCTGGGCCACGGCGGCCAGCGCCGACAGGCAGGCCAGGGTCAGCAACGCGGTGGATTTCATTGGCGAAGGGAGCAAGGACACGGCAATAGTGTAGGCAGTGGCGAGCGCAAGGGGCTGAACATTACCCGTCCACGCTGCTCCTGCCCACCCCACCTTGGGCGGACCCGGCGTCCACCGGTGGCAGGCGGTGCCCCCAAAGGGGGCCGACACGTTCTAAAATCACAGGCTTGTCCCCCAGCCACAGCCCCATGACCCTGCGCCTGCACAACAACCTGACTCGCCAGCTCGAACCGTTCACCCCGCTCGACCCGGCCTGTCCGACCCTGTATGTGTGCGGCCCCACGGTCTACAACTACGTGCACATCGGCAACGCCCGTGGCCCGGTGGTGTTCGGGGTGCTGGCCGATCTGCTGCGGCGCCGTTTCGGTGGCCTGCGCTACGCGCGCAACATCACCGACGTGGACGACAAGATCAACACCGCTGCACGCGAGCAGGGGGTGCCGATCAGCACCATCACCGACAGGTTTGCCGCCGCCTACCGTGAAGACATGGCCGCGCTGGGCGTGGTACCGCCGGACATCGAGCCGGAGGTGACCGCGCACATTCCGCAGATCATCACCATGATCGAGCAGCTGATCGCCAATGGTCATGCCTACGCCGCCGAAGGCCACGTGCTGTTCGCAGTGGCCAGCTTCGACGGCTACGGCAAGCTCTCGCGCCGCGACCCGGACGAAATGCTGGCCGGCGCCCGCGTCGACGTCGCCCCGTACAAGCGCGACCCGGGTGATTTCGTGCTGTGGAAGCCGTCCAGCGACGACCTGCCCGGCTGGGAATCGCCGTGGGGCCGGGGCCGTCCCGGCTGGCATATCGAGTGCTCGGCGATGGCCGCCGCCCACCTGGGCGAGACCATCGACATCCATGCCGGCGGCGTCGACCTGCAGTTCCCGCACCACGAGAACGAGCTTGCGCAGAGCGAGTGCGCCCACGGCGGCAAGATCTTCGCCCGTTTCTGGCTGCACAACGGCATGCTCAACTTCGGCGGCGCCAAGATGAGCAAGTCGCTGGGCAACATCGAGCGCGTGCATGACCTGGTGCGCCAGCACCCGCCGGAAGCGCTGCGCCTGGCCCTGCTGTCGGCCCATTACCGGCAGCCGCTGGACTGGTCCGATGGCCTGATCGAGCAGTCGGTGCGCACCCTGGACCGCCTGTACGGCACCCTGCGCGAACTGGCGTCGATCGAGGCGGTCGTAGCAATCCCGGCCACGGTCGAGGCGACCCTGGACGACGACCTGAACACCCCACAGGCACTGGCCGAAGTGGCCCGCATCGCCGCCGATGCACGCCGCGCCACCGACCCGACCGAACAGGCACGCCTGAAGGGCGAGCTGCTCGGTGCCGGCCTGGCGCTGGGCCTGCTGCAGGCCGACCCGGCACAGTGGTTCGGCACCGCCGCTGGCGATGACGGCGACGATGCCCGCATCCAGGGCCTGATCGACGAGCGTGCCGCCGCCAAGAAGGCACGCGACTTCGCCCGTTCCGATGCCATCCGCGACCAGCTGGCCGCCGAAGGCATCGTGCTGGAAGACACCCCGCAGGGCGTGCGCTGGTCGCGCAAGCGCGGCTGACCTGTCCTGCCCCGTGGCCGGTCCGCCGGCCACGCCCCACCGTAGAGACTGTTGTGACCGACTCCCCGTTCCCGCTTGAACCCACCGCCGCCGAGGCACAGACCGCCATCGCCGAGGAATTCGGCTTCTTCGGCGACTGGTCCGAGCGCTACCAGTACCTGATCGACCTCGGCCGCAAGCTGCCGGCCTTCCCGGAAGAATGGAAGACCGAAGAGCATCGCCTGCTCGGCTGCCAGTCAATGGTCTGGATCGTGCCGGAAGGCAATGCGCAATCGCTGCGCTTCCATGCCATCAGCGATTCGGCCATCGTCTCCGGCCTGATCTTCCTGGCCCTGCGTGTGTACTCCGGGCGCTCGGCGCAGGAGATCCTGGCCACTGAACCGAGCTACATCCAGGACATCGGCCTGGCCCGCCACCTCTCGCCGACCCGCAGCAACGGCGTGGCGGCGATGCTGGCCTTCATCCGCGAGACCGCGCAGGCCCAGCTGCAGCGCGATCCGTCGTGAGCGAACCTGCCACAGCCGAAGACAGCGCGCTGGGCCTGCTGTCCCGGCCCGGCTTCGCCAAGCTGCTGGCCTACCGCATCTTCGCGATGCTGTCCTACCAGGTGGTGGCGGTCACCGTTGGCTGGCACATCTACGAAGTCACCCGCAATCCGTTCTCGCTGGGCCTGATCGGCCTGGCCGAGGTGCTGCCGTTCTTCTGCGTGGCGCCATTCGCCGGCTATCTGGTCGATCATCTGCCGCGGCGCAGGTTGGGCATGGCGGCCTGCTCCGGACTGATCGCCACCGCGCTGGTACTGACCGGCGTGGCCAAGGGCTGGCTGCCGTTCGAAGGCGTGTGGCCCATCTATGCGGCCATCGCCCTGACCGGCATGGTCCGCGCCTTCCTGTCACCGATCTACAACGCGCTGTTCGCCCGCGTGCTGGCCCGCGATCAGTTCGCGCGCGGCGCCGGCCTCGGCGCGGTGGTGTTCCAGGCCGGCATGGTGGCCGGTCCGGCACTGGGTGGCGTGCTGGTCGGCTTCGGCGGCAAGGGCCTGTCCTACGCGGTGGCTACGGCCTTTGCGCTGGTGGCGATGGCCTGCCTGGCCACGCTGAAAGTGGAGGAACCGGTGCACACCGGTCCTGCCGCGCCGATCTTCAAGAGCATCGCCGAAGGCGCGCGCTTCGTGGTCGGCAACCGGATCATGGTCGGCGCGATGGCGCTGGACATGTTCTCGGTGCTGCTCGGCGGCGTGGTGGCGATGCTGCCGGCCTTCCTGCACGAAATCCTGCACCACGGTCCGGAGGGTCTGGGCATCCTGCGCGCGATGCCGGCGCTCGGTTCGGTGTGCGTGGGCCTGTGGTTGGCCCGCCACCCGCTGCATCGCAATGCCGGCCGCGTGCTGCTGTTCGCGGTGGGTGGGTTCGGCCTGTGCGTGATCGGCTTCGGCCTGTCCCAGCACTTCTGGCTGTCGGCGCTGATCCTGCTGTTCTATGGGGCCTTCGATGGCGTCTCGGTGGTGATCCGATCGACCATCCTGCAGTTGGCCACGCCGGAAGAAATGCGCGGACGGGTGTCGTCGATCAACGGCATCTTCATCAGTTCGTCCAACGAGCTGGGCGCGTTCTATGCCGGCACGATGGCGAAGCTGCTCGGCCTGGTGCCGGCAGTGGTGCTGGGTGGGTTCGCGGTGCTGAGCGTGGCCGGGATCACCGCGTGGAAGAACCCGACGCTGCGGAAGTTGAATTTGCGTGATCTGCAGTGACCCCGCGGAGAGCGCGTTCGGCGGCGCCGGGCGTTTGACTGGCCACGTCACTTTCCCTCGATGAATGGGTTTGTCACTTTCTTTGCGCGCGCAAAGAAAGTAACCAAAGAAGCGCGCCGCCATCCGCGGGCCGGCGCTGCGCGCCGGTACCCTGTGCTCCTCGGTGAATCAGGGGACGGCACGGAGAACCAGCCGACTAGCAGTTGGCTCTACAGGATAGAGCCGCCTCTTCGCCCCTGATTCCCCTGCGGTGCTCGGCTCGCTACAAGGCGGACCCAAGTCAACGGCCACAACTGCCCGTGCCAGCCACGGTCGCGTACCAACGATCCCCCAACAAAAAACCCGGCCAAGGCCGGGTTTTCTGCATGACCATACAACGAGCGGGAATCAGTCGCCCTGCTGCTTCTGCAGGTGCTCCCAACGCTCCTGGGCGTCGATGGTACGTTCGGCGGTGAGGCGCGCTTCCAGGCGCTCCAGGCCGATTTCTTCGCCGGTGTCGACGCAATAACCGTAGTCGCCGGCTTCCAGGCGCTTCAGGGTGCTGTCGATCTTGCCGATCAGCTTGCGGTAGCGGTCGCGGGTACGCAGTTCCAGCGAGTTCTCGGTCTCGCGGGTCGCGCGCTCGGCTTCGTCGCCGATGTCACGCACTTCCTCACGCAGGTTCTCGATGGTCTGCTTGGACTCTTCGACCAGGTCCGCGCGCCAGTTCTGCAGGCGCTGGCGGAAGTACTCCTGCTGCAGCGGGCTCATGTATTCCTCTTCCGAGGACGGCTTGTAGCCAGCCGGCAGGATCGGGCGGCCGGTGGCCTCGTCGGTCTTGTATTCGACCACCTTGTACTTGCTGCGCGGGGCCGGTGCCGCCGAGCGGGCGGCGACGGCCACGGCAACCTTGCCGACAGGGCGCGACACGGTCTTCGGGGCGGAATCGGATTTCACGGCGGTTTTGGCAGGCGATTTCGAAACGGGCACGGGATTCTTGGATTGCGGGGCCTTCGAAGCAGCAGGAGCGGCGGCCGGGGCCGGCTTGGGGGCCGGTTGGGCTGCTGCCACTGCCACGGTCTTGGCCGGGACAGGCTTGGCCGGAGCCGGCTTGGCAGCAGGCTTCGGTGCGGACTTCACTACAGGGGCCGGGGTCGGCTTTACGGCCGGCGCGGCAACATTCTTGGCAACCTTCTTTACAGCGGCAGGCGTGGCGACCGGCTTGGCCGCAGCGACCTTCTTTGCCGCCGGTTTTGCGACTGGCTTGGCTGCAGCCTTCTTCACCACCGCCTTCGGCGCCGGCTTGGTTGCTGCCTTCTTCGCCACCGGCTTGGCGGCAGCCTTCTTTACCGGCGCGGCCTTGCTGGCGGCTTTCTTCACCACCGGCACCTTCTTGCTGGCAGCGGCAGGCTTGGCCTTGGCGGGCGCAGCAGCCTTCTTCGCCACCGGCTTGGTTGCCTTGACCGGCGTTTTCTTTGCGGTGGCCTTCCTGGCCGCCGGTTGCGAGGACGCTGCCTTGGTCGCCGGCTTGCTGGCCGGTTTCTTGGCAACGGGCTTTGCCGCCAACTTCTTCACAACAGGCTTGGCGGTTTTCTTGGCGGCCGTTGCGGCCTTCTTTGCAGTTTTTTTAGCAGCCACGAAACGCTCTTCCTTGGATTCCCCGGGGCCCGGGAAAGCGGGCCTTTATAGCCTACCCGACCCGCAGCAGCAACCTCGACCCCCCGCTCCATTCAGTCCTGGAGTCAAGGCGCCCTTGGAGGCAGTCCGACGAACACGGACCGCCTTGCGCGGTACGGAACCTGGCCAGCACCCGAAGGTGCTGGTACCGGTCGCAGGCCATCGGCGACATGCGACCAACGGCCCATCCTGCACAAATGCGGCCTTCATGCCAACTGGCATAAGATGACTGGGTGATCTCGCGCCTGCTCATCGCCCTGCTGCGCTTCTACAAGCGCTTCATCAGCCCCTTGCTGGGGCCACGCTGCCGTTTCGTGCCGAGCTGTTCTGAATACGCGATGGAAGCCATCTCGCGGCACGGCCCGCTGCGCGGCAGCTGGCTGGCTGCGCGCCGGCTCGGTCGCTGCCACCCGTTCCATCCCGGCGGCTTCGACCCCGTGCCCGAGTCTCCCAACGCCCCCTCTTGCCGTTGCACAGGAAAACACTGACATGTCCTCCACCCTCATCACCAACGCCCGCATGGTCAACGAAGGCCGCACCTTCGACGGCGACCTGCGCATCGAGAACGGCCGCATCGCGCAGATCGGCAGTGGGCTGGCGCCGCGCGACGGCGAGCAGGTGGTGGATGCGGCCGGACGCTGGCTGCTGCCCGGCATGATCGATGACCAGGTGCACTTCCGCGAACCGGGCCTGACCCACAAGGGCGACATCGCCAGCGAATCGGCGGCGGCCGTGGCCGGTGGCCTGACCAGCTTCATGGACATGCCCAACACCAACCCGCCGACGCTGGATTCGACAATCCTGGAAGCCAAGTACGAGCTCGCGCGCGGCCGCGCCTGGGCCAACTACGGCTTCTACCACGGCGCCAGCAATGACAACCTGGACGCGATCCGCGCCCTGGACCCGAAGAAGGCCCCGGGCGTGAAGGTGTTCATGGGTGCCTCCACCGGCAACATGCTGGTGGACAATCCGGAAACGCTGGACGCGATCTTCCGCGAGTGCCCGACCCCGATCATCACGCACTGCGAAGACACGCCGATGATCGATGCCAACCTGAAGGCCTTCCAGGAAAAGTACGGCGACGCGCTGACCCCGGACATGCATCCGGACATCCGTTCGCGCGAGGCCTGCATCAAGTCGACCCACCTTGCGATGTCGCTGGCACGCAAGCACGGCACCCGCCTGCATGTGCTGCACATCTCCACCGCCGACGAGCTGGCGCTGTTCGAGAAGGGCCCGCTGATCCGCGCCGACGGCAGCCGCAAGCAGATCACCGCCGAAACCTGCGTGCACTTCCTGCACTTCGCGCGCCCGGACTATGCGACCAAGGGCAACCTGATCAAGTGCAACCCGGCAATCAAGGAAGTGTCCGACCGCGAAGCGATCACCGCTGCGCTGGCCGACGACGTGCTGGACGTGCTGGCCACCGACCACGCGCCGCACACCTGGGAAGAGAAGCAGAAGCCGTACGCGCAGGCACCGTCGGGCCTGCCGCTGGTGCAATACGCGCTGGTGGCCGCGCTTGAACGCGTGCACGAAGGCAAGCTGACCCGCGAGCAGGTGGTGCAGAAGTTCGCGCATGCGCCGGCGCAACTGTTCGACGTGGAAGAACGTGGCTTCCTGCGCGAAGGCTACTTTGCCGATCTGGTCCTGGTTGAAGACGTGCCGTTCACCGTCAAGCGCGAGGACGTGCTGTCCAAGTGCGGCTGGTCGCCGTTCGAAGGCACCACCTTCCGTTCGCGCGTCGCTTCCACCTGGGTCAACGGCCAGCTGGTGTGGGACGGCAGCAACCTGGTGGGCAAGCCCGCCGGCCAGCGCATGACCTACGACCGCTGATGCGTTCGGCACTGATGATCGGGGCGCTGCTGCTGGCCGCGCCCCTGCTCACCGCACCCCAGGCGCAGGCGCAGGATGGCATCGGCAGCCTGATCGACAGCCGCGTGGTGTTTCCGGCCAGTGCGTCGCAGGGCGCGCTGGTGATCGGCAAGGTACCCGCCGGCAGCCGCGTACAGTACGCCGGCCGCCAGCTGCGGGTGAGCGGCTATGGCAGCGTGGTGTTCGGCATCGGCCGCGATGAGAAGGGCCCGCTGCGCGTGCAGGTGCAACGCCCCGATGGTGGCAGCGAGACCGCGACCATTGTGGTGACGCCGCGCGACTGGCCGACCGAGCGGGTCAACGGCGTGCCACCGAAGACGGTCAATCCGCCGCCGGCCATTGCCGAACGGATCAAGCGCGAACAGGCGCAGGTGACCGCCGCACGTGCCCGCGATGACGACCGTACCGACTTCACCCAGACCTTCATCTGGCCAGTGCAGGGCCGTATCAGCGGCCGCTTCGGCAACGCGCGCGTGTACAACGGCCAGCCTGGCGCCGGTCATTCCGGCATGGACATCGCGGTGCCGACCGGCACTCCGGTGAAGGCACCGGCCGCCGGCATCGTCACCTTCGCCGGCCCGGATCTGTACCTGACCGGTGGCACGCTGCTGCTCGACCACGGTTTCGGGGTCAGTTCCAACTTCCTGCACCTGTCGCGCATCGACGTGAAGGTCGGCGACCGGGTGGAACAGGGCCAGGTGATCGCCGCCGTCGGTGCGACCGGCCGTGCCACCGGCCCGCACCTGCATTGGGGCATGAACTGGTTCGATACCCGTATCGATCCGCTGCTGGTGCTGGAACGCAAGTAACGGTCGTGCCGGCCGCTGGCCGGCATGACCGGGATGCTTCGCCGTATTGAAACAAGGAACGTTGCATGCCCGCCGCGGGTGATATCCATGTCGTCCACAACGAACGCCTTCAGGCGTTCGTCGCCTACCAGCTGACCCATCAGGACGATCGCGAAGGCGGCTTCGCCATCCTGACCCTGGACTGGACCGGCACCACCCTGCCCGACCCGGCCGCCGTGGCGGCGATGCAACCTGCGCGCTTCGACTACCTGCACCAGGACAACGCCCTGGACCATCTGTGGGTGGGCAGGCACGTGCCGCGCGATTTCCAGCATGTGGGCTGGCGCGCGCCGCTGGTCGACAGCGCACCCGACAGCTACGGCACCTGGCCGGATGGCTCGGAAGTGGAACGGCAACGCCATTGGAATACGCAGGACGCGGCGGCCGTGCAGGCCTTCAAGGCCGCCGCGCGCGCGCCTGAAGACCACACGGTGCTGCTGGAGCGCGGCCAGTACCCGATACGCCACAGTGCCACGCGGCTGGATGGCGAGGCCATGAACCTTGCGCCTTCGCTGGCCCTGTTTGATGCCCTGCCCCTGCTTACCCGGCTGGATATCGCCGAACCGGTGCCCGACCTGCTGCCGTGGCTGCGTACGCGGCCGCTCATCCATTCCCTGGACATCAGCGGCCAGCACGCGCCCGCACTGGACCTGCGCGGTACCGGACTGTTACAGCTGGTTATTGATGTGACCGGCCTGCGCAGCCTGCACCTCAATGCCGGCCTGTCCCGGCTGACCCTGCAGGGTACGATCAGCCCCGACCTAGTCATCCACGGCGAGGACGACGGACACTGGCTGACCGTGATCAGCAGCGATGCCAGCCTGCCTTGGTCCGGCCTGCCGCAGCTGGGCGAACTGCAGTTGCGCGAGGTGCGCGACGTGGATGCCGGCCGCATCGCCACGCGCTTCCCGCACCTGCGGGCACTGCGTATCGCCGGTGCCCCCTGCGTGCTGCAGGGCCTGCAGCACCTGGGCGAACTGCGGCAGCTGCACACGTTCAGCGCCAGCGATGTCTTTCCAGCGGAAGACGCGGTGTTTCCGGCACCGGAGTGCTGGCCCAGCCTCCGCCGGCTGTGGCTGCGCAGCCTGCCGGCCGCACTCGGCACTGCCATTCGGAAGGCCTACAAGCGCGAAGCGGCGAAGGGCCTGGATCTGGATGTGGGCCAGCTGCGCAAGCCCGAATGGCTGGCCGCCAATCTCGACAACCCCTTCCGCGACTGGGAGGGCGTCACGCACATCAGCACTGCGACGGCGAAGAAGGCGGCCACGCTGTATCGCAAAGCCTGTACGGATGCATTGAAGCTGGCCACCGATTGCAGCGATGCCGCGGAACTGACCGCAGCGCTGGCACAGATCGGCCGCGGCTACACCGAAGGCTTCAACGCACTGGACCGCCGCAGCGGCTTCATCGAAACCGAGGAACGCGAGCAGATCTACACGGCGTGGCTGGGCATCATCGATGCCGTGGATGCGCGAAGTGAAATCGCGTTGGACCGCGAGGTACTGCGCGCTGCAATGAATGAGGTCAGGACGTTCTGAAACGCCAGAGGGCGGTAGTGCCGGCCGCTGGCCGGCAACCGCATGAATTCTGCAGTGCCCGAGCTGCCGGCCAGCGGCCGGCACTACCAGGCAGTTGAATCAACCCCGCGCGGCCCACCACACGCGCAGCAGGGTGCGCACCGGAGTAGCTTCAATCGGCTTGCCTGCGGCCTGCGCGGTAACGCGGGCGCGCGCCAGGCTCGACCATACGCGGCGTGGACGCGGGCCGGGCACGCGCGTGCCCCACCCCTTCAACAGATGCTGCGCCCAGCGCTGCGCGGCAGTGCTGGCATCACCGTCCAGCAGGCTGCGCGGCACACCGGCCACGCCGGCATCCTGCAGGCGCTGGGCCAAGGTCTGCAGCTGCACCGCACGACCGGCGCCGGTGCGCGGCTTGTCCGCGAACAAGGCCGCCTCCACCGCGGCTACGGCTTCAGCGTAGTTGGCCAGCGCACGCTCGGCTCCGGCCGCATCCAGTGCGACGGTACGCGCTTCAACCAGATCCGGCAGTGCCTCGGCCAGCTGCGCCCACGGCGCGCGCACCGGCTCCAGCAGACGGCCCAGCGGATGGCGCGAACGATGCGCGGCCCAGCTGCGCAGTTCCTCGCCCCACCACGCCAGCTTGGCGTCGGCCGGCAGCGGATCGCCACCGGTGTTGAGCATGTCGTCGAACTCCTGCAGCAGCGCGAACCACGCCACGGCAAGCTCGCGTTGCGATTCGGCCACGAACGGGGCGGCCACCGACCATTCCGGCCAACGGCTGCGCCACTTGTCGAGGAAACTGTCCAGCGCGGTACTGCTCACTACGTGATTCCTTACGGCTGGGCCGGGGCTGCCGGCCGGGTCGGCCAGAGACTGGCCAGTTGCAGAAGTTCGGCGTTCTCGACCAGCACGTCGGCCTGCCAGGCCAGCGGGTCGTCGCTGTGCAGGCGGTAGCCCCACAGAGCTGCCACCGACGGCATGGCCGCGGCACGCGCGGCGATGATGTCGCGCTCGTCGTCACCCACGTACACGCAGTCTTCGGCGGCAACGGCAATCGCCTGCGCGGCGTGCAGCAGCGGCAGCGGGTGCGGCTTGCGTTCGGCCAGGCTGTCACCGCCGACCAGCACCGCGCAGCGCTGCTGCCAGCCATGCTGCGGCAGGATCAGGCGCGCCAGGTACTCGGGTTTGTTGGTGACGATGCCCCACACCGTACCGGCCTCATCCAGCGCAGCGAGCATGCCGGCCACGCCATCGAACAGCACCGCGTGCTGGCCGATCAACGCTTCATAGCGCTGCAGGAATTCGGGAATCAGTGCATCGCGCGCCGCGGCATCCAGGTCAGGGAAAGCGGCCCCGACCATCGCACGCGAGCCCTTCGATACCACCGGGCGCAGCGCAGCCGGGTCGATTGGCGCGCGCCCACGCTCGGCCAGCATCGCATCGCAGGTGGCGACGAAGTCCGGCGCGCTGTCCAGCAGGGTGCCGTCCAGATCAAACAGCACCGCGCGCGGGAAGCGGGCAGAGGTCATGCCGGCTTGACCGCGTAGGCGAGGTAGTTGATGTCGGTACGGCTGCTCAGGCGGGCATGGTTGCGCCACGGCTCGTAGGCCATGCCGCTGACATCCACCAGCTGCACGTCAGCCTCGCGCAGCCAGCGCGCCAGCTCGGCCGGCTTGATGAATTCCTGGTAGTGGTGCGTGCCCTTGGGCAGCAGCCGCGCCACGTACTCGGCGCCGACAATCGCCACCGCGAACGCAGCAGCGGTGCGGTTGATGGTCGACAGGAACAGGTGGCCGCCCGGCTTCAGCAGGCGCTTGCAGGCCTCGATGATCGCGCCCGGGTCCGGCACGTGCTCGAGCATTTCCATGCAGGTCACCACATCGAAGCTGCCCGGCTGCTCGGCTGCCAGATCCTCGGCGGCCTGCACCCGGTAGTCGACCTTCGCACCGCTTTCCAGCGCATGCAGCCGCGCGACCTTGACCAGCTCAGGGGCCAGGTCGATGGCAGTGACGTCGGCACCGGCCTGGGCCAGCGCTTCGCTCAACAGGCCACCACCGCAGCCGACGTCGAGCACGCGTGCGCCGCGCAGGGGCACGCCGTCGGCCACGTACTTCAGGCGTACCGGATTCAGTGCATGGAGCGGCTTCTGCGGGCCATCAGCGTCCCACCAGCGGTTGGCCAGCGCGGCGAACTTGTCCAGCTCGGCCTGATCGAAATTGGAGGAAGCGTGGGGGGCAGTCATGAGGGGTCCTTGCGGCGCCAGGGATCAGGCGCGGATATGACGGATGCGCTCGCGCCACTGGCGCGCGTTGGCGATGATGCCCGGCAGGTCCATGCCGACCAGCTCGCGCTGCACCAGCTTCGGTTTGCCGGCGATCCAGACGTCGCTGACCTGCTGGCGGCCGGTGGCGTACACCAGCTGCGACAGCACGTTGTGCAGCGGCTGGGTTTCCAGCGCGGACAGATCGACGCAGACCAGGTCGGCCTGCTTGCCGACTTCGATCGAGCCGATGCGCTCGCCGAAGCCCAGCGCGCGGGCGCCGCCCAGGGTGGAGGCGCGCAGCGTGGTGGCCGCGTCCAGCGCGGTCGCATCATCGGCCACGGCCTTGGCCAGGATCGCCGCGGTGCGGTTCTCGCTGAACATGTCCAGGTCGTTGTTGCTGGCGCAGCCGTCGGTGCCGATCGCCAGGTTCACGCCAGCACGCTGCAGGGCGCAGGCCGGGCAGAAACCGGAGGCCAGCTTCAGGTTCGATTCCGGGCAATGCACCACGCTGACGCCACGCTCGGCGCACAGGTGGATTTCCGCATCGGTCAGCTGGGTCATGTGCACCGCAATCAGGCGGTCGTTGACCAGGCCGAGGCGATCCAGCCGCGCCAGCGGGCGCTGACCATGCAGCTTGATCGAATCGTTGATTTCCTGCGCGGTCTCGTGGGTGTGCAGGTGCACCTGCATGTCGAGCTGGTCGGACAGCATCCGCACCCGCTCGAAGTTGGCATCGTTGACGGTGTACGGCGCATGCGGCGCGAACGCGGTGCCGATCAGCGGATCGGTGCGCCACTGGTCGTGCAGCTCACCGGCCTTGGCGAAGTACTCGTCGTCGGTCTTGGCCCAGGCGGTGGGAAAATCGATGATGACCGCGCCGACCAGCGCGCGGAAACCGTGCTTCTTGTAGACCGCGGCCTGCACATCGCCGAAGAAGTAGTTCTCGTTGGCGCAGGTGGTGCCGCCGCGCAGCATCTCGGCGATGGCCAGGGTGGTGCCGTCGGCCACGAATTCCGGCCCGATCACCGCCGCTTCCACCGGCCAGATGTGCTGCTGCAGCCAGGTCATCAGCGGCAGGTCGTCGGCGACGCCGCGCAGCAGGGTCATCGGGTTGTGCGTGTGCGCGTTGACCAGTCCCGGCATCAGCGCGGCCTCGGGGCGGCTGACCACCTGGGTGGCGCGGAACCGTGCGCGCGCCTCGGCACGCGGCAGGATGGCCACGATCTCGCTGCCACGCACGGCAACGGCATGGTCTTCCAGCACCACCGCATGCGGCTCGATCGGAACAACGTAACCGGCTTCGATGAGCAGGTCGCAGGCTTCGGGGAGGTGCGGGCTATCGCTCATGCGGGCTCACTTGGCTGTGGGGCGGCGAGATACTTCTGGGGGGACACGCCCCTGAGTCAGGGGCTGCCGCGAAGCGGCGGGGTCTGGAGACCCGTGAAGCGGGCCCATGATCTGCCGAAGCAGATCATGGGAGCGCCAGCGCGAATGCGAGGGCGCGTACCCGGCCAGCGGCCGGCACTACAACAGGTCGGCCTATGGCCGGAACCTTATTTGACGCGTGCGGAGTATTCGCCCGAACGGGTGTCGACGCGGATCACTTCTTCCTGGTTCACGAACAGCGGCACGCGGACCACGGCGCCGGTTTCCAGGGTGGCCGGCTTGCCGCCGCCGCCCGAGGTGTCGCCACGGACGCCCGGATCGGTTTCGGTGATCTTCAGTTCGACGAAGTTCGGCGGCTGCACGAAGATCGGCTCACCGTTCCACAGGGTGACCACGCAGGACTCTTCGCCCTTCAGCCACTTCTCGGCGCCGCCCATGCCGGCCTTGGTGGCCTGGACCTGCTCGAAGGATTCCGGGTCCATGAAGTGCCAGTACTCACCGTCGCTGTACATGAAGTTCATGTCGGTATCGACGACGTCGGCTGCATCCAGCGAGTCGGTCGACTTCATGGTGACTTCCTGGGTACGGCCGTCCTTGATCAGGCGGTACTTCACGCGGGTGAAGGCCTGGCCCTTGCCCGGCTTGACGTATTCGGTGTCGATGATGACGGCCGGTTGGTTGTTGACCAGGATCTTCATCCCGTTCTTGACGTCGTTCATGCCGTAGCTGGCCATGCGTAAACTCCTGAGTGGCAAAAACGCCGCGGGTGCGGCGAGCCGTTAGAATGGAAAGCCCACCGGATGCCGGTGGGCGACTGTTTTTCTGCCCCCATGATAACCGCAGGCCCCCTCTCCATGCAGCTTTCCGCCTTCCCACGGCCCCAGTCGCCAGGTGCGCCCGCGCGCTGGCAGCAGCTCTGGCGCCAGGCGCTGCGCGACCCGCACGCGCTGCTGGCCCGGCTGCAGCTGGACCCGGCCGCGCTGGGCGTCTCGGAGGCGGCCATGGCCCAGTTCGCGCTGCGCGTACCGGAGGGTTTCGTGGCCCGCATGCGCCCTGGCGATGCAGCCGACCCGCTGCTGCGCCAGGTACTGCCGATCGACGAGGAAATGCGCCCGGCACCCGGGTTCAGCTTCGATGCGGTGGGCGATGGCGCCGCCAAGAAGGCCACCGGCGTCATCCAGAAGTACCGTGGCCGCGCCCTGCTGGTCGCCACCGGCAGCTGTGCGATCAACTGCCGCTACTGCTTCCGCCGCCACTTCGACTATGGCGCGGAAAACGCCGCCAAGGGCGGCTGGCAGGAGGCCGTAGCCGCCATCGCGGCCGATCCGGACATCGACGAGGTGATCCTGTCCGGCGGCGACCCGCTGTCCCTGGCCACGCACAAGCTGGTCGAGCTGACCGACGCCCTGCGCGCGATCCCGCATATCCGCCGCCTGCGCATCCATACCCGGCTGCCGATCGTGCTGCCGGAGCGCGTGGACGACGAACTGGTCTCCTGGCTGGGCAGCCTGCCGTGGCCGCTGGCGATCGTGGTCCACGCCAACCATGCCAATGAATTCGATGCCAGCGTGGATGCCGCGATGGCACGCCTGCGCGGCCTCGGCGCCCAGCTGCTGAACCAGGCCGTGCTGCTGCGCGGGGTCAACGACAGCGTGCAGGCCCTGCAGGACCTGAGCGAGCGCAGCTTCGCCGCCGGCGTGCTGCCCTATTACCTGCACCAGCTGGACAAGGTCGAGGGCGTGGCCCACTTCGAAGTGGACGATGCCCAGGCCAAGGCGCTGATTGCCGGCCTGACCGCGCGCCTGTCCGGCTATCTGATCCCGAAACTGGTGCGCGAACTGCCCGGCGACCCGAGCAAGCGCCCGGTGTAACAAAAAAGGGGACGGAGGGAATTAAGTCGCTTATGCATTTGCGACTTAATTCCCTCCGTCCCCTTTTTTGGGGTCAGACGCCCGATTCGATCATCCGAACCACTTCGGTGGCGGTCACCGGATGGCTCAGCCAGTAGCCCTGGCCAAGGTCGCAGCCGCGCTGCGCCAGCAGCTCGAACTGCGCCTGCTGCTCGATGCCTTCGGCCACCACGGTGATGCCCAGCGCGTGGGCCATGGCGATGATCGCTGTGGTCAGCGCGAGGTCGTCGGGATCACGCTGCATGTCGGCCACGAAGCTCTTGTCGATCTTCACGCCGTCCACGGGCACCTGGCGCAGATGACTGAGCCCGGAGAAGCCGGTCCCGAAATCATCCAGCCAGACCTTCACGCCGGTGCGGTGCAGCTTGTCCAGCAGCTGCGCGGCAACCATCTCGTCGCCGATCACGGCGGTTTCGGTCAGCTCCAGGTGCAGGCGCGACGCCGGCAGCCCGGACTCATGCAGGCACTGCGCGACCAGCGCCGGCAGTTCACCGCCGCGCAACTGCCGTGGCGACACGTTCACCGACACGAACAGGTCGTCCCCGGCCGCCCCGCGCGGCCACTGCGAGGCTTCCATGCAGGCCGCGCGCAGCACCTTCGGGCCGATGATCTCGATCAGCCCACTCTGCTCGGCCACTTCGATGAACACCGACGGCGGGATCGTGCCCAGGGTCGGATGCTGCCAGCGCAGCAGCACTTCGACGCCGACCATGCGGCGGTCGCGCATGCGGAAGATCGGCTGGTAGGCCAGGCGCAGTTCGCCGCGCTCCCAGGCACCGCGCAGTTCCTGTTCCATATGCACGCGACGCTCGACTGCGTGGTCCATCGCCCGGCTGTAATAGCGATAGCAGTTCTTGCCGGCCATCTTCGCCTGGTACATGGCGATGTCGCCGTTCTTCAACAGGGTGGTCGCATCGGCCGCATCGTCGGGGAACAGGGTCACGCCGATCGAGGTACCCAGGAACAGTTCCCTGCCCTGCACCACCAGCGGCTTGCCCAGCTCGCGTACCAGCACTTCGGCCAGCAGCCGCGCGTTGGCGGCCACATCACCGTCGCCCACCAGGATCACGAACTCGTCGCCGCCGAAGCGCGCCAGCAGGGCCTCATCGCCACCGGCCTCGGTGACCGCGCGACCGATACGCTGGGCGAACTGCAGCAATGCCTCGTCGCCGGCTTCATGGCCAAGGGTGTCATTGACCCGCTTGAAGTCGTCGATATCGGCGAACAGCAGCCCCAACCGGTGATTGGCGGCACGGGCAGCCATCAACCGATGATCAAGCGCCTCGCGGAATGCCAGCCGGTTGGTCAGCCCGGTCAGCGCGTCGGTATAGGCCATGCGCCGCACTTCGCGGTCATGGCGGGCGATCGCATCACGCATCCGGGCGAAACCGCGGACCAGTTCGCCGACCTCGTCGTCGCGGGTGTTCTCGGCCAGGGGCGTCTGGTAGTCACCGGCCTCGATGCGACGGGCGGCGACGGCAAGATCACGGATCGGCGCGACCAGGGTGCGCTGCACGTACAGGATCACCACCACACCGATCACCACCAGCAGGCCCAGCATCAGCAGCAGCCAACCCAGGTGACGGCTGCCGACCTGCTGCAGGCGCTCGCCCAGGGTGGCGTTGGCCGCCTGCTCGCGCTGCTGCACCTCATCCAGCGCCATGCCGACCCGGACGCCGCCAATGCGCTGGTTGCCGATCATGATCGGCATGGTGTTGTCGAGTACCTTCGGCGATTCCTGCACGACCAGCATCTGCGCGGCCGCGGCCTTGGGAGCCAGTGGATCGGCCATCGGCTGGCCGAAGCCGGACACTTCGACCGAGCCATCGTGTACCAGCCGGCCGCGTTCGTCGAACACCAGTACATAGCGCACCACGGGTTGGCGCGCGGTACTGCGCACCAGTACGCCCACCTGGTCCAGGTCACGGTAGTACAGCGGGTTGGCCAGGGCGTCGGACAGCTCACGCGCCATCGCCTCGCCGCGACTGCGCACGCTGCGGTCGAACAATTCATGGATGACGCCGCCGCTGAGGTTGCGCACCTCGCCCTGCATCGCCGTCTGCCGCCCCAACAACACCGCAAGGATCGCGATCACCACGACCATCGCCCCGCCCATCGCGAGCAGGAACCGGGCCTGCATCCCCGAGCCAAGCCACTTCATTCCACTTCCATCCGCACGCGCGTCAATCCTTGTTTCAATTCATCCAACCGCTGCTGCGCATGCGCATCGACGCGGTGGAACCCGGAAGTGCCAAAAAACCGATGCAACGCCCCCTGTGCCTGCGGGTCGCTGGCTGCCTGCAGCAGCACTTCCTGCAGGCGATCGCGCACGCGTGGATCAAGGTCGGCGCGGACCATCTCCACCGCACGCGGGTAGGGTTCGGTGCGCAGCAGTTCGCGGAAGTCGCGCCGGAACGCTGCCGGCATCCGCCGCTCGTCATTCCAGTCCACGCTGCTCACCGCTCCCACGTCAACCACGCCCTTGTGCACGAACGTCGCGATGTTCAGCTCGCTGCGTGCAAATACGTAACCCACACTGTCCCGGCCCGGCATGTCCCATGCACCGGCCAGGATCTGGGGCGACAGGCCCTCCTGCAGCAACGTCATCACCGGCACCAGATAGGCACTGGTGGACGCCGTGTTCTGCAGGGCCAGGCGATGGCCCCGCAGATCCTGTACGCGCTGGATCGGGCTGTCGCGACGCACGAAGAACACCGTCTGGTAATCACGCACGCCGTTGCGTTCGGTCAGCAGCAGTGGACGGGCGCCACTGCGCTGGCCCAGCGCCACCGCCGTACCCGAGGTTTCCGTGACCCAGTCGACCCTGCCCCGCCGCAGGTAGCTGGCCATCTGCTGCGGGTCGCGTGCCATCAGGATCCTCCCCTCCTTGATGCCAACGTCGTGCATGCGCGCCACCACGTAGTCCAGCAAGGGCTGCAGCTGCTCGTAGTGGGCCTTGGGATCATCGCTGATCCGGCCCAGCACCAGCACCGGGTCCGGTGCTGCACGCACCGTCCCGGCCAGCAGGACCATGGCCAGGCTCAGCAGTCCCCCCTGCATTGCCTTTCGCAGACCCGACACAGGCTTCATCCCCCCTGGGTATCCAGACAGACTACCCGAAAAAATGAGAACGTCGTCAGCTGTCCTTGCCGCCTGCCTGGGCCAGTCGCGCCATGCGCTGGGTGTCGGCGAGGATGCCGCGCAGCAGGCGCACTTCCTGCTCGCTCGGCTCGCTGCGCAGGAACAGGCGGCGCAGCTTGCGCATCGCCGACTCGGGGGCGCGGCCCTTGTGGAAATCGATCTCGTCCAGCGTGTCACCCAGCTGCGCGAAGAAGCTCTCCATCTGCTCGTGGCTGGCCGCCTGTTCGCGGAAGCCGGGCTCGGCATCGGTGGCCGGCTGCGCGCCCAGCAGCTGCATGCGCGTTTCATACGCCAGCACCTGCACGGCGGCAGCCAGGTTGAGCGAGCTGAACTCCGGATCGGACGGGATGTGCACCGCCGCATGGCAGAGCTGCAGTTCCTCGTTGGTCAGGCCGGTGCGCTCACGGCCGAACACCAGCGCCACCTCGGCACCCTCGCCGGCCTTGGCCACCGCACGGGCAGCGGCATCGGCCGGCAGGTACTCCTCCAGCTGGACGCGGCGGGCACGGGCGGTGCAGCCCAGCACCAGGCGGCAGTCAGCCACGGCCTCGGCCAGAGTGGCCACCATCGGGGCGTCCCCCAGCACGTCTTCGGCACCGGCCGAGCGGCGGAAGGCCTCCTCGTCCAGCGGCTTTTCGGGGGCGACCAGTACCAGGCGGGCCAGGCCCATGGTCTTCAGGGCACGGGCGGCGGCCCCCATGTTGCCGGGGTGCTGGGTACCGACCAGGACGAATCGGAGACGGGTGGCGGCGGGAAACTGGGACATGAACAGGGAAAAGGTCGAGCTGGACGATGACCAATGGTAAACTGTGCGGCCGGCCACTGCGCCGGACCCGCTCTTTTCCCCCGCCAGTCCTTCTCTTCTGCCTTTCCGGGAGCCCACGCCATGCAGAAACCCGCCGTAACCGTCATGGTCAAGGCCGCCCGCCTCGCCGGCAACGTCCTGTTGCGCAACATCAACAAGCTCGAGGCACTGAACGTGGTGCAGAAGGGCCGGATGGACTACGCCAGCGAAGTGGATGCGGACGCGGAAAAGGTCATCGTCAAGGAACTCAAGCGCGCCTATCCGGACTACGGCATCTTCGGTGAAGAAGGTGGCGTGCAGGGCGAGCGCCGCCAGATGTGGGTCATCGACCCGCTGGACGGCACCAGCAACTACCTGCGCGGCGTGCCGCACTACTGCGTGTCGATCGCCCTGGTCGAAAACGGCGAGCCGACCGATGCGGTCATCTTCGACCCGCTGCGAAATGAACTGTTCACCGCCAGCCGTGGCGCTGGTGCCGTGCTGAACGACCGCCGCATCCGCGTGGCCGACCGCAAGGACCTGGAAGGCACCATGATCCACACCGGCTTCGCGCCGCGCGAGCGCAACCGCGCCAGCGCCCAGCTGAAGGCGGTGGATGCCCTGCTGGTGCACGGCGAGGACATCCGCCGCACCGGTTCGGCGGCACTGGACCTGGCCTACGTGGCCTGCGGCCGCGCCGACGCCTACTTCGAAGCCGGCGTGAAGGCATGGGACATCGCTGCCGGCCTGCTGCTGGTCCGCGAGGCCGGCGGCAAGGTCTGCGACTTCAAGGGCGCGACCCTGGGCCGCATGGACAACCGTGGCCCGGACACCCACCAGATCGTGGCCGGCAACCTGAAGGTGGCCGAGTCGCTGCAGAAGGTGCTGGTGAACACCGGCTACGCGGCGGAGTTCGACGCGAAGTTCTGAGGTTCTGCGTAAAGCAGTTCACTGAAACGGCACCTGCGAGGGTGCCGTTTTTTGTTTGTGCCACTGACCGAGCATGGCCTGCCTTTTGTAGAGTCGAGCCATGCTCGACTGCATTTCGCGCAAACCACCCATGACCATGGCGCCGGGTTCAGCGCCTGTCACATTGCTCGATGAAAGCCCGGATGTCCGGCATTCCTGAGCCACCTCGAAGACGGGCCACTACCGCGAAGGGATTGAAGGGCTCCGGCGTGTCCATTTCATGCCCAACGAGCATGGGCTCTGGCACATCGTCATCGTTCAACTCGACACGAAGCCATTCTCCACCAAATCGGAACCTGACAACCTCCCCCAGATACCGACCGACATCGTACTGCAGGTCCTCATACTCGCCGCCTTCATCCAGAAGCGCGATAAGAGCGGACAGCGTGTGACCGAGATTCTGCCAACCGTGCTCGGGATGAGGCAGGGGGGCATGCCCTCGCCGCTCCAGGTCATCGCTGAACATTTCCAGCTCCGTCTCCGCATGCTCGATGAACAACTCCAGGAACTCCTCCTTGATGTCCTCGAAAGCCACGCCGTCTTCTTCACGCATGCCTGGAATCCTTAGTCATTTTGCGAGAGCGCCCCAAACTGGATCAGATTCCCGTTCCAGACTCAATGCACAGGTCTGGACGTTTCGCGCAAATCCGTGCAGCGGCTCGCAGCAGCGGATCGAAGCATGGGGTGCCAGCCCGGCACACAATGCCGTATGCGACAAGATCCAGCGCACCTCTGCCAGCCAAGAGATCCTGGAAAAAAAAAACGCCCGGCGCGGGGCCAGGCGTTCCTGCACTACCGTAGAAGTACGGAGACTTACGCCGCCGTCGAAGCCCGCAGCGCGGCGATGCGCTCTTCCAGCGGCGGGTGGCTCATGAACAGCTTCTTCGCGGTCGAACCGGCAATACCGAAGGCCGCGATCTGGGTCGGCAGCGTGCTCTGGCCATGGTTGAGCTGCAGGCGCTCCAGCGCGGCGATCATCTTCTGGCGGCCGGCCAGCGAGGCACCGCCGGCGTCGGCGCGGAACTCGCGGTGGCGCGAGAACCACATCGAGATCATGGTGGCGAACAGGCCGAACACCATCTCCAGCACGAACACGATGATGTAGTAGGCGAAGCCGCGGCCGCCGCCTTCGCGGTTGCCCGACAGCGCACTGTCGATGATGCCGCCGACCACGCGCGCCAGCACGATCACGAAGGTATTCAGCACGCCCTGCAGCAGCGCCATGGTGATCATGTCACCGTTGGCAACGTGGGCGATCTCGTGGCCCAGCACCGCTTCGGCCTCGTCTTCGCTCATGTTGTGCAGCAGGCCGGTGGACACCGCCACCAGCGCGTTGTTGCGGTTGGCGCCGGTGGCGAAGGCATTGATTTCCGGGCCTTCGTACACGGCCACTTCGGGCATGCCGATGCCGGCCGCCTTGGCCTGGCGCTCAACGGTGGCCAGCAGCCAGCGCTCGGTCTGGTTGCGCGGCTCGGTGATCACCACCGCGCCTGTGGAACGCTTGGCCATCCACTTCGACAGCAGCAGCGAGATGAAGGAACCACCGAAACCGAAGATGCCGGCCATGATCAGCAGACCGCTCATCTTGCTGGGATCGGTTCCCAACAGCGACATCACGATACTGGCCAGGATCAGCACGGCAAAGTTCGTGGCCAGGAAGAGGGCTATACGGGTGAACATGGGAAATTCCGGCTCGGAAGGGGTCGATATCGATCAATTTGCGGTGCGGTCAGCTTGAATTCAAGCGCCAACCTGACCGACGATTCAGCCAGCATGACCTCCCCTATTCCCACTGGCCGTTTCGCGCCCTCGCCGACCGGCCTGCTCCACCCCGGATCCCTGCTCGCCGCCTTCGGCAGCTGGCTGCTCGCGCGCCATCACGGCGGCCTGTGGCGGCTGCGCGTCGAAGACGTCGACCCGCCGCGTACCGTACCCGGTGCAGCGGATTCGCAACTGCAGGCGCTGGCCGCGTTCGGCCTGGACCACGACGGTCCGGTCCTCTGGCAGAGCGCGCGCGGCGAGGCCTACCAGGCCGCGCTGGATGTGCTCCTGGCCAGCGACCAGGCCTTTGTCTGCCATTGCAGCCGCAGCGACCTGGCCGCCAGCGGCGGCATCCACCACCGCTGCGTCGCCCGGCAACCGCGACCGGACCCCGCCGTCCGTTTCCGCGTGCCACCGGGCAGCATCGTGCGCTTCGATGATGGCCTGCGCGGCCCGCAGCAGCAGGACGTGCATGTCGAGGTCGGCGACTTCGTGCTGCGCCGCGCCGATGGCTGCTGGGCCTACCAGCTGGCGGTGGTGGTCGATGACGCCGCGCAGGGGGTGACCGAAGTGGTGCGTGGCGCCGACCTGCTCGACTCCACCGCGCGGCAGATCCTGCTGCAGCAGGCATTGGGGCTGGCGGTGCCGCGCTACTGGCACCTGCCGCTGCTGCTCGATGCCCCGGGCCACAAGCTGTCCAAGTCGCTGGCGGCGCTGCCGGTGGACAGTTCGCACCCGCTGCCCGTGCTGCGCCAGCTCTGGCAGCTGCTCGGCCAGGCACCCGGGGCGCTGGAAGCTGCGCACGATCTGGATACGCTGCTGGCGGCCGCTCGGCAGGCCTTCGACCCGGCGCGGCTGCCGCGTAGCGACATCCTGTTGCCGGCCGGCGCACTTTCCGCGCCGATGTTGCAGAATCACCCTTCCCCCACCTGATACCCGGACAGCACTCCATGACATCTCGCGTCGCACTGGTCACCGGCGGAACCGGCGGCATCGGTACTGCCATCTGCCAACGCCTGGCCGACCAGGGCCACCGGGTCGCCACCAACTACCGCGACGAGGCCAAGGCCCGCGCCTGGCAGCAGGCGATGACCGAACGCGGCTACAGCGTGTCGATCTTCCCGGGCGATGTCTCCGATCCAGGCAGCGCCGAAGCGCTCGTGCGCGCCGTCGAGGCCGAGCTGGGCCCGGTCGAGATCCTGGTCAACAACGCCGGCATCACCCGCGACACCACGTTCCATCGCATGCGCGCGGACCAGTGGCACGATGTGATCAACACCAACCTCAATTCGGTGTTCAACGTCACCCGCCCGGTCATCGAGGGCATGCGCCGCCGCGGCTGGGGCCGGGTCATCCAGATCAGCTCGATCAACGGCCTGAAGGGCCAGTACGGCCAGGCCAACTACGCGGCGGCCAAGGCCGGCATGCACGGCTTCACCATCTCGCTGGCGCGCGAGAACGCCGGCTTCGGCATCACCGTCAACACCATTTCGCCCGGCTACGTCGCCACCGACATGGTGATGGCGGTGCCGGAGGAAGTGCGCGCCAAGATCATCGCCGACATCCCCACCGGACGCCTCGGAAAGCCGGAGGAAATCGCCTACGGCGTCTCGTTCCTGGTCGCCGACGAAGCCTCATGGATCACCGGTAGCAACCTGGACATCAACGGCGGCCACCATATGGGTTGGTAAGCCGCGCAGCGGGCCCTGGCGGCGAACGCCGCCGGCCCCTGCCAAGAGTCATGCTGCGCAGCACGCAAACCCTTGTTGCGCAACATGATCACTGCTGAAAGCCAAGCCTGGCGGGGGCTGAGGCGGTTGCAACGGCTGCTGCACTGCGCCATGCTGCGCGTCTACTGTGACGAGTACCGCTTCATGGCTGCGACCCGCATCATCAAGAAGTATCCGAACCGCCGTCTCTACGACACCGAGATCTCCAGCTACATCACCATCGAGGACGTGCGCCAGCTGATCCTGGACGGTGAAGACTTCGAAGTCCGCGACGCCAAGAGCGGCGACGACCTCACGCGATCGGTCCTGCTGCAGATCATCGCCGACCAGGAACAGGACGGCGAACCGATGCTGTCCACCCAGCTGCTGAGCCAGCTGATCCGCTTCTACGGCGACTCCCTGCAGGGCTTCATGGGCAATTACCTGGAGCGCAGCATGCAGGTCTTCCTCGACCAGCAGCAGCAGTTCCGCCAGCAGATGGGCAATCTGCTGGGCCAGACCCCGTGGGCGATGATGAACCAGCTGACCGAGCGCAACCTGGAGCTGTGGCAGGAATTCCAGCGCAACATGGGCACAGGCTTCGGCGGCCCGCGCCCGGGCGGCACCGGAACGGGAACCGGCGCAGGTACCGGCAACAAGCCGAACGAACCGGGCACCGGCACCGGCGGCAAGACCCGCCGCTGAGCTGCAGCATCGGCTGATACGAAAACGGCGCGCCCCTGGCGCGCCGTTTTGTTTGGCATCGCGCCAACGATACGTCAGCGTTTCGCCTTGCACCCCGTGCATACGCGCTCGACCTTGTAGCCCTTCGCCTTCAGCTTCTCGACCACGCCATCACTGCCCAGCAGGTGCAGCGTGCCGACCACCACCAGCGTGCCGCCCTGCCCGGCCTGCAGGTACGGCAGCAGCTTCGGCACCCAGGCGTCATTGCGGCCGGTATTGATGCGCTGGTAAAGCTGCGGATACTGCTGGCGCATTTCCGCCGCCATCCGGGTCCACAGCAGGCGCTCGTCACCCCGGCGCCAGGCATCATGCAGCTGGCGTGCCTGCTCGTCGGCCTTGCCGGCCTGGTCCAGCGCTTCGGCCAGCATCTGCCGCTGTTCCTGCAGCGTCATTCCGTCGAGCATGCCGATCTGGGTGTCGATGTCTTCCAGGCCCGCGGTCTTGCGCCCGGTCTTCTGCGCACGCTCCATGAAGTGACGGTCCAGGCCCAGCGCCGGGTCCAGGCCCAGCTTCTGCATCTGCCCGACCGAAATGCTCAGGCCGACAAACCACGGCTTCATGCCCTGCATCTGCGCCAGCGGCAACTGGTTCTCGGCAGCAAAGGTCTGCAGCTTCTGCCAGGTCGCAGCATCCAGGTCACGCTTGAGCTCGCCGCCATCGGTGCGGACCGCTGCCTGCACCATGCGGCTGGCCAGCTGTGGCGACTGCATGTCTTCCGGCGACAGTTCGAACACGACCCGCTGCGAGGCCTCGAACGCCTGTTCGACATCGGGCGACAACGGGTAATCCTGCGGCTTCAGCAGGTGGAAGGAACCGAGCAGGTAGAGGCGCGAGTCGCCCGGGCCGGTCACTTTCCACAGCAACGGCACCGGCGGCTTGGTCGCCGCTGCGCCAGCGGTGTCGGCTTGCACGGTACGCGCTGCAACCAGCGGTGCCAGCGCACAGGCCGCCAACAGAACGGCGGCACGCAACAGGAATCTGATCGGCATCTCAGCCTTCTCCTTCAGGCAGGTGGTAAGCCTTCTCGCCCGCTTCAACGCGCAGGTCCAGCCGGTTTTCCGGCGGCGCCAACGGGCAGGTCGCGTAGGCGGTGAACGCACACGGCGGGTTGTAGGCACGGTTGAAATCGATGCGTACCGTGCCATCGGCTGCCGGCGCATCGGTGTCCAGGTAGCGCCCGGCTGGATAGCTGCCGCGGCCACTGGTGCGATCGGCAAAGATCAGGAACAGCGGCTGCCCCGGCGCACCGATCGCCTCCAGCCGCCAGTTGCGGCCATCGCGCTGGAACTCGACCGCGCCGGCATTGGGCATTTCGGTGGTCAGGCCGGTGATGTCTACGATGGGCAGGGTTTTGCCCGGTGGATGTGCGACAAAGCGCGCCTGCACCTGCCAGTCAGGACCACCCGGCCAGTACTCCAGGCCGGCGAAATCACGGCGTGCCGGCGCATCGGCATGCTTGACCCGCAGCGCATCGCGCGGACCGCGGCGGATGATGCTGAGCTGGCCTTTGCCACCGTCGAAGGCCAGCAGCGTCGGCTGCGGATCCTTGTCGGTGTCGACGCGGATGCGGCCGCGCACCGGCTGGCCCTCATGGCTGACGTCCACACCGGCCTCGGGTGTGAACCACCATTGGCTGCCTTCGCGGCGCAGCAGGCCCAGCTTGTCCGGCCCAACCGCCAGGCGGATGCCATTGGTCGCGCCGCTGCCGACGAAGTGCGATTTGTTCTGCAGCCAGTGCAGGCCAACCAGCGCGGTCCAGCCATCGGGCCGGGTCAGGTCCTGGTAGCGTGCTACCCGCCACCGCTGCTGCGTGGCCGTGTAGGCCGGATCTTCAGTAACCGTCGGCGCCGGCGCTGTCGCCGGACTGCAGGCAGCCAACACCATGGCGACCAGCAGGCCGCCCATTCCCCGATAACGCATCGATGCTCCCCTCAACGTCCGCGCAGGAACCAGCGGTCGATCTCCGCCAGCGAAAAACGGGCCCAGGTCGGCCGGCCGTGGTTGCACTGGCCCGACCGTTCGGTGATTTCCATGTCGCGCAGCAGCGCGTTCATTTCCGGCACGGTCAGCCGTCGGTTGGCACGCACCGCGCCATGGCAGGCCATGGTCGACAGCAGCTCATCGCGCGCACTCGCCACACGCCGGCTCTGGCCATGTTCGCGCAGGTCGGTCAGCACGTCGCGCAGCAGGCCTTCCGGTTCGGCGTGTGCCAGCAGCGCTGGAATGCTGCGCACATGCAGCGCACCAGGGCCGGCACGGGTCACTTCGAAGCCGAGTGCGGCCAGCGTTTCGGCTTCGCTTTCGGCGGTGTCGGCCTCGCGCTCGCCCACCGCGAGCGTGATCGGCACCAGCAACGGCTGCGACTGCAAGCCGATGCCATCGTGCGCATTCTTCAAGCGCTCATAGCCGATGCGCTCGTGCGCCGCATGCATGTCGACCACGATCAGGCCTTCGGCGTTCTCGGCCAGGATGTAGATGCCATGCAGCTGCGCGATCGCGTAGCCCAGCGGCGGCACGCCTGCGTCCGCACTGGTCACCGGCAGTCCGTTCTCGGTCGGCATCGGCGGCAGCGCAGCGCCGCGCTCGGCGCCGGCCGGTGCGGCATACAGCGCGGCATAGGCAGCCGGTGCATCGGCCACCTGCAATCCCAGCGGTTGCTGCGGGCGCCAGCCCGAGAATCCACCACCGCCACCACTCGAACCGGCACCCGGTGCGGCACCGCGTACCAGACCGAAACCGGAGGCGCCCGCACTGGAGACCATCGGCGCCGAACCTGCATCCGCCGGATGCGCGGAGCCGGCACCGATGTCCTGCGCCGACATGCCGGCCCGGGTATCGGCCAGCGCATCCTTCAGCGTGCGGTAGACAAAATCATGCACCAGCCGCGAATCGCGGAAACGCACCTCGTGCTTGGCCGGATGCACGTTGACGTCAACTCGGGTCGGGTCGAGCTCAAGGAACAGCACATAGGCCGGCTGGCGGCCGTGGTACAGCACATCGCCGTACGCCATCTTCACCGCATGGGCGACACTGCGGTCGCGCACCGAACGGCCGTTGACGTACAGGTACTGCTGGTCGGCGCTGGCGCGCGAATAATGCGGCTGCGCGATCCAGCCGTGCAGGCGCAGGCCGGCACCACTGTGGTCGACGCGCACGGCCTGGTTGGCGAAATCCTCGCCCAGCGTTTCGGCCAATCGCGCATCGGAATACAGATCGCCCGGCTTGTAGCGGCGCGAGGCCTTGCCGTTGTGCGAGACGCGCAGTTCGACATCCGGCCGCGCCAGCGCAAGCGAACGCAGCCATTCTTCGATATGGCCCAGCTCGGTGCGCTCTGCGCGCAGGAACTTGCGCCGCGCCGGTACGTTGTAGAACAGCTCACGCACTTCCACCGTGGTGCCCGGCGCATGCGCGCGCGGCGTCACTTCGCCGATCTTGCCGCCTTCGATCTGCAGCGCCGAACCGTGTTCGTCATGTGCGCGACGCGAGGACAGGGTGAAACGGCTGACCGAGGCGATCGACGGCAATGCTTCGCCACGGAAACCGAGCGTGGCCACCGATTCGAGGTCGTCCAGATCGGCGATCTTGCTGGTGGCGTGGCGCGATACCGCCAGCGGCAGCTGTTCCGGTGCGATGCCACTGCCGTTGTCGCGGATGCGGATCAGGCGTACACCGCCCTCTTCAAGATCGATATCAACGCGGCTGGCACCGGCATCGATCGCGTTCTCGACCAGCTCCTTGACCACCGACGCAGGGCGTTCGACCACTTCGCCGGCAGCGATCTGGTTGATGAGGATCTCCGGCAACGGCCGGATCGGGCGCGGATGGGTAGCAGACGTCATGGGGGGATGATAGCGGAGGCGCCGCAGGTAGAGTCGACTGTCAGTCGACTGCTCCTGGCCGGACAGCGAAAAACCCCGCGCTGCGCGCGTAGTCGACTAACAGTCGACTCTACAGAAAGCAGTAACCCGCCTTCGGCGGGTTACTTGCTGCCGCCGGCCATGGTGCCGGCTGCGTCGATCTCGGCCTGGGCGCGGGCGGCATACAGTGTGCCCGGCGGCGGCTGGCGGCTGAAGAAGGTATGTACACCGTCCAGCACGGCCCCGGCGATCTTGCGCTGGTAGGCCGGGTCGATCAGGCGCCGTTCTTCATCCGGGTTGGAGATGAACGCGGTTTCCACCAGCATCGCCGGCATGTCCGAGGTGCGCAGCACCGCGAAGTTGGCGCGCTCGATGTTCGGCTTGTGGTTGTTGCCGATCCGCTTCAGGCCGCCCAGCACGTGGCCGGCCGCGTCCTCGGACGCCTTCATGTAGCCGCTCTGGGCCAGGTCCAGCAGCACGTTGGCAAGCGTGCCTTCGGTCTGCTGCAGGCGCACGCCACCCACCAGGTCAGCCGCGTTTTCCTTGTCCGCCAGCCAGCGGGCGCGCTGCGAAGAAGCACCCTTGGTCGACAGCACGTACACCGACGAACCGGTGGCCGAACGGTTTTCGGCCGCGTCGGCATGGATCGAAATGAAGATGTCGGCCTTGTTCGCACGCGCCTTCTGCGCACGCATCGGCAGCGGGATGAACACGTCGCTGTCGCGGGTCAGGTAGGCCTTCAGGCCCGGCGTCGCATTGACCTGGCGCGCCAGTTCACGCGCCACGGCCAGGGTCACATCCTTCTCGCGCTTGCCGGTCGGGCCGATCGCGCCCGGATCCTGGCCGCCATGGCCCGGATCGATGGCCACCACCAGATGGCGCATGCCGGCCTGCATGCGGATGCGCGACGCATCGCTGGGCATGGCCGGACGCGGTGGCACCACCGTGGTCGGAACCGGTGCAGGTGCGGGCACCGTGGCCGGCGGCGTGGTCACCACCGCTGCGGTGCGCTGCCCAGCCAGGATCGCGGCCGGCGAGGAAGAAGGCGAACTGCTGGCCACGGTACCGGCCGCCGCGACCTGGGCCGGTGCGGTGGACGGCGCCGGGGTGGGCGTGGCCGGCGCGGCGGCAGTGGCACTGGCCTGCTGGCGCACCTGGGCAGTCAGCAGCGCGGTCGCACGCGCGGCATCGGAACGCGACTGCGCGCTCTCCGCCGGCGTCGGCGTCGGTGCGGGCGTGTTGACCGGTGCCTGTGACTGCACCGCCGGCGTCGCTGCCGGACGGCTGGCGGCCACGGCCGGGCCATCGCCCGGCCATTCGATCACCAGCTTGGATTCATTGCCCTCGCGCTGCATCTGCGGGCGGAACGGCGCCACCGATTCAGCGAGGTCGAAAACGACACGGAAGGTACCCGGCACCGGCTGTCCGGTACGCACCGCCGTGACCACGCCCTGCGCAGCCGGCATCTTCAGGTTGCGTATGGCGCTGGAGTCCGGGAAGTCGACCACCAGACGGTTCGGACCGGCCAGAGAAAGCGTCTTGTAGCCGCCACTGCCGACCAGCGAGATCTCGGCACGGGTGCCGGTGGCGCCGGTATTCAGCAGGACCTGGCGGACTTCACCGGCCCACGCACTGACGCTCGCCAGACCCAGTCCGACGGCGGCACAGATAGCGATGAGACGGTTCCCCGGGCGCATGGCTCAGGATTCAATCACCGCGCTGAACGGAATGCAACACCTTTTTCCTTAATAATCCGTAACCTGCCGGTCTTTGTTCTCGTCAGCCGACAGAAATGGCCTGCAAGTCGCCCCCTTGGGGAAGCCGTTTCAGCCATTCATGTCCGATGTCGCTGGCCCCAGCGAGACGGACGCGGCGCCCCTGTCCCTCGATCTCCAGCGCCACCACCAGGTCGGTCGGCGGCAGCGCGCCAGCGCCGCGTTCCGGCCATTCCACCAGCCACAACACCGCGCTGCCCTCGTCCAGGCCCAGGAAATCGAGTTCGCCGGCCTGGCCGATCCGGTACAGGTCCAGATGCCAGGCCTCGCCACCGCTGGCAAGCGGATAGCGCTCGACCAGGGTGTAGGTCGGGCTGCGGATCGCGCCCTGCACGCCCAGTGCGCGCAGCAGTGCGCGTGCGGTGGTGGATTTGCCGGCGCCCAGGTCGCCGCGCAGTTCGACCAGCGCCTGCGGCGGCCGGGTGGCCGCCAGCCATTGCCCGAGTAGTTCGGTGGCATCGCTGTCGGCAAGGAAGAAATCGATCATGGAGAGAGTTCCGGGTTGGCCAGTCGCCGCAACGGCGACAGCAGATCAGTAGGAAGCAGGCCGCGCGCGCCATCAGCGGCAGCGATATCGCCTGCGAGCCCATGCAGCAGCGCACCGGCCGCAGCGGCGTCGAAGGCGGCCAGGCTCTGCGCGCGCAGGCTGGCGATGATGCCGGTGAGCAGGTCGCCCATGCCACCCACGGCCATGCCGGGGTTGCCTGCGGCAATCAGCCGTGGCCGCTGCCCGGGCGCTGCGACGATGCTGCCGGCCCCCTTCAGCACCACCACGGCGTGGAAACGCTCGGCCAGTGCCTGCGCGCAGGCGTAGCGGTTGGCCTGGATGTCAGCGGTGCTGCAGCCGAGCAGGCGTGCGGCCTCGCCCGGATGCGGCGTAAGGATGGCGTCAGGCAGCGCGCGCGGATCCTGCGCCAGCAGGTTCAGGGCATCGGCATCGACCACCAGTGGCCTGGCGCTGGCCAGCACCCGCGCGAACAGTGCGCGCGCCCATTCGTCCTGGCCCAGACCGGGGCCGATCGCCACCACCTTGGCCTTGTCCAGCAGCGCTGGCAGCACATCGCCGTCTTCCAGCGCGTGGGTCATCGCCTCGGGCAGGCGCGCCAGCAACGGGCCGACATGATCGCGGCGGGTGCCCAGGCTCAGCAATCCCGCGCCCGCACGCAACGCCGCTTCAGCCGCCATGGCGATGGCCCCACCGCTGCCATGGTTGCCGCCGACGCACAGCACGTGCCCGGATTCGCCCTTGTGGGTATTGGCACGGCGCGGCGGCAGCAGTGCCGGCAAGCGATCCTGGGTCCAGTGCTCCGCGGCGGGTGACACGCCCTGCCATGCGGCCGTGGGTAGCTGCAGCGGCGCCAACGCCTTCCACCCGCAATGATCCAGCGCATCGCCGGTATACAACCCGCGATGCGGCACGATGAACTGCAGGGTCAAAGCGGCCTTCACCGCCTCGCCCGGAACGGCGCCCCGGTCAGCATCCACGCCACTGGGGACGTCCAGCGCCAGAACCGGTGCCGTCTGCGCGTTGAGGGCGGCAATCAGCGCCTGCACCGCGCCTTCGGGCGCACGGTCGAAGCCCAGACCGAACAGGGCATCGACCCAGATATCGGCCTCGGGCAGCGCGCCGTCGAAATCGGTGATGGTGCCGCCGTCGGACGTGAATTCCGATGCTGCACGCTGTGCCAGCGCGGTTGACGGCGGCTTCCCCGGCAAGGCGATCACCAAAACCTCGCGTCCGGCCTGCAGCGCGTGGTGGGCCAGCACATGGCCGTCGCCGCCGTTGTTGCCCGCGCCAACCACCACGCCGATACGCTGCGCCTGCGGCCAATGCTGCAGCAGGCACTGCCAGGCGGCCTGGCCGGCCTGTGCCATCAGGCCCCAACCGCCCTCGGCGGCCAGCGCCGAGGCCTGCGCATCAAGCGCACGCGCGGTAGCGGAATCGAACAGATCGGCAAGGTTGGCCATGCAGGGATTTTATACTGGTGCACATGTCCCCCGTCCCCGCCCCTGTCGATCCGGCCCAGGCCGTGCAGCGCATCCGCGAACTGGCCCGTGCGCATGGCTTCCAGCGCTGCGGCATCGCCGGCATCGAGCTGGGCGAGGATGAGGCGCACCTGGCCGACTGGCTGGGCCAGGGCCTGTACGGCACGATGGACTGGATGGCGCGCCACGGCACCCTGCGCGCGCGCCCGGCCGAGCTGCTGCCCGGCACCGTACGGGTGATCTCGGTGGGCATGGACTACAGCCACAAGGACGACACCGAAGCCTGGGCAACCCTGGCCGACCCGGGCCGCGCCTACGTGGCCCGTTACGCCTTGGGCCGCGACTACCACAAGCTGATGCGCAACCGTCTGCAGAAGCTGGCCACGCAGATCAACGATGAAGTGGCACCGCTGGGCTACCGCGTGTTCGTCGATTCGGCCCCCGTGCTGGAACGTGCACTGGCGCGCAATGCGGGGCTCGGCTGGATCGGCAAGCACACCTGCCTGATCGATCGCCACGGCGGCTCCTGGTTCTTCATCGGCGAGATCTACATCGATATCCCGCTGCCGATCGATGCACCTGCCACGGCACACTGCGGCACCTGCACGCGCTGCATCGATGTCTGCCCGACCCAGGCCATCACCGGCCCGCAGCGGCTGGACGCGCGGCGCTGTATTTCCTACCTGACCATCGAGCACGACGGTGCGATCCCCGAAGACATGCGGCCGTTGATCGGCAACCGCATCTACGGCTGTGACGACTGCCAGCTGGTCTGCCCCTGGAACAAGTTCGCCAAGCGTACCGACGAAGCCGATTTCCGCGCGCGCAACAACCTCGATACCGCGCGGCTGGACCAGCTGTTCGCCTGGGATGAAGCCGAGTTCCTGCGCCGTACCGAAGGCAGCCCGATCCGGCGTAGTGGCCATGAGCGCTGGCTGCGCAACATCGCCGTGGCACTGGGCAATGCACCGTCCTCGGCCGAAGCGCTGGCCGCGTTGCATACCCGCGTCGATGATCCCTCGCCGCTGGTGCGTGAACACGTGCAGTGGGCGCTGGGCCAGCACACGGTACGCTGACGTGCGATCCTGAGCCCCCGTTCCGCCCGCAGCACGCCGTTCCCATGCAGCCACGCAACAACGACATCCTCACCCCCAGCCAGCTCAACACCCTGGCCCGCGACCTGCTGGAAGGCAGCTTCCCGGCGATCTGGGTCGAGGCCGAACTGGGCAGCGTGGCGCGTCCTTCTTCCGGGCACCTGTATTTCACCCTGAAGGACGCACGTGCGCAGCTGCGCGCGGCGATGTTCCGGATGAAGGCGCAGTACCTGAAGTTCGTGCCGCGCGAAGGCATGCGCGTGCTGGTGCGCGGCAAGGTGACGCTGTACGACGCCCGTGGCGAGTACCAGATGGTGCTGGACCACATGGAGGAAGCCGGCGAAGGCGCACTGCGCCGCGCCTTCGAGGAGCTGAAGGCACGCCTGGAGGCGGAGGGCCTGTTCGACCCGGCACGCAAGCGGCCGCTGCCGGCGCACGTGCAGCGCCTGGCGGTAATCACCTCGCCCACCGGCGCCGCCGTGCGCGACGTGCTGAGCGTGCTCGGCCGCCGCTTCCCGCTGCTGGAAGTGGACCTGCTGCCGACCCTGGTGCAGGGCAGCAGCGCCGCTGCACAGATCACCCGCCTGCTGCAGGCCGCCGATGCCAGTGGCCGCTACGACGTGATCCTGCTGACCCGCGGCGGCGGTTCGCTGGAAGACCTGTGGGCGTTCAACGATGAAGCGCTGGCCCGCGCGATCGCCGCCAGCCGCACCCCGGTGGTGTCGGCGGTGGGCCACGAAACCGACTTCAGCCTCAGCGATTTTGCCGCCGACCTGCGTGCACCGACGCCGTCGGTGGCGGCCGAGCTGCTGGTGCCGGACCAGCGCGAACTCGCGCTGCGCCTGCGCCGCACGGCCGCCCGCATGGTGCAGCTGCAACGACATGCGATGCAGCAGGCGATGCAGCGGGCCGACCGCGCCCTGCTGCGCCTGAACGCACAGAGCCCGCAGGCGCGGCTGGACCTGTTGCGCCGCCGTCAACTCGATCTGGGCCGGCGCCTGCATGCCGCGTTCAACCAGCAGCAGGAGCGCCGTGCCGCGCGCCTGCGCCATGCTGCGGCGATCCTGCGCGGGCATCATCCGCAGCGCCAGCTCGACGCGATGCAGCGCCGACTGGCCGCCCTGCGCGGGCGCCCGCAGATCGCAATGCAGCGGCTGCTGGAGCGCGATGTGTTGCGCCTGCGCGGGCTGGCGCGTTCGCTGGAAGCGGTCAGCCCGCTGGCGACCGTGGCCCGTGGCTACAGCATCCTGACCCGCAGCGACGACGGTGCGCTAGTGCGGCACGTCGACCAGGTGCAGCCTGGTGACGCCCTGCAGGCCCGCGTTGGCGACGGCGTGATCGACGTGCAGGTCAAGTAAAGGGGTGTTCGGCAGGGCTGCGCCCTGCACCCACAGAGGCTTCAAGCCAAGGCAACGTCAACGTCAAAAGCAGGCATTCCGTGGGATGGCGGGGCGATGTCGGAGTGCGGGGACGCCGCAAGTACGTCCTTGTAGGCTTGGCAGCCGCTTGCTCGTGTGCGCTTTCCTGCGCACACGGCAAGACCGGGGTTGGGCGTCCTGCCCAACCCGCCCGAGGCATGCCTCGGGCCCATGCGGCTGACACCCCGCACTCCGACACCGCCCCACCTCTGACAGATTCCGGTGGCTGTTGGTAGGTGTCGACCTTGGTCGACACGGTAGATCCACGCATGTGTGGATGAATCTCCATCGGAATCGAATATTTCGAATCGAGATCGAAAAGCATCCACGCATGGCGTGGATCTACTGCAGGTCGCAGAAATCTGTCGAAGGCGGGGTGGGTCCGGTTGCGGGAGTGTCCGCGGCATGGATGCCGCGGCCAAGCCCCCAGGGACGGGTTTACGGCGTCTCCCGCCACCGGACCCACCCCGCCTCCCACGGGAAACCCGCTTCTGCTTCGGCTGTTGCTGTTGCTGTTGCTGTTGCCCTGGTTCGCAGCGGGTGCAGGGCTGCAAGCCCTGCCGACCAACCTCCTACTTTGCCTGCTCGCAGAACTTCTGCCGGTACTCGAGTGCCTTCGGCATCAGCGCCTGCAGATTCTGGATGCGGGTGCCCGGGTTCGGGTGGGTCGAGGAAAACTCCGGCGGTGACTGGCCGCCGCTGGCCTGGCCCATGCGCTGCCACAGCGGCACCGCCTCGCGCGGATCGAAGCACGCCGCCGCGGCCAGCATCAGGCCCACTTCGTCGGCCTGCGTCTCGTGGCTGCGCGCATACGGCAGCAGGTACCCATAGCCCATCGCCGACATCATCATCTGTTGCTGCTGCGCATCCATGCCGCTGGCGGCGCCGGCCACCTGCCCGATCTGGGTCAGCTTCTGCTGGGCCATGCGCTGTGCCCCATGGCGCAGCAGTGCATGGGCAATCTCATGGCCCATCACCACCGCCATCGCATCGCGGGTGCGCGCCACCGGCACCAACCCGGTGTAGACCGCCATCTTGCCACCCGGCAGGCAGAACGCATTGGCCTGCTCGGACGGAATCACGTTCACTTCCCACTGGAAATCCCGCGCGAAATGCGCCGGTTGCACGCCGTGCTCCTGCGCCAGCGCGGTCTCCACCACATCGACCTTGGCGATCAGGCGCTGGGCGATGTCACGCACATCGCGCGCGATCGGTGCGTTGGGGTCCATCGGCCGTTCCTGCGACAGGATCTGCTGGTAGGCCTGCAACCCCAAAGCGGTCTCCTGGCGCGCGTCCAGGCTGCTGTCGATCATCACCTTCTCGCCCGTATACGGATCCACCGTGCGGTTGGAAAACCAGTAGAACACCGCATAGCCGGCGGCCAGCAACAGCACCCACCAGCGGATGTTGCCGAACAGGCCGCGGCGCTGCGAGCCTTGTGGCGGGCGGGAAAAGGGATCGTTGCGCATCGGGTCGGCTTCCAGCAGGCCCCGCCGGCCGGCGGGCACGGCGCAATCTTAGTGCGCCGATGCCAGCAACGGGTGAAGCCGGCCGCCGATCAGATGCCGCGTACCAGGCGGAAGCCGATGCGCGCGTTGGTGGTATCCGAGTCCTGGGATTGCCGCCAGGCCGCGCGGGTCTGCTCCGGCGCATTGGCCCAGTTGCCACCCCGGATCACCCGTGCGCGGCAGCCCGGGTTGAACCAGGCGGCGCCATCGGAGGGCGCGCGCCGGTAGCTGGCATGCCAGCAATCGGCCACCCATTCGCTGAGATTTCCGCCCATATCGTGCAGGCCGAAGGCATTGGCCTGGAAACTGCCTACCGGTGCCGGCCCCCACCAGCCATCACCATAGCCGATGAAGGCGTTATGCCAATGCCGCCCGGACGGCGACACATCCTTGCTGCCGGTGAAATTGCCGCTGCCCGGCGGCGGCGTGCCCGCATCGCCCCAGGGGTAGCGACCACTGTTGCCGCCGCGCAGCGCGTACTCGAACTCTGCTTCACTGGGCAACCGGTAGCTGCGCCCGGTCTGCTCGGACAACCACGCCGCATAGTTTTCGGCATCGCGGATGCTGACGTGCATCACCGGCGAATTGGCCATCGCGCGGCCACCGTCGTAATCCGAGCGCCAGTCCACGCCGCTGCGGCGGATGAAGTTGCCGCTGCGTTCGTCATAGACCACCGAATGGCCTCGCCGCGTCGCCCGGGGGCGTGCATTGGTCGCCTTCACGTAGCGCTGGAAATCGCTGACCGTGACCTCGGTGATCGCCATCGCGAAGCCTCGATCAAAGCGTACATAGTGCGATGGTCGCTCGGCATCGCTCGAACCCGGTTCGGCATCGCCGGCACCCATCTGGAAACCGCCGTGCGGCACCACCACCATCTGCGGCCCGCGTCCGCCATCACGCATGGCGTCGCTGAACACCTGTCCCGGGCGGAAGCTGCCGTAGTGGGTGGCCAAGTCGATACGCTCACGCAGCTGGGCCACCACCGCGTCTCCCGGCAGGGCGATGCGCAGGGCTTCGGCCAGTTTCTCGCGCGCCGGCTTCAGGCCCTGCGGCGTGGACAGGTCGCGCAGGCCGTCATCGCGCAGCTGCAGCAATGCCGCCGCACGGATCTGCTCGATGCGCTCGAAGGCGTCGGCGATGGTCGGCGACGAGTCGCGCACCTTGCTGGCTTCGGCCAGCCAGGTGCCCGCGCTGGCGAAATCGCGCGTGCGTGCAGCGTCCTCGGCACGGCGGATCAGCCCACTTTCGGCCGCGGCCAGCCCCTGCCGTGCACGGCTGTTGTTCTCATCCAGTGCCAGTGCCTCGCGGAAGTTGCCGATGGCCCCGTCCCCGTCCTCGCCGATCCGGTCCGAGCGCAGGTCCTCTTCACCAGCGCGGTTGTAAGCGACCACCCGCTGGGCAAGCTCCACCCGTCCCTGCAGTGCGCGTACCTTCTCGTCCTTCGGCGCCAGCGTCAGCAGAACCAGCGCCTGGCGGCTGGCCTCGGCCAGCGCCTCGCGCTGCTTCAGCGGCCGCACCAGCAGCGCATCCGCCTGCTGCTGCAGGCGCTGGCGGGCACGCTGCAGGCCCTGGCGGGCCTGGCGGTCATCCGGGTCCTCTTCCTGTACCGCCAGCCACAGCGGGATGGCGGCATCGGCATCCTCATACAGCCGGCCCTCGGAGAAGGCCTGCCCGGCCGCGCGGCGCAACTGGGCCAGGCTGCGGCCCTGCCGGTCCACCCGCGGTGGCGTCCACTGCTGTACATCCTCGGCGGCATCCTCACCGGCGATGGTCACGCTGCCCTGCCCGGCCTGCGGGCGCTCGTCGCTGTCTGCGTTCATAGACGGGCGCGCCTCCTCCCCGGCACTCCGGTCCGCTGCCGTGGGGGGCGACGGCGTGCAGCCCGCCAAGGCCATGGCCAGGGCGGTGCACAGCACGGACGACAACGGAAAACGCAAGCGGAGCCTCCTTCGGCACGGACGCGCACCGACGTTAGGCTATTCTCCCCTGCCTGAGCAAACCCGAGTAGTAGGCCCTGAACCGTGGCAACCTGGATCACCACCCCCGCCGAGCTGGATGCGTACTTCCAGCAGCGCCCGACCCGCATCGGCCTGGACACCGAATTCATCCGTGAACGCACCTTCTGGCCGCAGCTGGCCCTGGTGCAGATGGCGGTCGGGCAGGACATCCTGCTGATCGACCCGCTGATTCCCGGCATGACCGAGGCGCTGGCGCCGTGGCTGGCCGATGAATCCATCACCAAGGTGATGCACAGCGCCAGCGAAGACCTGGTCGCCTTCAAGTGGGCGTGCGGCGTGCTGCCGCGACCATTGTTCGACACCCAGATTGGTGCCGCGCTGGCCGGCATCGGCGGCGGCATGGGCTACCAGAAGCTGGTGGCGGAAATCACCGGTGTAGCACTGGCCAAGGGCGAAACCCGTTCGGACTGGATGCGCCGCCCGCTTTCGGAGTCTCAGCTGCAGTATGCCGCCGACGATGTCGAGCACCTGTTCGCGCTGCATGACGCCATTGATGCCAAGCTGCAGGCGCTCGGCCGCCAGCAGTGGCTGCACGACGATGGCGAGCGCCTGCTGGCCAGCGTCGCCAACGACGAGGACCGTTGGCCGCATCTTGCGATGCGCTCGGCACAGTTCCTCGACGCCGCCGCACAGCACCGCCTGCTGCGCCTGCTTCGCTGGCGTGATGTGCAGGCACGCAACAGCGACCGCCCGCGCAGCTGGATCCTGGACAACGAACTGGCCGCCACCCTGGCGCGCACGCCACCGACCGACGAGGCTGCGCTGGGCAAGCTGTTCGAGCAGTTCCCGAAGGCACCGCGCAAGCTGGCCGGCGCGGTCTGGCAGGCGCTGTCCACGCCGCTGGCCGATGAGGCCGAGGCACCGCTGGCGCTGCCTGCCAATGACAGCAACAAGCAGGCGGTGAAGAAGCTGCAGGACGCGGTGGCCGAGCGCAGCCGCGAGCTGGGCCTGCCGGATGGCGTGCTGGCCTCCCGCAAGCATCTGGAAAGCTATCTGGAGCGCCGCCAATGGCCGGCAGCACTGGCCGGCTGGCGCCAGCAGGAACTGGAATCGCGACTGCAGGCACTGTTGCCCGCGCACTGAGATCAACCGGCGCCGGGCAACCCGGCGCCGGCACCGCAAACATGAGCATCTGCCATGCTTGCCGCCGCGGGCGCGGGCCTGTCCAATAGCGTCCCCGCTATTGTTGGATTGCATCAGATGACAAATGGAATTGCGAAGGACGGTCTCTCTGCCGATGACCTGGCCTGGCGCACAGAAGCGCGTGCCGCCTTGCAGGCAAAGCGCTATGCCGAACTGGATGCGTTGCTTGCTCCGCATGAGCTGGCCTGGCTGCAGGGAAAGAATGCGTTGCCCGGCATCCGCTGGCGGCTGCGCAACCTGCACGACGCCACGCTGACGCTGGAAGCGCGCCTGCAACAGGCCCAGCAGTGGGCCTCGGCCGCCCCCGGCAGCTACTACGCCTGGCTGCGCCTTGGCGCCTGCTGGCAGGACGCTGCCGGTGAACTGCGCAGCGCCGACGTGGCCGCACTGGTGGAGGACAGCCAGTGGCTGGCGGCACAGCTGGCCCGCGACCATGCCGTACATGCTTACCTGCAGGCGATCGCGCTGTCACCGCGGCCCGCACTGGCACTGGACGGCATCAAGCGCATCACCAGCTACCTGCGCGAACCGAACTGGCTGCGTGCGCTCCAGGCCGGCCAGCCGCCGGAATCCGATGATGCCGCGCTGGCCGAGCACTATCCGCAGGCCTGGCCGCAGGCACTGCAGCTGCTGTCGCGCTTCGGTGCACCGCTGCAGGCATTGCCAGCCACGCTGCCGCCGCTGCTGCGCGAACGCAGCCAGGACGACTTCGATGCGCCGCTGGCGTACTGGATGCGGCTGGTGCTGGAACAGCGCCCCGACGACCTGAGCACGTTGGAAGGCACTCTGTATTTCCTGTACCCGCGCTGGGGCGGCAGCCACGAGGCGATGGAAGACTTCATCGAGGGCAGCTGGTGCCGCGGCCTTGATCTGACGCAGAGCAATGCGCTGCGCTGGCGAAAGGCGCAGGACTGGCTGGCCGAGCTGCCACAGCGCGATGACAGCGAAACCGTCGCGGCGCACGAGCACGCCTACGCGCAGATCCTCGACTGGCACCTGGACCGCGCCCTGCGCGCGGAGGTGCTGACCCAGCGTGCCGGACTGCGCTACCGGCTCGGCCGCCGTGAGGATGTCGAGAACGACGTCCAGTGGGACGCCCAGCACATGCAGGCGGTATTCGGCGACCTGCAGCAGGCCTGGACGCTGGACCGCGACATGGTCCTGCATGAAGGCCTCAGCAATCTCGAGGCCTGCGCCTGGTTCGCTCACGTCGACGGGGCCGAAGCGTTGTTCGCGCAGGTGGTGGACTACGCGGCACGCGAAGGTGATTCCGCGATCGGCCTGCTCTGGGCGGCCACCGCCATCGAGCATGGGCTGCTTGGTCAGACCGCCGACCCGGCACGTGCTTTGACCCTGCTGCAGCGCGCCCTGGAACTGGCACCGCGGGAGAACACCTCGGCTGTCACCTTCGCCGCCAATCTGTTCTGCGATGTCTCGCAGGCCGCCGGCCTGTCGCTGCTGCAGCGCATGGCCGACGATGGCGACGCCGGCGCGATGTCGGCACTGTGCGACCTGTACAAGGGTCGCCTGGGCGGCCGTGACCAGCCGCAGTTCGTTGATGCAGAAAAGGCCGCGTACTGGCAGGAGCGCGCGGTGGAGGGCGGCGACCTGATCGCCACCTACAACCTGGCCGTGCGCCTGGTCGCTGCAGGCGGCGCGGACAATGAAGCGCGTGCGCGCGAGCTGTACCTGCGCTGCCTGCGCGAAGCCGACGCCGGTGAGCGCGTGTGGGGCCCGGCCTGCCGCAACCTGGCCTGCCTAGCATTCGATGGCCAGAACGACGCGCACAAGCGCGAAGCGGTCGAACGCGCCTTGATTCCGCTGTGGTGGCGCGGTGAGGACGACGACAAACTGTGGGCGGCCGGCTACCTGGCCGACATCTACCACTTCGGTAACGGCGTCCCGGCCAATGCATTCCTCGCCCTGACCTGGCTGCAACGTGCCAGCGAGATCGATCCGGAGTATGTGGACGTGGTACGCATGGCACCGCTGATCAACGGCGAAGGCCGCTGGTTCGGTGCCAGCCGCGCACGCAAGCAGCAGGAACAGGACCGCCAGCAGGTGGACAGCGCCACCTGGGCCCTGACCTTCGGCCAGCGCAGCCAGGACAGCAACCTCACTGCGGTCTGAAGCAACGAAAAGGGCGGCCCGGTAATCCGGGCCGCCCTTTGCATTCCAGCAGCGCGATGGCGGGATGCTCCGCCATCGCGACAGCGCATTACCAGTTCATGTTCAGCGAGACACCGACGGTGCGCGGCTCGTTATAGACCGCGGCCATGTAGTTCTCGATCACACCCTTGAGGTTCTTCTCGTTGGTGATGTTGCGCGCAAACAGCGCCACTTCGTAGGCACCGTAGTTGCCCGAGTAACCGATCTTCAGGCCACCCTCGAAGTCACCCTTGGAGTTGAACTCCTTGCTGTCGTACAGCACGAAGCTGGTGTAACCCTGCTTGTTCCAGTCGGTGGACACGAACATGGTGCCGGCATCGCTGACCGGGAAGTCGTAGCGGGCGGCCAGGTTGACGTTGTACTTCGGCGCGTTCGGCAGCGTGTTGCCGTCGATCTGGGCGAAGGTGTTGGCACCGACCTTGATGGTCGGGTCGCCGACGGTGCACACCACCTGGCCGTTGAGGCCGCAGACCTGCGCGTAAACGCGCTTGTCCTTGATCTCGCTGTGCAGCAGGCTCAGGCCGGCGCTCAGGGTCAGGTTCGGGATCGGGCGCAGCTCCATGTCGGCTTCGAACCCGTAGGCCTTGGCCTTGTCGGCGTTGAACAGCACGCCGTTGCCGTCCGAATCGTTGCCGTTGAGCTGGATGTCGTTGACGGTGTAGGTGAACGCGGTGGCGTTCAGGCGCAGGCGGTTGTCCCACAGGCTGCTCTTCACACCCGCTTCCCAGGACAGGATGGTCTCGGAATCAGCGGTGGTGAAATCGGCATTGAACACCGCCGAACGGCCCTGGATGGTCGGGCCACGGAAGCCACGCGCGACCTTGGCGTAGACGCTCACGTCCGGCGTGATCTGATACATCGCGCTCAGATCCCAGCTCGGGGTGGTGTCAGACATCTTGACGTCGGTGCGGCCCTTGTAGGTAACCACGCCGGCAGCGGTATCAGCGGTCTTCAGCAGGCGGGTGTGCTTCTCGTCCTTGGTCTGGCGCAGGCCGGCGGTGACGGTGAACTTGTCGGTGAAGGCGTAGCTCAGCTGGCCGAAACCGGCCCACGAGGTGTTCTTGTTGCGCAGGCGCACCCAGTTGTTCGGGTTGCGGGCCGCACCCTGCAGGAACCACGCGCGCTGGTAGAAGTCGGTGGTGTCGCTGCCGTTGAAGTAGAACGCACCAGCCTGCCACTGCAGGGCGCTGTCATCATGGCTGGCCAGGCGGAATTCCTGGGTCCACTGGTCCAGATCACGGATGCGGCCCATCGACTGGCCGTAACCGTTCGGCACGCCGTTCACCGGGAAGTTCACCGCAGCACCGCCGTCGGTGTCGCCACGGCTGTAGCCGGAGGTGGTTTCGTAGGCGGTGATCGAGGTGAAGTCGATCGCGCCGAAGTCGTAACGTGCCTTCACCGAACCGCCGTAGGTCTTGTAGGCCTGCGGATTGTTGCCGGCTTCGTCGTAGGCGACCTTGTCGCGCGGCACGTCGGTCTTGTTCGAGCCCTTGGTCAGCGCACCGCGCAGGAACAGGGTCGAGGTGCCTTCGTAATCACGGGCGTGGGCCGAGGCCAGGATCGAGAACTGGTCGCTCGGGGTCAGCAGCAGCTGCGCGCGCACGTTGCGGTCATCGAAGCCGCCCATGGCGTTCTTCTTCGGGCTGACCGTGCCGTCGGCGCTCGGGCCCTTGTAGGTGTTGTCGACGTAGTCGTCGCGGTGCTGGTACAGGGCCGACACGCGGAACGAGGCGATGTCGTTGATCGGGCCGCCGAAGCCGCCGTCGATCGACACGCTGTTATAGGTCGCATAGCTGGCGCTGACGCGGCCGGTGTAGTCCTGGGTCGGCTTCAGGGTGTCGAACTTGATGATGCCGGCGGTGGTGTTGCGGCCGAACAGCGAGCCCTGCGGGCCGCGCAGCACTTCCACCTGGTCCACGTCATAGACCGGGTTGGACTTCAGCACCACGTGTTCCAGCACCACGTCGTCCTGGATGATCGACACCGGCTGCGAGGCACCCAGGTAGAAGTCGATGTTGCCCAGGCCACGGATGTAGAAGCGCGGGAAGATGCGGCCGGTGGTGGTTTCCGCATACAGGCTCGGCACGCGGCCGGACAGCGCCAGCAGGGTGTCGTCGCCGCCGGCGGTAAAGTCGCGCATGCGCTCGCCCTGCACCACGCCTACCGAGACCGGCACTTCCTGCAGGTTCTGCTCGCGGTGTTCGGCGGTCACGGTGATCGTGTCCAGGCCGGTCGGGGTCGGCGCGCTGTCCTGCGCGACGGCACCGAAGCTGGCAGCCAGGGCCAGGCCGGCACAGGCCAGGGCCAGCGGGTGGCGGCGGAAGGAAACAAAGGAAGACGACATACCCGACAGGCGGCGGGAATCGGAATGGGAGGGCATGAAATGCTCTGAGGAGGCGTCCGTGCGGCCTGCGCGAGCCGGGCGGCAAAAAGGAAGAAAACTGCGCAAGCCGCCATTATCCCCCAAATTGTTACGATTTCGTTGCGCGACACCCAAACCCGGCGAAACAAGCGGTTTCGGCACAGTCACCGGGCATTCCGCACGCCCTGAAGGCTTGACTCAGGGCAGCGGCCCCAACGCCACATCAACCACCGCCAGCAGGCGCTCGCGGCTGATGCCGTCACGCGCCTGCACCGAAATGCCGTGCAGCACCGTGGCGAAGTGATCGCCCAGTGCCTGCACCGCCGCATCACCGGCCAGCTCCCCTTCGGACTGAGCCTGCTGCAGGCGCGCGATGATCGCCGCCGTACGCTGGCGACGATGGCTGGCCAACCAGTCCCGCACGCCCTCGCCATCGGGCGAGACGCTGCTGGCAGAGGACACCACCAGGCAGCCGTGCGGGCGCCCGCGACGGGTGTAGGTCAGCACCGCTTCGCGCAGCATGGAGCCGATCGCCTCACGCAGCGTGGCCTGCTCCAGCGCGCGCGGCGCGAAGCCGCCCTCGCCTTCCTCGTACAGCGCAACGGCTTCGCGGAACAACTGCTCCTTGCTGCCGAACGCGGCGTAGATGCGTGCAGAGGCAATGCCCAGTGCTTCGACCAGTGCCGACATCGACGTGCCTTCATAGCCGTGCTGCCAGAACAGCAGCATCGCCTTGCGCAACGCCTGGTCCCTGTCGAATTCGCGCGGTCGCCCTGCCATCTGCCTGCCTGCTCCAGTGAGGCGCGCAGTGTAACGCGGGTGTTGACCACCGCGAGGGCCGCCCCTATTCTTTGTCGATCGACAAACAATTGGAGCAACACATGCAGACCCTCAAGGGCCCCAGCCTGCACCTGGCGCAGTTCGCCGGCGACCAGGCCCCATTCAACTCACTTGCCGGCATTGCCGCGTGGGCCGCCGACCACGGCTTCAAGGCCCTGCAGATCCCGGCCTGGGATGCACGCCTGTTCGACCTGGCCACCGCTGCCGACAGCCAGGACTACTGCGACGACCTCCGCGGCACCCTGGCCGAGCACGGCCTGCAGGTCAGTGAGCTGACCACCCACATCCTCGGCCAGCTGGTCGCCGTGCATCCGGCCTACGACGAACTCTGCGATGGTTTCGCGCCCGAAGCACTGCGCGGCAATCCGAAGGCCCGCAGCGAATGGGCGCAGCAGCAGCTGCACCTGGCCGCCCGCGCGTCACGCCGTCTCGGCCTGCAGGACATGGGCACTTTCTCCGGCTCGTTCGCCTGGCCCTACCTGTTCCCGTTCCCGCAGCGCCCACCGGGCCTGATCGACGCGGCGTTCGACGAACTGGCACGACGCTGGCGGCCGATCCTCGATACCTGCGAGGACAACGGCATCAACCTCTGCTACGAGATCCATCCCAGCGAAGACCTGCATGACGGCACCAGCTTCGAGCGCTTCTTCGAGCGCGTCGGCCAGCACCAGCGCTGCCGCATCCTGTTCGATCCCAGCCACTTCGTGCTGCAGCAGCTGGACTACCTGGAGTACCTGGACATCTACCACCCGCTGATCCGCATGTTCCATGTCAAGGACGCCGAATTCCGTCCGAGCGGGCGCCAGGGCATCTATGGAGGCTATGCCGACTGGACCGAACGTGCGGGCCGCTTCCGCTCGCTGGGCGATGGCCAGGTCGACTTCAGGTCGATCTTCTCCAAGCTGGCCCAGTACGACTACGCGGGCTGGGCAACGCTGGAATGGGAGTGCTGCCTGAAGGACCAGGAAGCTGGCGCGCGCGAAGGTGCCGCGTTCATCCGCGACCACATCATTCCGGTCACCGACAAGATTTTCGACGACTTCGCCGGTGCACCGATCAGCACCGCGCAGATGCAGCAGATGCTCGGCATTGCCTGAGCCCCAACGGAGCACTCCCCCATGACCACTTCCCTTTCCGCTGGCGCTGCCGGCGACGCTTCGCTGCGCCACCACTACCTGCGCATCGATGGCCAACGCGTGCATTGTGTATCCGCCGGGCACGGCGAACCGGTGCTGCTGATTCCCGGCTGGCCGCAGACCTGGTACGCCTGGCGCCACGTGCTGCACGCGCTGGCCGAGGCCGGCTTCGAAGCCATCGCGGTTGATCCGCCGGGCATCGGCGAATCCGACCGCCCCACCCACGGCTACGACACCGGCAGTGCCGCCGCCGTCCTGCACCAGACCATGCAGGCACTGGGCCACGACCGCTACCAGGTGGTCGGGCATGACATCGGCATGTGGATCGCCTATGCGCTGGCCAGCGACCAGCCGCAGGCGGTGCGCCAGCTGGCGGTCACCGAAGCGGTGATTCCAGGCCTTGCGCCGGAACCGGGCATCTTCGCAGCACCGGCCGACAACATCTTCCTCTGGCACTTCATGTTCAACCAGGTGGCCGATCTGCCTGAAGCACTGATCAGTGGACGCGAACGCGCCTACCTGGAATTCATGTTCGACCGCTGGTCGTACCGACGCGATGCAGTGGCCGCCGACACCTACATCGCCGCCTACAGCCGTCCGGGCGCATTGCGCGCAGGTTTCGCCTGGTACCGCGCGATTCCGGAAACGATCCGCCAGAACAAGCTGCGCGCGCAGCGCCGGCTGCCGATGCCGGTGCTGGCGATCGGCGCCGAGCACGCCACCGGCGATGCGCCGATGCTGACCCTGCAGCCGCATGCCGATGATGTGCGCGGCAGCATCGTGCCGGGCTGCGGCCACTTCATCATGGAAGAAGCGCCGCAGGCATTTCTTGCACAGCTGCTGCCGTTCCTGCAGGAGGCGCGCCATGCGGCTTGAACCGGAACTGCAGCAGTTCGTCGATGCCATCGCGGCCCATCCGCTGCCGGAGGACCTGCGCGAGCTGCGGGCGATCAGCGAGAGCGCGCTGCCCCAGCTGCAGGGGGCGCCGCAGCCGGTTGCGCATGTGATCGAACATGCGGTGATCGCACGCGACGGCCACGCGTTGGAAGTCCGCCTTTACACACCGGAAAGGCTGCCCGATGGACCGGCGCCAGCTTTGTTGTTCGCCCATGGCGGTGGCTGGTTCCAGTGTTCGCTGGCGGTCTACGACGGTCCCTGCCGCGCCCTGGCCAATGCCAGCGGCTGCGTGATCGCCGCCGTGGGCTACCGGCTGGCGCCGGAGCACCCGTTCCCGGTTCCACTGCATGACGTCGCCGACGCCTGGCAGTGGTTGCATGACAACGCCGATCGCCTCGGCCTGGACCCACAGCGGCTGGCGATCGGTGGCGACAGCGCGGGTGGCAACCTCGCAGCCGCCTGCTGCCTGCTGCTGCGCGAGACAGGCCTGCCGCAGCCGCGCCACCAGCTGCTGCTATACCCGGCGCTGGATGCCGGCATGAGCAGCGATTCCTACCGCGACTACGCCACGGGCTATTACCTCAGCGCCGAACTGATGCAGCGCTGCTGGCAGGCCTATCTGAGTGGGATGGATCTGGATCCACCGCCGGCACTGGCCTCGCCCGCCCACGCAACCGACCTGCAGGGGCTGGCGCCAGCCTCCGTGCTCAGCTGCGAGCACGATCCGCTGCGCGACGAGGCCGAGCAGTACGCGCACCGCCTGCAGGCTGCGGGTATCCACTGCACGCTGGAGCGGCTGCCGGGGATGATCCATGCCTGCATCCACCTGCAGGGCGTGGCTGTTTCCACCGACGTGGCGGTACAGCGCGCGGGCGATCTGCTGCGCCAGGCCCTGGTCTGAACCGGCCGGGGGCGGTAGCAGATCCACACCTGCCACCGTCCCGGCCCGGCGCTTGGCAAGCCCGGCAGGCAGCGCTACACTGAAAGCCTGCCGTGGGGCCATAGCTCAGCTGGGAGAGCGCGTCGTTCGCAATGACGAGGTCAGGAGTTCGATCCTCCTTGGCTCCACCACTATTCAGAAGAACCCGTAGATCTCCGTGATCTGCGGGTTTTTTCTTTTAGCGCCCGCGGCTCAGCCGGGCTCCTGGCCGCCATCCTTGCGCCGGGGGCTGCGCGAATGCGCATCACGCACCTGTTGATCGCGCTGGCCCGGCCGCTGCCTGGCCACATCGTCCTGCTTCCTGTCCTGGCGACTTTCCTGGATGCCCTGCTTCGGGTCCTGATCCTTGCTTCGCTCGTTCATCGAAATCTCCACGCCGGCGGCGGGCCCACGTTGCCCACCACGCTAGAGGTTGCCGGGTAAGCCGCAGGTCAGTCCTGCGCCAACGTCATGTGCAGGCACTGGCTTGCCGCCGCGGCCCCCGCGCCGCCAGAATCCGAGGCACCACGCCCACCGGTATGCCATGCCCTACCCTGCCCAGCACGCAGCGCACACGTTGCCGATGCGCCTCGATGCGACCGACGGCAGCATCCAGCTCGGCAACCTGCCGATACTGATCGGCCCCACCCTGACACGGGATGAGGCGCGTGTCGCCTTTGCCACGCTGATGCGAGGAGAGCGCGATGTCGGCACCGGCTATCACTGGCTCAGCCTGCACCGGCTCAGCCTGGGCGGTGCGCCCGCTGGCATCAGCCTGTGCTTCCACGGGCAACAGCTCGACATGGTGACGATGGGCGTCGATCTACCCGGTGCAACGTTGGAAGACGGCTGGCCGACCCAGGCCGCGATCGATGCCGAAGTCGCCTTCATGCGCCGCACCCTGGGTGCGGCGCTGGGTCGCAAACTGGCCGGCGGCCACGCCCGGTTCGGCTGGGGCGAAGCCTGGGCCCGTTTCGATCCGAAAGGCTTCATGGCCAGCAGCGGTATCCGCTACGCGCCACGCCCCTGACCCCGCTCAGGTACGGGTGATCGACACTCCCCCCTCCACGCGCATCGCGGTACCGGTAACGAAACTGCTTTCATCGCTGGCCAGGAACAGCGCCGCGTTGGCGATCTCCTCCGGTTCGGCCATGCGCTTCAGTGCGTGCAGCGAGCGCACGAAGTCGCGGGCATCGCCGGTGGGTGCAGCCTGCCGGCCCATCTCGGTATCGGTGCCACCGGGCAACAGCACGTTGCTGCGTACGCCGCGCGCGCCGTATTCGGCGGCGATCACCTGGCTCAGGCCGATCAGCCCGGCCTTGCTCGACGCATAGGCCGCCATGCCGGGGAAGCCCACCGTGTGGCCGACGAAAGTGCCAACGAACACCAGCGAGCCGCCGCCGCGCGCCAGCAGTGCCGGCAACTGCGCGCGTGCGGCATGGAAGGCCGCATCCAGATTGGTCGCCATCACCTCGCGCCAGGCGTCCACCGGGAACTCCGCCGCCGGTACGCCCGGGCCGAGCATGCCGGCATTGTTGAGGGCGATGTCCAGGCCGCCGAAGGACCGCTGGGCCAGATCGACCAGCGCCTGTGCCGTGCCCGGCTCAGCCACGTCAGCGGCATGCACCACGGCTTCGCCACCGGCGGCGCGAATTTGCTCGGCCAGCGCCTGCAGCGGCTCCGGCCGCCGTGCGTTGAGCACCAGCTTTGCCCCTTCGGCAGCGAAACGCAGCGCGCTGGCGCGGCCGATGCCGGCGCTGGCACCGGTGATGAGGGCGATCTTGTTGTTCAGGCGCATGGTCGTGGTGTCGGTTGTGAAGTGGCCGCCACGATGCCGCGCCTCTCCCCTGCCGACACTCCGTTTCCGGGCCTGGCCCGTCGGTGCAGGAAACGGAGTTTCCGCAGAACCGGCACGTGCCAGAATCCGGCCATGGACAGTACCGCCACCACCGCCCTCGATGCCCGCGTCGAACGGGTCTGCCGCCACCTTCAAGCGAGCCTCGACGAACCCTCACTTCAGGAACTGGCCGACATCGCCGGCTGCAGCCCGACGCGCCTGCATCGGCTGTTCAAGCAAGCCACCGGGTTGACCCCGAAGCAGTACGCTGCGGCGCTGCGCGCCGACCGCCTGCGCACCGGGCTGGAGCAACAGGAACGCATCACCGACGCCTTCCACGATGCCGGCTTCGGTTCCAGTGGACGCTTCTACGAGAACGCACCGAAGTTGCTGGGCATGACGCCCAAGCAATGGCGCGCAGGTGGTCGCGGCGAAGTCATCCACTTCGCGCTTGCCGAAAGTTCACTGGGCAGCGTGCTGGTGGCCAGCAGCGCCACCGGGGTGGTCGCGATCCTGCTCGGCGACGATCCGGAGACGCTGCTGCAGTCATTGCAGCAACGCTTCCGCCAGGCCGAACTGGTCGGCGCCGACCAGGGCTATGAGCAACTGGTGGCACAGGTGGTGGGCCTGGTCGAGGATCCTTCGCGAGGCGCCACGCTGCCGCTGGATATCCGCGGCACCGCGTTCCAGCAACGGGTGTGGCAGGCACTGCAGCAGATTCCGCGCGGGCAGACCGCGTCGTATGCGGATGTCGCTGCGCGCATCGGTGCACCACGCTCGAGTCGTGCGGTGGCACGTGCCTGCGCGAGCAATCCGCTGGCGGTGGCAGTGCCCTGCCACCGCGTGGTGCGCCGCGATGGGGACCTGTCCGGCTATGCGTGGGGCGTGGCGCGCAAGCGCGAACTGCTGCGCCGGGAAAAGGCCTCGACTGCCTGAAGTAGGTGCCGACCTTGGCCGGCATGCTCAGCTTCCGGCAGGTGCCAACCTTGGTCGGCACGCCGCCAAGCCCTCAATCCAGCTTCACCACCAGCTTGCCGAAGTTGTGCCCCTTCAGCAGCCCAAAGAACGCCTCCGGCGCATTCACCAGCCCTTCCACCACATCCTCGCGGTACTGGATACGGCCTTCGCGCAGCCACTGCGGCATCTCGCGTTCGAAGTCCGGCCACAGGTGGTTGAAGTCGTGCACGATGAAACCGCGCACGGTCAGGCGCTGGCGCAGGATCTGACTGAACAGCGCGGGCAACCGGTCCGGGCCGGGTTGCTCGATGCCCCGCTCGTTGTAGGTGGCGATGGTGCCGCACACTGGAATGCGGGCGAAGTCGTTGAGCAGCGGCAGCACTGCATCCAGCACATGGCCACCGACATTCTCGAAGTACACGTCGATGCCCGCAGGCACTGCCACGCGCAGCTGGTCCGCAAAATCAGCGGCGCGATGATCCAGCGCCACGTCCACCCCCAGCGTCTGCAGATAGGCGCGCTTGGCTTCGCCACCGGCGATGGCAACCACGCGCGCGCCCTGCAGCTTGGCCAGCTGGGCCACGGTCGCGCCCACCGGCCCGGTCGCGGCAGCCACCACCAGCGTCTCGCCCGGCTTCAAACGGGCGATTTCATGCAGGCTGGAATAGGCGGTGAAGCCGGGCATGCCATACACGCCCAGCGCGGTACTCAGCGGCAGTCCGGCAGGGTCCAGGCGGCGCCCCAGTGCCTTGGCCGGCAGCACCGCGTGGGTCTGCCAGCCACCCGGCGCCAGCACCAGCTCACCTGTGGTTACGCCCTCGGCGTTCGACTGCAGCACCTCGGCCACGGTCTGCCCTTCCATCACCGCGCCCACCGCCACCGGCGCGGCGTACGACGGGCCCTCGTCCATGCGTCCGCGCATGTACGGGTCCAGCGACAGATAACGGTTGCGCAGCAGCACCTCGCCAGCGGCCAATGACGGCAACGCGGCCTGTTCCAGGCGGAAATTGGCTGCACTTGGCGCCCCCTGCGGACGCGACGCAAGCACGATGCGGGAGGTGGTCGAGGAATCGGACATGGCCAGGTCTCTGCTGTTGCCAGCATCAGGAAAGAAGTGCCGACACTACGCCGCAGCCATCCCCGATGTCGGCCACGAAAACAGCGTTCCATGGACCGGCGCGGCGCGGGTCCGGCGCAGCCCTTGCCCTTGCAGCTTTGGCGATCGCGGCGATCTGCTGATTTCCACCGCAGACGATGATCGACTGACCACGCCCCGCCCCACGACGGAGGATCAAGCACTTGCGAGCGCGCAGACGGCAATGTGAAGAAATCTTGGCAAAACGCTTGCCGAAGGCACCCGACCTCCGTAATATACGCGTCCTTGGCAGCGACCTCGCTGCAACGAAACATGTGGCCGAGTAGCTCAGTTGGTAGAGCAGGGGATTGAAAATCCCCGTGTCGGCGGTTCGATTCCGTCTTCGGCCACCACTTTCGAAGGCCTGCAGAAATGCGGGTCTTTTTTTTCCGGAAACCGGGTTTGATCACGGTTACCGCACAATTTGGCCGAGTAGCTCAGTTGGTAGAGCAGGGGATTGAAAATCCCCGTGTCGGCGGTTCGATTCCGTCTTCGGCCACCATCTTCAGAGACCTGCAGAAATGCAGGTCTTTTTTTTGGCTGCGATCTGCCATCCACGCATGGCGTGGATCTACCTGGCGCTGATGCCTTCCGATGTACACGCCTGGCGTCGATACATGCCAGGCCACCGCCGCCTGGTTGACGAAACATTTACACCGGCGCGCGCCGTGCCACCTACGCTCCAGACTCCTGCCTGGAGCCTGCCGATGCCTCTGCGCCCCGCCCTGCTCGCCTGCCTGCTGCTGGCCGCCCTGCCGGTGATCGCCGCCGAACCGGTGCGCGCAGTCGACACGCTGGACATCGACCGCTATGCCGGCCAGTGGCACGAGATCGCGCATCTTCCGGTGTCGTTCCAGAAGCAGTGCGTCGGCGAGATCACCGCCAATTACGGGCTGCGCCGCGATGGCCGCATCAGTGTCACCAATGCCTGCCGCAACGGCGACGGGGAACGTGTGGTTGCTGAAGGCGTGGCACGCCCGGTTGCCGGCCATCCCGGCCAGTTGCAGGTCCGCTTCGTGCCGGACTGGCTGAGCTGGGTGCCACTGGTCTGGGCCGACTACTGGGTCCTGGCCCTGGACCCGGACTATCAGTGGGCGTTGGTCGGTGAACCGGACCGAAAGTACCTGTGGATCCTCTCGCGCCTGCCGGAAATGGATCGCGCCCGATTCGAACAGCTGAAAGAAAAAGCCGAAGCCATGGGCTACGACCTCAAGCCACTGCGCCTGATGGCCCCGCTGCGCGACACGCCCGCCGACTGAACCGCCCCGCATTCGGCGCACCACACGCGCCCGATCCGGCGCCACGCACGCCCGGCCGCCATCTTCACGCGCTACCCTCTGCGACGGGTCGCCACAGGCGATCCAAACGACCATACGCCGTAGTATGCTTATCCAACGCACCCCTCCAGAGGACCTGCGCCCATGCTCCACCGTTTCCGTATCACCTTGATCGTCCTGTGCACCCTCGCCCTTGTTGCCTGCAACAACGGCATCGTCAAGCGTGTTTCGGAACCGGCGGCCAGCCTGCAACAGCTGACCGTGCGCGCCGACGGCAACTGGACCGTGGCCCTGCGCCTGCAGAACTACAGCTCCATGCCCATGACCTTCGATGACGTCGCGCTTTCGCTGACCGTCGGCGACAGCGACGCCGGCACCCTGCAGGCCAAGCCGGGCATCTCCATCGGCGGCACCTCGGCCGATGTCATCCAGGTCGACCTGGTGCCCAGCTCGGCCGCACGCCTGGTGGTGGCCGATGCGCTGGCCAGCAACCGCACCCTGGCCTATGGCCTGAAGGGAACGGTGGCGGCCACGCCGCAGGAAAAGAAGCAGCGCAGCTTCGACATCAGCAGCCGCAGCACCCTCAACCAGGCCCCGGGCCTGCCGGGCGTGCTGCGCTGACTCCCGCATTCCGCCGCGGCGCCCGGCGCCGCTCCCCCTGTCCCTGATCAAATCGAGACGTACCGATGAGCAGCTACACCGCCCCGCTTTCCGACCTCCGTTTCGCCCTGCACGACGTGCTCAAGGTCGAGCCCCTGTTCGCCCGCCTGGGCTTCACCGATGCCACCGCCGACGTGGTCGATGCCGTGCTGGAAGAAGCCGGCCGCTTCAGCGCCACCGTGCTGGCCCCGCTCAACAGCGTCGGCGACGAAATCGGCTGCGTGCTCGACCAGGCCACCGGTGAAGTGACCACCCCGCCCGGCTTCAAGCAGGCCTACGACCAGTTCGTCGATGGCGGCTGGACCGGCCTGACCGCCTCGCCGGAGCTGGGTGGCCAGGGCCTGCCGCACACCCTGGGCGTGCCGCTCAACGAAATGATCAACGCCGCCAACCTGGCCTGGGGCAACTTCCCGCTGCTTTCGCACGGCGCCATCGAAGCACTGAAGCAGCACGGCGAGGCCTGGCAGCACGACGCCTTCCTCAAGCCGCTGATCGAAGGCCGCTGGACCGGCACGATGTGCCTGACCGAGCCGCACTGCGGTACCGACCTGGGCCTGCTCAAGACCAAGGCCGAGCCGAATGCCGATGGCAGCTACTCGATCACCGGCACCAAGATCTTCATCACCGCCGGCGAGCACGACCTGACCGAAAACATCGTGCACCTGGTGCTGGCCAAGCTGCCCGACGCCCCTCCGGGCGCCAAGGGCATCTCGCTGTTCGTCACCCCCAAGTTCAAGGTCGACCGTGAAGGCAACGTCGGCGAGCGCAACGCACTGCGCTGCGGCTCGATCGAGCACAAGATGGGCATCAAGGGTTCGGTCACCTGCGTGATGAACTTCGACGGTGCGCAGGGTTACCTGGTCGGCCAGCCGCACAAGGGCCTGCAGGCCATGTTCACCATGATGAACACCGCGCGCCTGGGCGTCGGCCTGCAGGGCATCGGCCTGTCCGAGCGCGCCTACCAGAACGCACTGAAGTACAGCCGTGAACGCCTGCAGTCGCGCGCCCTGAGCGGCGCCAAGTTCCCGGACAAGCCGGCCGACCCGATCCTGGTCCACCCGGATGTGCGCCGCATGCTGCTGACGGTGAAGTCGCTGGTCGAAGGCAGCCGCCTGCTGGCCCTGCACGCCGCTACCCTGATCGACGTCGCCCACCATGCCGAGGATGCCGCCGAGCGCGAGCGCGCCGACACCCTGGTGAGCTTCCTGACCCCGATCTCCAAGGCCTGCCAGACCGAATGGGGCATCGAGAACACCTACAACGCCCTGCAGTGCTTCGGTGGCCACGGCTATATCCGCGAACACGGCATGGAACAGCTGGCCCGCGATGCCCGCATCACCACGCTGTATGAAGGCACCACCGGCATCCAGGCACTGGACCTGATCGGCCGCAAGACCGCGTCCAGCCAGGGCGCCGGCCTGAAGCTGATGCTGGCCGAGATCGAAGCCTTCGCCAAGGAACACGAAGGCAACGAGGCGCTGGCCGAGTTCATCACCCCGCTGCGCGCCAAGGCCGCCGAATGGGGCAAGCTGACCATCGACGTGCTGCAGCGCGCGGCCGGCAATCCGGACGAACTGGGCGCAGCCAGCTACGACTACCTGTTCTATTCGGGTTACGTGGTGCTGGCCTACTGGTGGGCCCGCAGCGTGGCCGCCGCCGACGCCAGCGCGCACGGTGCCGCCTTCGCCCAGGGCAAGCGCGAAACCGCTCGCTTCTACTTCGCCCGTGTGCTGCCGCGCACGCTCAGCCACGCCGCCGCGATCCAGGCCGGCGCCGCCCCGCTGATGGCGATGGACGACGAGCGCTTCGGCGCCTGAGCCGGGCTGCCGCCCGGCACCCGCGGTAGTGCCGGCCGCTGGCCGGCAACCGCAATAGCAACAGGTGCATCCCGGTGGATGGCGGGGCGGTGTGGGTTGGCAGGACACGCCGTAAACCCATCCTTGGGGGCTCGATGGCGCCATCCATGGCGCCAACGGTCCTGCCAACCCACACCGCCCCGCCTCTGACAGTCCCCCGCGATCTGCCGTAGATCCACGCCATGCGTGGACGGAAACCACCGAGATCCCTCTGGAGAAAAGCCCCCTTTTGTTAAAGGGGGCGCGCCGAAGGCGCGGGGAATAGGCGGAATGCGCGGACCTGAATGTTGACGATTTGCGTATCGCCGACAGGCGATACACAAATCGTCAACATTCAGGTATAAGCTGTTCTCCCGATGGAGACAGACACTACACGCTTGGGTCTGATCGAAGCCGGAGCTCCGTTTTCTGCTCCGGGCGCCGAAGCATCGCCCAACGCCACGACGCTGCATCGCCCCGGTTCGGTCCGGCTGCTCTCGCTTGATGCCCACGGACGCGTACTGGACTGGATCACCTGGCAGGACGCGGCGTGCCTCTACGCCCGCGAAGCGGTGGCCTGGACGCTGGGAGATCCCTGCCTGCACATCCACGGCGGCACCAACCGCTTCAGCGGCCTGCAGAGCGGCATGGACCTGCACCCGATCATCGCCGCGCGCGGCCATGCCCGCTCCCGCGCGATCGACCCCACGCCGAACCTGACCAACCCGGCCCTGTTCGCCCGCGACGCCCACCTGTGCATGTACTGCGGCCAGCAGTTCAACCGCCCTACGCTCACCCGCGACCACGTCATGCCACTGTCCAAGGGCGGCCTGGACTGCTGGGAAAACGTGGTCACCGCCTGCTTCCACTGCAACTCGCGCAAGAGCGACCGCACCCCGCAGCAGGCCGGAATGCCATTGCTGGCCGTGCCTTACCGGCCCAGCTGGATCGAACACCTGATCCTGTCCAACCGCAACATCCTGGCCGACCAGATGGCCTTCCTGAAGGCGCAATTGCCGAAGCGTTCAAAACTGAGCACCTGAACGGCCGAAAATGCAACCCTCACCGTCCTGTCACGGGCGGCGGCGTTTGCTTGCCCCACCCCCGTTTGAGGGCGAAAATGGGCGTTCAGAACAAGTGCGAACATGATGATCGACTCTGCCCGCTATCCCCGCCTCGCGCGCATCCAGACGCCGGATGACCTGCGCACGTTCGACGAATCCGAGTTGACGGCGGTTGCCGACGAACTGCGCGCCTACCTCATCGAATCGGTGGGCAAGAGCGGTGGCCACTTCGCCGCCGGCCTGGGCGTGATCGAACTCACCGTGGCCCTGCACTACCTGTACCAGACTCCGGTCGACCAGCTGGTCTGGGACGTCGGTCACCAGACCTACCCGCACAAGATCCTGACCGGGCGCCGCGACGAGATCCACACCGTCAAGCAGAAGGACGGCGTCGCGCCGTTCCCGAAGCGCGAGGAGAGCGAATACGACACCTTCGGCGTCGGCCACTCCTCCACCTCGATCTCGGCAGCACTCGGCATGGCCATCGCCCGCCAGTCCGAAGGCGACGACCGCAAGGTCGTGGCGGTGATCGGTGACGGCGCGATGACTGCCGGCATGGCGTTTGAAGCGCTGATGCACGCCGGCGGCATGGAGCCGGAGCCGAACCTGCTGGTGATCCTCAACGACAACAACATGTCGATTTCCGAGGCGGTCGGCGGCCTGACCAAGATGCTCGGCCGTGCCACCGGCAGCCGCACGCTCAACGCGCTGCGCGAGGGTGGCAAGAAGATCCTCGGTGACAAGAAGAACAACCCGGCGCGCTTCGTGAAGCGCTGGGAAGAACACTGGAAGGGCATGTTCGTGCCGTCCACGATGTTCGAGGAAATGGGCTTCCACTACACCGGCCCGATCGACGGCCACGACATGCCCGCCCTGCTGTCCACGCTGAAGACACTGCGCGCTTCCAAGGGCCCGAAGCTGCTGCACGTGATGACCACCAAGGGCAAGGGCTACGAGCCGGCCGAAGGCGACCAGATCGGTTACCACGCCGTCGGCCCGTTCGATCCGGACAAGGGCCTGGTGGCCAAGGCCGGTGCCAAGAAGCCGACCTACACCGATGTGTTCAGCGACTGGCTGTGCGATGCCGCCGCCGCCGAGCCACGCCTGTACGGCATCACCCCGGCGATGCGCGAAGGCTCCGGCCTGGTGCGTTTCAGCAAGGAATACCCGCAGCGCTATTTCGACGTGGCAATTGCCGAACAGCACGCGGTCACCCTCGCCGCCGGCATGGCCACCCAGGGTGGCAAGCCGGTGGTGGCGATCTACTCGACCTTCCTGCAGCGCGCGTACGACCAGCTGGTGCATGACGTGGCCATTCAGGACCTGGACGTGCTGTTCGCGATCGACCGCGCCGGCGTGGTCGGCCCGGACGGCGCGACCCACGCCGGCAACCTCGACCTGAGCTTCCTGCGCTGCGTGCCGAACCTGGTGGTGATGGCACCGTCCAACGAGGCCGAGTGCCGGCAGATGCTCAGCACCGGCCTGCAGCACCCGGGCCCGGCGGCGGTGCGCTATCCGCGCGGCACCGGCACCGGCGTGGCTGCCGGCACCGACCTGTCCACCCTGCCGATCGGCAAGGGCGAGCTGCGCCTGCAGGGCAGCCGCATCGCACTGCTCGCCTTCGGCAGCACCGTGGCCGCCGCTGAGCAGGTCGGCCGCGAACTGGGCCTGAGCGTGGTCAACATGCGCTTCATCAAGCCGCTGGACCGCGAGCTGGTGCTGGCTGTCGCCGCCCAGCACGAGGGCCTGGTGACGATCGAAGACAACGTGGTGGCCGGTGGCGCCGGCTCCGGCGTCGGTGAGCTGCTCAATGCCGAAGACGTGCTGCGCCCGATCCTGCACCTGGGCCTGCCCGACAGTTACCAGCATCACGCCAGCCGTGAGGACCTGCTGGCCGAAGCCGGTATCGATGCCGCGGGCATCCGCGCGGCGGTGCTCAAGCGCTGGCCGCAGCTGGCCGCAGGCACCCCGCCGCTCAGCGCGGCAGGCTGAGGCCGGCCACGACCCAGTGGATCCACGCATGGCGTGGATCTACTGCGGAACAGGGGTCGATCCACGCCATGCGTGGAAGCAGATTCGAAGTAGAGCCACGCCATGCGTGGATAGCGGGCTCCGGAAACAGGATCTGGCCCGGAGCCTCAGCCCTCAGCCGTAGCTGACCGCTTCCACGAACGCGCCGCTGGCCTCCACTCGCACCGCAGCGCGCTGCCCGGTGTCGACAAAGTGGAGGCGTGCAAGGGTTTCAGCGAAATCGTAGGCCCGGGCACCATCGCGGAACTCGATCGGTTCCGGCCGGTCCGGGTGCAGCACGCGCCATTGGCGTTGCTCGCATTGCAGGCGGATCAACATGCAGCTCACTCCTTGAGGCAGCGTATCGACGGTGGCGGGACGGGCGTGCCGGTTACGGCAGACTTCATCGCGACGGATCAGGGGCACGCAGAGGTGCCCTGATCGCAGAAGATACGACGTTCAAAATGTGAGCTGTATCAGATTATTCTGATTTTCGAGGGGCGCGCTCAATTCACCTGGAACTGCGCCCGGCAGCCGTCGCTGACCCAGATGCCACGGCGGTCCCAGCCCCAGGTCTGGCCCTCGATGCAGGCGCTGCGTGAATCCTGGCGGACCAGGCGCACACCACGACGGATGCGGGCATCGCAATACTCCTGGCGGTGGCCGTTGGAATGGCAGGTGATCACCTCTCCCCCACCCCAGCCATTGCCGCCATTGCCCCAGCCGTTGCCATGGCCACCACCCCAGCCACCGCCGCGGCGGTACTCGCCAACGAACTCGGCACGACAGCCCTGGGTGACCCAGACCCCGTAGCGGGATTGCCCCCAGGTCTCACCCTCGACACACGGCGAACCCGACAACTGGCGGATCATCCGGGCACGGCCTTCCAGGCGGCATTCATTGCTGCGGTTCTTGATCGATTCGCAGCGTACGATGCCGCCGCCATCACGACCGCCATAGCGATCATCGTCATAACCGTAGCCATAGCTCTGCGCCTGCGCGCCGCCTGCGGCGGCCAGCATCGGCAGCAGCGTGCAGGCCAGGGTGCGCCAGGTGAGTGCCTTGCCCATCGGAATCTCCGGATGAATACGATGGCGCAAGCATCCGGGATTCGTGGCGCGGCGCACAGGGGGGCGCCCCACGGCGGTTTTTTCCCCATTCAAACAACTCAACCGTGGCTGACTGCGGCCCCGGCCGATGGCGTCAACCTCCGACGTGGAGTGCGTCCACGGAATTGCCGAGCGCCTCGACCCGTACCGTGCTGCGCTGGCCGGTACGGCGATGGTGTTCCAGGGCCCGCGCCGCGGCGACATCGAAGGCCTCGGCGCCCCGTGCATAACGGGTGGCGTCATGTGCCTGCGGATCCAGCACGGACCAGTGCCGGGCGTTGCATTGAACGGTAATGACCATTGGAAGACTCCTGCGGAATGAAGGCACGCCGGCAGCGGAAGGCCCTGAGTGCCGGTACACCATCAGGCTAGCGAGCGCCTCCGGGATGGCCCATCAGATTTGTACGAAAATGCCGCGCCACACTGTCAGACCGCGCCGCCCTCACATCCCTGAGGCCGTTTAGTGAATCCCTTTCGTGACCCTTGTCACGGAGTTGGCAGAGCTTCACACTACCGTCATCAACAGGGGCCCCTTCCACATGCGCACCTTCTTCTCGCAGCAGCGTTGGACGCTGCTGAAGTTCTATTTCGTGGCCAGCTATCTGGTGCTGATCGAGGAACTGATCCGCGCCGCCCTGCACTGAGCACTTGCTGCCGTTTTTCCTGCGGCCGACACTGTTGCTTTAGGCACGGAGCTTCGCCGATGAAATCCCTTCTTCTGATTCCAGCCCTGCTGGTCCTGGCCGCCTGTGCCAGCCCAGACAAGGCACCCACGCACGCCGAAGCGGCAGCCACGTCGCCGGCCACGCCGGTGGTCGGCGGTGATCGCGATGCGCATGGCTGCATCGGTTCGGCCGGCTATCAGTGGTGCGAGCACAGCCAGCGTTGCGAGCGCCCGTGGGAACTAGCGCAGGCACAGGGCCTGGCCAATACCGCCGAGGCCATCGATGCCTACTGCGCAAAGCCGGCCAGCCCGGCGCGCAAGTGAGTCGCGCCCACCATGGCTGAGCTGAGTCCGCTACCCGCCCTGGCCCCGGGCCGCTACCGCCACTTCAAGGGCGGCGAGTACGAAGTGCTCGACATCGTCCGCAGCAGCGAGACCCTGCAGCCGATGGTGCTGTACCGCGCGCTGTATGGCGAAGGTGGCCTGTGGGTACGCCCGTACGCCATGTTCGTCGAGCAGGTGCCCGGCGAGCACGGACCGCAACCGCGTTTCGCCCGCATCGACGCATGACGGTTCCGCTGCCGGCCTTGGCCGGCAGCACGCGGTAGCGCGGCGGGCCTGCGTTACAATCGTACCGTCCAGTCGGTTTCTTCCCGCCATGTCCGCATCCCCCTCCCGTTCGCGCCGCAAGGCGCCCGACAGCGTGCGCCAGTCACTGCTGCAGGCCACCATTGAAGTGATCGGTCGTAATGGCCTGGCCGCGCTGACCGTGCAGGACGTCGCGCAGGCCGCCGGTGTCAGCAAGGGTGCGCTGTTCCATCATTTCAGCAGCAAGCAGGTACTGGTGGATGAAGCCATCGGCGCACTCATCGGCGAGTTCGAAACGCGGGTACGTGCCCTGCTGCAGGACAACCCCGAAGGCCATGGCCGTTTCAGCCGCGCCTATGTGCAGGCCAATTTCGAGCATCTGCTGCAGCAGGAACAGGACAACGACATCGGCCTGACCCTGGGCAACCTGATGGAACCGGCCCTGCTCGCGCATTGGCGTACCTGGAAGCGTGCGATGCTGGCCGAGTTCGCCGGCGAAGCCAACGATCCCCGACTGTATGCGGCGCGCTGCGCTGCCGACGGCTACTGGGCCACGGCCTATGGACGTCCGCTGGACGAGGAAGAACGTGCCAACGCATTGGCCATGGCCGAACAGGCCCTGAAACTGTGCGACCCGCAGTGAGCTGGAGCGCTCGATGAATCCCTACCTCTACCTTGCCGCTGCCATCGTGCTGGAAGTGATTGCCACATCACTGCTGAAGGCGTCCGACGGCATGAGCCGGCTGGCGCCGACACTGGGCGCACTGGTTGGCTACGGGCTGTGCTTCTACCTGCTGTCGATGACCATGAAGTCGATCCCGACCGGCATTGCCTACGCAATCTGGTCCGGCGTCGGCATCGTGCTGATCTCGTTGATCGGACTGGTGATATTCAAACAGCGTCTGGATGCACCGGCGTTGATCGGCATCGGCCTGATCTGCGCCGGCGTACTGGTGATCAATCTGTTCTCGCGCAGCAGCGCACACTGAGTACGCTGCTGCGCGCCACACGCTAGCTGACCTTCTTCGCTACGGTCATGCCGAGCAGGAACAGCACCACGGCGATGATGATGCCGGCCCAGAACAGGAACTTGGCGATGCCGACCGCGGCACCGGCAATGCCGCCGAAGCCGAGCACGCCCGCAATGACGCCGATGATGGCGAAGATGATGGCCCACTTGATCATGTCAAACCTTTCCCCGCGGGGACTGCGTACTGGATGATCAGGCTAGGCCGTAGCCGATGCGGCAGTCGTGAACAGGCCGCGTGCGCGGCGTGAATCAGCGCGGACGGAAGCGCAGCAGCGCGACGGCAAACGCCAGGAACACGCTGCCCACCAGCCGCTCGAACCAGCGTCGCGCAAACGGCTTGGCCAGCCAGCGGCGCAGGCCATGGCCACCGGCTGCGTACATCACGTACCAGAACAGTTCGCACGCGGCGAAGGTCGCCACCAGCACGCTGTACTGCAGCGCCTGGCCGCGTGACGGGTCGACGAACTGCGGCAGGAACGCCGCCGCGAACAGCAGCAGCTTGGGATTGCTCAGGCCCACCAGAAGACCGCCACGGAATACCTTCCACGCGCCCAGCGACGCCACAACCGGCAGCGCGGCATCGACCGTTACCGGTGGTGCCGGCCGGCAACTGTCACGCCATGCCTTCAGGCCCAACCAGGCCAGATAGGCCACGCCCAGATAACGCAGCACCTCGAACAGCATCGGCGAGGAATGCAGCAGCGCACTCAGGCCGGCTGCGGAGGCCGCCAGCACCAGCAGCATCGCCAGCAGGCAGCCGGCCATCGCCGGCACACTGCCGCGGAAGCCGAGCCCGACGCTGCGGCCGAGGATATGCAGCATGTTCGGCCCCGGCGTACCACACAGAACGAACACCGTGGCGAGGAACCACCACCAGGTATGCAGGGCCATAGCGCACATCCACTTCAGAAGACCCTATCAGCATAGGGTGCGCCTGCAACGCGCGGCACATACAGCACAGCGTGTATATGGTGGTTACAGATCGCCGCCATCGGCAACCGGGCACCATCTGTGCTGCAATGACGGCTCCCCGGCATGGAGCTGCGCATGAAGACCCTTGGCCTGATCGGTGGCATGAGCTGGGAAAGCTCGGCCCAGTACTACCGGCTCATCAACGAGGACGTGCGGCAGCGCCTCGGTGGCGCACATTCGGCACAGCTGCTGCTGTGGTCGGTGGACTTCGCCCCGATCAAGCAGCTGCAGCACGACGGCGACTGGGATGCACTGGGCGACCACATGGTTGAGGCCGCACGACGCCTGCAGGCCGGTGGTGCCGATCTGCTGCTGGTCTGCACCAACACAATGCACACGCTGGCCGACCGCATCGAGGCGGCCTGCCCACTGCCACTGCTGCACATCGCCGACCCCACCGCCCAGGCCATCGTGCAGGCAGGCGCACGCAAGGTGGGCCTGCTCGGCACCGCCTTCACCATGGAGCAGGACTTCTACCGCGGCCGGCTGCAGGATCGTTTCGGATTGGAGGTGCTGGTCCCCGAAGCCGATGATCGCCGCAGCGTGCACGACATCATCTACCAGGAACTGATCGCCGGTGTGGTCAGCGAGCACTCACGACAGGTCTACGCCGGCGTGATCGCGAGACTGGTGGCGCGCGGTGCCGAGGCCATCATCCTCGGCTGTACCGAGATCATGCTGCTGGTACGGCCGGAGGACAGCGCAGTGCCGCTGTTCGATACCACTGCACTGCATGCGCGGGCCGCCGTGGACGCGGCGCTGGCGTGAATCAATGCGCGCCGGAACGCGGAATCAATCCGCGCCCTGCACTTCCAGCGCGGTGATCAGCCACTCGACCACCGCCTGTGAATCGCACAGGAAGAAGATGGCATCGCCGGAGCGCGCTTCGGTAAGCAGGCGATAGACCGTGATCGCCACCGCTGACTGGTTGGCGATGAACACTTCCGGGCTGCGCGGCCCTTCACTGTGCCCGGCCACGGCATGCAATGCCTTGCGCGCAGCCACGGTGGCAGCCGGGTCCGCGCTGCGGGTCAGTTCCGGCCCGCGAAGGCCCCAGGCAATGAACACATGCTTGCCCTTGAACGTAGTGTCCAGGACCCGCACCTCGGCGCCACCTGCGTCGGCCGAGCGATGAATGACGGTACTGCTGATCAACGCAACCCCCTGTGGTCGTCGTGGTCCGCGCATCCTCCTCCACGGGCCGGCCGCATGCCAGTGACAACAGCCACAGGCTGTGCCGACCGGCGTGGGAGACATGTAAGAGGGTGTAAACCGATGCGATCGGATGTGCAGCGATGATACGGGATGTAAGCCTCTGCATGGGCCCGCGCGTACTACTAAACCGCCACTGAGCCATCTCCGGAACGAAGCGTTCCGGCAGCCTCGGACTGGGCCATTCTTGCCGCCCGCCCCAACCCGAGCCTGCACATGACCCATCGCCTGCTGCTGACGATCACCGGCACCTCCCTTGCCCTGCTGCTGGCCGCCACCACCGTGGCCGCCCAGGACTACGACACCGATCACATTCCGGCGCTGCGCTGCGAATCGCAGTTCAACAAGACCGCGCAATGCCCGATCGAAGGCCCCATGCGCCTGGCCAGGCAGCTGTCGGTGACCCGTTGCGTGGAAGACCAGAACTGGGGCCAGAGCCGGCGCATGCTGTGGGTGACCGACGGCTGCCGCGCCGAGTTCGTCGCCGACGAACATGGCCGCTGGCCGGGGCATGGCCGTGGTCGTGGCCGTGATCGCGACAACGAGGGCGAACGCCTGGTCTGCGAGTCCTACGAGAACAAGGACAAGGAGTGCCGCGTTCGCGTGCGCCATGAGGTACGGCTGGTCAAGCAGAAATCGGTGACGACCTGCATCGAGGACCGCAACTGGGGCTGGGACCGCCGTGGCGTGTGGGTCAGCGATGGCTGCCGGGCCGAGTTCCGGGTGTATTGACTGCCGAGCACGCGCTGGCTGCAACGAGTAGGCGTGCGTGCAAGGCGGAGCCGATAGACTATGGCCCGCATGGCAGGGAGCACGACATGGAACGATGGTATCTGGCGACGCTGCTGGCGTTGATCCTGCATCAGATCGACGCTGCGTTCTGGCAGGAATGGGCCTTGTTCCATGTCCCCGGTGGCATCCAGGGCTTCCTGCTGTTCAACCTGTTCGCAGTCGGCCTAGTGCTTTGGGGCTATCGCCAGACCCTGCTGGGCACATCGACGGCGCGCGGCTATGCACTGGTGTGTGGCGTGCTCGGCATTGGCACGGCGCTGATCCATCTGGCGTTTGCCCTGCTCGGCCGCAACGAATTCGACCTGCCGCTGTCGATCGCCGTCCTGCTCGCCTGCTTTGTGTCGGGTGGCGGCCTGTTGCTGAAGCTGCGCACGCGATGAACCGGACGTCCTCTTCCCCGCACCTGCGCGACGGCATTCCGCAGGACGAAGATGCCTTGATCGCGCTCGACAGTGTGGCAGCCACTGATCCACGGCGAATCATGCAGATTGGCGACTGGCTGGCGCACGGCGGCGTGCAGGTCGCCGAGCAGGACGGCAGGGTCGTTGGCTACGTGGTCACCCATCACCACTTCTTCGGCGAAGCCTTCATTGAAATGCTGATGGTGGCGCGCGAACGGCGCAGCCAGGGCATCGGCGCCATGCTGCTGCGGCACGCAATCGCGCAGCGTGGTGGCGGCAAGCTGTTCACCTCGACCAATGCCTCCAACATCAGCATGCAACGCCTGCTCACTGCCCACGGCTTCGTGGGCAGTGGCATCGTGCATGGGCTGGACGAGGGCGATCCGGAACTCATCTATCGCTTCGCAAGCGCAGAGCAGCTCTCAAGGTAGGGAGTGAACCCGACTCTGACGCAAGACGCACGCGCAGACGGCATCGAGCCATTGGTTCAGCGCTAGCGGCCCTGCGCCTTGCAGGCCGTTGCAAAGTGATAGAGGTTGTCTGCGAGGGATTGGGCATCCAACTCAAGGGTCTTGATTACGCCTGATGCGGAGTGTTCATCAAGCTCCATTTCCCATGTAACCATGGCGAACGCGCGGATGCGTCCATGCATACCCAACGCCTTGGCTATATAGCCAGCCTCGATGCCGTCGAGGCGGTGCAGCCTGCCCACGGTTGCCTGCGCCAGCTCCAGATCGATCAACTGGTACTGCTGGCGAAGCTGATCCCTTCGCTTTCTGGAATGGATCAGCTCATTCATCCCGATGTGCTGGAACATTTCCACCAGCGTCTTGGCTTGGGCGGCAGCGGCTTCAATTTCGCCTCGTAGATAGTCCTTGATGACTCTTGCCTCGCGCTTGCGCTCCGCACTCTCCATTTCCTGCGTCATCTGCGCCAGTGCCTGTGCCGCCTTGGCAACCCCGTTGGCTTCACGACCGAGCTTCCATACGGCAAAAGCAGATACGCCAGCAACCAGAACTCCAACGATAGCCACCAGTAGCGCGACCGCTGCCGTTGCAACTGCCCAGGCATCCCACCAGGCAACACACCCGTCAACTCCGGGCGGCCAGCAGGTGCTCACAGCATCCAAGAGACTCATCTTCACGTCCTTGTTCACATCAGCAACGTACCCACAAAAAAGCCCACGCATTGCTGCGCAGGCTTCTTGATTCATCACAGTGGTCGGGACGGCCGGATTCGAACCGACGACCCTCTGCCCCCCAGGCAGATGCGCTACCAGGCTGCGCTACGCCCCGACTGATGCTGCGATGTGCCCGCCAGTGCGGCGGGCCGTGAAGTATAGCGGATTACGATGGAAATGGGATCAGCGGCGCAACAACTGCAGCACTTCTTCCAGCTCCATGCGCACCTGCTTGATGATCTGGTTGCTCAGCGCCGATTCCTCGCGGGCATCGGGACCATCCAGACGCAGGCGTGCACCACCGATGGTGTAGCCCTGTTCGTACAGCAGGCTGCGGATCTGCCGCACCATCAGCACGTCATGGCGCTGGTAGTAGCGGCGGTTGCCTCGGCGCTTGGCCGGCTCAAGGCTGGGAAACTCGGTTTCCCAGTAGCGCAGCACGTGCGGCTTGACGTCGCACAGCTCGCTGACTTCACCGATGGTGAAGTAGCGCTTGGCCGGGATCGGCGGTAGTTCGCGGTTACTGCCCGGATCCAGCATAAGCTTCCACCCTCTCCTTGAGCTTCTGGCCCGGACGGAAGGTGACCACCGTACGGGCGGAAATCGGAATTTCCTCGCCGGTCTTGGGGTTGCGACCCGGGCGCTGGTTCTTGCGCCGCAGATCGAAATTACCGAAGCCCGACAGCTTCACCTGACGTCCCTGTTCCAATGCTTCACGCAGCACATCGAAAAACGCGTCGACGAATTCCTTGGCTTCCCGCTTGTTCAGACCGACTTCGTCGAACAGCTTTTCCGCCATCTCCGCCTTGGTCAATGCCATTGCCTGCTACCCCCGAGTGCTGCCCGCTCAGCCGCGGATCCGGGCGTGGTGTTCACGCTCGATGGCAGTGACCGCCTCGGCCACCACCGCATCCACGTCGCGGTCCGTCAGAGTGCGCGACTTGTCCTGCAAAATCAAGCCCATAGCGAGACTCTTGAATCCCGGCTCGACGCCCTGTCCGACATAGCGGTCGAACAGGTTCAGGTCACGCAGCAGCGGGCCGGCGGCCTGGCGGACGGTGGCCGCCAGATCGGCCCAGGCCACCTGTTCAGGCACCAGGAACGCCAGGTCACGACGCACCGCCGGGAAGCGCGACAGCTCGCCTGCACGCGGCAGGCGACGGGCGGTCAGCGGCTCCAGGTCCAGTTCAAAGGCGTAGACGTCGGCTTCGATGTCCATCGCCCTGGTCAGGCGCGGGTGGATCTGGCCGATCCAGCCGATCGATACGCCATCGCGGAGCACCTCGGCCGAACGCGCCGGGTGGCCGTAGGCGCGGGCCGACGGACGGAACTCCAGCTGCGCGCCACTGGCGGCCGCCAGCGATTCCAGATCGCCCTTCAGGTCATGGAAGTCGACCTTGCGGGTCGGCAGGCCCCACTGCACCGCCTGCGCCTCGCCGCAGACCGCAGCGGCCACGCGCGGGGTTTCCAGCGGCGCCGGCTGGCCGTCTCCGGCCTGCTGGGCGAACACGCGGCCGAGCTCAAACAGGCGCACGCGGCCCAACTGGCGGGCAGCGTTGCGGCCCAACGTGGCGACCAGGCCCGGCAGCAGCGACGGGCGCATCACCGCCAGTTCGGCCGACAGCGGGTTGGCCAGCGGCACCAGGCCGTCGCGCAGCTGCCACTGGGTCAGCAGTGCGTCGTCGACGAAGGCGAAATTGACGGTTTCCTGCTGGTCACGGGCGATCAGCTGGCGACGCACGCTCAGTGCATCCAGCTGCGTCTCGCTCGGCATCGCCACACGTGAGGCACCGCCCGGCAGCGTGGTCGGGATCTGCTCGTAACCGTGGATACGGGCCAGTTCTTCGATCAGGTCCTCTTCGATGGCGATATCGAAGCGGCGGCTTGGCGCCGTGACCTGCCAACCGTCGGCGGTGGCGATCACGTCCATGCCCAGCGCGCGCAGGATGCGCTCGACTTCAGCATCGTCGATGGTGATGCCGAGCACGCGGGTGATGCGGGCGCGGCGCAGCACGATGGTTGCCGGCTGCGGCAGATCGGCTTCACGCACGGCCTCGGTGACCGGCGCCGGGGTACCGCCAGCCAGGTCCAGCACCAGGCGGGTGGCGTACTCGATCGCGGTGCGCGGCAGCGCCGGATCGACGCCGCGCTCGAAGCGGTGGCCAGCATCGGTGTGCAGGCCCAGCTTGCGGCCACGGCCCATGATCGCGGCCGGCGCAAAGTGCGCGGCTTCCAGGAACACGGCGGTGGTGGCGTCGGTGACACGGGTGTCGAAGCCGCCCATCAGGCCGGCCAGGCCGACCGCACGATCAGCGTCGGTGATCACCAGGAAGCTGTCGTCCAGCGCAGCATCGCGGCCGTCCAGCAGCTTCAGCGTCTCGCCCGCGCGCGAACGGCGCACGGCGATGCTGCCCTGCAGGGTGCCGAGATCGTAGGCGTGCATCGGCTGGCCCAGTTCCAGCATCACGTACTGGGTGATGTCGACCAGCAGCGAGACCGGACGCACACCGCTGCGGCGCAGGCGCTCGGCCATCCACAGCGGGGTCTTGGCAGCGGCGTTGACGCCTTCGATGACGCGGCCCAGGTAACGCGGCGCTTCAGCGCCGGCGTCGAGCTGGATGGCCAGCTCACGGCTGCCGACAGCCGCAATGGCGTCGGCCGCGAAGTCCAGCACTTCGCTGCGGGTGGCGGCGGCGACGTCGTAGGCGATGCCGCGCAGGCTGAAGCAGTCGGCGCGGTTCGGGGTCAGCTTGATCTCGATGCTGGCGTCCGGCAGGCCCAGGTACTCGACCAGGGTCTGGCCGACCGGAGCGTCGTCCGGCAGTTCCAGCAGGCCGGAAGCATCGTTGTCCAGGCCCAGTTCCTTGGCCGAGCACAGCATGCCGTTGGACTCGACGCCGCGCAGCTTGGCCGGCTTGATCTTCAGCTCGCCGATCTGCGCACCGACCATGGCCAGCGGCGCGACCAGGCCCGGGCGCGCGTTCGGCGCACCGCAGACGATCTGCAGCAGCTCGCCCTGCCCGGCATCGACCCTGCACACCTGCAGGCGGTCGGCTTCCGGATGGCGCACGGCTTCAACGATGCGTGCCACGACCACCTGTTCGAGGTCTTCGCCCAGCGCGGTCACTTCTTCCACTTCCAGGCCGATGGCGGTCAGCACTGCGCTCAGTTCATCGCGCGAGGCGGAGGTCGGGACGTGGCTGCGCAGCCAGTTTTCGGAGAATTTCATGGTGTCACCCTGGTGGGCCCGGCGCATGCGCCTGGGCCTGCGAATTTAGAAGCAGTCGAGCAAGCTCGACGCTGCGGACTGGCGCTTACGCGAACTGTTTCAGGAACCGCACGTCGTTCTCGAAGAACGCGCGCAGGTCGTTGACGCCGTAGCGCAGCATCGCAAAGCGCTCCACGCCCATGCCGAAGGCGAAGCCGGTGTAGCGCTCCGGATCGATGCCGACGTTGCGCAGCACGTTCGGATGGACCATGCCGCAGCCGAGCACTTCCAGCCAGCGGGTGCTGCCATCGGGCTGCTGCCAGGCGATGTCCACTTCCGCACCCGGTTCAACGAACGGGAAGTAGCTGGGGCGGAAGCGCATCTCGAAGTCGCGCTCGAAGAACGCACGCACGAACTCGGCCAGCGTGCCCTTCAGGTCGGCGAAGGTCGAATGCTCGTCCACCAGCAGGCCTTCCACCTGATGGAACATCGGCGAATGGGTCTGGTCGCTGTCGCTGCGGTACACCTTGCCGGCGGCGATCATGCGCAGCGGCGGCGCGTGGTCGCCCATGTAGCGCACCTGCACACCGGAGGTATGCGTGCGCAGCAGGCGGCCGTCACCGAAGTAGAAGGTGTCGTGCATGGCGCGCGCCGGGTGGTGCGGCGGGAAGTTCAGCGCCTCGAAGTTGTGCCAGTCATCCTCGATCTCCGGCCCTTCCGACAGCTCATAGCCCAGCCGGCCGAAGATGCCGGTGATGCGCTCCAGGGTGCGGGTGATCGGATGCAGGCCGGCACGGTCGCCATTGCGGCCCGGCAGGGTGATGTCGATGGATTCGGCGGCCAGGCGCGCATCGAGTGCCGCGTCTTCCAGCAGCGCCTTGCGCTCGCCCAGCGCGCGGGTCAGCGCGTCGCGGGCCTGGTTGATCGCTTCACCGGCGGCCTTGCGCTCGTCGGCCGGCAGGGCGCCGAGCTGCTTGAGCTGCGAGGTGATGCTGCCACTCTTGCCAAGCAGGGCCACGCGCAGCTGCTCCAGCACGTCGGGGCTCTGTGCGGCGGCCACATCGGCCAGCGCCTGGGTGGTGAGGGATTGGATGTCGCTCATGGGGGGCCGGAACTCCAGTCGATCTGCCATCGCGATGCGCGAAGGGCCGACCCCTGTCGCCACCGCCGTCCCCGCGCTGCCGCCATGGCCTCGCCGGGACCCAAAAAAGAATGGGGAAGGACTTGCGCCCTTCCCCATGCATTGCCTTGACCTGACACCGTTCCGAGTGAACGGTTACGGCATCGGGAAGGACTTATGCCGCCAGCGCGCCCTTGGCCTTTTCGGCCAGCGCAGCAAAACCGGCTGCGTCGTGCACGGCGATATCAGCCAGGACCTTGCGGTCCAGGGTGATGCCGGCCTTCAGCAGACCGTTCATGAAGCGGCTGTAGCTCAGGCCGTTGATGCGGGCAGCCGCATTGATACGGGTGATCCACAGCGAACGGAAGTTGCGCTTCTTCTGCTTACGGCCGATGTAGGCGTACTGCTGTGCCTTGATGACCGCCTGCTTGGCGACGCGGAAGACCTTGCGACGGGCGTTGTAATAGCCCTTGGCGAGATCCAGAATCTTCTTGTGGCGGCGACGCGCCTGTACGCCACGCTTAACTCGTGCCATTTTTCAGTTCCTCAGAGGTAAGGGAGCATGCGGTCCAGACGGCCTGCGTCTTCTGCACGGACATGGCCCGTCTGACGCAGATTACGCTTACGCTTGGTCGCTTTCTTCGTGAGGATGTGGCTACGGTTGGCGTGGCCGCACTTGTACTTGCCCGAGGCGGTCTTGCGGAAACGCTTGGCCGCTGCCCGGTTGGTCTTGATCTTGGGCATTGCAATGTCCTTGATGGGATATGACCCTGGTTTCTGACTGATCTGGCGGCGGCCTGGGCCGCTCTTTCCGTCCTGCCATGATCGGCGTACGACCCGTCCTGGGTGGGTCGAGCCGGGCATGATACAGGCAAAACCGCCCTGCCACCAGCCCCTGCAACCCTTTCGCCGGCAATTCACCGGCTTCCTGCAAAAGCAAAGGGACGCCAATGGCGCCCCTCTACCCTGAACCATTCAGCCAGGCGCCCCGAAAGGCGGCCCGTCAGGCCTCAGGTCTTCTTCTTCGGCGCGATCATCATGACCATCTGACGCCCTTCCAGGCGCGGACGGGATTCAATGACGATGTCCTCGCCCAGATCGGTCTCGATCCGGTTGGCCATTTCACGGCCCAGTTCCTGGTGGCTCATTTCACGGCCACGGAAGCGGATGTTGACCTTGATCTTGTCACCATCTTCGAGGAACCCGCGCATCTTGCGCAGCTTGATCTGGTAGTCGCCCTCGTCCGTGACCGGACGGAACTTCACTTCCTTGATCTCGACCTGCTTGGTCTTCTTCTTGGCCTCGCTGGCCTTCTTCTGCGCTTCGAACTTGAACTTGCCGAAGTCCATGATCTTGCAGACCGGCGGATCGGCCTGCGGCTGGATTTCGACCAGGTCCAGGCCTTCATCTTCGGCCATGGACAGCGCTTCGTCGCGCGACAACACGCCGATCATTTCTCCGTCACTGCCGATCACGCGGACGCGCGGCACACGGATTTCCTGATTCTTGCGGTTCTGTTTGTTGTCAGGGGTGCTGATATTACGTTCTCCCAAGGGTATCGAACCGGTCCGGGTGCCTGTGCGCCCGGACCGGACCTTTGCTTACGCGCCCTCGGCGTGGAGCCGCTCGATGAAGGCCTGCAGGCTCATGCTGCCCAGGTCTTCGCCAGAACGCGTACGCACCGCCACAGCCCCATTTTCCTTCTCGCGGTCACCAATGACCAGCAGGTAGGGCACGCGCTGCAACGTATGCTCGCGGATTTTATAGCCGATCTTCTCGTTACGCAAATCCGAGCTGACGCGGAAGCCTTGCTCCGCAAGGGTTTTGGTCACGCCCGAGACGTAGTCGGCCTGGGCGTCGGTGATGTTGGCCACCACCACCTGGGTCGGCGCCAGCCAGGCCGGGAACTGGCCGGCATGGTGCTCGATCAGGATGCCCAGGAAGCGCTCCATCGAGCCGACGATGGCGCGGTGCAGCATGACCGGGTGCTTCTTCTGGCTGTTCTCGTCCACGTACTCGGCGCCAAGGCGGCCCGGCATCATGAAGTCGACCTGCATGGTGCCCAGCTGCCAGGTACGGCCGATGGCGTCCTTCAGGTGGTACTCGATCTTCGGGCCGTAGAAGGCGCCCTCGCCCGGCAGCTCCTGCCATTCCACGCCACAGGCGGACAGCGCCGAGCGCAGCGCGCCCTCGGCCTTGTCCCAGGTGGCGTCGTCACCCAGGCGCGATTCCGGACGCAAGGCGATCTTGATCTGGATTTCGTCGAAGCCGAAGTGCTGGTAGACCGCCAGCGCCTGCTGGTGGAAGGCAGTCACTTCCGACTCGATCTGGCTTTCCGTGCAGAACACGTGGCCGTCGTCCTGGGTGAAACCACGCACGCGCAGGATGCCGTGCAGCGCGCCGGACGGCTCGTTGCGATGGCAGGAACCGAATTCACCGTAGCGGATCGGCAGGTCGCGGTAGCTGTGCAGGCCCTGGTTGAACACCTGGATGTGGCCCGGGCAGTTCATCGGCTTGACCGCGTAAGTGCGCTTCTCCGACTCGGTGAAGAACATGTTGTCCTGGTAGTTGTCCCAATGGCCGGACTTCTTCCACAGGCTCACGTCCAGGATCTGCGGGCAGCGCACTTCGCCATAGCCGCTGTTGCGGTAGACCTTGCGCATGTACTGCTCGACCACCTGCCACAGCGCCCAGCCCTTGGGGTGCCAGAACACCAGGCCCGGGGCCTCTTCCTGCAGGTGGAACAGGTCCTGCTGCTTGCCGATGCGACGGTGGTCGCGCATTTCAGCTTCTTCGATGCGCTTGATGTACGCCTCGAGCTGCTTCTTGTCAGCCCAGGCGGTGCCGTAGATACGCTGCAGCTGCTCGTTCTGCGCGTCGCCGCGCCAGTAGGCGCCGGAGATGCGGGTCAGCTTGAAGGCCTTCAGGAAGCGCGTGTTCGGCACGTGCGGGCCGCGGCACATGTCCACGTATTCCTGGTGGTAATACATGCCCATCGCCTGGATGTCGTCGGACATGTCCTCGATCAGGCGCAGCTTGTAGTCCTCGCCACGGGCCTTGAAGATCTCGATCACTTCGGCGCGCGGCGTCACCTTCTTGATGACGTCGTAGTCCTGGGCGATCAGTTCACCCATGCGCTTCTCGATCGCCGCCATGTCGTCCGGGGTGAACGGGCGCTCGGAGTAGATGTCGTAGTAGAAGCCCTCGGCGATCACCGGGCCGATCACCATCTTCACGTCAGGGTACAGCTGCTTCACGGCGTGGCCGACCAGGTGGGCGCAGGAGTGGCGGATGATTTCCACGCCCTCCTCGTCCTTGGCGGTGATGATGCGCAGGCTGGCATCGTGGTCGATGACGTCGCTGGCATCGACCAGCACGCCATCCACGGCACCGGCGATGGTGGCCTTGGCCAGGCCGGCGCCGATCGACTGGGCGACCTGCATGACGCTGACGGGGTTTTCGAATTCGCGGCGGCTGCCGTCGGGAAGAGTAATGTTGATCATCGCAGTGGCTTCGTGCGGGGCCCGCTGGGCGGGCTGGAAAGCGTTCCCGGGGCGGCGCCCGGGCAATAAAAAAGCGCCGCGAGGGCGCCTGGAACACAGGGCCTTCGGGGGCAGGTCAACAGTGGGCGGTCGTAGTGCTCATGTCACACGCTCGGCCGGCGCTGGGCGCGGGCCACCTTGTTCCAGTCAGGGTTCTACGCTGATCTTAAACCAGCGCACGGGAAAGCCCAAGGCCTACCGTACGGTCCGCTGAATGGGTCTCGCTGGCGGCGTGAAATTGCAATGATTACCATGTCGGCGCAGGCCGCCCCGTGCCAGCCTGCCCGCTTTCCCCCAGGACCCTGTGATGCGCCACCCGCTCCGACCGGCTCCCGCCGGCCCCGCCCGTGCCCCGCGTTCGCCGGCCCGCTGCCACGCTGGCCGCCCGCGATGATCACCGTCGGCCTTTCCACGCTCGGCTTCTGCAGCCTGGGCATACTGGCAGCGATGTTCTCGGCGCTGGCCTTCTATGCCGCCTCGCCGCACTGCCGCTGGCCGCGCCTGCGCCGCGCCGGCCGCCTTGGCCGCCAGATCGGCCTGGTCGCTGCTGCCGCCGCGCTGTGGCTGTGGATGGCCGAGCTCGGTTTTGCCGCCGGCCTGGTGGCGATGCTGTGCACCTGGATGCTGGCCGCAATGCTGCTACCGGCGCTGGCCGCGTGGCACCGCCCCGGCACGGAGTCGCCCTGATGTGGCCGCGTGCCCTTGCCGGCATCATCGCCGGTTTCCTCCTCGCCGCAGCCGCCACCGGCCTGCTGGCGTGGCTGCCGCCCGGCCCGTGGCAGCGGGCGCTGGTGCCGACCCTGATCGCCTTCATCCCGCTGTGGATGCTGGCCGCCCTGTGGGCGTTCAGTTTCCGCAGCGCGCTGCGCGCCTGGCTGGTGCTGGCCGGCAGCGCCGCCGCCGGCTTCGCCGTGCTCGGGCTGCTGCGCCTGACCGGCGCGGTGCAATGAGACCTCTCCCATGAAGTTCAGTTCGCAGACGCTGCGCACGTTTACCACCCTGCACACCTGGGTCGGCCTGGTCGCCGGCTTCGGCCTGTTCGTGGCCTTCTACGCGGGTGCGCTGACCCTGTTCCATCACGACCTGCCGCTGTGGCAGACCCCGGGCGCAGCCACCGCACTGCCGGCGGGCCTGGACGACGCGCAGTACCTGCTGGAAGACGTACTGGCGACACACCCGGAAGCCCGCCGCCACATCGGCATGACCTTCCCCGGCGCCGAACATCCGCAGCCACTTGCGTACTGGCAGGCCGGTGATGGCAGCTGGCGCTATGCCTGGCCCGGCCAGATCGCCGGCAGCCCCACACCGCCACAGACCGGACTGGCCGAACTGGTCAACGAGCTGCATTACAGCCTCGGCCTTCCAGTGGCCGGCATCTACGTGATGGGCATCGTCAGCCTGCTGTATGGCATGGCGCTGCTGAGCGGCCTGGTGATCCACCTGCCGAAGCTGTTCGGCGATCTGTTCGCGCTGCGTCCGGGCCGCAACCTGAAGCAGCTATGGCAGGACGCGCACAATGTGATCGGCGTGCTCAGCCTGCCCTTCCACCTGATGTTTGCGGTGACCGGCGCCCTGCTCTGCCTGGTGTTCGTGCAGATGGCCCTGCTCAACCCGTTGATCTACGACGGCAAGGCGCTGCAGGCGGTGCCGACGGCGATGGACACCGCGCCTGTACGCGACGCCAGTGGCATTCCGGCACCGCCAGGCAGCCTGCGCGTGCTGCATGCGCGCGCACTTGAAGTCGCCCGTGCACAGGGCGTGGCCAACTTCGAGCCGGCCTACCTGAAGCTGGCCAATGCCGGCGATGCCAATGCCACCATCGAGATCACCGGCGAATCCACCGGCACGCTCGGCCCGCTTGGCGCGGTGGCACTGGACGTCACCACAGGTAACGTTCTGGCCTCGCAGCTGCCGGGCCAGCGCGACGCCAACCACGCCACGCTCAGCGCCGCCTACGCGTTGCACTTCGGCGAATTCGGCAACGGCGTGGTGGTCTGGCTGTACTTCCTGCTCGGCCTCGGCGGGGCCTTCCTGTTCTACTCCGGCAACCTGTTGTGGATCGAGTCGCGGCGCAAGCGCCGCCAGCCGCAGCAGCCGCGTGCCGGCGTGAACATGGCGCGGGCCACGGTCGGCGTGTGCATCGGCCTGTGCGTGGCGATCTCGGTCGCCTTCGTCACCGCACTGGTGCTGGAGCGGCTGGCACCGTCGGCAGTCGACCACGGCATCCGCTGGGCCTGCTTCGGCAGCTGGGCTGTCTGTGCGCTGTGGGCCGCACTGCGACGCCCGGCGCAGGCGGCACGCGAACTGCTGTGGGCGGCGGCGATCAGCACCGCGTTGGTGCCGATCCTGCACGGCGCACTCAATGGTGACTGGCTGTGGCGTGCTGCGGCGCGTGGCCACTGGCCGCTGTTCTGGGTCGATGCCATCGCGCTGGCCATGGCCTTCGGCTTCGCCCGCCTGGCAGTGGCCAGTCAACGCCGCGCCCGCAACGGCGATCCCAACAGCGTCTGGGCCAACTGAGCCTTCGCCGGGCATGGCCCGGCGCTACCTACCGTTGCGCGCAACGCCCCCTGTAGCGTCGAGCTTGCTCGACTGGCGTTGATTTCGCGCCAAGCACCGTCGAGCAAGCTCGACGCTACACAAGCAGGATCATGCCTCGCCGGGGTAACGACTCACTTCGATCAGGTTGCCATCCGGGTCGCGGAAGTACACCGATTCGATCGGCCCCAGCGCGCCGGTGCGTGCAACCGGCCCCTCCTCCACCGCAACGGACTGCGCCTGCAGGTGGGCCAGCACATCGACTGTCGCCGTACGCGTGACCAGGCACAGGTCGGCACTGCCCGGCGTGGGCCGCAACGCATGCGGCTGCAGCGGGGCACTGGCCGGATGCAGATTGATCTTCTGCTGGCCGAACTGCAGCGCGGTACGGCCCGCGCCGAAGCGCACAACCTGCATGCCGAGCACGCGCTGGTAGAAGTCGCAGCTGCGGTCGATGTCAGCGACGGTGAGGACCAGGTGGTCCAGTCGTTCGAGGTGGATCATGCCCGCAGCGTAACGCTGCGGGCGTGGACGTGCTGTGCGAGGTCGGGCCGATGGCATTGCAGCATTGCGCCGGACATTGCCTGATGCAGCTCAATCGCCGATGCGCGCCTTCTGCCAGGGGCCCAGCATGGCGTTGAGCAGGCTGGCCTGTTCGTCGTCGCCGGTCAGCTCCCACATGAACACCCCGGCCAGGCCCTGCTCACGGGCGAACTGCGCACGCAGCCCGATCGAGCGCGGGTCTTCATAGCTGATGAAGATCTTCTGCCCGGCGTTGTACAGCCACGGGCTCTGCGCCTGCGACTGCCAGTGTTTCGTCCAACCCGGCTGGTCGAGATAGCGCGCCTTGATCACCCGCCAGTCGCCGGCATCAGCCGGCGCACTGTAGGACTGGTACAGGCCATCCGGGGCATCGCCGGTGACCTTGAAGCCGCGCCCGTAGAACGGCACGCCCAACACCAGCTTGTCGGCCGGCACACCGTGCTCGCGGTAGTACTGCACCGCGCCGGCCACGTTGTTCCAGCGCCGCAGCTCCGGCGCCAGCGGATCGGCCGGCACTTCATGCAGCGGCGCATTGAAGGTCGACACCGCAGAGAAACCGGTGCCCATGTCGTAGCTCATCAGGTTGATGAAATCGAACACCTTGGCCAACGCCGGCAGGTCGTAGCTGGCGGCCGGATCGTAGGGGCCATCGGTCTGAAGGCGACCGGCGGCCAACGCGGCGGTCAGCAGCATCGGCTGTCGCTCCTTGCGCCCGTGCGCGTCGAGTGCCACGCGGAACGCCTGCGCGAGCCTGGTCAGATTGGCGCGATCCTGCGGGCGGTGCGCCAGCTCCTTCGGGCCGCCACTGACAGGAAATTCCCAGTCGATGTCCACGCCATCGAAGCTGCCGCCATGGCGATCGAAGAACAGCGCCATGCACGAGTCGACCAGGCGCTTGCGGCTGGCCTCGGTCAGCGCTGCATCGGAGAATCCACCTGCGCCCCATCCGCCAATTGAGATCAGCGTGCGCAGATGCGGGTGCGCCTTCTTCAGCTCGGCCAGCGCAGCGAAATTCTTCGGCGCTTCGGCACCGATCGTGCAGCGCCCGTCCTCTATGGTGGAGAACGCGTAGAACAGGTGGGTGAGGCGCTCGGCCGGAATGCTCGACACCGGGTAGCGCTCGGCCGAACCACCGGGGTAGTAGGCACCGAAGATCGGTGGCTGCGCGGGCGCCGCATGCACGGCAATGGGCAAGGCACCGGCAATCAGCACGGCAAGGACAGCCACGGTCTGGCGGAACATGGGATCTCCCGGTTCGAAGGCGCAGCCACGTTAGCAAACGGATGGGGCTGTGGGACGGTTGTCGCGGCATGTCGTCCAGTGGACAGGTGCGATCCGCGTAACCGTGACAGAACGATGGCCGCGTAGCGCCTCTCATGCACTGCAGCAGGACATGCAACGACCTGGGCGAGCGGTTCTTCATAACAGCGAGGCAAAGAAAAAGCGGGCCGAAGCCCGCTTTTTCATTTGCGAAAGCGTGAGGACCAACGGTCCTCACCCACCGCACAATCAGCAGTACCGATTACTCGGCGCTGACGGCGTCGCCTTCTTCCACGGCCTTCATCGACAGGCGGATACGGCCCTGCTTGTCGACTTCCAGCACCTTGACCTTGACCACATCGCCTTCCTTCAGCACGTCGCCGACCTTCTCGACGCGGTCGCTGGAGATCTGCGACACGTGGACCAGACCGTCCTTGCCCGGCAGGATCGTGACGAACGCACCGAAGTCCATGATCTTGGCGACCTTGCCTTCGTAGATGCGGCCCGGCTCGACGTCCGAGGTGATCTGCTCGATGCGGGCCTTGGCAGCCTGGGCAGCGATGGCGTTGACCGAAGCGATGACGATGGTGCCGTCATCCTGGATGTCGATCTGGGTGCCGGTTTCCTTGGTGATGGCCTGGATGGTCGAACCACCCTTGCCGATCACTTCGCGGATCTTGTCCGGGTGGATCTTGATGGTCAGCAGGCGCGGCGCGTAGTCCGACAGCTCTTCACGCGGAGCGGTCAGGCCGTGGGCCATTTCGCCCAGGATGTGCAGACGGCCAGCCTTGGCCTGCTGCAGAGCCTGCTTCATGATCTCTTCGGTGATGCCTTCGATCTTGATGTCCATCTGCAGGGCGGAGATGCCCTCAGCGGTACCGGCCACCTTGAAGTCCATGTCGCCCAGGTGATCTTCGTCACCCAGGATGTCCGACAGGACGACGAAGCGCTCGCCTTCCTTGACCAGACCCATGGCGATACCGGCAACCGGTGCCTTGACCGGCACGCCGGCGTCCATCAGGGCCAGCGAGGAACCGCAGACCGAGGCCATCGACGAGGAACCGTTCGACTCGGTGATTTCCGAGACAACGCGGATGGTGTACGGGAAGGCTTCCAGCGACGGCATGACAGCCAGCACGCCGCGCTTGGCCAGGCGACCGTGGCCGATTTCGCGGCGCTTCGGGCCCATCATGCGGCCGCACTCACCCACCGAGAACGGAGGGAAGTTGTAGTGGAACAGGAAGTTTTCCTTGTACTCACCGGCAACGGCGTCGATGACCTGGCCGTCACGGGCGGTGCCCAGGGTGATGGTCACGATGGCCTGGGTTTCGCCGCGGGTGAACAGCGAGGAACCGTGGGTACGCGGCAGCACGCCGGTCTTCACGGCGATCGGGCGGACGGTGTCCAGCGCACGGCCGTCGATGCGGACCTTGGTGTCCAGCACCGAGTCACGCATGGTGCGGTATTCCAGCTCGCCGAATTCCTTCGACAGCTCGGCCGGGTTCCAGCCTTCAGCGGCCACACGGCCAGCCAGGCTTTCAACCACGTCCTTCTTGATCGCCGAGATGGCGTCACGGCGCTGCAGCTTGTCACGCACCTGGAAGGCTTCGCCCAGGCGCGGGCCGATGGCTTCCTTCAGGGCGGAGATCAGCACGTCGTTCTTGGCCGGGGCTTCCCAGGTCGACGGCTTGGTGCCGGCTTCGACGGTCAGCTCGTTGATCGCGTTGATGACCTTCTGCATTTCGCGGTGACCGAAGGTCACAGCGCCCAGCATCACTTCTTCGGACAGCAGCGCGGCTTCGGACTCAACCATCAGCACGGCATTGGAGGTACCGGCGACGACCAGTTCCAGCTGCGAGTCAGCCAGTTCGCTGACGGTCGGGTTCAGGATGTACTCGCCGTTCTTGTAACCGACCTTGGCAGCGCCGATCGGGCCCATGAACGGGGTGCCAGCCAGGGACAGGGCAGCCGAGGCACCGATCAGGGCAGCAATGTCGCCGTCCACGTCCGGGTTCAGCGACATGACCGTGGCGATGATCTGCACTTCGTTCTTGTAGTCTTCCGGGAACAGCGGACGGATCGGACGGTCGATCAGACGCGAGATCAGGGTTTCCTTCTCGGTCGCACGGCCTTCACGCTTGAAGAAACCACCCGGGATACGGCCGCCGGCGTAGAACTTCTCCTGATAATCGACGGTCAGCGGGAAGAAGTCCTGGCCTTCGCGCGCGCTCTTGGCGGCGACGGCGGTGACCAGCAGTACGGTGTCGTCCATCTTGACGATGACGGCACCGCTGGCCTGACGGGCAACTTCGCCGGTCTCGAGCGTGACGGTGTGCTTGCCGTACTGGAAGGTTTTGGTGATTTTTGCCACGGAGGGTGTCCTTGGGGATGCTGTCTGCGAATTTGGACCGTCGGCGACCCTTGCCGCCAGCGGGTGGCCGGATCGTTCCGGCCTGAATCGGGGATTGCGGTGCTACAAAACAAAACCGCGGCGCATCGCTGCGCCGCGGGGGATTCGTTGCTTAGCGACGCAGGCCAAGCTTCTCGATCAGGGCCTTGTAACGCTCGACGTCCTTCTTCTTCAGGTAGTCGAGCAGGCTGCGACGGCGGTTGACCATCTGCAGCAGGCCGCGGCGGCTGTGGTGGTCCTTCTTGTGGGTCTTGAAGTGGCCGGTCAGCAGTTCGATGCGGGCGGTCAGCAGTGCAACCTGGACTTCCGGGGAGCCGGTGTCAGCCGAGCTGCGCTTGTTGTCTTCAATGACCTTCTGGGTGTCGATCGACATTTCTTTTTTCTCTGTGATGCGTGGCCGGCAGGAACGCGCTTCGCGCACCGCCAGGCTCGCCGTGGACTACGAGGATGAAACCTGCGCGAGGCAGGCTGCCGGAAAACGGCCGCGAAATTGTAACGGTCGGGGGCTTCCGGGACAAGGACCGGGGCTGAACCGCCCGGGCCGGTCAGAGGTTGAATCGACGCTGCGGCGCCAGCAGGCCACTGTCATCGACCTGGCCCAACCCCTGGACAGCATCGTCCGGACCGAACACGGCCACCAGGCCATGCGGCCAGGACAGGTCACGCTGGCGCTGGCCGACGCAGAAGCGGTGGGTCTGGTCGGCATCCAGGTCGACCCTTGGGTATTCAGCCAGGCCGGCCGCCAGCGGCAGCAGCAGCGCGTCCATGCCGGCCTCATCACCTGCCTCGACCATCGCCCGCAGCTGATCCAGGGTGACCATCGCCGGTTCACGGAACGGCTCGACCCAGAGCCGGCGCAGCGCAGTGATGTGAGCACCGCAGCCCAGGCTTTCGCCAAGGTCGCGGGCCAGGCTGCGGATGTAGGTGCCCGAGCCGCAGGTCACCCGCAGGCGCAGCCGTTCCGGCTGCTGCTCCAGCACCTCGATGGCATGCACCTGCACCTCGCGCTCAGGCGCTTCGATGACGTCACCACGACGGGCCTTCACATACAGCGGTTCCCCACCCTGCTTCAGCGCCGAGTAGATCGGGGCGCGCTGGCGGATGCTGCCGGTCAGCGGCACCAGCGCCGCCTGCAGGGCCTCGGCACTGATCGAAGGCACCGGGCGCTGCAGCAGCACCTGGCCTTCGGAATCGTCGGTATCGGTGGTCTGGCCCAGCATGATCTCGGCGTCGTAGGCCTTGGCCGAGCCGAGCAGCAGGCCGGCGATCTTGGTTGCCTCGCCGAAGCACAGCGGCAACAGGCCGGTGGCCAGCGGATCAAGGCTGCCGGTATGGCCGCCCTTTTCGGCACGGAACAGGCGACGGGCCACCTGCAGGGCGGCGTTGGAGCTCATGCCGGTCGACTTGTCGAGCAGCAGGATGCCATCCAGGCGGCGGAACTGAATTCGGGTCATGACAGGATTTTGTAGAGTCGAGCCATGCTCGACTGCCGCAGCGCGGTCTGCATCAGACATCGCGCAGCCGAAATGCGACGACGCCGGGCATGCCCGGCGTCGCGCGGTTATTCTTCGTCGCTCTCGCGACGCTTCTCCGCGGCCAGCGTATCGGGCAGGTCGCGCAGGATGTTGTCGATGTGCTCACCACGGTCGACCGAGTCGTCGTAGTGGAAATGCAGCTCCGGCACGTGGCGCAGCTTCATCGCGCGGGCCAGGTCCATGCGCAGGCGATAGCCCAGCTCCTTCAGGCCGGCCACGGCTTCGGCCGAACGTTCCGGCATCAGCGCGGTGACGAACACCTTGGCATGCGCCATGTCGCGGGTGATTTCCACGTCGGACACGCTCACCGAGGGCAACCCGTGCTCGCGCACGGCGTTGTGCACCAGGGTGCCGAGTTCACGGCGCAGCTGGGCGGAGACACGGTCGGTTCGATGGAAAGTCTTGGGCACGAGGAGCTCTTGGTTCAGTTGCCGCCCGACCAACGGTCGGGCGCTACCTTTGATTCGATTGTCGCCCGACCAACGGTCGGGCGCTACATGTGCGTGGTGGGGCCCGACCGTTGGTCGGGCCACATCACATTACAGGGTGCGCGGCACTTCGATACGCTCGAAGCACTCGATCTGGTCACCCGGCTTGACGTCGTTGTAGGCCTTCACCGCGATACCGCACTCGGTACCGTTGCGGACTTCCTCGACGTTCTCCTTGAAGCGACGCAGCGATTCCAGCTCGCCCTCGAAGATCACCACGCTGTCGCGCAGGACGCGGATCGGCTTGTTGCGCTTGACCACGCCCTCGATGACCATCGAGCCGGCAACGGCACCCAGCTTGGAGCTGCGGAAGACGTCGCGGACCTCGGCGATACCGATGATCTCTTCGCGGATCTCCACGCCCAGCAGACCGGAAGCCACCTGCTTCACCTGATCGATCACGTCATAGATGATCGAGAAGTAACGCAGGTCGACGCCGTTGGATTCGATGATGCGACGGGCCGAAGCATCCGCTCGCACGTTGAAGCCGATGACGGTGGCCTTCGAAGCGGCCGCCGAGTTGGCGTCCGACTCGGTGATGCCGCCCACGCCGGAGTGGATCACGTTGATGCGGATGTCTTCGTTGGACAGCGCGACCAGTGCCTGGCTCAGGGCCTGCACCGAACCCTGCACGTCGGCCTTGATGACCAGGTTGAGGACCTGCTGGCCCTCGCCCTTGCCCAGGGTCGCCATGATGTCTTCCATGCGGCTGCCGGCGGTGGCGACCAGGCGCGATTCACGGCGCTTGGTCTCACGCTGCTGGGCAACGTCCTTGGCCAGGCGCTCGTCCTCGACGACCACGAAGTCGTCACCGGCTTCCGGCACGCCGGACAGGCCCAGGACCTGCACCGGGATGGACGGGCCAGCGAATTCCGGCTGCTTGCCGGTTTCGTCGAACAGCGCACGCACGCGGCCGTACTGGATGCCGCACACCAGGTAGTCGCCCTTCTTCAGGCGGCCCTGCTGCACCAGCACGGTAGCGACCGGGCCGCGGCCCTTGTCCAGCGACGATTCGATCACCACGCCCGAGGCGCGGCCTTCGTCGACGGCCTTCAGTTCCAGCAGTTCGGCCTGGATTGAGATGGCATCCAGCAGGTCGTCGACGCCCAGGCCGGTCTTGGCCGAGATCTCCACCATCTGGGTGTCACCACCGAAGTCTTCGGCCACGACCTGCTCGGACAGCAGTTCGTTCTTGACCCGCATCGGGTCGGCATCGGACTTGTCGATCTTGTTGATCGCCACGATCAGCGGCACACCCGCAGAACGCGCGTGCTGGATCGCTTCCTTGGTCTGCGGCATGACGCCGTCATCGGCGGCCACGACCAGCACCACGATGTCGGTCAGCTTGGCGCCACGCGCACGCATCGAGGTGAATGCCGCGTGGCCCGGGGTATCCAGGAAGCTGATCACGCCCTTCGGCGTATCCACGTGGTAGGCACCGATGTGCTGGGTGATGCCGCCGGCTTCGCCGGTGGCAACCTTGGTGCGGCGGATGTAATCCAGCAGCGAGGTCTTGCCGTGGTCGACGTGACCCATGATGGTGACCACCGGCGGACGCTGGGTGGCTTCGCCCTGGTTTTCACCGGTCGAGGCCAGCAGTGCGTCTTCGGCGTCGTTGTCGTTGGCACGGATCGCCTTGTGGCCGAGTTCCTCGGTCACCAGCGCGGCGGTGTCGTGGTCGATGGACTGGGTGATGGTGGCCATCACGCCCATCTTGAACAGCGCCTTCACCACCTCGCCGCCCTTCAGCGCGAGCTTCTGCGCCAGGTCGGCCACGGTGATGGTGTCGCCGATCGCCACTTCACGCACCACCGGTGCGGTCGGACGTTCGAAAGCGTGCGGACCCGCGTTGTTGCCACCACGCGACATGTCGCGACGGCCACCGCTCTGGTTGCGGCCACCGGGGCGACCGCGGGTGTTGCTGTTGTTGCTGTTGCCACGACGCGCACGATCAGCCGCCGACAGGTGCATCTGGCCGGCGAAACGATCGCCCGGGCCACGCTCGTTGCGCGGCGCGCTGCGGTTGTTGCGGTCGTCGCTGCGCGGCGGCGGCGGTGCACTACGCGGCGCAGCCGGGGCTGCGGCCGGGGCGCGCGGCGGGCGCGGCGCGGTTTCGTCGATCGGAGCGCGCTTGGGCTTGGTGGCAGCCTGCGCCTCGGCCACCTTGGCGGCAGCGGCAGCTTCCTCGGCGGCCTTCTTCTCGGCCTCTGCGCGTTCCTTGGCGGCAACCTCTTCCTCACGGGCGCGGACGATGGCTTCGTCGCGCAGACGATCCTTTTCGGCCAGGGCCTGCTGTTCGGCGAGGTTGCGCGCGCGCGACTCTTCCAGCTTGCGCAGGATGTCGGCGCGCTCTTCGTCCGGGGTCATGGCGCGAGCACCATCCTTGACGTAGGTACGCTTCTGGCGCACCTCGACATTCACGGTCGTCTTGCTGCGACCGGAACTGACCGTCACTTCCTGCTGTTTCCGGCGGTTGAGCGTGATCTTCTTTGCAGACTGATCGGTCTCTTCCGGGGCCTGCTCGGGCTTGCCGTGCGAACGACGAAGGAAGCCCAGGAGCTTCACCTTCTCGGTGCTGGTCACGACCTGGTCGGGACCGCTGAACTTCATGCCGGCACCGGCCAGCTGTTCCAGCAGTTTTTCGACCGGCGTGTTGACCAGTTCGGCAAGCTTGCGGATGGTGGTTTGCTGCGACATTCGGATCCTATGATCTTGTGGGCGCCCCCCCGCATATGGAGGTGGCGCGGATTCTACGCCCTGAGCGGCTCAGGGCCCTGTTCATTGCCGGCTCATTCGCCGCGTTCCAGTCGGGCGATCTCCTCGGCACGCGCGGCCAGGATCAGCGCAGCGGCGCGCGCCTGATCCAGCCCTTCGATGCCGAAGTCCATGACCTCGTCGGCGGCCAGATCGGACAGGTCCTCACTGGTGCGCACGCCGTGGCCGGCCAGCGCATACGCGGTGGCTTCGTCCATGCCCTTCAGGGACAGCAGGTCCTGCGCCGGCTGGCCGTCTTCAAGGCCTTCCTCGACTGCCAGGGCCTCATTGAGCAGCGCATCGCGGGCACGAGCGCGCAGCTCTTCGACGATGTCTTCGTCGAAACCTTCCACGGCCAGCAGTTCGCCGACCGGGACATATGCGATTTCCTCGACGGTGCCGAAGCCTTCGCTGACCAGGATGCCGGCGATTTCCTCGTCCACTTCCAGCTTGTCCATGAACAGCTGGCGGGCCGAAGCCTGCTCGGCCTCCGACTTGGCGGTGACCTGGTCCTGGGTCATCACGTTGAGCTGCCAGCCGGTCAGGCGGCTGGCCAGGCGCACGTTCTGGCCGCCCTTGCCGATCGCCTGGGCCAGGCGGTCTTCGGCAACGGCCAGGTCCATCGAGTGCTTGTCTTCATCGACGATGATCGACTGCACTTCAGCCGGCGCCATCGCGTTGATGACGAAGTTGGCCGGGTTGTCGTTCCACAGCACGATGTCCACGCGCTCGCCATTGAGCTCGTTGGACACGGCCTGCACGCGCGAACCGCGCATGCCGATGCAGGCACCGATCGGATCGGTGCGCTGGTCGTGGGCCAGCACGGCGATCTTGGCGCGGTCGCCCGGATCGCGGGCGCAGGCCTTGATTTCCACCAGGCCCTGGCCGACTTCCGGCACTTCCAGCTTGAACAGCTCGATCATGAATTCCGGGGCGGCGCGGCTGATGAACAGCTGCGGGCCACGCGGTTCCGAACGGACTTCGGCCAGGTAGCCGCGCACGCGGTCACCGGCGCGCAGCACGTCGCGCGGAATGCCCTTGTCCTTCGGGATGAAGCCTTCGGCGTTGCCACCGAGGTCGACATAGATGTTGCCGCGCTCGGCGCGCTTGACCACACCGGTGATCAGCTCGCCGACGCGATCCTTCCACGCATCCACGACCTGCTGGCGCTCGGCTTCGCGCACGCGCTGGACGATGACCTGCTTGGCGGCCTGGGCGGCAATGCGGCCGAAATCCGGGTTTTCGATCTGCTCTTCGATGTAGTCGCCGACGTCCACGCCTTCGGCTTCATCGACAGCATCCATCAGGCGGATCTGGCGATCCGGCGATTCCATGACCACGTCATCGGCCACCACTTCCCAGCGGCGGAAGGTTTCGTAGCTGCCATCCTTGTGGTCGATGACCACGCGGGTCAGCACTTCCTCGTCGGGATAGCGCTTCTTCGCTGCCGAGGCCAGGGCGGCCTCGATGGCATCGAAGATCACTTCACGCGGCACGCCCTTCTCGTTGGCGACCGCGTCGACTACCAGCAACAGTTCCTTGCTCATTGGCTCACTCCGCGCGCGGCTTTTTTGCCGCCGGCTCGTTGGAAGAAGAATTCGTGTTCGGCTTCGGACGCTTCGGTGCCGGACCAGTCGGCTTGCTCGGGGCCAGCCCCAGCGCCACCCAGTCGGGCATGATCCGTGCCTTGTCGATGTTGTCGGCCGACACGACCACTTCGGCCTTGTCGACGACGAAGGTGATGGCACCTGCAGTCTCGTCGATGGCTTCGATGCGGCCCTGCAGGCGACGACGGTTGTCCTGCGGCAGCTTCAGCGTGACCTTGGCCATTTCGCCGAGGTGACGGCCGAACTGCTCCAGGTTGAACAGCGGACGATCGACGCCCGGCGAAGACACTTCCAGCGTGTAGTTACCGCTGATCGGGTCTTCGACGTCCATCTGCGCCGACACTTCGCGGCTGACCCGCTCACAGTCGTCGACATTGATGATGCGCTCGGGCTGTTCAGCCAGCGGCACGTCGATGTAAAGGCGCAGGGTCGCACCGCCGGGGGCCGGCAGATACTCAACGCCCAGCAGCTCCAGGCCCAGCGACACAACGGTCGGGGCGAGCAGATTCGCGATGTCGGTTGCCTTGTCGCTCACAGCCTGCCTTGATCTCTTGGTTGGGTGCCGGCCTTGGCCGGCATGGAAACATGACGCCCCGGAAACGACAAAGGGCCCGCTGGGCCCCTTTTCCGGAAAGACTCCGGTGACTGGATTCCGGTTGCAACCTGCAGTGCCTGCCGGTTGCGGCCCTCCTTCCGGGTCCGGACTCCCGCTGGGAGGCCGCCTTCAGGGGTATTGCTAGGCCGCTGATGATAGCGACTGCACCGCGCTGGTGCAAGGTGCGGACCCGGGGTCAGATCCCTTTTCCGCGGGGAAAGGGATCTGACCCCAAGCACGCGGAAAGGACACAAACCCCAAAGAAAAACGCCCTCGAAGCAGGACTTCGAAGGCGATCTCTTTACTTGGTAGCGGGGGCAGGATTTGAACCTGCGACCTTCGGGTTATGAGCCCGACGAGCTGCCAGACTGCTCCACCCCGCATCAGAAGCGGAATTATGAGGCATAACTTCAAAACCTGCAAGCTTTTCCTCATTCATCGAACCGGTTGGCGCCGATTCGATGTTTTGGTAGCGGGGGCAGGATTTGAACCTGCGACCTTCGGGTTATGAGCCCGACGAGCTGCCAGACTGCTCCACCCCGCACCGGAAGTGTTTGAACTGCTGCCCTGCTCTTTCGAGGAGGGCTACCGCAACGATGTTCTGGCTGAACCGCTGCAGTGACAACTCAGGCTGCGCATATTACACGAATCGCGCAGCTTTGTGTCAACTTTTATGCAATGTGCGCAAATGCCTTCTGGCACCAGACCATGATCGGGTTCCAGGCCAGGCCCAGCGCCAGCAGCGCCAGCGCGTTCACGCCCAGCACCAGGCCCAGCACGCGGTCGTTGTCGCGCGGCATGGCCTCGCCCACCGGCTCATCGAAGTACATGACCTTGATGACGCGCAGGTAGTAGAAGCAGCCGACCACGGCACACAGCACGCCGAGGATGGCCAGCCACAGCAGGCCGCCGTTGACAGCCGCGCCCAGCACCGCCAGCTTGGTCCAGAAACCCAGGAACGGCGGGATGCCGGCCAGCGACGCCATGATGCACAGCACCAGGCCGGCCATCCACGGGTTGCGGGCATTCAGGCCCTTGAAGTCTTCGATGTTCTCGGCTTCGAAACCGGCACGCGACAGCGCGATGATCGCGCCGAAGGCGGCGGTGGACATGATGGCGTAAGCCAGTGCGTAGAACAGCGCGGCGGCATAGCCCTGCGAACCGCCACCGGCGATGCCCATCAGCAGGAAGCCGATGTGCGAGACGGTGGAGAACGCCAGCATGCGCTTGAGGTTGCTCTGCGCGATGGCCATCAGGTTGCCGATCACCAGCGAGACCGCGGCCAGGCCGGCAATCAGCAGCTGCAGTTCGGTCGACAGCGGGCCCACGCCCATTTCCAGCAGGCGGTAGGCCATGCCGAACGCGGCCAGCTTCGGCGCCGAGCTGATGAACAGTGCGATCGGTGCCGGGGCACCCTGGTACACGTCCGGCAGCCACATGTGGAACGGCGCGGCACCCAGCTTGAAGGCGACGCCGGCGATCATGAACACCGCACCGGTGATCAGCAGCACGCGCTCTTCCGAGTGCGGGATGGCCTCACGGATGACGTCCAGGTGCAGGCTGCCGGTGGCGCCGTAGATCAGCGACATGCCGTACAGCAGCAGGCCCGAGGCCAGCGAACCCAGCACGATGTACTTCATCGCCGCTTCCGAGGCCAGGCCGTTCTCACGGTTGCTGGCAACCAGCGCGTAGGAGCACAGCGCCAGCAGTTCCAGGCCCAGGTAGACCATCAGCAGGCTGCCGGCCGAGACCAGGATCATCATGCCGGCGGTGCCGAACAGGATCAGCACCGGGATCTCGCCCTGGAACAGGTTGCGGTCACGCAGGTAACGCCAGCCGTAGACCAGGGTCAGGCCGCTGAGCAGCACGATCCCGGTCTTCATCACGTCCGCGGCGGTATCGCGCACGAACATGCCATGGAAGACCTCCCCCTGCCCGCCCACGCCGGTGGCCAGCATGAACAGCACCACGGCCAGCGCAGCGAGCGAGAACAGGTGGGTGACGATCTTGTTCCGGTTGCTGACGAACAGGTCGAGGATCATCAGGGCGAAGGCGCTGCCGATCAGCACCAGCTCGGGAGCGAGCGGTGGCAGGTCAGCGGCGGTCAATGGCAGCAGCGGCGAGGTGGTCATCATCAAATCCTGGAATTACAGCAGCTTGCTGGATGCGATCTGCATCGCCAGCTTCGCGATCGAGGGCTCCATCAGGTCGGTCAGCGGCTTGGGGTAGATGCCCAGGGCCAGCACGCCGATGGCGAACACGCCCAGCACCAGCCATTCGCGACCGTTGATGTCCTTCAGTTCGGCAACGTGGCTGTTGGCCACTTCACCGAAGAAGATGCGCTTGTACAGCCACAGGGTGTAGGCGGCGCCGATGATCAGGGTGGTGGCCGCGCCCAGTGCGATCCACGGATTACGCTGGAAGGCCGCGAGGATGACCATGAACTCGCCGACGAAACCGCTGGTGCCCGGCAGGCCCGCATTGGCCATGAAGAACAGCATGGCGAAGGTCGCGAACCAGGGCATCACGTTGACCACGCCGCCGTAATCGGCGATGCGGCGGCTGTGCATGCGGTCGTACAGCACGCCCACGCTGGAGAACATCGCGCCGGACACGAAGCCGTGCGAGATCATCTGCACCATGGCGCCCTGCAGGCCCAGGCGGGCCGCATCGGCGTTGCCAGCTTCACGCACCAGCCACAGCGCGATGAAGGTGCCCAGGGTGACGAAGCCCATGTGCGCGATCGACGAATAGGCGATCAGCTTCTTCATGTCGTCCTGCACCAGGGCGACCAGGCCGACGTAGATCACCGCGATCAGCGACAGCGCGATCACCAGCCATGCCCATTCCTGCGACGCGTCCGGGACGATCGGCAGGTTGAAGCGCAGGAAGCCGTAGCCACCGATCTTCAGCGCGATGGCAGCCAGGATCACCGAACCGGCGGTCGGCGCTTCCACGTGGGCGTCCGGCAGCCAGGTGTGGACCGGGAACATCGGCACCTTGACCGCGAAGGCGATCAGGAAGGCGAAGAAGATCCAGGTCTGTTCCTTGGCCGACAGCGGCAGCGCGTACAGGTCGGCCAGCTGGAAGCTGCCACCCTTCATGTACAGGTAGATCAGCGCCACCAGCATCAGCACCGAGCCGAGGAAGGTGTACAGGAAGAACTTCAGCGCGGCGTAGATGCGGCGCGGGCCGCCCCAGACACCGATGATCAGGAACATCGGGATCAGCATCGCCTCGAAGAACACGTAGAACAGCATCGCGTCCGTGGCCGAGAAGATACCGACCGTGACGCCTTCCAGGATCAGGAAGGCGGCCACGTACTGGTTGACGCGCTTGTCGATGGCGCTCCAGGCGCCGATCAGGGCAAGCACGCTGACCAGGGTGGTCAGCAGGATCAGCGCCACGGCGATGCCGTCCACGCCCAGGTTGTAGCCGATCTTGTACGCCGGGATCCAGGCATGGGTCTCGACGAACTGCAGACCGTCGATGCCCGCGTTGTAGCCGCTCAGCAGCGAGAGGCTCGCCACGAACGTCAGCACCGCTACGCCCAGCGACGCCCAGCGGGCGGTCTGCGCATCACGGATCGCAAGGATCAGGGCGCCACCGATGATCGGCAGCCAGATGAGGACACTGAGTAGAGGCCAGTTCGACACGTCTTCTTATTCCGTACAGGTCATCAACGCAGGTAATGCATCAGCACGCCCAGAAGGGCAATCAGGCCGATGATCATCGCGAAGGCGTAGTGATAGAGGAAACCGGATTGGGTACGACGCAGCACGCCGGCTGCGACGTCCACAACACGTGCCGAAAGATTGACCACGCCGTCGACGATGTTGCTGTCGATCCAGCGTGCGACCTTGCCCAGCTTGACGCTGCCACCGGCAAAGCCATCGATCCACAGCTTGTCGAAGCCGTACTTGTTTTCCAGCACCGACACCAGCGGGGCGAAGGTCTTGCGCGCCTTGCCCGACAGGTCCGGCTTCCACAGGTAGAACAGCGCAGCCAGCAGGAAGCCCGCCAAGGTCAGCCAGAACGGCGGCAGCATCATGCCGTGCAGCGCGAACGCCACCGGCCCGTGGAACTCTTCGCCCAGGAAGGCAACGGTGTTCTTGGCCGGGTCGTAGAAATCGACGATACCGGTGAAGAACGTGTTGACCTGGCCCTTGATGGCGTCGTGTGCATGGTGGCCGGCCCAGTCGGTGCCGTGCAGCATCGGACCGATGCTGAAGAAACCGATGGCGATCGACGGGATGGCCAGCAGGATCAGCGGCAGGGTCACCACCCACGGGGTTTCATGCGGCTCATGCGGACCATGGCCATGGCCGTGGTCGTCATGGGCATCGCCGTGGTGGGCATCAGCATGGTGGGCGTCAGCGGCGTGGTGATCGTCATGGCCATGACCATGATCGTCGTGTGCGTCGCGGAAGCGCTCCTTGCCGTGGAAGGTCAGGAACAGCAGGCGGAAGCTGTAGAAGCTGGTCACCAGCACGCCACCCAGCACAGCCCAGTAGCCATAGGTGGCCACCCAGCTGTTCTGCATGTGTGCGTGGATTTCGGCTGCCTCGATGATGGTGTCCTTCGAGTAGAAGCCGGAGAAGAACGGCGTACCGACCAGGGCCAGCGTACCGATCCACATGGTGACGAAGGTGATCGGCATGTACTTGCGCAGGCCGCCCATCTTGCGCATGTCCTGCTCGTGGTGCATCGCGATGATGACCGAGCCGGCACCCAGGAACAGCAGCGCCTTGAAGAAGGCGTGGGTCATCAGGTGGAACACGGCGGCCGAGTACGCCGACACGCCCAAGGCAACCGTCATGTAGCCCAGCTGCGACAGCGTGGAGTACGCGACGACGCGCTTGATGTCGTTCTGCACAATGCCGATCAGGCCAGTGAAGAACGCGGTGGTGGCACCGATGAAGAGGATGAAGTTCAGCGCGGTCTGCGACAGCTCGAACAGCGGCGACATGCGGGTGACCATGAAGATACCGGCGGTCACCATCGTCGCGGCGTGGATCAGTGCCGAGATCGGGGTCGGGCCTTCCATCGAGTCCGGCAGCCACACATGCAGCGGGACCTGGGCCGACTTGCCCATGGCACCGATGAACAGGCAGATGCAGATGACGGTGGCGATCGACCAGATCACCGGCTCGTTCAGCAGCTGCATGCCGAACATGGTGCCGTCCCAGATCTGCAGCTGGGCGCGCGGGTCAGCCAGCATGCCGGCCTGCGAGAACACCTGCGAGTAGTCCAGGGTACCGAACACCCACAGCACGCCGGCGATACCGAGCAGGAAGCCGAAGTCACCGACGCGATTGACCAGGAACGCCTTCATGTTGGCGAAGATCGCGGTCGGACGCTTGAACCAGAAGCCGATCAGCAGGTACGACACCAGGCCCACCGCTTCCCAGCCGAAGAACAGCTGCAGGAAGTTGTTGCTCATCACCAGGGTGAGCATCGAGAAGGTGAACAGCGAGATGTAGCTGAAGAACCGCTGGTAGCCCGGATCGTCCTGCATGTAGCCGATCGTGTAGATGTGGACCAGCAGCGACACGAAGGTCACCACCACCATCATCATCGCGGTCAGCTTGTCGACCATGAAACCGACGTGGGCCGAGTACTGGCCAACTTCGAAGAACGTGTAGATGTTCTGGTTGAACGGCTGCGCACCGCCCCACAGCAGCTGGTAGAGCGTGTACATCGACAGGCCGCAGGCAACCGCGACGCCGAGGATGGTGATGGTCTGCGCGCCGAAGCGCTTGACCTGGCGACCGAACAGGCCGGCGATGATGCTGCCGAACAGCGGTGCAAGCACCACTGCGATCAACAGACTCTTGGAGAGAGTGATTTCCATCTGTGGATCAGCCCTTCAACGAATCGACTTCGCCGACATTGATCGTGCGGCGTGTACGGAACAGGGTCACCAGGATCGCCAGGCCGATGGCGGCTTCCGCGGCGGCGACGGTCAGGATGAAGAACACGAACAGCTGGCCGGACGGGTCGCCCAACTGGCGCGAGAAGCCGACGAAGTTGATGTTCACCGACAGCAGCATCAGTTCGATCGACATCAGCAGGACGATGACATTCTTCCGGTTGAGGAAGATGCCGGCCAGACTGATGGCGAACAGCACCGCGCCCAGCGCAAGGATGTGGCCAAGGGTAATCACGGCTGGGTCTCCTCGCCGGCGGCCGGCTTGCTGTTGCTGTGCACGACCGGCGCTTCGGCGCCCATCTTGACCATGCGCAGGCGCTGGCCGGCCTTGACCATGGTCTGCTCGCCCGGGTTCTGGCTCTTCACGCCGGTACGGCGACGCAGGGTCAGCATCACGGCGGCAACCACGGCCACGGTCAGGATGACGGCGGCGAACTCGAACGGCAGCAGGTACTCGGTGAACAGCGTACGGGCCAGCCAGGTGACGTTGGAGCTGTCGGCAGCGACCGCGGCGGCGTTGTCGGCCGGGAACGGGTTGACCGCCCTGCCCTTCACGCCGATCAGGATCAGCATCTGCACCAGCATCGCCACGGCCACGATCAGGCCGACCGGCAGGTAACGCACCCAGCCCTCACGCAGCTTGGTGGGATCGATGTCCAGCATCATCACCACGAACAGGAACAGCACCATCACCGCGCCGACGTAGACCAGCACCAGTGCCACGCCGAGGAACTCGGCGCCGACCAGCAGCCACACGCAGGCAATGGAGAAGAAGGTCAGCACCAGGCAGAGCACGGCGTGAACCGGGTTGCGCACGCTGATCACCGCACCGGCCGAAACCGTTGCCGCGATGGCGAACACCCAGAAAGCGATATTTACCCAATCCATCTCTCGACCTCAGCGGTAAGCGGCATCGGCGGCGCGACGCTCGGCGATCTCGGACTCGAGACGGTCGCCCAGGGCCAGCAGCTGCGGCTTGGTAACGATGTTTTCGCCACGATTCTCGAAGTGGTACTCGAGGATGTGGGTTTCGACGATCGAGTCCACCGGGCAGCTTTCTTCGCAGAAGCCGCAGAAGATGCACTTGAACAGATCGATGTCATAGCGCGTGGTACGGCGGGTGCCGTCTTCGCGCTTGGCCGAGTCGATGGTGATGGCCAATGCAGGGCACACCGCTTCGCACAGCTTGCAGGCGATGCAGCGCTCTTCACCGTTGGGGTAACGGCGCAGGGCGTGCAGGCCACGGAAGCGCGGCGACTGCGGGAACTTCTCCATCGGGTACATCATCGTGTACTTGGGCTTGAAGCTGTACTTCAGCGTCAGCCAAAGGCCGCCCAGCAGTTCGAGCAGCAGCAGGCTCTTGAAGTAATGGGTAATCCTGTTCATCACTTAGACGCCCTTTTGAATCACGCCGAAGAACACCATGACGGCGGTAACCGCGATCCACAGAATGGCCAGCGGGATGAAAACCTTCCAGCCCAGGCGCATGATCTGGTCATAGCGGAAGCGCGGGAAGCTGGCACGGAACCAGATGTAGGCACTGGCGAAGAAGAACACCTTGACGAACAGCCACGGTGCACCGCCCTTCCAGATCCAGTCGACCAGCGGCGAGATATCACCCGGATTGACCCAGCCCTGGATCGGGCTCAGCCAGCCACCAAGGAAGAAGATCGAGATCAGGAAGCTGATCAGGATCATGTTGGCGTATTCGGCCAGGAAGAACAGCGCGAACGCACCGCCCGAGTACTCGACCATGTGGCCGGCGACAATTTCCGATTCACCTTCCACCACGTCGAACGGCGCGCGGTTGGTTTCGGCAACGCCCGACACCCAGTAGATGACGAACAGCGGGAACAGCGGCAGCAGGAACCAGTCGAAGAAACCGGAATTGCCGGCCTGCGCCATCACGATGTTGCTCAGGTTCAGGCTGCCCGACGCGATCATCACGCCGACCAGGGCGAAGCCCATGGCGATTTCGTAGCTGATCATCTGCGCCGAGGCGCGCATCGCACCCAGGAACGCATACTTCGAGTTGGATGCCCAACCGGCCAGGATGATGCCGTAGATACCCAGCGAGGTCATCGCCAGCAGGTACAGCAGGCCGGCGTTGGCATTGGACAGCACGATCTGCGAATCGAAGGGCACCACCGACCAGGCCGCGAAGGCCGGCGCCAGGGTGATCAGCGGTGCCAGCAGGTAGATCGCCTTGTTGGCGCTGCTCGGCTGGACCACTTCCTTGAACAGCAGCTTGAAGACGTCGGCGAAGGCCTGGAAGATGCCCATGCCCACGTACATCGGTCCGTGGCGGACGTGCATCCAGCCGATCAGCTTGCGTTCCCAGACCACGTAGAAGGCCACCGAGATGATCACCGGAACGGTGATCACCAGGATCTTCAGGATGATCCAGATCAGCGCGCCGATGTCACCGAGGCCAAGCAGCCACTGGTGCAGCGGGTCGACCGCGTTCAACAGCAATTCGTTCATGCAGCCACCACCGTTACGCGAGCGGCACCCAGCGGCGCGGTCGCGCCGTGGCCCGATTCAATCCAGACCGAACCCGCAGCGACGCGGGCGTCGACCACCACCGGCAGGGTGGCCTTGCCGGCATCGGTGCCGACCTTGGCCATCTGCCCTTCCTGCAGCAGCAGGCGAGCGGCATCTTCAGCGTTCAGCACGATGCGCGGGGCGTTGTTGAGCGGATGCGACTGCAGCGCCGGCGCACGACGGACCACCGCATCGGTGCGGTAGATCGCGGCGGTCGAAGCCACTTCCAGGCCTTCGCCGGCAACCACCGGCTGCGCCGAAGCCGCAACAGCGACCGACACCGGGGCCAGGCTGGCGCGCAGGCCGGCCAGGTCGGTGAAGTCGAAACCGGCAACCGCCAGCTCGCCGCCCAGGGCACGCAGCACGCGCCAGCCTTCACGGGCCTCGCCCGGCAGCTTGCCACCGGCACGGGCCGACTGCTCGCGACCATCGAGGTTGGTCAGGGTGGCGTCGATTTCCGGCAGCGCGCCGATCGGCAGGATCACGTCGGCAACGTCGCGGGTGGAGACGCAGGCGAACTGGCTGAAGGCCACCACCTTGGCGCCGACCAGCGCCTTGCGCGCGGCAGGTGCATCGGCGAAGTCCAGGCCCGGCTCGAGGCCGTACACCACGTAGGCCTGGCGCGGCTGCGCCAGCATCGCGGCGACGTCCTTGCCGGCCGGCAGCACGCCGGCGCGGGTCAGGCCCACGGCGTTGGCGCCCTGCGGGATGCGGCACAGCTTGGCACCGGTGGCGGCAGCGAAATCACGCGCGGCGGCGCGGATCGCGGCAGCCTGCGGGTGGTTCTCGGCGATGCCACCGACGATCAGCACGGTGTTGTTGCCGCCCTGCACAGCCGAACGCAGCTCGGCGTTGGCCAGCGCGTCGACGAACTTCGACGGTGCGACGATCTGCTTGCCGGCAATGCTGAAGGCGAAGTCGAAGTCCACCGGGTTGACGACGTGGATCTTCGCGCCGTTGGTGGTCTGTGCCTTGCGCAGGCGGGCGTGCAGCAGCGGCAGTTCGTGGCGGATGTTGCTGCCCAAAACGACGATGCGGTCGGCGCCTTCGATTTCGGCCAACGGCAGGCCGAACACTTCGGCGGTTGCGGCGTCGGAGAAATCGCGGTTGTTGATGCGATGGTCGATGTTGCTCGAGCCCAGGCCCTTGGCCAGGCGGGCCAGCAGCGCGCCTTCCTCGTTCGAGGTGGACGGATGCACCAGTACGCCCAGGTTGTCGCCCTGGTTGGCCTTGAGGATCTCGGCAGCCGCAGCCAGGCCTTCGGCCCAGCTCACTTCCTTCCACTCGCCATTGACCTTGCGCAGCGGCTTGACCGCACGGTCTTCGCTGTACAGGCCCTGGTGCGAGTAGCGGTCACGGTCGGACAGCCAGCACTCGTTCACCGCTTCGTTGTCGCGCGGCACGGTGCGCAGCACTTCGCCGCGACGCACGTGCAGGAACAGGTTCGAACCCATCGCGTCGTGGTAGCCCAGCGACTCGCGCGCGGTCAGTTCCCACGGGCGGGCGCGGAACTGGAACACCTTGTTGGTCAGTGCGCCGACCGGGCAGACGTCGACGACGTTGCCGGACAGTTCGGTGGTCAGCGGCTTGCCGTCGAAGGTACCGATCTGCAGGTTCTCACCGCGGTACATGCCACCCAGTTCGTAGGTACCGGCAACATCGGCGGTGAAGCGGACGCAGCGGGTGCACTGGATGCAGCGGGTCATCTCGGTGGCGACCAGCGGGCCCATGTCCTCGTCCGGCACCACGCGCTTGCGCTCGTTGAAGCGGCTGACCGAACGGCCATAGCCCAGCGACACGTCCTGCAGCTCGCACTCGCCGCCCTGATCGCAGATCGGGCAGTCCAGCGGGTGGTTGATGAGCAGGAACTCCATCACCGAGCGCTGGAACTTCAGTGCCTTTTCGCTGCGGGTGGCGACCTTCATGCCATCCATCACCGGGGTGGCGCAGGCCGGCGCCGGCTTCGGCGACTTTTCCACGTCCACCAGGCACATGCGGCAGTTGGCGGCGATCGGCAGCTTCTCGTGGTAGCAGAAGCGCGGAATCGAAATGCCGGCCTTGTCGGCCGCCTGGATGATCATCGAACCCTTGGGCACGACCAGGGACTTGCCATCGATTTCGATGGTCACGTGATCCGGTGGCACGTTCGGGTTTACGGGTTGCGCGCTCATGCGGCGGCTGCCTCCACCTTCTTGCCGTCAACCATCGAATGACCGTTGACGATGTAGTACTCGAATTCGTCCCAGAACTGGCGCAGGAAGCCCTGGATGGGCCATGCAGCCGCTTCACCGAACGCACAGATGGTGTGGCCTTCGATCTGGCCGGCCACCGCCTTCAGCTGGTGCAGGTCTTCCATCGTGGCCTTGCCGGCGACGATGCGCTCCAGCACGCGATGCATCCAGCCGGTACCTTCACGGCACGGGGTGCACTGGCCGCAGGATTCCTTGTGGAAGAACTGGCTGATGCGGCAGGCGAACTTGACGCAGCAGACGCTGTCGTCGAGCACCACGATCGCGCCCGAACCCAGGCCGGAGCCCAGTGCACGGATGGTGTCGTAGTCCATCGGCAGGTCCTTCAGCTCGGCCGCGGTCAGCACCGGCATCGACACGCCGCCCGGAATCGCGCCCTTCAGCGTGCGGCCCGGACGCAGGCCACCGGCCATTTCCAGCAGGTCGTGGAATTTGGTGCCGAGCGGCACTTCGAAGTTGCCGCCATTCTGCACGCAGCCGGACACCGAGAAGCACTTCGGACCGCCGTTGGCGGTCAGGCTCAGGCCCTTGAACCACTCCGGACCGTTGCGGATGATCGCCGGCACCGAACCGTAGGTTTCGGTGTTGTTGATCGTCGACGGCTTGCCATACAGGCCGAAATTGGCCGGGAACGGCGGCTTGTAGCGCGGCTGGCCCTTCTTGCCCTCCAGCGATTCCATCAGTGCGGTTTCTTCGCCGCAGATGTACGCGCCGGCGCCCAGCGCACCGTAGATGTCGATGTCCACGCCCGAGCCCATCACGTTCTTGCCCAGCCAGCCGTTCGCATAGGCGTCAGCCAGGGCCTGCTCGAAGTGCTCGAACGGCTCGTGGTGGAACTCACCGCGCAGGTAGTTGTAACCCACGGTCGAACCGGTGGCGTAGCAGGCGATCGCCATGCCTTCCACCACCGAATGCGGGTTGTAGCGCAGGATGTCGCGGTCCTTGCAGGTGCCCGGCTCGGATTCGTCCGAGTTGCAGAGGATGTACTTCTGCATGTTGCCCTTGGGCATGAAGGACCACTTCAGGCCGGTCGGGAAGCCTGCGCCACCGCGGCCACGCAGGCCTGAGGCCTTGACCATCTCGATGACCTGCTCCGGCGGGATCTTCTCTTCGAGGATCTTGCGCAGGGCAGCGTAGCCACCGGTCTTCAGGTAGCTTTCGTACGACCACGGGGTGTCGTAATGCAGGGTGGTATAGACCACCTGGTGCGGCAGCGGCGCGGGGCCGACCGGACCCTTGGATTCGTGGTGATGTGCCATGCCCTTACTCCAGCCCGTCCAGCAGCTCGTCGACCTTTTCCAGGGTCAGACGCTCATGGTAGTGACCGTTGATGACCATCATCGGCGCGCCACCGCAACCGGCCAGGCACTCTTCCTCGCGCTTGAGGTAGACGCGGCCGTCCGGGGTCGATTCACCGTGCTTGATGCCCAGCTTCTTCTCGCAATGGCGGACGATGTCCTCGGCGCCATTGAGCCAGCAGCTGATGTTGGTGCAGATGGCCACGTTGTTGCGGCCCACCTTCTCGGTCTCGAACATCGAGTAGAAGCTGGCGACCTCGTAGGCCCACACCGGCGGCAGATCAAGGTACTTGGCCACGCCGGCGATCAGCTCGTCGGTCAGCCAACCCTCGTTCTGCTCCTGGGCCGCATGCAGGCCCTGCAGCACGGCAGAGCGCTTGCGGTCCGGCGGGAACTTGGACAGCCAGTGATCGATGTGAGCGCGGGTCTTGTCGCTCAGCACCACCATCGGGTCGACGTCGCGCGCCGCCTCGAAATTACCTGTCGCCTTCATCGGCCGACCTCAGCGAAATGCATAACGTGAAATTCCAGAAACTGCGGCGCCGGCTTGCGCCGGCTGCCTGCAGCGGGCGTTGGCGTGGCGGACGGCATTACCGGTCAACCTCGCCGAACACCAGGTCGTAGGTACCGATCATCGCCACCACGTCGGCCAGCATGTGGCCGCGCACGATCGAATCGATCGAGGACAGGTGGGCAAAGCCCGGTGCGCGCAGGTGCACGCGGAAAGGCTTGTTGGCGCCGTCTGAGACCAGGTAGCAGCCGAACTCACCCTTGGGCGCTTCCACTGCCGCGTAGGTTTCGCCGGCCGGCACGCAATAGCCTTCACTGAACAGCTTGAAGTGATGGATCAGCGCTTCCATGTCGTCCTTCATGTCCTCGCGCTTGGGCGGAGCGACCTTGAAGTTCTTGACCATGACCGGGCCGGGGTTGGCCTTCAGCCATGCCACGCACTGCTTGATGATGCGGTTGGACTCGCGCATTTCGGCAATGCGGACCAGGTAGCGGTCGTAGCAGTCGCCTTCCTTGCCCAGCGGGATGTCGAAATCGACGGCATCGTACTTGGCGTACGGACGCTTCTTGCGCAGGTCCCAGGCGATGCCCGAGCCGCGCAGCATCACGCCGGTCATGCCCCACTGGTGAGCCAGTTCCGGAGTGACCACGCCGATGCCGACGGTACGCTGCTTCCAGATACGGTTGTCGGTCAGCAGGGTTTCGTATTCGTCGACGCGACCCGGGAATTCGTTGGTGAAGTTCTCCAGGAAGTCCAGCAGCGAGCCTTCACGCGAAGCATTGAGCTGTTTCAGCGCCTTGCCCTTGTGCCAGCGCGATTCCTTGTACTTCGGCATGTGGTCCGGCAGGTCGCGGTAGACGCCGCCCGGACGGTAGTACGCCGCGTGCATGCGCGCGCCAGAAACCGCTTCGTAGCAGTCCATCAGCTCTTCGCGTTCGCGGAAGGCGTACAGCATCACCGCCATCGCACCCAGATCGAGCGCGTTGGAGCCCAACCACATCAGGTGGTTGAGGATGCGGGTGATTTCGTCGTACATGGTGCGGATGTACTGCGCACGCTCCGGCGCCTCGATGCCCATCAGGGTCTCGATCGCGCGCACGTAGGCGTGCTCGTTGCACATCATCGACACGTAATCCAGGCGATCCATGTAACCGATCGACTGGTTGAACGGCTTGGACTCGGCCAGCTTTTCGGTACCACGGTGCAGCAGACCCACGTGCGGGTCGGCGCGCATGATGGTTTCGCCGTCCATTTCCAGGATCAGGCGCAGCACACCGTGAGCGGCCGGATGCTGCGGGCCGAAGTTCATGGTGTAGTTGCGGATTTCCTGCCGGCTTTCGGCGGCGTTGCTGGCGAATGCTTCGCCGGCCTGGTGTACGTGGCTCACTTCACTGCCTCCTGCGCGCGCTCGCCTTCTGCGGTCTGCAGACGGGCGTCGTCGCGGATCACGCGCGGCACGCCGACACGCGGCTCCACCGAGGTGACCGGTTCGTAGATCACGCGCTTCTTTTCTTCGTCGTAGCGGACTTCGACATTGCCGATCAGCGGGAAGTCCTTGCGGAACGGATGGCCGACGAAACCGTAGTCGGTCAGGATCCGGCGCAGGTCCGGGTGGCCTTCGAAGATCACGCCGTACAGGTCGAACGCTTCGCGCTCGAACCAGTTCAGGCCCGGCCAGATGCTGGTCAGCGAGGACACCACCGGCAGCGCTTCGTCAGGGGCGAAGCAGCGCAGGTGCATCATCAGGTTGTGCTGGTACGAACGCAGCTGGGCGACCACGGCGAAGCGCTGGGTCGGCATGTGCTGCGGGCGGGCACCGTCGGCACCGTTTTCCTCGGTGGGGAACTCGCCCCACGCGAAGCGGCCCTGGGCCTTGCCTTCGACACCACGGCTGAAGCCCTGCGAGGACACGTCGGCGGTGTCCCATTCGTCGGAGCCATAACCGAGGTAGTCGACGCCGCAGAGATCCACGGCCTGCTCGAAACCAAACTCGTCACGCAGCGTCAGGGCGGTGGCGTGCCACTCGGCGGCAGGCACTTCCAGCGTCACTTCGCCGCGGGGTTCGACCACGATGACCTTCGCACCTGCGAAACGTGCGGAGAGTCGGTCGATGAAGGATGCTTGCTCTGCCATGGGGGCTTGGCGCGCTCTTGTCAGGTGAAGGGGTCAGCGGGCGATGGTCTGTGTACGCCAGATCTTCTTCTGCAGCTGCAGGATCCCGTACACCAGCGCCTCGGCGGTCGGCGGGCAGCCCGGGACGTAGACGTCCACCGGCACCACGCGATCACAGCCGCGCACCACAGAATAGGAGTAGTGGTAGTAGCCGCCACCGTTGGCGCAGCTACCCATCGAGATGACCCACTTCGGGTCCGGCATCTGGTCGTAGACCTTGCGCAGCGCCGGGGCCATCTTGTTGACCAGGGTACCGGCCACGATCATCACGTCGGACTGACGCGGCGACGGGCGGAACACCACGCCGTAGCGGTCAAGGTCCAGGCGCGCGGCACCGGCGTGCATCATCTCGACCGCGCAGCAGGCCAGACCGAAGGTCATCGGCCACATCGAGCCGGTGCGCGCCCAGTTCAGCAGTGCATCGACGCTGGTGGTGACGAAGCCCTTTTCCAGCAGCGGGTTGTCGCCTTCCGGCCGCAGGATGTCATCAACCCGGCCTTCCGGCGTGGGGTTGTTCATGAGGCCATCGAGAGTCTGAATCACTCCCATTCCAGCGCTCCCTTCTTCCAGACGTAAATGAAACCGAGGAACAGCATGCCGACGAACAGGCCCATGGTGATGAGCGAACGGGCACCCAGCTCCATGAAGACCTGGGTCCACGGCACGATGAAGATGATTTCCAGGTCGAAGACGATGAACTGGATCGCGATCAGGTAGTAGCGCACGTCGAACTTCATGCGCGCGTCTTCGAAGGCCTCGAAGCCGCACTCGTACGGCGACAGCTTTTCCAGATCGGGGCGGCGGGGACCGAGGAATCGACCAACCAGCATCAGCGTAATGCCGATACCGGTGGCAACGATCAGAAACAGCAGAGACGGCAAATATTCGGCCAGCACAGCGATTCTCTCTTGCCTCTGCCGCCGCGCCTGCAGGCGCTTTGGCATGGGGGAGTGGACGGGAATCTGCCTGGCGCCTTGCGCGCCAGACGAACCCGCTTTACTTACAAATGGTGCCCAAGAGGGGACTCGAACCCCTACGACTTGCGTCGCTACCACCTCAAGGTAGTGCGTCTACCAATTCCGCCACCTGGGCAAACGATCACATCAGACTATCTTCCCGATGCGCCGCGTATTGTAACCGGCTTCAGTCTTTCTGGGAGCCTTCCGAAGGCTTTTCTTCACCAGAAACCGAAGATTCCGCCTGAGCCGGCACATTCGCGGCCGGAACCGGGGCGGCCGGGACCGCATCGGCCTTCGGAACGGCCGGCAGTTCGCCCGCCGGAGCCGCCGGAGCGACTGCCGCCGGGGCGGACATCAGACCCAGATCCTGGTCGGCCGCCGGGCGGCTGCCGTGACCGGCATACCAGGCCATGAAGAGGCTGATGCCGAAGAACACGACTGCCAGCCACTTGGTCGACTTGGACAGGAAGTTCGAGGCGCCGCGCGCACCGAACACCGTACCCGAGGCACCGGCACCAAAGCCCGAACCCGCCGCCGCACCCGAACCACGCTGCATCAGGATCAGCGCGATCATGGCCACAGCGACCAGCACGTAGACGACATTGAGGATCAACATCAGCATTGGAAACCGCCCTCGGACAAAACTTCTAGGATTAGTTCGCGGCCGCCGCCCTTGCGATGGCCAGGAAGTCCGCGGCCACCAGGGAGGCGCCGCCGACCAGCCCACCATCGACATCCGGCTGCGCGAACAGTTCCCCGGCATTGTCGGGCTTCACGCTACCGCCGTAAACAATGGGCAGTGAATCAGCGATTCTAGCATCGATACGCGCGACTTCGCCACGGATGAACGCGTGCACCTGCTGCGCCTGCTCCTTGGTAGCAGTACGGCCGGTACCGATGGCCCAGACCGGCTCGTAGGCAACCACGGCCTTGGCGAAACCGGCCGCACCGACCAGCTCCAGCACCGGTGCCAGCTGACTGGCGATGACCGCTTCGGTCTGCCCGCCCTCGCGCTGTTCCAGGGTCTCGCCCACGCACAGCACCGGCACCAGGCCGGCATGCTGGGCGGCGGCGAACTTGCGCGCGACCAGCTCGCTGCTTTCGTGGTGGTACTGGCGGCGCTCGGAATGGCCAACCAGGCCATAGCGGGCCCCGACCTCGACCAGCATGGCCGCGCAGACCTCGCCGGTGTAGGCGCCCTTCTCGTTGCTGCTCACGTCCTGCGCGCCAAAGGCCAGGCCGGTCGCGCCGAAGTCCTCGACCAGCTCGCCCAGGTACGGCAGCGGCGGCAGGATCACCACGTCCACCCCCTCCAGCGGCAGCCCGGCGACGACCTGCCCCAGCAGTTCATTGGCGAATTGACGGCTGCCATGCAGCTTCCAGTTTCCAGCGACGATCTTGCGGCGCATGAGCGGGTGGCTCCTGTGTGAAGTCAGCCGGTCATGATACCCGTTGCGGCAAAAATCCGTTTCCCTGTAAGCGGTTACATGGATTTTCAGCCAACGGCGCAGCCCCTCGTGGCGGGGGTTGGGATTGGGGTTGGGGTTGGGTTGGTCGAGGAGAGTCCGGCTAGATACGAGGCTTGGCCGGGCGGGTGGGGATGGCGGGGGACGCCGCAAACCCTTCCCTGGGGGCTTGGCCGCGGCATCCATGCCGCGGACACCCCCGTCATCCCCACCCGCCCGGCCTCTGACACATTCCGGCGGTTCCGCCCGCCACGGAAAGAAAAAAGAAGATCGAAAGCAGAAGCAGCATTCCGGGTGGCTGCCGGGGTCAGATCCCTACCCCACTTCGATCTGACAGATCTCATCCACGCATGGCGTGGATCTACCGTGTCGACCAAGGTCGACACCCACCAACCGTCACCGGGAAGCTGTCGGGGGTGGGGCGGTGTGGGTTGGCAGGACCGTTGGCGCCATGGATGGCGCCATCGAGCCCCCAGGGGTGAGGGCGCTTTGCTTGCGAAGCACTGCTTCGCAAGCGCCCGAACGCACAGCCGCCAGCGGCTGGGCCGGACCGCGGAGCGGGGTTCACGGCGTGTCCTGCCAACCCACACCGCCCCGCCCAACCCGCAGAAACACAGAGCCGCTTTGGCTTTGGACTTGCCGGCCAGCGGCCGGCACTACCGCGGGTGCAGGGTGCAACCCTGCAAAGAAAAAGGCCGCCTTTCGGCGGCCTTCTCACTCATTACTTCAGCTTGATCTCGCGCAGGCGTTCCTCGAGGAAGCCGTGGGCGGTGATCGCCTCCGGGTACCGGCTCGGGTTCTCCGGAGTGATGCAGGACGGCAGCACGTCGATCAGGTAGTCCGGGTTCGGATGCAGGAAGAACGGCACCGAATAGCGCGGCTGGCGCGCCAGCTCACCCGGGGGGTTGACCACGCGGTGGATCGTGGACGGATACACGTGGTTGGTCAGGCGCTGCAGCATGTCGCCGATGTTGACCACGATCGTGTCCGCATCTGACGTAAACGGCACCCACTCACCTTCATGCGACTGCACTTCCAGGCCCGCGGCGCTGGCGCCGACCAGCAGGGTGATGAAGTTGATGTCGCCATGGGCACCGGCACGCACGTTCGGGATGTCGTCGGTGGTGATCGGCGGGTAGTGGATCGGGCGCAGGATCGAATTGCCGAAGTTGGTCTTGTCGGCGAAGAAGTCTTCCGGCAGGCCGATGTGCAGGGCCAGCGCCGACAGTACGCGCGAACCCAGGTTGTCCAGCGCCTGGTACAGGCCGTAACCGCGCTCACGGAAGCCCTCGACCTCGGTCGGCCACAGGTTCGGCGCCATCACGTCACGGTACTTGGAGTCGTCGGCGATCTCACGACCGATGTGCCAGAACTCCTTCAGGTCGAAGTGCTTGGAGCCCTTGGCGGTTTCCACCCCGAACGGGGTATAGCCGCGGGCGCCGCCACTGCCGGCCACGTGGTACTTGCGCTTGACCTCTTCCGGCAGGGCGAAGAAGGCCTTGAAGGCATCGTAGGCCGCGTCGATGTCGGCCTGCGGGATGCCGTGGTTGCGGATACCCGCGAATCCCCATTGGCGGTAGGCCGCGCCCAGCTCGGCCACGAAGGCCTCGCGGTCGCTGTCGAAACGGGTGATGTCGAGGGTGGGGATCTGGCTCACAGCGGTTCCTGGCTTGTCGTTGGGTCTGGGAGGGCCAGCGCATTCATGGCCCACCTGAACATTGTGACAGATCGCCCGGCGAACGCGACTCGATACAAGGAAACAAACCGATACAATGCGCAACCCGCGCGCGGATTAACGATTCCGTCACAACCGGGACTCCCGCCCCTGTATCACCTGCCGCCTCCGTCCTTCATGCACCCTGCTGCTCCTTCTGCCAACACCCCCCTGCCCTCCAACCCGGCACGCCATTGGCGCCGATTGGCCTGGTGGTCGCTGTTCGTCGCCGGCAATGCGCTGCTGGCCATGGCGATCACGCTTGGCAACGTGCCGTTGGCCGACAACCCCGGTGGCAGCGCGGGCCTGGCCTATCTGGCCGTCGCCCTGCCCGGTCACCTGCTGGCGTTCGGCGCCCTCGCCGGCCTGCTGCCGCTGCTGCTGGGCCTGTGGCCGCGCAGCGCGCGCACGCTGAGCATCAGCGCCGTGCTGCTGCAGGGCCTGTGGCTGTGCCTATTGCTGGTTGATGCGAAAGTTTTCACTCTGTATCGGTTCCACCTCAATGCGATGGTGGTGAACATGGTGTTCGGCGGCGCGCTGCAGGACCAGGTCGCGCTGTCGTGGAAAACCTGGCTGCAGGCCGGACTGCTGGTGGCCGCCATCTTCGCTGCCGAAGGATTGTTGGCCTGGGCCTGCTGGAAGCTGCTACCTGCCCTGCCGCGCCGCCGCCGGGTCCTGCAGGCCTGGGCCGTGGTTGCACTGCTGATGGCCGGCGGCCAGGTCGCTACGGCCTACTACGATGCCCGCGGCGACCGCGACGTCATCGCACAGTGGAACTACCTGCCCTGGGCACAGCCGATCACCGCCAAGAGCTTCATGCGCAGGCTCGGGGTCATCAGCGAACAGCAGGCAGGCCTGCCCGACCCGCGCCATGCGCAGCTGCTGTATCCGCTGCACCCCCTGCGCTGCCAGAACCCACACCGGCCGAATGTGCTGATGGTGGTACTGGAGTCGCTGCGCCACGACGCCATGACGCCACAGCTGATGCCCAACACGACGGCACTGGCACAGACCGCGCGAACGTACGAGCACCATTTCAGCACCGGCAATGCCACCCGCTACGGCCTGTTCGGCCTGCTCTACGGCCTGCCCGGCGGCTACTGGCAGAGCATGCTGGACGAACAGCGCGGCTCGCAGCTGTTCCAGGTGCTGGGCCAGCAGGGCTACGACCTGCACCTGTACGGCAGTGCGCCGCTGTACAGCCCGGAGTTCGACCGCACGGCCTTCGCCGACGTGCGCGACCAGCTGCACCAGGGCCCCTCCACCCTGACGCCGGACAAGCGTGACGCAGCCATCGTCGCCGCGCTGCAGACCGATATCCGCACCAGCCAGGCCGCGCAGCATCCATGGTTCGGCTTCGTGTTCCTCGACTCCACCCACGCCGGCTACCACCTGCCTGCCCGCTACCCGCCGGTGGCCACACCGATGGCCAAGGAGATCGACTTCCTGTCCTTCGGACCGGACCACGACCCGACGCCGGAGCTCAACCGCTACCGCACCGCCGTGCACTACGCCGACAGCCTGATCGGCTCGCTGCTGGACGACCTTCGCGCGCAAGGCCTGGCCGAGGACACCATCGTGCTGGTCACCGGTGACCATGCCGAAGAGTTCAACGACCTCAAGCTGAACTACTGGGGCCACAACGGCAACTTCTCCGACTACCAGCTGCAGGTGCCGTTCGTGCTGCACTGGCCCGGCCAGGCCAGCGGCCATGAGACACGCACCAGTTCGCATGAGGACTGGGTGCCGACGTTGATGCGCCACGCACTGGGCTGCGAGAACGCATTGAGCGACTTCAGTACTGGCCAGGACCTGCTGTCCGCGCCCAGCACCAGTGAACGTGCGCTGGTAGTGGAGAGCTGGTCGCAGCGCGCGGTACGCCATGGCGATGCCATCTACGTGTTCGACAAGTTCGGCAACGCCACCGCGCTCGACCGGCACTACCGCCCGCTGCCGCAGCAGGCTCCGGACGCTGCCGCCATCCGCTCCGCATGGGAAGCGCTGACCCGCTTCCGCAACCGCTGATCTTCAAGGACCGATCCTGCATGAACCGTCCGCTGCGCATCCTGCACACCGAAGCCGCCAAGGGAATGGGTGGGCAGGAGATCTACATCTTCCGGCACATGCAGGTGATGCGCGCGCGTGGCCATGAGGTGTCGTTGCTGTGCCAGCCCGATGCGCGCCTGGCCACACTGGCACGCGACGACGGTTTCACCGTGCATACGCTGCGCATGGGAGGCCTGGCGCGCCTGCTGCGCGGCGTGTGGTCGGTATCGCGACTGGTGCGCCGCGAACACTACGACGTGGTCAACACCACCAGCCGCCGTGATGCGCTGATCGCCGCCACCGGTGCACGCCTGGGCGGCACGCCGCTGGTGGTGCGCTCGCGCCATCTGATGAGCCCGGTCAATTCGCTGCTGACCTATACCAGCCTTCCGCACCGGGTGTTGACCGTCAGCAGCTTCGTCAAGCAGCTGCTGGCCGACCGTGGCATTCCGGCCGAGCGCATCGGCATCGTGCCGCCGATCGCGGTTCCGCCGCGCTGGAGCGAGATCCGCAGGGCCGATCCCTGGCAGTGCCTGCAGGAGGTGCGCGCGCAAGTGCGTGCCGAGCTCGGTTTCGGCGAACAGGACATCGTGGTCGGCTGCGTGGCGGTGCTGCGCGAGCCCAAGGGCCATGCCGACCTGCTGCAGGCGATGGTGCCGCTGTGCAAGTCCAACCCGGACCTGCACCTGGTGATCGTCGGCGATGGCCAGGCCGTGACGGAACGACTGCAGGCGATGTGCGCCGAGCACGGGCTGCAGCGCCAGGTGCACCTGCTCGGCTACCGCGATGGGGCCTGCCGGCTGATGGCCGGCTTCGACATCTTCGCACTGGCCTCGCACAAGGAAGCAGCCGGCACCGTGTTCCTGGAAGCGGCTTATGTGGGCGTACCGATCGTGGCCACGCGGGTGGGTGGCGTGCCGGAGATGGTGGTCGATGGCAGCAATGCGATCCTCACCCGTTTGGGTGACAATGCCGCCCTGACAGGTGCATTGCGCCTGCTGGTGGACGACCCGGAACGGCGGCGGCAGATGGGCCGCGCTGGCTGGGACTGGATGCACGGCGCACACCGCTTCACGCCGGACGGCCACGGTGAAGCCACCGAACACTACTACCACCAGTGGCTGAAGGAGCTGGGACATGGCTGATGCGCGAACCGTTCCGGTGCTGATGCACCACCATGTCAGCCCCTCGCCAGGCATGATCACCGTGTCGCCGGAAAACTTCGAAAGCCAGATCGCGTGGCTGGCAGGCAATGGCTGGACCTCACTGACGCTGGACCAGTACGCCGGCTTCCTGGCCGGCAAGCCGGTGCCGCGCAAGTCGATCGTCATCACCTTTGATGATGGCTACCTCGACAACTGGGTGTATGCCCATCCGATCCTGCAGAAGTACGGGATGCATGCGGTGGTGTTCGTGGTCACCGGCTGGATGGGCGAAGGCCCGGAACGTCCGCACGCCGGCATTGCCGGAGCGACGCTGCCGTCGACGCCGGACCATCGTGGCTGCGAAGCGGCGATCTACGAGCAGGGCCGCAGTGACGATGTGATGATGCGCTGGAGCGAAGCGCGTGCGGCCATCGCCGCCGGCACCTTCGAAGTGCATTGCCACACCCATACCCACACCCGCTGGCTGCGCCGCGACGATCTGGACCGTGCGCAGCGCCGCGCAGGCCTCAGCCGGGATCTGGCGATCTCGCGCGAAGTCCTGCAGGACAAGCTCGGCGAGGTGTCCGATACGCTGTGCTGGCCGTACGGTGATTTCGACCAGGATCACATCGAAGTGGCGCGCGAGCAGGGCTTCCGCTACCTCCACACCACCCACCCGTTCGGTCGCAACGTGATCGGTGGCGACCCGGAACGCATCTATCGTTTCGCGATCCGCAACCGTCCGGCCAACTGGCTGCGCAAGCGCATCCGCCTGAGTTACAACCCGCTGATCGCGCCGCTGTTCAATGGGTTCAAGGCGCGCCAGAAGAAGATGGTGCCGGGGCCCTGAGCACGCCATCCACCTGGGCCGCCGCAAAAGAAAACGCCCCGGAATTCCGGGGCGTTTTCTTTGTACGGATGTGCAGCCTCCTCAGCTGGCGGCTTCACGCACCGCAGCGGACAAGCGGTCCAGCGTCTGCTGCATCAGCGTGGCGTCATCGGCTTCCACGGTGACCCGCACCACCGGCTCGGTACCGGACGGACGCAGGAACGCGCGGCCACGGCCGGCGACGGCCTGCTGCGCCACAGCCAGCGCGGACTGCACGCTTTCGGACTGCACCGTGGCCTTGGCCGAGACATTGCCCAGGCGCACGTTGACGGTCTTCTGCGGCACCCGTACCAGGCCCTTCAGTGCCTGGCGCAGGGTCTGCCCACTGTTGCGCAGCGCGACCAGCACCTGCAGGGCACTGACGATGCCATCACCGGTGGTGGCCCGGTCCAGGCACAGCAGATGGCCCGAGGCTTCACCACCGAGTACGCCGCCGCCTTCGACCAATGCCTGGTGCACGTAGCGGTCACCGACGTTGCTGCGCACGAACGGGATCTGCAGATCAGCGAAGGCCTTCTCCACGCCATAGTTGCTCATCAGCGTGCCGACCACCGGGCCGCGCAGGCGGCCTTCGTCCTTCCAGGCGCGGGCCAGGATGTACAGCAGGTCATCGCCGTCGACCGGGTTGCCCTGGTCGTCGGCCATCAGCACACGGTCGCCATCACCATCGAAGGCGATGCCGAGATCGGCGCGGGTCTCGCGGACCTTGGCCGCCAGGTTGTCGATATGGGTGGAGCCCACGCCTGCGTTGATGTTGACGCCATTCGGCTCGGCGCCGATGCCGATCACTTCGGCACCCAGTTCGCGGAACAGCAGCGGTGCGATCTGGTAGGTGGCGCCGTGTGCGCAATCCAGCACCAGGCGCACGCCACGCAGGTCGAACGCGCGCGGCACGCTGGCCTTGCAGAACTCGATGTAGCGGCCGACCGCTTCGCGCGCGCGCGACGCCTTGCCCAGCTTCTCCGATTCGGCGGTGGTGAACGGAATGTCCAGCGCTGCTTCCAGGGCCAGCTCGGTGGCATCGTCGAGCTTCTCGCCCTGGGCGGAGAAGAACTTGATGCCGTTGTCGTAGTGCGGGTTGTGCGAGGCGCTGATGACGATGCCGGCGTCCACGCCCAGCGTACGGGTCAGGAACGCCACCGCCGGGGTCGGCATCGGGCCGAGCAGCTGCACGTCGGCACCTGCGGCCACCAGCCCGGCTTCCAGCGCCGCTTCGAACATGTAACCGGAAATGCGGGTGTCCTTGCCGATCACCACGATCGGCCGGCGCCCGTCCTGGCCGCGCTGGGCGACCAGGACACGGCCCAGGGCGTTGCCCAGGCGCAGCACGAAGTCGGCCGAGATCACGCCCTGGCCGACGCGTCCACGGATGCCATCAGTACCGAAGTACTTGCGGCCTCCCATCAAGCCACCTCCGGCGCCGGCTGACGGCCCAGCATCGCCAGCAGATCGGACAGGCGGTCGCGCATTTCGCGGCGGTCACAGATCTGATCGATGGCACCGTGCTCCAGCAGGAACTCCGAACGCTGGAAGCCTTCCGGCAGCTTCTCGCGCACGGTCTGCTCGATCACGCGCGGGCCGGCGAAGCCGATCAGCGCCTGCGGTTCGGCGATGTTGATGTCGCCCAGCATCGCGAACGAGGCCGACACGCCACCGGTGGTCGGATGGGTCAGCACCGAGATGTACGGCAGGCCGGCTTCACGCAGCTTGCCCAGCGCGGCCGAGGTCTTGGCCATCTGCATCAGCGAGAACAGGCCTTCCTGCATGCGCGCGCCGCCACTCTGCGAGAAGCACACGTACGGGGCACCGATCTCGACCGCGGTTTCGGCGGCCAGCGCGAAACGCTCACCCACCACCGAGCCCATCGAGCCCCCCATGAAGGCGAAGTCGAACGACGAGGCGACCAGCGCACGGCCCTTGAGCAGGCCGCGCATGGCGATCAGCGCGTCATATTCGCCGGTGTTCTTCTGCGCGATCTTGATGCGCTCGCTGTACTTCTTCTGGTCCTTGAACTTGAGCAGGTCGGTCGGCCCCAGGCGCGCACCGATCTCGGTGGTGCTGTCGGCGTCGAACAGGGCGGCCAGGCGCGCACGCGCACGGATCGCCATGTGGTGGCCGCACTTCGGGCAGACCTCCAGATTCTCTTCCAGTTCCGGACGGTACAACGCGCTGCCGCAGTTGCTGCACTTTTCCCACAGGCCCTCGGGGACACTGCGCTTCTTGCTGGGGGTGTTGTCGGTGCGGATGCCGGACGGCATCAACTTGCTGAGCCAACTCATGCGGGAGGACACTTCCGTTCAGGGCGGCCCAAGGGCCGCAAAGGCGGACAGTCTAGCTCCGCTTTCCCCGCCCGTGCACCCCCTTGCCGGCCACGGGGCAGCCGGAAAAAACCATGCTGGGACGTACGTTTAGGTGCTGGGTCATGCCGGCCGCTGGCCGGCAACCCCTACGTGCAGCCCCATGGGTAGTGCCGGCCGCTGGCCGGCAGCCCTTGCATGTGGCCGTCAGGAAGATGCCGGCCAGCGGCCGGCACGACCGTTACGCGTCCAGCGCCTGCCTTAGCGGGGCCAGGAAGGCTCCAGCACGCTGCGCGGCCTCTTCAGCCGAGCCCGCTTCGGCCAGCACCGCCACCAGTGCACTGCCGACCACCACGCCATCGGCCTGGCGCGCCATCGCCGCCGCACTGGCGGCATCCTTGATGCCGAAGCCGGCCACCACCGGCACCGAAGCGCGCGCGCGCAGGGCCTGCAGGCGGGCGCTGGCGGCATCACTGTCCAGCCGCTCGGACGCGCCGGTGACACCGGCAAAGCTGACGTAGTAGAGGTAGCCACGGGCCAGTGCCAGCAGCTTGTCGGCCCGCGCTTCACTGGTGGTCGGCGACGCCAGCAGGACCAGTGCCAGGCCCGCTGCATCAAAGGCCTGCTGCGCTTCGCCGGCTTCTTCCGGTGGCAGGTCGACCAGCAGAACGCCGTCCACACCTGCCTCCACCGCTGCCGTTGCGAAGGCCGCGTAGCCATGGATCTCCACCGGATTCAGGTAGCCCATCAACACCACCGGCGTCTGCGCGTCACGCTCGCGGAACTGCGCCACGGCCTGCAGCACGTAGCGGCTGCCCGCCCCGCGAGCCAGCGCGCGCTCGGAGCTGCGCTGGATGGTCGGACCGTCGGCCATCGGGTCGGAAAACGGCACGCCCAGTTCGATCACGTCGGCACCGGCATCGACCAGCGCGTGCATGACCGGCACGGTGGCCTCCAGCGAGGGATCACCGGCAGTGATGAAGGGAATCAGCGCCTTGCGCTGCTGCTCACGCAGTCGCTGGAAACAGGCATCGAGTCGGGATACAGGCATCTCAGGCACATCCTTCAATCAGTTCAATCGCATCGCTGGTCCCCCAGTACATCCGGGTGACCTTCCCTTCAAACAGTTCCAGGCGGATGCCCAGGTCCGAACCCGGGTCCTGCCAGGTGAGGTACTCGCCCTGGTCACCGTCGTAGGCATGTGGGCTGGACACCGGCGGTTTCGGGAACTGGGCCATGGCCTGGGCACGGGTCATGCCGATGCGCAGGCCGAACGGCCCCGGCTGTTCAACCGGCAGTTCCGGCTCATCGCCCGGCTTCAGATCAAAACGGACCACGCGGTCGTCGTCGGTCATCATCGACACGCCCGGCGGCAGCCCCTTGCCGTCGTAGTACTCGCAGTCGCCTTCGAAGAACTCCTTCGCGCCCTGCGCCTTCCAGGGACCCAGCGCCTTCAGGTCGGTCATGTGCTGGCCAACCAGCACGTCACCGGCATGATCCAGCGCCACCGAAGCCACCGCGGGCGCGTCATCGCCGCTCGTCCCTTCTTCGGAGGGGGCATCGACAATGGGCGTACGCGCCATCGGGTCAAGATCATCATTGGCGGCCTGCTGCACAGGCTGCGTGGTGGCCTTGGCGGCCGGTGCCAGCACCGGCGGCTCCGGCGGCTGGCACGCGGCCAGGCCCAGTGCCAGCAGCAGCACGCCACTGTTCCGCAGCAGCGCGCTCACAGCACCAGCCCTTCGCGCGCGGCGATGGTGTGCACGTCCTTGTCGCCACGGCCGGACAGATTGCAGAGGACGATCTGGTCACGCGGACGACCGCGCGCCAGCTTGATCGCCTGCGCCAACGCATGGCTGGACTCCAGTGCCGGCAGGATGCCTTCGGTATGCGCCAGCAGGTGGAAAGCCTGCAGGGCTTCCTCGTCGGTGATGCCGAGGTACCGTGCGCGACCGGTATCGGCCAGGAACGCGTGCTCCGGGCCGACGCCCGGGTAGTCCAGGCCGGCCGACACCGAGTGGGTCTCGATGATCTGGCCGTCGTCGTCGCACAGCACATAGGTACGGTTGCCGTGCAGCACGCCGGGGCGACCCGCCGCGATGGAGGCGGCATGGCGACCGGTGCTGATGCCATCACCGGCGGCTTCGGCGCCGACGATCTCGACCTGGCGATCGTTGAGGAAGGCATGGAACAGGCCGATGGCATTGCTGCCGCCGCCGACGCAGGCGGTGATCGCATCCGGCAGGCGACCGTACTCGGCCAGCATCTGCTCACGCGCTTCGCGGCCGACGATGGCATTGAAGTCACGAACCATGCGCGGGTACGGATCCGGTCCGGCCACGGTGCCGATGATGTAGAAGGTGTCCTGCACGTTGGTCACCCAGTCGCGCATCGCTTCGTTGAGCGCGTCCTTCAGGGTGGCCGAGCCGGAAGTGACCGGTACCACCGTCGCGCCCAGCAGCTTCATGCGGTAAACGTTGATCTTCTGCCGCTCGATGTCGGTGGCACCCATGTACACCACGCATTCCAGGCCCAGGCGCGCAGCAACCGTCGCACTGGCCACGCCATGCTGGCCGGCACCGGTCTCGGCGATGATGCGCTTCTTGCCCATGCGCGCGGCCAGCAGCGCCTGGCCGATGGTGTTGTTGATCTTGTGCGCGCCAGTGTGGTTCAGGTCCTCGCGCTTGAGCAGGATCTGCGCGCCGCCGACGTGATCGCTCAGGCGCTGGGCGTGATAGATCGGGCTCGGCCGGCCCACGTAGTGCGCCAGATCGCGGTCATAGGCGGCCTGGAATTCGGGGTCTTGGCGGGCCTGGTCATAGGCCTGGGCCAGTTCCTGCAGCGGGCCGACCAGGGTTTCGGCAACGAAGCTGCCGCCGTAGCGGCCGAAGTGGCCCTGGGCATCCGGGAAGGCGTGGTAGTCGGCAATGGGGGAGGCAGACATGGATACGACCGATGATTCAGACAGGTGGATACTCTAGCGCACGGGTCGTGACCGGAAAATGGATATTATCTGGCGCATATCGTCAGGAAATCTCACATGATCCGTTCCCTGCTGCCTCCCCTCAATGCGCTGCGCGCGTTCGAAGCCACTGCCCGCCTTGGCGGCGTTGGGCGCGCCGCACAGGACCTGCACGTCACCCACGGCGCGGTCAGCCGGCAACTGAAGCTGCTGGAGGATCATCTGGGCCTGGCACTGTTCCAGCGTGCCGGCCGCGGGCTGCGCCTGACCGCTGCGGGCACCCGCCTGCAGGCAGCGTGCAGCGAGGCCTTCGGCGGGATCGAAGACTGCGTGCGCGAGCTGCGCCGGCCGGCGGCCTCCCCAGCACTGGTGCTGGGCTGCAGCGGCAGCGTACTGGCGCGCTGGATGATTCCGCGCCTGCCCGTGCTGCAGGCCGCCCTGCCCGGCGTGCGCCTGCAGTGGTCGGCGCTGGATGGCAGTTTCACCGAAGCGCAGGCGGCGCTGGATGCCGTGCTGCTGCTGGCACAGGGTCCGTGGCCCCGGGGCTGGCAGGTGCGGGAGCTGGCGCCGGAACGGGTCGGCGTGGTGGTGGCGCCCTCGCATCCGGCGGCGCAGCGCCTGCGCCATGTACCGCCCTCGGCACTGCTGCAGGAGACGCTGTTGCACACCAGCTCACGGCCACAGGCGTGGCCGGCGTGGGCGCAGGCGCATGATCTGGACACCTCGAAGCTGCAGCTGGGCACCGCCTTCGAACACCTGTATTACCTGCTGGAGGCGGCAGTCGCCGGGCTGGGCCCGGCGATCGCGCCGGAGCCGCTGGTGGCCGAAGATCTGGCAGCAGGCCGGCTGGTCGCACCGTGGGGATTTACCGCCACCGGCGGCTTCTGGGTGCTGGCGCGGCCGGATGGCCCGGCCGATGCACGGGTGGACGCCCTGGCCGACTGGGCAGCAGCACAGCTGCGATGAGACAAGGCCCCGGGTGGCGTTCGCCCCCCGGAGCCGGCAACACAAGCCTCAGCGACCGCCCATCGCGACCCGCTGCTGCTCCTCATGCACCTGCTGCTGGTGCGGCGGTTCTGCCAGCAGCTTGGCACTGGTCTGCTCCAGCGGCGGCGGTGCCTGGGCCAGATCGACGGCGGTGCGGAAGCCCGGCGTCGTGCCCATCACGAACGCCTTGCCATCCTGCACCGTGATGCTCTGCAGCTTGTCGGCCGCGTCGATACCGTTCTGCTTTGCATGCAGGGTGATATTGGCTGCAGCCTCTTCGGAAAACACGCTGGGAAGCTTGCTGCGGACGGCGTTGTGCAGTGCGTGGTCCGGATGCGATGCATCGTTCAGCGACGGCCCCTTCGGTGCAGCCGCTGCAGGTTCATGGCCCGGCGCACGGCCCGCCGCCAATGCGGCAGCGGTCTGGCGACCGACAATTCCATCGGCCACCAGCCCCTGCTGTTTCTGCAACGCGATCACCGCCTCGCGGGTGTGGTCACCAAAACGGCCATCCTCTGACAACCGATGGCCCTGCGCATCACGCACACCGAGCTGGTTGAGGGTCTGCTGCAACGCCTGCACGTCGGCGCCACGCTGCCCCTGCTTCATCACCTCGCTGGCTGCCGCGTGTGATGCAGCCGGCTGCACGGCGGCGGCAGGCCGGGACAGCGCAGGTTCGCCATTGCCATGCAGCGGCGCGCGCACCTGGAATTCCGGTTTCGGTGTCAGCGCACCAACGATGCGGGTGCTTCCGCCATCCCAGTAACCGCCCGGCCGGATAGTGACTTCGGCCGGCCCGGTGCTTCCCTGCGAACCGATGAACTGGATGTTTCCCTGCGCGTCGTAGCCTTTGAAAATACCGACATGCTGGCCCTGCGACGAGGAGAACATCAGGATGTCGCCCTGCTTCAGCGATCCGTTCGGCTTGCGTGCTTCGGCAGCCGAGGTCACATCGAAATGCTCGCGAGCGTAAGCGGTGGTGTTCGCCCCATTGAACAGCGTCGAGGTAGTGAACCCCGCAGCGTTCTCGCCACGCACGTCGTAACCCGCGTTTTTCAGGCCGCGCCATACGAATGCCGAGCAATCCACGCCGAAGCGTCCGTCACCATCGAGGTCACGCTCCAGCCGGCTGCTGTCGCGACCGGGGCGCGGATGGTCCGGGCGCCCGTATTCGTACTGGCGGCCTGAGGCCATGAAATGCTGATAGGCCTCGTTGTAGAGCGCGGCACTGCCGACTGCAGCCGAAGCCTGTGCCGTCGCGGGCGCAGATGCCGAAGGCGTCTGTACCTGCGGTTGGGTCTGGGTCTGCACGGGCGCGGCCGCCTGTGTGCGCGTGGGTGGCTGCTGCGTGGCAACCTCACCTGGCTGCCAGCCCTCGAAACGGCGGATGCCGTCGGCCAGCACCTCACGCTCGCGCACGCTCATCTGGCCGACGGTTTTCGAGCGCAGGTCGACACCCTGGCGATCGCCTTCGGCATAGATGGTGGCGGCCTGCTCCTTGTGGTGGGTGGTGCCGCTGTAATCCTTCGTGGAGTAGCTCGGCAGCATTTCTTCCACGGTCTTGTCGCCGAAGCGGCGTTCGAGCAGCTGGATCTTCGCCACCCGGCCGGCTTCATAGCTTTCGAAAACCGCGTTGCCCCATTGGTCGAGATCGACCACGCCCTTGTAGCGCCCCTGCGCCGATTCCAGCGCCTGCTCGCGGGTACGGGGATTGGTCACCGTCTTGTCCGCGCTGCCGGCGAATTCAAACTTCAGATTGCCAGGATTGTTGTTGCGCCACGAGACGCTGCCACCTGATCGTTCGATGACACTGCCATCGTCCATTTCCAGCGTGCGCGTGGTACCTACGCTGCTGACCAGCCGGGTGATTTTTGGATCCGACATGAGCTGTTCCTTTGCCAGTGGTTGATTGGACCGCTCCCCTGGCGGTGGTTACATTCCGTTGGAAAACACGTCGAGCACGTCCGCACTGACCCAGCCCTGTGCGCAGTTCCCGGCGTAACGTCCCGGCGCCGCCGCATGGCAGGCCTCGCGCCCCGTGCTCGCCAGGCCAGTGATCGGCCTGTCGCCATAGGTGTCACACAACGTGTTGCCCTTGCACTTGCCGACCGTTGCTGCGGGAACCGCAACGACGTAATAGAACAGCGGATTCTGTCCGGTACGCCCGATACCCTGCACGCAGACCAGCTGCCCCTTCGACAGCTTCGCGGTCACGCTGGCCTTGCTGCCGGTGGATGGCACCGCATTCAACGTCTCCACGCCCTTGGCATCGGCTACGCCCGCGAAGAAGCCCTGGTCACCACAGTCCGGCGACAGTTCGACATCGTAGAAATCACCGCTGTCCACATCGCCGGCCGTGCAGCCGCTGCCCGTACTGGCGTTGCTGCATTTCACGCCACTGGCCTGGATCAGCGCCGCCAGGCCGTCGGCAGCCGGCGCTTCCGCCGGAACCGTGGCCGGTGCTGTGGCGGGTGCGGCTGCCGGTGTGGCAGCGGCCGGTGCCGATGCAGTCGGGGCGGTCGAGTCACCGGCCGCACACGCGCCCAAGGCAAGCAGCAGGCCGGGCACGACCGTCAGGCGGGCCAGGCGGATACGGGGGGAAGAGAGATGGGGCATATCCATTGCGTCCTCGTTCGAAAGGTAAGGCGTATCTCAGGGGCGCGGCCAGCGACACGCACACGGCATCGCACCCAGCCAAGTCAGGCTGGGCGCATTGTGTCCGATCAGATGTTCGGGGGGTGTCGACTTTTTGGCGCTGGAACCTGAATCACCCGAAAGTGAGATGCTCATCGCATTCAGCAGACGCCCGCCTTCATGGCACGGCACGCGACAGGCAAGAACACAGACCCGGCAGAATGCACCGTCGACGATGACGTTCCGGGTGCCCCCTCAGGGGGCGCGGATCACTCCAGAACGGTGCAATCCGCGCGACGCACTTCCTCGACGAAGGTGCGCATCTTGTAGCCGTCCTTGATGCCCGGCTCCAGTTCGATGCCGCTGGAGACGTCCACGCCCCAGGGCAGCGTCGCCAGCACGGCGTCGTACACGTTTTCCGGGTTCAGGCCGCCAGCCAGCAGGAACGGCCGGTGCAACCCGGTCGGAACGCGGCCCCAGTCGAAGGCCACGCCGGTGCCGCCGCCACCACCCGGCGCATGGCTGTCGAACAGGAAGCCGGCAGCGCTGGGGTAGCGCAGCTGCAGGGTGCGGGCGTTGACCTCTTCACGGCCGCCCATGGCGATCGCCTTCAGGTACGGCATGTTGAAGCTGCGGCAGAAGCTCTCGTCTTCCTCGCCGTGGAACTGCAGCAGGGTCGGCCGCACCGTACGCAGCACCTCGCGCACCTCTTCCTTGCTGTTGTTGCGGAACAGCGCCACCACATCGACCATCGGCGCGATCGCCTGGCGCATCGCGCGGGCCTCGGCCGGCGCGACCCGGCGGCTGCTCTCGCGGGCAAAGATGAAACCCACTGCGTCCACGCCCAGCTCACCGGCCAGGCGGACGTCGCCGGCACGGGTCATTCCACAGAACTTGATGCGCGTACGGTAGTAGGAACGGCTCATAGCGTGACCTCGGCGGGCAGATGCCAGTTGTCGGGGTACAGGGGCCCAAGGAACACCAGGCCCTGCGGCGGTGCGGTGGGACCAGCTACGGTGCGGTCGCGCCCGGCCAGCAGTTCGGCGATCCATTCCACCGGTTTTTCGCCGCTGCCCACCAGGATCAACGATCCGACGATATTGCGGACCATGTGATGAAGAAATGCATTGCCACGTACTGCGACTTCGATCACTTCGCCATGGCGGCTGACCTGCAACGACTGCAGTTCACGCCGCGCATGCAGCGCCTGGCACTGCACCGAACGGAACGCGCTGAAGTCGTTCTCGCCAAGCAGGGCCTGGCCGGCAACGTGCATCAGGGTCTCGTCCAGCGCCCGGCGCTCCCAGCTCAGGGTCTGCCGGTCCAGCGCCGGCCGTACCTCGCGGTTGAGCAGCCGATAGCGGTAGCGGCGTGCACGTGCGGAGAAGCGGGCGTGGAAATCATCGGTCACCGGCACGCACCAGCGCACCGCGATCGAGCGCGGCAGGCGGGTGGTGGTGCCGAGCATCCAGGCGCGCGGATCGCGCACCACGTCGGTATCGAAATGCACGACCTGGCACTGGCCATGCACGCCGGCATCGGTGCGGCCGGCGCAGACCACCTGCAGCGGCGCATCAGCCACCGATGACAGGGCCTGCTCGAGGCTGGCCTGCACGCTGGGACCACCCTCGCCCAGGTTCTGCCAGCCCCTGAAATCGCTGCCGTCGTACTCGACGCCAAGCGCATAACGCATGTGCTACCTCGATGTTGCGGATGGGGCGGCGCTCAGGCCGGATCGCGTTCGGACCAGACCGCCAGTTCGTTGCCACCGGGCTCGACGAACTGGAAGCGGCTGCCACCGGGGAAGGAAAACACCGGGCGCACGATCTCGCCGCCGGCCTCGCGCACGGCGGCCTCGACCGGTGCCAGTGCGTCGGCATACAGCACCAGCAGCGGTGCGCCGCTGTCGCTGGCCCGCTGCGGCTGGCCACGGAAGAAGCCGCCCTGCAGGCGGCCATCGTCGAACGCCGTGTAGTCGCTGCCGTAATCGACGAACGACCAGTCGAACACCTTCTCGAAGAAGGCACGGCTGGCGGCCGGGTCGCTGGACGCGAATTCAACGTAGTCGATGCGGCGTTCGCGGCTCATGGCAAGGTCCTTGTCGGCAGGTTCGGTCACGGCAGGCGGGCCAGCAGTTCGCGGGCCTGGGCCTGGCTGTGCAGGTCACCGCCTTCGGCGACTTCCAGCAACAGGGTGCGCGCAGTCTGCGCGTCGCCCAGATCGAGGTAGGCAATGGCCAGTTCCAGGCGCTCCTGGCCGGCACGGGGCGACCAGCCCGCGTCGCCGGCAGGCGCGGCCGCGCTCGGCGCGATATCGTCCGAATGAGAGGCCTCGACGCTGCCATGGTCGATGCCGTCGATGGCTTCGGGATGAGCGGTATCCGCCGGAGCCTCGTTCTCATGCGCGTCGGCCGGCAGATCGAACACTCCGCGGAACTGCGGCTGCTGTTCGGCATGCAGTGCGTAGTCCGGCACCGCCACTTCGGCCGGCGCCTGCGATACAACGCGCTCGTCCTGCAGCGGCTCGGCGACGACAACCTCGTCACCGGTGGTTGCGGAATCGTCCCAGCGCGGCAGATCGGTCACCGCTTCGGGCAATGCCACCGCGTCCTCTTCGCGCAGCGTTTCGGCCTGCCAGTCGGCCCGCACCGCGTGCGCGGCGACGGGTTCGGCGACCACCACGTCGTGTACTTCGGTTTCGGTCGCCCAGGCAGGCATCGCCGGTTCCTGGCGGCCGTTGTCGACAACAGCCGACGACCACGAGGACTGCTCGGCCAGCGTATCCAGCGCCGCACCTGCCGGCACCGCTGCGGTGAGGCCGGCGGCATCGTCTTCCTCACGCAGCGGCGGCAGCGGCGACGGCTTGCGACGACGCAGCAGCCAGGCCGCGCCCGCCGCCAACAGCAACACCGGCAGCCCCAGCCAGTACCACGGCGTTGCCGCATCGCGGGTATCCGGTGCCTGCGCCAGGCGCTGCTGCGCGGCGGCCAGGTCGTTGTCCTTCATCGCGATCAGCGACTGCTGCTGCTCCTTGAGCTTTTCCAGGTCGGCCACGCGCTGCTTCAGCTCGCCGATCTCGGCATCGCGGGTGGCGATGTCCTCACGCGCCTGGCGCAGTTGTTCGTTGCCCAGCATGTCACCCTCGCTGCCGGCAGCAGTGCCGGTGGTTGTGCCCGCGTGCGCGGCGTCGGACGCCAGCGCCGGAGCGATCTCAAGTCGTGCCCCACTGGCTGCAGCCGGGGAAGAAGCATTCGTGGCTGCCGCCTTGGCAGCCGGTGCGACCATGCCCGCCGGTTGCGGCACGGTACGCGCCTGCCGCCATTGCGCGGCGTGCTCGCGCACGAGCGTCGCCGCTTCGGCAGCGTCGACCGCAGCAAGCGCATCGCTGCCGGGCATGCGCAGCACCGCACCCTGCTTGAGCAGGTTGACGTTGCCCCGGATGAAGGCTTCGGGATTGGCACGCAGCAGGGCGATCATCGCGCGATCGCGACTGACCTGGTTGCCACGTGCCACCGCACTGGCGATCTGCGACAGGGTCTGCCCACGCTGCACGGTGATGCTGCCATCGGCCGCCGGTGCAGCGACCGGCGCGGAGGCCGCACGCGGGCGTGCCGGTGCAGGCGCCACTGCAGGTGCCGGCATAGTGGGCGTCTCTGCCGCCGGCACCGTTGCCGAAGCCGGTGCAGGTTCGCGCACGATGGTATTGGAGAGCGTGCCGGCCGGCGCGACGATCTCCGGCTCGGCCACGGCCAACGCACTGGGTGGCGCATCGACCAGCGCCGAGTACTCGCGCACCAGGCGGCCCTGGCCCCAGTCGGCCTCGATCAGGAAGCTCAGCGACGGCGTCTCCACCGGCGCCTGCGAGGTGACGCGCACCACCGCCCTGCCCTGCGTGTCGCGGGTCAGTTCGAACTGCAGTTCACTGACCAGTCCGGTTGGCCGCTGCAGGCCGACACGTTCGAAGGTGACCGGTGAGGCCAGCGCCACGCGCAGGTTTTCCAGCTCGGACGGGTCCGCCGAGACCACGGGGATTTCGGCCAGCAGGGGCTGGCCCGGCTTGGACAGGACCCGGATGTCGCCCAACCCCAGGGCGAGCGCCGAACTGCTGGCCAGGGCAAGCAGTGCGGCGGACAGATAGGTGAGCGGGCGCTTTGCGCCCTTGGCCCGTTTATTCATGGGCGACACTATAAAGCGTGCGGACCGGGGTCCGCACCCACCGATGGGAGCCCTTCGGTAGTGCCGGCCGCTGGCCGGCATACACGCACGCCCCCATCACGGCAATGCCGGCCAGCGGCCGGCACTACCGGTGAGGCAACCGCTGTGATCAGCGCTGCTCAGCGGCGACCAGCTCGGCCAGCTGCACGGCATTCAACGCCGCGCCCTTGCGCACGTTGTCCGACACGATCCACAGGTTCAGGCCGCGCGGGTGCGACAGGTCCTCGCGGATGCGGCCGACGTACACCGCGTCGGTGCCCGAGGCGTGGGTGACCGGGGTCGGGTAACCACCGGCCTCGTGACGGTCCACCACTTCGATGCCCGGCGACTGCTCCAGCAGCGCGCGCGCTTCGGCGACGGTGACCTTGTCGCGGGTCTCGATCGCCACCGACTCGGAGTGGCCGTAGAACACCGGCACGCGCACCGCAGTCGGGTTCACCAGGATGCTGTCGTCGCCGAGGATCTTGCGGGTTTCCCAGATCAGCTTCATCTCTTCCTTGGTGAAGCCGTTGTCCTGGAAGTCGTCGATGTGCGGGATCAGGTTGAAGGCGATCTGCACCGGGAAGCGCTGCGGATCGATTTCCTGGAAGCTCAGCAGCTGGCCGGTCTGCTTGCCCAGTTCCTCGGTAGCCGAACGGCCGCCGCCGGACACCGACTGGTAGGTGGAGACGTTGATACGCTCGATGCCGTACTTGCGGTGCAGCGGCGCCAACGCCACCAGCATCTGCATGGTCGAGCAGTTCGGGTTGGCGATGATGCCGCGCGGACGGTTGGCGACCTGCTCCGGGTTGACCTCGGACACCACCAGCGGCACGTCATCGTCGTAACGGAAGGCTGAGGAGTTGTCGATCACCACTGCACCCGCTGCGGCGAACTTCGGTGCGTATTCCTTCGACACGCTGCCGCCGGCCGAGAACAGGGCGATCTCGACGCCGCTCGGATCAAAGGTGGCCAGGTCCTGGACCTTGACCTTCTGGCCGTTGAACTCGATCTCGCCGCCGGCCGAACGCTCGGAAGCGAGAACGCTCAGGGTACCGACCGGGAAATCACGCTCGGCCAGGATCGACAACATGGTCTCGCCGACGGCGCCGGTGGCACCGACGACGGCGACGTGGAAACTGCGCTGTGCATTGCTCATGGGGGAAACTCTCACGAAAACGGGGATGGGGAAAAAACACGCACGACAGCTGGGTTCGGGGAACCTCCTCAAGCGGGGCGCGCGGAGGTTCCCTATCGTTTCCCGGTTTTTTTGCCCAGAGTCACGCGCGCGGCCATCGCCGCATCAGCGTTGATCGCGCTCGGCATGCGCGACGGGCCGCCGTCCAGGCCGAGCCCGGCAACCAGATTATCCACGGCCAGCTGTACCATCGCCGTGCGCGTGGCCAGCGAGGCGCTGCCGATGTGCGGAGTGAGCACCACGTTGCGCAGTGCCAACAGCTCCGGGCGCACCTTCGGCTCGCCTTCGTACACATCCAGACCCGCTGCAGCAAGGCGACCGTTGGCCAACGCATCGGCCAGCGCGATCTCATCGACCAGGCCACCGCGGGCGATGTTCACCAGCGTTGCCGACGGCTTCATCTTCGCCAGCGCGGCGGCATCGATCAGGTGGTGCGAGGCCGGGGTATATGGCAGCACCAGCAGCAGGTGATCGGACTGTGCCAGCAGCGTGTCCAGGTCCACATAGGTGGCGCCCACTTCCGCCTCGGTCGCGGCCGGCAGCTGTGAGCGGTTGTGGTACAGCACCTTCATGCCGAAACCATGCGCGCCGCGGCGGGCGATACCCTGGCCGATGCGGCCCATGCCGAGGATGCCCAGCGTGCTGCCGTGGATGTCGGCACCGAGCATGGTCTGGAACGACCACTGCTGCCACTGGCCTTCGCGCAGCCAGCGCTCGGATTCAGTGATGCGGCGCGCGGTGGCCATCAGCAGCGCGAAGCCGAGATCGGCGGTGGTTTCGGTCAGGACGTCCGGCGTGTTGCTGGCCAGGATGCCGGCCGCGCTGAGCGCGTCGACATCCAGGTTGTTGTAGCCGACACCGACATTGGCGATCACCTGCAGCTGCGTGGCATCGGCCACCTGGGCCGCGCCGATGCGCTCGTTGAGGGTGATGATCGCGCCGTCGGCGCTGGCCAGCTGTTCGGCGATCTGGTCAGGCGACCAGGCGGTGACGGTGTCGGTGCCGCGCAGCTGCACGCGATCGCGCAGCGGTGCGATGGCCGCGTCGATCAGCGGCTGGCTCACCCACACGGTCGGCCGCGTGTCAGCCATCGATCTGCCCGGGAATGCGCGGGGTGATCGTGCCGACATCGCCGCACTGCGCGCGATGGCGCAGCGCCTGGTCCATCAGCACCATCGCCACCATCGCCTCGGCGATCGGGGTGGCACGGATGCCGACGCAGGGATCATGGCGGCCGGTGGTGACCACCTCGACCACATTGCCGGCCGTGTCCAGCGACGGGCCCGGCAGGCGCAGGCTGGAAGTCGGCTTCAACGCGATCGAGGCGACCACCGGCTGGCCAGTGGAAATGCCACCGAGGATGCCGCCGGCATGGTTGCTGGCGAAGCCCTGCGGGGTCAGCAGGTCGCGATGTTCGGTGCCCTTCTGTGCGGCGCTGGCGAAACCGTCGCCGATCTCCACGCCCTTCACCGCGTTGATGCTCATCAGCGCGGCGGCCAGTTCGCCATCAAGCTTGCCGTAGATCGGCTCGCCCCAGCCCGGCGGTACGTTGTCGGCCACCACGTCCACGCGCGCACCGACCGAATCACCGGACTTGCGCAGCGCATCCATGTACGCCTCCAGCTCGGGCACCTGTGCGGCGTGCGGCCAGAAGAACGGGTTGTCCTCCACCGCCGACCAGTCGAAACCGCCCGGGGTGATGTCGCCCAGCTGCGACAGGTAGCCGCGCACGGTCACGCCGAAGCGTTCGGCCAACCACTTCTTGGCAACCACGCCGGCAGCCACGCGCATGGTGGTCTCGCGCGCCGAGGAACGGCCACCACCGCGCGGGTCGCGGATGCCGTACTTGTGCCAGTAGCTGTAGTCGGCATGACCCGGCCGGAACTGCTGGCCGATGTTCGCGTAGTCCTTGCTGCGCTGGTCGGTGTTGCGGATCAGCAGGGCGATCGGCGTGCCGGTGGTCAGGCCCTCGTACACGCCCGACAGGATCTCGACCTCATCGGCCTCGCGGCGCGCCGAGGTGTGCCGGCTCTTGCCGGTAGCGCGACGCTGCAGGTCGTGGGCGAATTCGGCCGCGTCCAGCGCCAGCCCCGGCGGGCAGCCATCGATCACGCAGCCGATGGCCGGCCCGTGCGACTCGCCGAACGTGGTGACGGTGAACAGCTTGCCGAACGAATTGGAACTCACGGGCGCTGCGCCGCCAGTTCGGTGATGCGCGCGCTGTGCGCGATCAGCTCGCGGCATTCGACCGCGAAGATGCCCATCTGGCCGACCTTGAATTCGATCCAGGCGAAGTCGACTTCCGGCAGCAGCTTGACCAGATGCTGTTCGGACTCGCCCACTTCACAGATCAGCAGACCGTCTTCGCTCAGGTGCAGCGGGGCGTCACGCAGGATCTTCAGCACCAGGTCCAGGCCATCGTCACCGGCACGCAGGCCCATCTCCGGCTCGTAGGAGTATTCCTGCGGCAGGGCATCGGTCTCGTCGTTGGTGACGTACGGGGGGTTGGTGACGATCAGGTCGTAGTGGCGGCCGGTCAGGCCGTTGAACAGGTCCGACTTGAGCAGGGTGACGTTGTGCGCCTGCAGGCGTTCCTTGTTCTCGGTGGCCAGCGACAGCGCATCATCGCTCAGGTCGACACCGTCCACTTCCCAGTTCGGGTAGTAGTGACCCATAGCGATGGCGATGCAGCCCGAACCGGTGCACAGGTCCAGCGCGCGGCTGACGTCACGGCCGGCCAGCCATGGCTCGAAGCCGCACTCGATCAGTTCAGCGATCGGCGAGCGCGGTACCAGGGCGCGCTTGTCGCTCTTGAAGCTCAGGCCGGCGAACCAGGCCTCACCGGTCAGGTAGGCGGCCGGGATGCGTTCGTCGATGCGACGCTGGAACAGCTCCAGCACGCGCAGCTTCTCCGCCTGCAGCAGGCGCGCCTGGCCATAGGCCGGGCCCAGATCGTGCGGCAGGTGCAGGCTGTGCAGCACCAGCTGGGTGGCCTCATCCAGCGCGTTGTCGTAGCTGTGCCCGAAGGTCAGTCCGGCTTCGTTGAAACGGCTGGTGCCGTAGCGGATCAGATCGATGATCGTGTGGAGTTCGGCGGCCGTTTCAGCGGTCATGGCGGTACTGCGGGCAAAGTGGCCCCCGATTATAGGGGCTGGCGCCCGCGGCGGCATCCGTTGCGGCAGAAACGATCGGGCCGCAGCCGGTATGATGGAGCCCACTTCGCGCGGGGGCTCCCATGTTCAATCGCAACGCCGGCATCATCCTGCTGATCGCCCTGGCGGCGGGTCTCGGCCTGCTGGCCGCCCAGCAGGTGTTCGCGCCGAAGCCGCCGGCCAATGCCCCGGCCACCGAAGCGATCACCCTGTACCCGCAGCCGCGCGAACTGCCCGACTTCAATCTGGCCCAGTCCGACGGCACCCGCCTGATACCGGGTGAGCTGAAGGGCCACTGGACCCTGGTGTTCCTGGGCTTCACCTTCTGCCCGGACGTCTGCCCGACCACCCTGGCCGAGCTGGCCGGCGCGCAGAACCAGTGGGAAGCCTTGCCCGACAGCCTGCGCCCGCGCGTGCTGTTCATCTCGGTCGACCCGGACCGCGACAGCGCCACCCGCCTCGGCGAGTACGTGCACGGCTTCCACAAGGACACCCTGGCCGCCACCGCCGACGTTCCCTCGCTGGAGCGCTTCGCCACCTCGCTGGGCTTCGTGTTCCAGAAGGTGCCGGGCAAGCACTTCGACGAGAACCCCGAGGATTACACCGTCGAGCATTCGGCCAGCCTGGCCGTGCTCGACCCGCAGGGCCGCCTTGCCGGCCTGGTGCGCCCCCCGTTCAATGCGCCGGCCATTGCCCGCGACCTGCAGAAGCTGACCGAGAAAACCGCCCCATGAGCCTCACCACCGCCCTGACGTACGCCCTGCCCCATCGCCTGCTGTCTTCGATGGCGCGCTCGCTGGCGTACTCGGACGATCCGCGCGTGTCGCGCTGGCTGATCGACACCGTCACCCGCAAGTTCAACGTCAACCTGGACGAAGCGGCCAACCCGGACCCGCGCAGCTATGCGACCTTCAACCAGTTCTTCACCCGCGCGCTGAAGCCGGGCGCGCGCGTGGCCGATGCCGATCCGCGCAGCCTGGTGATGCCGGCCGACGGCCGCATCAGCCAGCTCGGCAGGATCGAGGCCGGCCGCATTTTCCAGGCCAAGGGCCAGTCGTTCACCGCAGCCGAGCTGCTGGGCAGCGACGAAGATGCCAAGCCGTACAACGACGGCCTGTACGCCACCGTGTACCTGTCGCCGCGCGATTACCACCGCGTGCACATGCCGTGGACCGGCACCCTGCGTGAGACCGTGCACGTGCCGGGGCGCCTGTTCAGCGTCGGCCCGGCTGCGGTGAACGGGGTGCCGCGCCTGTTCGCGCGCAACGAGCGCCTGGTCTGCCACTTCGACACCAGCTTCGGGCCGATGGTCAGCGTGATGGTCGGTGCGCTGCTGGTGTCGGGCGTGGAAACCGTGTGGAGCGGCGAAGAGATCCCGGCCTACGGCGATCGCATCACCCGCAAGGACTACCGCGGCCAGGGCATCCAGCTGGAGCGCTTCGCCGAGATGGCGCGCTTCAACTACGGTTCGACCGTGATCGTGCTGCTGCCGCCGGGCGTGGCCGAGTTCGCCCAGCAGCTGGGCGCCGAAAGCCCGGTGCAGCTGGGCCAGGCGCTGGCGAAGCTGCGCTGACAAAAAGGGGACGGAGGGGATTAAGTCGTTTATGCATAAACGACTTAATCCCCTCCGTCCCCTTT